>NZ_JAHZUT010000049.1:0-288 GCF_022788845.1 Microbacterium sp. CIAB417 | reverse complement strand
TTTCGTAAAAGAAGTCCGGCGGTGTCCTACTCTCCCACAGGGTCCCCCCTGCAGTACCATCGGCGCTGTGAGGCTTAGCTTCCGGGTTCGGAATGTGACCGGGCGTTTCCCTCACGCTATGGCCGCCGAAACACTATTGATGTTTCAATCAAACCTAAAGACACAGCGTGTGTGCCTGTAGGGCTCTCGACCGTACATCGAGAACCACAAAGTGGACGCGAACACCAAGAACGATGTGTTATCAAGTCATCGGCTTATTAGTACCAGTCAGCTGCATGCGTTACCGCA
>NZ_JAHZUT010000048.1:0-291 GCF_022788845.1 Microbacterium sp. CIAB417 | reverse complement strand
TTTCTAAAAGGAGTCCGGCGGTGTCCTACTCTCCCACAGGGTCCCCCCTGCAGTACCATCGGCGCTGAGAGGCTTAGCTTCCGGGTTCGGAATGGGACCGGGCGTTTCCCTCTCGCTATGGCCGCCGAAACACTATTGATGTTTCAAGTCATGCACACAACAAAAGAATGTTGTCTGCGGTTCTCGACCGTACATCGAGAACCACTCAGTGGACGCGAACAGCTTCAGTTCAAACGAAGTGTTATCAAGTCATCGGCTTATTAGTACCAGTCAGCTACACGCATTACTGCG
>NZ_JAHZUT010000047.1:0-423 GCF_022788845.1 Microbacterium sp. CIAB417 | reverse complement strand
TGAACCAAAAAATCTTTCCAAACGTTGACCATGCGGCCACGTCTCGTATCCAGTATTAGACGCCGTTTCCAGCGCTTATCCCAGAGTCCAGGGCAGGTTGCTCACGTGTTACTCACCCGTTCGCCACTGATCCACAGAGCAAGCTCTGCTTCACCGTTCGACTTGCATGTGTTAAGCACGCCGCCAGCGTTCATCCTGAGCCAGGATCAAACTCTCCGTAAAAGAAAAATGCATACACACAACGGAAAAAGAAGTGCGCAGCGAGTTTGAACTGACCAAAAGGATGTCAAAACTGACAATCCATAACGCCAACCCCAAAGGGTTGGACTTGATCCAAAGGAATCTCACCCAGCCGAAGCTGGAACGAGGTTATTTGGCATTTGACAAGTGCACGCTGTTGAGTTCTCAAGGAACGGATGCTCC
>NZ_JAHZUT010000046.1:0-449 GCF_022788845.1 Microbacterium sp. CIAB417 | reverse complement strand
GACGGCAAGGTTCGGGTGACGGTGGGGGATGAGCGTCAGTTGATCCGTTATACGTTGACGGATCAGGATGAGCAGTCGACGTCGGCGTTCATCTATGTGCCGGCGTTGGCGGATCTGCGTCCGGTGGTGGATTCGACGGAGGGGATCGAGGTCGTCAGTGGGGAGACGGTCGAGGTTCCGTTGGATGAGTATGTGACGGTCGCCGGTGGTGGTTCGGTGGTGATCACGGAGGCGGAGAAGGTCAGTGCGGCGCATGCGAACGGTGATGCGCTGATCAAGGATGAGCGCACGTTGGTGTATACGTCGGCGCAGGGGTTCTTCGGCAAGGATGCGTTGAACTTCGAGGTGACGGATGGTGCCGGGCCGGATGATCCGGAGGGTCGTAAGGCGACGTTGTCGATTCCGATCACGGTGCTGCCGCCGGAGAACCAGCAGCCCACGTTCACCCG
>NZ_JAHZUT010000045.1:0-450 GCF_022788845.1 Microbacterium sp. CIAB417 | reverse complement strand
TCATCTACTTGGCGCTGAGGCGCTCCATGTCGAGTTCCCGACCACGGTTGTCTTCGACTCCGTCTCCCTCGGCGTCAGCGAGGGCGATCGCATCGGCATCGTCGGACGCAACGGTGATGGCAAGTCGACCCTGCTCAAGCTGCTCGCCGGAACGATGTCGCCAGACTCCGGGCGAGTCACCCGCGTCAACGGTCTTCGCGTCGGCGTCCTAGACCAGCAGGATTCCCTCGTCGACGAACAGACCGTCGGGCAAGCGATCGTTGGAGACATGCCGGAACACGAGTGGGCTGGCAACGCGCGCACGAGGGACGTGATCGCCGGCCTGCTGACCGATCTCTCGTGGGATGCGGTCATCGGGTCGCTCTCCGGAGGGCAGCGTCGCCGCGTACAACTGGCTCAGTTGCTCATCGGGGACTGGGACTTAATTTGTGCTGATGAACCCACGAACCA
>NZ_JAHZUT010000044.1:0-457 GCF_022788845.1 Microbacterium sp. CIAB417 | reverse complement strand
CAGACCAAAAAATCTTTCCAGAAACTGACCATGCGGTCGCTTCTCGTATCCAGTATTAGACGCCGTTTCCAGCGCTTATCCCAGAGTCCGGGGCAGGTTGCTCACGTGTTACTCACCCGTTCGCCACTGATCCACAAGAGCAAGCTCCTGCTTCACCGTTCGACTTGCATGTGTTAAGCACGCCGCCAGCGTTCATCCTGAGCCAGGATCAAACTCTCCGTAAAAAAGAAATGCATACACAACCGGGAAAACGATCATGCAGCGAGTTTGAAACTGACCAAAAGAATGAATATCAAACTGACATCCATATAAATTGATCCAAAGGAATCTCACCCTGCCGAAGCAGGAACGAGGTTATTTGGCATTTGACAAGTGCACGCTGTTGAGTTCTCAAGGATCAGACGCTCCCCCGACCCAGCCATCACAACCAGGCCCGAAGGGCAACTTCTCTATCTTA
>NZ_JAHZUT010000043.1:0-492 GCF_022788845.1 Microbacterium sp. CIAB417 | reverse complement strand
GGGACAGGTCAACGTCGCCCCCGGGGAGGCCGCCTCGTCCATCGATCTCGCCGAACTCACGGATGACCCGGATCTCGAGGATCAGGGCAAGCACACGTTCGACTATGTCAGCGGCGCCACCGACGGCATCTCCGCGCGCATCGACGGTACCGAGCTGCAGGTCGAGGCGTCGTCCAGCACTCCGAAGGGCACAGCCGCGACCGTCACGGTGCGCATCTCGGACGGCGAGACCGAGCCGATCGAGGGCACCATCGATGTGACGGTGACGGCATCCACGCGTGCACTCCCGACCGCGAACACCGATTCCTTCCCGGAGACGAACCAGGGCGAGACGATCACGGTTCCGGTGCTCGAGAACGACTTCAACCCGTTCGAGGGCGAGGGGGAGCTGCGCCTGATCGAAGCCGGCGTGGAGAGCGGACGCGGTCAGGCGACCATCCGAGGCGATCAGGTCGAGGTCACCCCGGACGCGCAGTTCGTCGGGATCTTGAC
>NZ_JAHZUT010000042.1:0-492 GCF_022788845.1 Microbacterium sp. CIAB417 | reverse complement strand
ACCAGCGTGCCGACGAAGGACTGGGCAGGAGTCACCTCGACCTGATCGCCGACCACCGTGATGGATCCGTCGCCGCTCTCCACCTCGGCGCGGATCAGCCGGAGATCGCCCTCGCCTTCGAACGGGTTCACGTCGTTGTCGAGCGGAGAGACAGTGATCGTCTCGCCCTGGTTCGTCTCCGGGAACGTGTCGGTGTTGGCCGTCGGGAGCTCGCGCGTCGACGCCGTCACCGTCACGTCGACCGTTCCTTCGATGGGCTCGGTCTCCCCGTCCGAGACACGGATGGTGAGGGTCGCAGCCGTTCCCTTGGCGGTGTTGGACGACGCCTCGACCAGCAGCTCGGTACCGTCGATGCGCGCGGAGATGCCGTCGGTGGCGCCGCTGACATAGTCGAACGTGTGCTTGCCCTGGTCTTCCGGATCGGGATCGTCCGTGAGCTCGGCCAGATCCAGCTCGACCGCCGACTCCCCGGGGGCGACGTTGACCTGCCCG
>NZ_JAHZUT010000041.1:0-527 GCF_022788845.1 Microbacterium sp. CIAB417 | reverse complement strand
GATCTCGACGTGGAAGCCGAGCGTGCCGTCGTCGAGGAGCGCTTGGATTTCGTCGTCGAACAGCCAGTCCGCCCATGCGAAGGCGCCGGGGTCGGCGTACAGCAGGAATCGGTCCTGGTTCTGGAACGGCATGGGCTTGACGTCGGGCAGCGAGGGCAGTGGTGAGCGACGGGAGAGTCGCTGGTTCGCGAGCACCAGAGGCGGTGCCGTGGTCTCCAGCTCCAGGGCGACGTACCCCCAGCTCTGCGTGAACTGGTTGCCCACCGCGATCTCGGTGTAGAAGCTGTTGCCGATCTCGGTCAGCGGTGGTCCCGGGATGCGCACGATGTTGACGGAGCGCTGCATGAAGCGCGGTCGGCCGTCGCGTTCGCGGAAGATCACGCCCGGAAGGGGCTGAAGGGTGGCGAGTGGATAGTACGGCCATCCGTTGTCCTCGGCGAAGATCTGCACGATCTGCGCGAGCGGGTTCCAGTCGGCGACTGGTGCGGGCGGCTCGTAGAGGGGCGCATAGTTCACCGGAGCGGTCA
>NZ_JAHZUT010000040.1:0-557 GCF_022788845.1 Microbacterium sp. CIAB417 | reverse complement strand
TCAGCTTCGCCTTGCGGCTAACCGGTCCTCTTAACCTTCCAGCACCGGGCAGGCGTCAGTCCGTATACATCGTCTTGCGACTTAGCACGGACCTGTGTTTTTAATAAACAGTCGCTACCCACTAGTCTCTGCGGCCTCCAAACGCTTTCGGAGCAAGTCCTAATACGTCGAAGGCCCCCCTTCTCCCGAAGTTACGGGGGCATTTTGCCGAGTTCCTTAACCACGATTCTCTCGATCTCCTCGGTATTCTCTACCTGACCACCTGAGTCGGTTTGGGGTACGGGCGGCTAGAACCTCGCGTCGATGCTTTTCTCGGCAGCATAGGATCATCCACTTTTCATCCGCATCGTGTCTCAGCCTGTACGAGTCACGGATTTGCCTATGACTCGGCCTACGCACTTGCACCAGGACAACCATCGCCTGGCATGGACTACCTTCCTGCGTCACACCTGTTAATACGCTAGCCGCACCAGAACGGGGTCACGCGCTCCCCAACACGATGCCACCCGAAGGTGACGGTGTGAAGGTTCGGGCGCTTAGCACTACTGGATTAGCTG
>NZ_JAHZUT010000004.1:0-730051 GCF_022788845.1 Microbacterium sp. CIAB417 | reverse complement strand
CGCCGCGACCGTGACGGCGGCTGCCGAGGCCAGCGTCTTCGGGCGCGCACGGACCCAGCTCAGCACCTTCATTCGGCTGGTTCCCCCCTGGGACAGTTCGGTCGTCATCGAACGCGGCGCGTTCGCTCTGGGCGCGGACATGCCCCGGCCATCTTAACCAGGGCTCCTGGGAACGCGGATGGGGAGAACTGCCCACCCGATCAGGCGGCGCGCCAGCAACCCTCGACGTGATCGTCGACCATGCCGGACGACTGCATGAGCGCGTACATCGTGGTCGCTCCGACGAAGCGGAAACCGCGCCGACGCAGTTCCTTGCTCATGGCGGTCGATTCGGGTGTCACCGCCGGGACGTCGGCGAACTCCCGCGGGCGCGGTCTCGGCGCCGGGGCGAACGACCACATCAACGCGTCCAGTTCCCCGTCGGCCATGGAGGCCACGAGCCGGGCGTTGCCGATCGTGGCCTCGATCTTGGCGCGGTTGCGGATGATGCCGGCGTCCCCCATCAACCGCTCGACGTCCTCGTCGTCGAACAGCGCGACGCGCTCGGGCTCGAACCCGGCGAACACCTCGCGGAATCGGGGACGCTTGCGCAGGATCGTGATCCAGCTGAGTCCGGCCTGGAACCCCTCGAGCGACATCTTCTCGAAGAGCGCGCGATCGCCGTGCAGCGGCCGCCCCCACTCCTCGTCGTGGTAGCGCTCGTACTCGGCATCCGATCCGACCCAGGCGCAGCGTGTCCGGCCATCGGATCCGGAGATGAGCGAAGTCATCCGCCCACGCTATCGCGCACAGCAGGACCGGGAGTCAGCGCTTCTTCGCCTTCAGCGCCTTCTCGGAGATCGGGGCACGACCGGATGCCTCGAGCTCGGCGTAGTACGCGCGGGCCTCGTCCTGACGCTGCTGCTCTGCGCCGGACGCGATGGGCGCGCGGACGTGCTCAGGCTCGTACCCGAACGCGTCGACCAGGTCCAGCGCATGCGGACGCAGCCGTGCGCAGAGCCGGTCGATGTAGCTCGACACGGCGGCGGCGCGCTGCGTCGAGAGGCGCCCGTTGATGAGGTGCCAGGACAGGTGCTTCTCGATCAGGTGCAGGCCGAACAGGTCCCGCAGCCACGTGAGCACCTGCCGGGTGCCCTGATCGG
Organism: Microbacterium sp. CIAB417; assembly: GCF_022788845.1. Taxonomy (NCBI): domain Bacteria; kingdom Bacillati; phylum Actinomycetota; class Actinomycetes; order Micrococcales; family Microbacteriaceae; genus Microbacterium; species Microbacterium sp. CIAB417. Next base: position 728,909 of record NZ_JAHZUT010000004.1, on the reverse strand, counting down.
TGACGCCGTGCACGGCATCCGTGAAGGCCTCCCACTGCAGGAGCTCGCCGTGCGCGCGAGCCGCTTCGATCAGCTCCGCCTGGTTCTCGTTGAACAGCTTCTCGCCGAGCGCCTTGTCCTTGCCGGCCGGACGCAGGCGCCCGGCGATGTCGGCCACCATCTGCTGCACGCGTTCGGTCAGCAGCTGGTGCTGCTGCTCCTCCCGCAGCCCGAGCTCCACCGAGCGCGCCGTCGAACCGAGATCGGCGACGGCCTGCCCGAGCGCGCGCAGTCCCGCGCCGTGGAAGACCTTCCCCGCGGTCTGGCCGACCGCGTACTTGGCGAGCGCCGCGGCATCCTTGCCCTGGAACTGGCGCGCGTAGTCGGTGAGGAGGCGCTTGCCGACCAGTTGCAGCAGCACGTTGTTGTCGCCTTCGAAGGTGACGTAGATGTCGAGGTCAGCACGCAGTCCCACCAGACGGTTCTCGAACATGAACCCGGCTCCGCCGCACGCCTCGCGCGCCTCCTGGAGCGTGTCCAGCGCGTGCCACGTGGACAGCGGCTTGAGGGCGGCGGCGAGGGTCTCGAGGTCCTCCCGGTCGTCCGGGGTGTCGGTGCGCCCGGAGAAGACGCCGTCGAACTTCTGCAGGAACTCGTCATGCGCGAAGATCTGCGCATAGGTCGTCGCAAGACGCGGCAGCAGGCGCCGCTGGTGCTTCCTGTAGTCGAGGAGCACGACCTCCTGCCCGTCGGCGCCGTCGAACTGCCGGCGCTGGGTCGCGTAGGTGATCGCGATCTTGAGCCCCAGTGCGGATGCCCAGGACGACGCTCCGTCCAGGGAGACGCGTCCCTGGACGAGGGTCCCGAGCATCGTGAAGAAGCGGCGCCCGGGGCTGTCGATCGAGCTCGTGTAGGTGCCGTCCGCGGCGACGTCGCCGTACTTGTTCAGCAGGTTGGTGCGCGGGATGCGCACCTGGTCGAAGCTGAGGCGGCCGTTGTCGATGCCGTTGAGTCCGCCCTTGAGGCCGTCGTCCTCACGTCCGATGCCGGGCAGGTCCTGGCCGTCCTCTCCGCGCAGCGGGACGTAGAAGCAGTGGACGCCGTGGTTGACCCCGTTCGTGATGAGCTGGGCGAACACGGTGGCGGCGATGCCGTGCAGCGCCGCGTTGCCGAGGTACTCCTTCGTCGCACCGCGGAACGGCGTGTGGATGACGAACTCCTCGGTGTCCGGGTCGTACGTCGCCGTGGTGCCGACGGCCGCGACATCCGACCCGTGCCCGATCTCGGTCATCGCGAACGCGCCGGGGATCGTCAGGTCCATGACGCCGGGCAGCCACTTCTCGTGATGCTCGGCCGTGCCCAACTGCAGGATGGCCGAACCGAAGAGCCCCCACTGCACTCCCGACTTGATCTGCAGGCTGGGATCCGCGGCGACGAGCTCCTCGAAGCCGGCGATGTTGGCGCCGTTGTCCTCCTCGCCGCCGAACCGCTTGGGGAACGCGCGGTGCACGGCGCGGTTCTCGACGAGCAGGTGCAGCTGGCTCAGCACCCGCTCGCGGTGCTCGTCCTTGCCGAGTTCGTCCTTGCGCCAGAAGGCCGAGTCCTTGATCATCTCGCGGGCATGACGTCGGGTGTCGGCCCACGTTCCGAGCAGCAGCTCGTTCACACCCGGGATGTCGATGCGCGGGGCGTTCTCATCGGTGGGAGCGGTCTGGGGGCGGACGGCGGCGTCGACCATGGATCTTCCTCTCGGAGGCAATCAGGATGCTTCGATGGTAGATCTGCGACAACGACCACGGAACTCGGCTGTGGATTTGGTCCAACCGGGACGCCCCGCGAGGTCGGCAGGCGTTGTCGCGTCCCCACAGATGCCGACGGATGCTCAGTCGAGCGCGTCCTCGGCGTCGACGTCCTTGCCGGTGGGATCCCAGGTGATGACCAGCAGGGCGATGAGACCCGCCAGCGGTGCGAGCGCGACGATCCAGAACACGCCGGTCGACAGCGCCGCAGCCAGCACGGGGAAGAACACCAGCGAGGCGATGGAGAAGACGCGCTTGACGGCCTCGTTGAAACCGACGCCGACGCCGCGCAGTCGCGTCGGGTAGGACAGCGTCGCATAGCTCATCAGGTTCGCGCCGGGTCCGCCGGCCTGGGCGAACACGAAAGCCGCGAGCATAGCGATCGAGATCATCACCAGGGCGCCGGTCGGGATGCCGACGATCGCGAGCGTGATGAGCGACGCCGCCTGGATCGCGAATCCGATGATCGTGAGTCGCCGGGCGCCGAGACGGTTGACCAGGCCGACGCCGAGGATGCCTCCGGCCGCACCGAAGCCGAGATTGATGACGAGAGCCGAAAGGATGGTGACGAGCGGACCCTGCTGGAAGAGCATCGAGATGATCAGCGGCGTGCCGTACGCCACCGCGTTGTACCCGAAGGTCGAGAACACCGACACGCACAGGGCGGCGATCGTGCGCAGCCGGTAGCGGGCGGCGAACAGCTCGCCGTACTGCCGCCAGTGCCCGGTGCGCGCCTTCGTGGTGCGGGTGGTGTCGGCACCCTCGGCGAGCTCGACGTCGAGGCCGTGGTGCGAACGCATGACGTCCACGGCACCGCGCAGGTCTCCCTGGTCGGCCAGCCACTGCGGCGACTCGGCCATGTACTTGCGTCGCACCAGCAGCACGATGATCGCCGGCACGGCACCGAAGCCGACCACGACGCGCCACAGGATGCCGTGCTGCGCGACCGGAAGCAGCAGGAACACCGTAAGCACCAGCAGGTAGCCGAACCCGGTGGCGATGTACCAGGCCGGAGACCACGCGTTCACGCGCTGCGACCGGCTGCCGGAGCCGCGCAGCTTGGAGAACTCAGCGAGGAAGGCCATGGCGACGGGAAGGTCGAGGCCGACGCCGATGCCCATCACGAAGCGGAAGAAGATGAGCACCCATTCGTTCGGTGCGAGGGCGCAGCCGATCGCGGCGACGACGAAGAACGCCATGTCCGCCATGAACAGCTTGTAGCGGCCGAACCGGTCGACCAGCATGCCGCCGAACACGGCACCGACCACCGAGCCCACCATGATGGCGGCGTTCACGATGCCGGTCATCAGCGGGTCCAGGCCGAACTCCTCCTTGACGGCGGTGATGCCGAAGGCGAGGGAGGAGAAGTCGTAGGCGTCCATGAAGATGCCGCCCAGGGCGAGCACGATGATCGCCTTCGTCTTCGTGCCCTGGGATCCCTTCTCCGCGAGCAGCGCGTGCACGTCTCGCGCCGTGCGGATGACCGCGGGCGCGGTGGTCGTCTGGTCGAGGCTCATGATCGCCAACGCTAGGACGCCGTGCGTCGATCGACGTCATCGGGCGTCACGAATCGTCATGCCCGTTCGGCGTCGTACGGTGGGAGCATGAGCGCCGTGTACCGCACCGAGGCCGTCAACCGCACCGGAGCGGACGGGGTCAGCGCCGTCTCCGGTGGACTCGCCGTCGCGGTCTCCTCACCGTTGGGGACCAATCGGGATGCCGAAGCCACCGATCCGGAGCAGCTGCTCGCCCTGGCGTGGGCGACCTGCCTGAACGGCACGGCTCAGGTGATCGTCGCCGGGGCCCGGCGCACGGCGGTGCGCGTGGAGGTCGAACTGCACCCGGCCGTGCCGGGACCGGGCTACGAGTTCCGCGTCGACGGCTACCTGTCGATCGAGGGAGCCTCGGATGCCGAGGCGCACGAGATCCTCGCGGCCGCGCACGCGCGCTGCCCCGTCTCGAAGCTGCTGCGCGACGCCGCGACAGTGCACGTGCACACGGAGGCGTACGCGATCAGCTGATCGGAACTGATGCAGCAGTGTTCGTCTTCGTCGCTCTGCGCCTGCCCCGCCACCGCATGAGGCGCGACCTCATCCAGCCATCCAATCGCACCCAGCTGGAATCGCGGATGAACAGCATGTCGAGGGCGATCATCGCCAGCGAGAACGGCCACAACCCGAGCAGCACCGCGATCCCGAGGTGCATGAACATCAGGGTGAGGAGCACGGCGATGCGGGAGGGGCGCCACAGCAGCGCGAGCGGGAAGAGCGTCTGCGCCCACAGAGCGATGAACGTCGCGACGTAGATGAGCAGCGAGGACTGCCACAGCAGTTCGTTGAACGCGGGGTACGCCATGAACGCATCGATGCGGAGGGAGTAGAAGAGTGCGGTCCCGGCCGGCCAGTCGTCCCCCGTGAGCTTCCATATGCCTGAAACGACATACACGACGATGATCTGAAAGCAGCACAGGATCAGCGCGGCATTGTGAGCACTGTTGACGACGTGTCCCGGCGCCAGAGTGCGGCGTCCTCCCGCGGGCTCTCGCCGGCGCGACGCGAGCCAGGCATCCACGGAGAAGTGGGCGCTGAGGTTCGCGAACACGAGGAAGAGCAGCGTGATCCGGTAGAGGGTGTCCCCTCCGTTGAGGACGTACGGGTTGTTGGACTGCAGTGACACCAGCATGATCAGCATCACCGGCGTCACGAAACGCGTGGCGAAGCCGACCGTGAACAGCAGCACCAGGGCGACGAGAGCGAAGAAGGCCACATCGAACAGCACCGGATCGCTCTTCGAGATCAGCACGTCGAAGGTGATGTAGCCACGCCGGCGCGCCTCGGGATCCACCCAGAACGAAGCCGGACCCCACAGGTACGAGCGGTCGGGGATGCTCGGGACGAGGGTCAGCAGGAGGCCTGCGCCGAAGATGATGCGCAGGATCGAGAAGCTGCGCAGGTTGTGCTGGGTGGCAGTGAGCCATCGCAGCCATCCGTCGAATCGCTCATTCAGCGACATCAGCGGCCTCCTCGAACCAGTCCGCGCCGTGGTAGCGCTCGATGATGCCGCGGTAGGTCTCGACGACCTGCGCGTCGATGGCGACGTCGGACTGACGCCATCCGTATGTGGTGACGGCGGTCTCGAACTGCGCCTCGTCGTCGAAACGATGGGTGAAGTCGTTGGGGCGCTCGCCGACCGTGCGCCATTGCACGCGCTCGATGTCGCGTCCGAATCCCGCGGTCGCGTAGAGCGTGGACAGACGCATCAGCATGTAGTCGAGCCGGAGATAGCGGATCACATCCGGGTCATCCGTTCCGATCTCCTCGATGAGCTGCTCGACGGGGATCGGCTGGAAGCCGTCGCCCTCGACCTCGATGAACGTGTCGCGCACCCGCTCGCGCTGCTCTTCGTCGAGCGCGTTGTAGCGCTTGATGAGCTCCGCGGTCGCGTTCCAGGTCGCCTTCTGGATACGCGAGGGCGCCGTGTTGCCAGTGACGGTGCGCTGCTCGAGCTCGGTGATCGGAACCCAGCCGGACTTGACCAGATCGCCGTTCTCATCGCGCCACTGAGCGCGGATCTCGAGGGTTCGATTCGACTTGAGGATGCCGGGGGCGAACACGCGCCAGGTCTGGCCGAAGTACGGCAGGGCGACGGATCGGACTTCACTGCGCAGCGGTGTGCCGGACGGAGTCAGCACGAGCACGGTCACGACGGCGATGACGAGGGCGATCACGGTGGCGACGATGCCCGAGGCACGCGCGCCCCGGGACAGGTCGGTTCGCGAGGACTTCTTCTGCAACGGATTCCTTCGAGCGGGTGAGCCGGTCGAGCCGGGGACGCCGGAGGTGACCCCGCCGTGCGGCGGGATCACCTCCGGTCATGGGTGACAGGATGCGTCAGGCGGTCAGCTTGCGACGACCGATGACGATGCCCGCGGCGCCGAGAGCGGCCAGGACGATGCCGATCGGGACAGCCAGACCGGTGTCGAGACCGGTTGTGGCGAGTCCGTCGGCGACCACGCGGAACGTGTCGCTGTCAGAGCCGGACTCGGCGCCGGACAGCGTCACGCTGTGCGTTCCGAGGTCGGTTCCTGCAGGGATCTTCCACGTGAACGTCACCGTGCCGTTGCTGTCCGCGACCTGCGTACCGAGAGCCAGCGGGTCCGAGTTCATCGTTCCCGTCACGGTCTCGCCGGGCTGGAATCCGGTGCCGACAGCGGTCTGCGTGTCGCCGACCTCGAGGACCGGAACCTGTGCCGTGACCTCGATCTCGACAGCCGTGCCGTCGTCGGTGGCGTCAGCGTCGGTCGCGTCCGCGTCCGCTGCATCGGCGTCCGTCGCATCGGCGTCCGTCGCATCGGCGTTGACGTCCGTCGCGTCCGCATCGGTCGCGTCGGCATCGGTGGCATCCGTGGCGTCCGCATCCGTGGCGTCCGCGTCCGTCGCGTCAGCGTCGGTCGCGTCAGCGTCGGTCGCGTCAGCATCGGTCGCGTCAGCATCGGTCGCGTCAGCATCCGTCGCATCCGTGGCGTCCGCGTCCGTCGCATCCGTGGCGTCAGCATCCGTCGCGTCAGCATCCGTCGCGTCAGCATCGGTCGCGTCAGCATCCGTGGCATCCGCGTCCGTCGCATCCGTCGCGTCAGCATCCGTCGCGTCAGCATCGGTCGCGTCAGCATCCGTGGCATCCGCGTCCGTCGCATCCGTGGCGTCAGCATCCGTCGCGTCAGCATCGGTCGCGTCAGCATCCGTGGCATCCGCGTCCGTCGCATCCGTGGCGTCAGCGTCGGTCGCGTCAGCATCGGTCGCGTCAGCATCCGTGGCATCCGCGTCCGTCGCATCCGTGGCGTCCGCGTCCGTCGCGTCAGCATCGGTCGCGTCAGCATCCGTGGCATCCGCGTCCGTCGCATCCGTGGCGTCCGCGTCCGTCGCGTCAGCATCCGTCGCATCCGTGGCGTCAGCATCCGTCGCGTCAGCGTCGGTCGCGTCAGCATCGGTCGCGTCAGCATCCGTGGCATCCGTGGCGTCCGCGTCCGTCGCGTCAGCATCGGTCGCATCCGTGGCATCCGTCGCGTCAGCATCCGTGGCATCCGCGTCCGTGACATCAGCATCCGCGTCGGCAGCGGCATCGACCTCGACGATCACGCCGACAGTGTCGGTGCTCCCGCCGTCCTGCGTGGCCGTGATGGTGTGCTCGCCCACGGGAACCGCGGGGAACGTGACGGTCCAGTTGCCATCGACGTCCACGGTGGTCGTCTGGTCGCCGACCCCGGGGATCGACACCGTGATGCTCGCGCCGGGCTCACCGGTGCCAGTGACCTCGAGCGGCGTCGTGGCGTCAGCGGTGTCGACCGTGATCGTGGTTCCGTCGCTCGGCGAGGTGATCGCGACCTCGGCGACCGCCTCGGCACGCACCGTCGCCGAAGCCAGCGACAGCTGGAGCAGAGGAGTCGACGCGGCCGGCAGCAGTGTCAGCTGCAGCGCGCGCTGGGTGAACGAGCCTTCGTCGAAGCCAGCGGCGTCGGTGAAGTCTCCCGGGTTCTCCTGCACGTTCGCGGTAAGGGACAGCAGGTTGTTCGTGACGAGCCCGAACAGCGGCTGGAGTGCCGTGTTCGCCGTCTCGACGATCGGACGGAAGATCGTGTCCAGCGTCCCCTCGTCGGTGATCGCGCCGGACAGCGGCGTGACGAGGGCCGGCAGGATCGTCCCGGTGACCGTCTGGAGGATCGGCTCGAGAAGCGTGCCGACCGGGAGGCCGACGACACTGGTGCCGTCCGTGTCGACGACAGGCGCCTGCGATCCTTCTGCACCGACGAAGTCGCCGAGCGTTCCGGAGAGCTGGATGTCGACGTCACCGATCGATCCGAGCAGGCTGCCGATCTCACCGGTGATCGCGACGTTCACGTCCGCCGCGTGCAGCGCGTCGGTCACCACGTTCACGAGAAGCGCCGGGATCTGGTCGAGCGTGCTGCCGATGGCCCCGTCGAGGGTCGCCTGGACGAGATCGGGGTCGAGCAGCTCGGTGTTGACCGGCAGCCCGTTGAGGGTGCCGTCGTAATCCCCGCCCTGCGTGTCAGCCACGAGACGCGCCAGGTCGACGCTCACCGTTCCGGTCGACAGGTCGATCGTCAGGACGCTGTCGTCCGAGGTGAGCGGCTCCGCGAGCGCGGACTGGACGGCGGATTCCAGGTCGAGGTCCACCGTCGCGGTCACACCGAGGTCATCGACCGAGCCGATGCCGAGCAGCAGCGTGTTGAGCGTCTCGACCAGCGGATCCAGCAGCGGATCCACGGTATCGGCGATGACACCGTCAGCACCGGCGAGCGCGTTGATCGGGTCGGAGACCTGACCCAGCGTACCGACGAGCTGGCCGGAGAGACCCGCGAGAGTCGGACTCGTCAGCAGAAGCGTGCCGTTCGCGATCTGGTAGTCACCGGTCGGCTCCCCCGCCTCGGTGGTGGCCAGTGCTGAGATCGCTCCGAGCTCCAGGCGCGCATCGTCGAGCAGCGCGTCGAGGCCGGCCCCCGCGAGGATCGGGCCGAGATCGACGTACGCATTCTCGGACGGATCGCCGGTGCCGACGGCGATGCTGCCGTCGGCGTTGACCAGGCCGGCGGACGCGAGCGGAGCCGCGCCCTCGGCCGTGCTCGCGAACTGTCCGAGCGCACCCACACCCACGATGCCGTTCTCGCCGAACAGCTGCAGTCCGTCTCCGAGATCGATGTCCAGAGCATTCAGGATCTCGGCCGACAGCGGGTGATTCACCTCACCCGGAGCACTCGGGTCGGCGCTATAGGCGCCGGCCAGTTCGACGACAGAGTTCAGGTCGAGCGCGGAGGTGTTCCCCGTGATCAACCGGCCTTCTGCCTCGGAGTTGTCGGACTCAGCACCGAACGCCGCAGTGGCGCCGAGCACGTGTCCGACGATCAGCGCACCGACTGCGCCGACCGCCAAGGCTCTGCGCTTGCGCAGAGCTCTCCCCTTGTTTTCCATATACAGCCCTCCCGTGATGCGGATCTCTCCGCGCCACAAGACCCTCCCCAGGCGTCGACACCTCGTCGACAAGGCTCGTGTTCACGAGTCAGTATTTCGGTATGTCGGCTGAGAAGTCCAGACGACATGTCGAAGTGATGACATTTGTGACGGAAGCCGCGAAGACCGAAAGAGGGCGTGATCCGCGAATTCCCGCGGATCACGCCCTCAGATGAACGCTCGGAGAATTTCTCCGGTTCAGTCTCCCGCCCCGGCCTCGACGTAGCTCAGATCGTTGACGGTCTCGACCGTCCATTCGCCGTCCTCGTACACGAGCTCGCTGACAGCGGCGTTCTCGATCCCCGCGGTCACCCCGCTCAGGTCGGCGCCCAACGTCCCGAGTGCGACCATGATCGTGATCCCACTGGAGACGACGAGCACGTTCCCGCCGCCGTCCTCGGCCGTGGACTCCGCGATGTCCTCGAGCGCGGCAACCGCCCTTTCGCCGACCTCGGCCGCCGTCTCGGCCGTCAGATCCGAGCCGTCGGATCCCGCCGCGATCGCGTCGAGCGCCTCGAGGAACGCCCCGTCGCCGAGCATGGATCCCGCATCGCTGTACCCGAGCTCGGATGCCGCGAACGACCACATCTCCTCGTTCGCGGCCCCCTCGAACCGGCCGAAGGACACCTCCCGGAGACGTTCGTCCCGTATCGGATCGAGGTCGGAGCCCGCTGTTTCCAGGGCGATGGTCGCCGTGCTGAAGTGCCTCACCATGTCGGCCGAGTAGGCGGCCGTGAACTCCACGCCCGCCTCGGCCAGCCCCTCGCCGAGATCCGCCGCCACCTCCTCACCGGCGCCGACGAGCGGACTGTCGGACCAGCCCTGCACGCGATCCAGCTCGTTGAGCATGGTCTCTCCGTGCCGGGTCAGATAGATCGTCACCGTGTCGGCTCCCGCCTGCTCCTCCGGCTCAGACGGAGCGCTGGATGAGCAGGCGGCGAGCGACGCGGCGAGGACGAGTGTCGTCGCCACGGTGACGGAGCGCGGTGAATGCAGGCGTGCGGACATCAGGGATTCTCCTTCGAATCATCACATGCAGAAAACGGAATACGATCGTCAGATGACCAGACCGTGCCCGAACCGGAACAGCGGGTCGGCCGTGTCGAACGGCACGTCGGGCCGCGACGCCTCCACGGCCGCCATGGATCGCGGGAGGTCGAACGGCAGCCGCCCCCGAGCCTCGGCTGCGCCGGTGAGCACGTCCAGCAGCGCCGCCGCGGAGGCACCCCAGTTCACCGTCACCGCGGCGGCCGCCTCCGCGATCTCGGTGAGGATCGCCGGACGGTCGACGAGCACGTCGACGACGGTCGGGACCGCCGCCGCGACGGCGCGAACGTGCGCGATGACGTCATCGCCGAAGGCGAGAGAGCCCGCGTGGAAGAAGTTCTCGAACGCCGTCTCCCGTTGCTCGTAGGGAGCCTTCAGACGCAGGATCGCCACATCCGCCTCCTCCGGGCTCGAGGCGACCTCGCCGTACTGCGCGGCGGTCTCCGGCTCGATCCCCTCCACGTACACCTTCCGCCCCGAGGCGACCGGCAGCGTGCCGTCGTTCGTCAGCACGGTGACGGACGCGCGCTGCGCGGCCTCACCGGCGGCACGGAAGTCCGACCGGCCGACGATCTCGTCGGCGGCGTCCTCGTCCACGTACGGATTCTCGAACAGTCCGAGTTCGAACTTCTCGCGCAGGATGCGCGCGGCCGACACGTCCAGGCGCTCCTCGGAGACCGCCCCGTCCGCGACGAGTTCGAGCAGCAGGTCCGGGCAGGCTTCCCCGCCGAACTGGTCGGCCCCGGCATCCAGGATCTTCCGCATCCTCTCCTTCGGAGACAGATGCTCGACACCCCAGGCGCGCGCCGGGTGGGGATCGCCGAAGATCTCGGCATCCGTGATGAGCCCCCAGTCCGTGCAGACCAGACCGTCGAAGCCGAAGCGCTCCCGCAGGAGCCCGGTGATGACCGACTTGTTGAACCCGAATCCGACCTCCTCGTACTCGGTGCCCACCGGCATCCCGTAGTACGGCATGATCTGCCGCGTGCCCGCCTCGAAGGCCGCTGCGAAGGGCTTCAGGTGCAGCTCGAACCGCCCGCCCGGATAGACCTGCTCGCGACCGTAGGCGAAGTGCGGATCCTCGCCGTCCTTCTGCGGGCCGCCGCCCGGGAAGTGCTTCGTCATGGTCGAGACGGATCCCGGTCCGAACGACTGCCCCTGGAAGCCGCGGATGTACGCCGCGCCGAGGCGCCCGGCCAGCTCGGCGTCCTCGCCGAACGTCGCGGTCTGGCGCGCCCAGCGCGGTTCGGTCGCGAGATCCACCTGAGGATGCAGCGCCACGCGCAGCCCCACGGCGGTGTACTCCTGACGGGCGATGTCGCCGAAGCGCTCGACGAGCTCCTCGTCGCGGATCGCCGCGAGACCGAGCGTCTCGGGCCACTGCGAGAAGGGCCCCGCCATGATCGCCGCGCCGGGATTGTCGCTGAACGAGTGACGCGGATCAGTCGACAGCGTCACGGGGATGCCGAGCCGGGTGGATGCCGCGAGCCGCTGGATCTCGTTCTGCCAGGCGGCGATCTCACGGCCGGTCGGCGCAGCGCCCAGCAGATTGAAGTGCGTCATCTTCCGGCCTTCGACGAACTCCCGCGCCGACGGCAGACCGAAGGCGGCGTTCGGCTCGTCGACGTCCGCGATCGCGATCATGGTGTGGAAGAAGAGCCCGACCTTCTCCTCGATCGTCATGGCGTCCAGCAGGAGACTCACGCGCTCGTCGACCGGCAGGCTCGCGTCGAGCCAGGGGCGGTCGGTCACAGCAGCCGTCTCGGCCGTCCGGTTCGCGACATCCGTCATCACTTGACTCCCTTGATCCGATAGACGAGGACGGCACCGGCCAGCGCCACTAGGGCGCCGAAGAGGTACCAGACCGTGTAGCCGCCGAGCGGCGTCGCCGCACCGATCGCGATGATCGCGGGGGCGATGGCGGGCGCGATCGACTGCGGCAGCGCGTTCGCCATGTTCAGCACGCCGAGGTCCTTCGCGGTGTCATCCGGGTTCGGGAGCACCTGCGTCGCCAGCGCGAGATCGACCGACAGGAAGGACCCGGCGCCGAAGCCGATGATGGCCTGCGCGATGATCACGACCGCGATGCTCGGCGCGGTCGCGAGCAGCACCAGTCCGAATACCATGACCACACCCGCGACGGCGACGAACGGGCGGCGCTTGCCGAACCGGTCGGACAGGATTCCGGCGATCGGGGACGAGACGACCATGGCCAGGGTCGACGCGATGTTGGCGAAGAGGATCGTGGTGACGGCCTCCTGCTCCCCCAGCGCGAACTTCGCCTGGAGGTAGTACGGCAGGTAGGTGGCGATGCCCGCGTAGCCGAACATGACGAAGAACTTCGTCAGCCACGTCCACCCGAAGTCGGGGTTCTTGCGCGGGTTGAACACGAACGAGCTGAAGAACATGCCGATCGTGAACCGCTCGGCGGGCTTCTGCTCGAGCCGGCGATCCTTCAGGACCAGCACGAACACGATCGCGAGGATCGTGGCGATCGCACCGGGGACGACGAAGCGCTCGAAGTCGCCGGGCAGGAAGTTGACGATGAAGCTTCCCGCGAGGATGCCCAGCGGGGTCGCGATCCCGACGACGCCGGACACCTTGCCGCGGCTCGCCACCGGCGACTGGTCCGGGATGGTCGCGTTCGCCGCGGCGAGCACGGCGTTCATGGCGCCCTGCACGAGGCACCAGGCCAGCAGCACGACCCAGACGGACGTCGCTGCACCGATGATGACGAAGCCGCCGAGCCCCACCAGGGACCCGCCGAGGATCCACGGCCGGCGCATGCCCCAGCGCGACGTCGTGCGGTCGGAGAGACGCCCGACCAGGGGGTTGCAGATCAGGGCGAAGAAGGCGCCGACGCCGAGGACGAGTCCGAGGTTGGCGTCCGCGTTCGCGGCATCCAGGTGCTGGATCTTGAACGCCATGGCGACCATCACCGGCGTCAGCAGCGCCAGATAGACGCCGAAGTTCACTCCGGCCAGGGCCGGCGTGTAGCCGCGCGGAGTCTTCGCCGGCGTTGTCCCCGGCGCCTTGAATCCGGTCGTTCCGACGGCCGCGGCGCTCGCGGCGGATGACATCTCTGTCATGGGAAATAGGTCCTCTCGGGTGTGCCGCTTGTCCTCTGCGACGCGGCTGCATCCATGAGAATACATCAAACCCGACCGTTTGGTAACTGAAAGCAGTCTGATTGGTAACTGCACCTCGGTAGACTGCCGGAGGAGGACCGGATGATCGTCGCTGTACCGAAGCCTCGCCAGGCGAGCACGGCGCAGACGCGCGCCCGGATCGTGCACGCCGCGCGAGAGATGTTCATCGCGTACGGCTACCGATCGACCTCGTTGCGCAGCATCGCCGTGACGGCGGGCGTGAGCCATCCGGGGCTGCTCAAGCACTTCGCGTCCAAGGACGAGCTGCTGGCCACAGTCGTGGACGGCCTCGAGGACGCCAACGTCGAGTTGTACGACGGGGTCGTCGCGGCGAGCGAGCCCGGCGCGCTGCCGTTCGTCGAGATCGCGCGGCAGAACGAACGCACCCGCGGGTACCTGGCCCTGTTCGCCGCCCTGACCGGGGAGGCGTCGACGCCGTCGCATCCCGCCCACGACTTGATGCGTGCCCGGTACGCCCGCGTCACGGCGATGTCGACGGAGGTGATGGAGGACGCCGTCCTGCACGGAACCGTCTCGGACGATCGCGACCCTCACGGCGAGGCGATCCGGACGGCCGCGGCCTGGGACGGGCTGCAGTTGATCGAGCAGTACCTCCCCGACCGTGTCGACGTCGTGACGATGCTCGAGGAGCGCGAGGCGTCCTGGGCGCTGCCGGTGGGATGGCGCGATCCCGAGGGGGAGACCCCGGATGCCGAGGCCGGCGTCTTCCGGCCGATGGTCGACATCGTGCCCGCCGAGGACGAGATCGGCTACGCCTCGGGACGACGCAAGCGCGCGAAGATCCTCGCCGACGCGATGGCACTGTTCGCCGCCGAGGGCTACGGGGACACCAGCCTGCGGGAGATCGCCGAGAAGGTGGGCGTGTCCAAGTCGACGCTCATGCACCATTACCCGACGAAGGAGGCGCTGCTCGGCGCCGTCCTCGCCGAACGCGATCGGACCATCCAGTCGCGCGCGTCCTACGTCCCGGCGGACACGGCGACGGCGGAGCTTCTCAGCCTGCCCGCCGGCGCCGCCGACAACGCCGCCACCGCGCCGGGGCTCATCGAGGTGTACGCGGTGCTGTCGTGCGAGGCCGTGCCCGCCTCGCACCCTGCGCACGGCCACTTCCAGGCGCGCTTCACCCACGTGATCGACCGGTTCGCCGAGCTCTTCCGCGGCGCCCAGCGCGAAGGATCGATGCCGGCGCACCGGGATCCCGAGCACGAGGCGATCTGGCTCGCCGCCCTGTGGGACGGGTTGCAGTACCAGTGGCTGTACGACCGGGATGCCGTGGACGTCGCCGAGCATCTCGCCGCGCACCTGGCGGACGTATTGCCGGGGCGCCATCCCGCTCGTTGAGCGAGGACGACACAGTCGAGACGTTGGCCCGTTTCGACTCGCTCCGCTCGCTCAACGAACGACGGGAAAGGGAAGGCGCCCCCCCGCTCGTTGAGCGAGGACGACGCAGTCGACCGAGTCGAAACGGGCTCACGACTGATGCACTCCGGATGGAGCGCGTTTCGACTCGCTCCGCTCGCTCAACGAACGACGGGAAAGGGAAGGGGCGAGCCGCCACCACCCCGCTCGTTGAGCGAGGACGACGAAGTCGACCGAGTCGAAACGCACCCACGCGGCCCGGACGCGAGCCCGTTTCGACTCGCTCCGCTCGCTCAACGAACGGCGGGGGCGTCAGGCGGCGGCGATCACGGCGAGGACCGCGTCCCCGTAGGCCTCGCGCTTCTTGGCTCCGATGCCGGTGATGCCGTCGAGATCCGCGAGCGATGCCGGCCGGTGCTCGGCGAGCGCGCGCAGCGTCGCGTCGCCGAAGACGATGTACGCCGGCACGCCCTGCTCGCGCGCGGTCTCGGCACGCCACGAGCGCAACGCCTCGAACAGCCCGCGGTCGCCTTCGCCGAGCGTGTCGGCCGCCGACGCCTTGCGCGCGCGACCGGCGCCGCTCACGCGCCCCATCGTGTCCTTGCGCAGCGGGACCGGGGTCTCGCCGCGGAGGACGCCGGCCGCGGCATCCCCCGGGGCGAGCGTGCCGTAGTCGCCCTGAGCCACGAGAATGCCGCGCGCGAGAAGCTGACGGACCACGCTGCGCCAGTCCTGATCGGAGAGGTCCGCCCCGATGCCGTAGGTCGCGAGCTGATCGTGACCGAACTTGCGGACCCGGTCGTTCGACGATCCCCGCAGGATGTCGATGAGGTGACCAGCTCCGAAGGCCTGATTGCGCTCGCGCTTGAGCCGTACGACCGTCGAGAGCAGCTTCTGCGCCGGGATCAGGCCGTCGAACGTCTCCGGCTGCTCGAGGCACGTGTCGCAGTTGCCGCAGGGCTGCGAATCCTGGCCGAAGTAGCCCAGGAGGTTCTGCCGGCGACACTGGACCGTCTCGCACAGCGCGAGCATGGCGTCGAGATGCTGCCCCATCCGCATCTTGAAGGTGCGGTCACCGGGACTCTGATCGATGAGCCGGCGCTGCTGGACGACGTCGCCGAGGCCGTAGGCCATCCACGCGACGGATGCCTCTCCGTCACGGCCAGCGCGGCCGGTCTCCTGGTAGTAGCCCTCGACGGACTTGGGCAGGTCGATGTGCGCGACGAAGCGGACGTCGGGCTTGTCGATGCCCATTCCGAACGCGATGGTCGCGACCATCACGACGCCGTCCTCGCGCAGGAACCGCGCCTGATTCGCCGCACGCACCTCGGCCGGCAGACCCGCGTGGTACGGCAGCGCGTCGAATCCCTGCGCGGCCAGATAATCGGCGGTCTGCTCGACCGACTTGCGGCTGAGCGCGTACACGATGCCCGCGGCGTTCTCGGGCTGCGACCGGATGAACGCCACCAGCTGCTTGCGCGGGTCGATCTTGGGGACGATGCGGTACTGGATGTTGGGGCGGTCGAAGCTCGCTACGAAGTGCGCCGCGCCGTCCAGGTGCAGTCGCTCGGTGATCTCCTGATGCGTGGCCCGCGTCGCGGTCGCGGTGAGCGCCATCCGCGGCACACCGGGGAACCGCTCGCCCAGGTCACCGAGGGCGAGGTAGTCGGGACGGAAGTCGTGGCCCCACTGGGAGACGCAGTGCGCCTCGTCGATCGCGATGACGCTCAGCGTCCCGCGCTGCAGAAGGGCGGTCGTGGCCGGACTCGAAAGCCGTTCGGGGGCGACGTAGACGAGATCGAGCTCGCCAGCGACGTACGCCCGCTCGACCTCGCGCCGCTCGTCGATCGACTGCGTGGAGTTCAGGTAGGCGGCCCTGACACCGTTGGCCCGCAGCGCGTCGACCTGATCGTGCATGAGCGCGATGAGCGGGCTGATCACGAGCCCGGTGCCCTCGCGCACCAGCGCGGGCACCTGATACGTGATCGACTTGCCGCCGCCGGTCGGCATGAGGACGACGGCGTCTCCGCCGGAGATCACCTGATCGACGATCGCCGCCTGGTCGCCCCGGAAGGCGTCGTACCCGAAGACCGTGTGCAACGCCTCCAGCGCTGTCGGATAGCGGCTCGGAGTCGCGGCCGGAGCGGGCGCCGGCACGGCAGTCGCGGGCCCGGGCCCCCAATCGAGCGGGGGCTCCCAGCCGTCCGCGGGCGGCTCCCAGTCCATGGGCTCCGGCGGGTACGCGTTGTCCCACGGCTCGTCCGGGAAGGGCAGGTCCTCGTACGGGTCACGGGGATTCTGCGGCATCCCCCCAGCGTAACCGTCGGCGCCGACACTCGCCCGGGTCCTCCACAGGCGTCCTAGTCTGGACGCAGACGGAAAAGGAGCCGCGATGACCGACACCGCAGTCACCCGCAACGACGAGGCCTCCCGCTACGAGATCCGCCTCGGCGACACGCTCGCCGGGTTCGCCGAGTTCGAGCGCCGCCCCGGAGAAATCCGTTTCACCCACACCGAGGTCGACCCCGCCTTCCAGGGCAAGGGGCTGGCCGGCGTCCTCGCGTCCGCCGCGCTCGCGGATGCCTCGGCATCCGGCGACACCATCGTGCCGTACTGCCCCTACATCGCGAAGTACCTCGAGACGCACGAGGTCGCGGGCGCCGAGATCCGCTGGCCGCAGGTGCCGGGAGCATGATCGGACGACGCCGCATCCCGCTCGAGCCGCGCGAGGTGCCGCTCGGAGGAGTCCGTGCCATGAACGTGCTGCGGACCCTCCCTCACAAGGACCTGCCCACGGTCGGCGCATGGTGCTTCCTCGATCGCTTCGGTCCGGGGCCGGTGCGCATGCGCGTCGAGCCGCACCCGCACATCGGGCTGCAGACCGTGACCTGGCCACTCGTCGGCGACATGCGTCATCGGGACTCGGTCGACAGCGACGTGACGCTGCGCCGCGGTCAGCTCAACCTCATGACCGCTGGAGACGGCATCTCGCATTCGGAGTACTCGCTCGGCGAGGATCCGATCCCGCTCGACGCTCTGCAGTTCTGGGTCGTCCTTCCGGAGTCCGCACGGCACGGCCCCGGCGGGTTCGAGCAGCACACCGAGCTGCCGACCGCCCCTCTGGACGAGGGGGCCGTGGCGACCGTGGTCCTCGGCGAATTCGCCGGGGTACGATCCCCGGCGACCGTGCACACGCCGATCGTGGGCACCGAGATCTCGGTGCCTGCGGGAGCCCGCGCCACACTGCCGCTGAGGCCGGAATGGGAGCATGCCGTCGTGCTCGTCGAGGGCGATGCGGCGCTCGACGGCGAGACGCTCGACCACAACGGCATGCTCTATCTCGGCGACTCGCAGGAAGCCGTCCGCGTCACGAGCGAAGAGGGAGCGCTGCTCTTCCTTCTCGGCGGCGAGCCGTTCGAGGAGGATCTCGTGATGTGGTGGAACTTCGCCGCGCGCACGCATGACGAGATCGTCGAGGCCCGTGAGGACTGGGAGTCCGGCTCCGGGCGGTTCGGCCACGTCATCGCGCACGGCGACGAGCGCATCCCGGCTCCCGAACTGCCCCACGTGCGGCTGATGCCGCGGCGTCGCCGGATCTGACCGCGCGGCTTCCGCGGGAACGTCCGGATCGATGCGGCATCCCCGGAGGGACACTCGCACCGATCCGGACGTCGGATCGGATGCAGCGGCTACTGCGCGTCGACCGTCACGATCGTCCGCACCGCCGAGTCGCCGTACTGCACGACCCCGAGATACTCGGTGCCCGCCGTGAGACCCGACCACGACAGGTCGTAGCTCGTCGGCTCACCGCGCACGGCATCCAGCGGGTTCGGCGTCGCCGTGAACGCTCCCTCGCCCTCCGGCTGCACGTTGGCGTAGGTCATGTCCCACGTCATCGGGCCGGTCGTGGAGTACATGTTGGCGACGACGAGGTACGTCCCTGCCGTGGGGGCCGGGATCGTCACCCGCTCGTCCGCGGACGCCGTCGCCGACTGCCACACCTGGTAGTAGCGCAGGTCCTCGGGGCTGACGACGCGGTACACCGTCAGATCCAGGTCGCTGCCCTCGTCGTCCGACGAGTCCAGGTCGAAGCGCGACAGGGTCGTGCCCTCCGGCACGTCGACGATCCAGGACACGTCCTTGTTCGCGTCGCCGGAGTTCTCGTCGCCCGAGTGCCCCTCGACGGGGTTGGCCTCGTCGACGAGGAGCTGGAACGGCGTGAGGCCGGCCAACGCGAGAGGCAGCTCGCCGGTGAGGCCCGGTGTGACCTCGACGGTCGCGCTGCCCTCGACTCCGGTGCCGGAGACCTCGGCCGGAGCATCCGCCGTGACCGGGAACACCGCGATCGGCGACCGGACCTCTCGGTCCTCGCCCGTCCAGGTGAGCGAACCGGTGGCCCATTCCTCGACCGGGGCGTCGACGTTGTCGATCGTGACCGTGAAGGTCGCCGTCTCCCCCGCCGCGCCGAACGTCAGCGTCGACGGCTCGACGGTGATGTCGAGACCCGGCACCTCCGCGGACGCGGTGTACGTGCCGGGTCCGGTCGAGGTGACCGTGCGGGTCACCGTCTGCTCGCTCGTGAGCGTGCCGATCGAGATCGACGCGAGGTTCAGGTCGCTGCCGTCGATCGGGTCGATGCCGTCGAACTCCGCGAGCTGCTTGCCCTCGAGGAAAGCGGCCCAGTCGGACGGCCCGTTCAGGTACAGCATCCCCGGCTCGAAGAACCGGGTCGACTCGACCTGACCGGCTCCCTGCGCGAAGGGATCGGTGATCTCGGCGCCGGATGCATCCACCGTGTTCGAGGCGGTCGTCATCATCGCCGACTTGATCTCCGCCGGAGCGGTGTCCGGCCGCTCTGACAGGTAGAGCGCACCGAGGCCTGCGATGTGCGGTGCGGCCATGGACGTGCCGGACAGGATGCCGAAGGTCGGCTCCGCCTTCCGGGCGTTGTGCGTCGCCGCGAGGATCGCGACGCCGGGGGCCGCGATGTCGGGCTTGATGACGTCCGAACCGTCGGCGTTCATAGGACCACGGCTCGAGAAGCCGGCGATCTGCGGCGTCGGCGTCACGTCGTCGGTGGTGTTCTCCCCCACGAGCGTGATGGGCCGGTCTGTGCCGCCCTGGACGTACGCCAGCACCGCCTCGCGGTGGGCGGCGGCCAGGTGGACGGTCGGCACGACGTGGAAGTCGTTGTCGAGGGAGTCCGCTCCGCCCGGCACGTTCACGAGCACCATGCCGATGCCTCCGGCATCCTTCACGACCTGCGACTTCTCGGCGCGCGCGTTCTCACCGCGGTCGCACACCACGATGCGTCCCGCGACCGCGGCAGGGTCCAGGCTGCCCGGAAGGCACAACGCGGCGCCGTCGGCCGCTGCGGCGTCGCCGGCGTAGGTCGACGGCCCGGTGACGCTCTCGCCGAACGGGACGGACACGCTGGCGCCCGCTTCGGCGAAGCCCTCGAACGCGACCGTGCCCTCCCACGTGGGGATCGTCGATGCGGCCACCGTGGTGTACCAGGGCGATGCGTGGTCCGCGGTCGCGGCATCCGGGCCGTCGTTGCCGGCGCTCACCGAGACGAAGACGCCCGCCGCGGCCGCGTTGAAGAACGAGATGTCGTCCGGCGCGAGCACGGTCGTGGCCGAGCCGCCGCCGATCGAGTAGTTGATCACGTCGACGCCATCGGCCACGGCCTGGTCGATGGCTGCGATCAGGTCGCTCAGGGCGCAGATGTCGTCCGTGGTCACCAGGGGATCCGGACCCACGTAGCAGGCCTTGTAGGCGGCGACCTTGGCCGCCGGCGCGACCCCGGAGACCGTTCCGAAGTCGATGCCCTCGACGGATGCCTCGACACCGAACTCGCCCGCGGCCGTACTGGCGGTGTGCGAGCCGTGTCCGTCACCGTCGCGGGGCGACAGGTAGTCGTACTGGAAATCGAATCCGGCTGCTTCCGCACCGGCGGAGAAGTACTGTCCGCCGACGAGCTTGGTGGAGTACGCGTGCTTGTTCCAGTCCTGACCCTCGACGATCGCACTGCGGAACGTCGCTCCGTCGGACTTGTCGAAGTAGACGTAGGAGCCGTCCGTGTAGGGCTGCCCCTTGCTCTTCTTGTGGTCCTTCTTCTTCAGCTTGTCGCCGTCGAAGGAGGGATGCTCCGGGGCGATGCCGGTGTCGATGACTCCGACGACGACGCCCTCGCCGGCGTGCTCCACGCCGCCGGTCTCCTCCCACACGCCGCCCTTGCCCTTGCGGTCGTCGCCGAGCCCGAGGAACTCGGTGGACGTCACGGCGTCCGGATGCCGGATCTCGTCGGCGAAGACGCCGAACACGTCCTTCGATGCGCGCAGCTTGTCGACCTGTTCACCGGTGAGATCGGCGCTGAACCCGTTGAGCGTGACCTGATAGGTCGTGTCCGGCGTCACACCGGCGTCCTGCGCGAGCTTGCGCTGCTCGTTCTTCAGGTGCGCGATGTACTTCTGCGAGTTCGCGGAGCGCGCGTCGAGCTGCTCGCCGGTGTCGGGCTTGGTGCTGCGCAGACCCTTGACCTCACCGGTGTACGTCGCGAGGGGATCGCCCTTCATCACCACGATGTAGTGGCCCGGCGTTCCTTCGACGGGTGCGGGATGCGTCACCTCCTCCGTCGCGTGCACTGCGGTGGCTGTGGATCCGACGAACAGGACGGCCAGGGTTGCGGCCGCTGCCAGTCGGAGACGGGTTCGTCCCATGTCTCTCTCCCGACGGTCGACGGTGCGACGTCGTTGCCGCACCGTCGATCACGGTAGTGCGAACCGCAGTCCGCGCACCATGGACGAATGGCTACACTCGCTCCGGCGTGTGCAGCCGGTCCAGGTAGCGGTCGGCGCGGGGCGGAGCACCGCGCGTGTCGAGCAGCGACACGGTCACCGTGACGGCCGTGGCGAGGGGAACGGCCCACGCCGCCGGCTGTGCCAGCAGCGGCGCCGCCGCGCCCACGCCGTTCACGGCCCCGTGCACGAGGAACGCGAGGGCGCACGACGCGCCGCCGGTCACCATGCCCGCGACGGCACCGCGCGCCGTCAGGCGGCGCCACCACACACCGAGCAGGACCACCGGCGAGAGACAGGATGCCGCGAACACGAAGACGATCCCGACGCTCGAGCCGAGCCCCGCCGGGATCGTCAGCAGCGCGAACGCCAGCGGCACGGCGCTGCACAGGAGTGCGGAGAGCCGGAAGGAACGCACGGACCCGGAGAAGACGTCCTGGCTCACGACGCCGGCAAGCGACACCACGAGCCCGGCCGAGGTCGCGAGGAAGGCGGCGAACGCACCCGCGACGATCAGGGCGGTCAGCAGTTCGCCGACCGGCCCCGGCAGCACGCGCGACGGCAGCACGAGCGCCGCGGTGTCGGCGATGCCCGGCAGCGCGAGATCAGGAGCCGCGATGCGCGCCAGCAGCCCCATGGCGCTGGAGACGGCGTAGAACGCGCTGACCATGACGATGACGAGGACCGTCGTGTGCCGAGCCGACACGCCGGTCGGACTCGTGTAGAAGCGTACGAGCACATGCGGCAGGCCCATGGTTCCCAGAAGCAGCGCCACCATCAGGGACACGGTCTCGTACGCGTCGAAGCCGGCTGGGCCCGCCTCGGCGGGGAACACCATGGCCGGGTCGATGTCGTGCGGTCCGCCGGTGAGCGCGAACGCGATGACGAACACGGGGATGAGCAGCGCCACCAGCTTCAGCCAGTACTGGAACGCCTGGACGTAGGTGATGGCCCGCATCCCGCCGGCGGCGACCGAGACCGCGACGAGGACGGCGATCGACACCTCGCCCACCCACTGCGGCAGTCCCGCCACCACGACGAGCGTGATGCCCGCGCCGTGCAGCTGCGGCACGATGTAGAGCCATCCGATGATGAGGACGGCGAGACTCGTGACCCGCCGGGCCCTGCGGGAGTCCAGCCGGGCCTCGACGAAGTCGGGGATCGTGTAGGCACCGCTGCGACGGAGCGGCGCCGCGGCGAACACGAGCACGAGCAGGTACCCGGCCGCATAACCGATCGGAAACCAGAAGCCGCGGGACCCGTCCAGCAGGACGAGCCCAGAGAGGCCCAGGAACGTTCCGGCCGAGAGGTACTCGCCGCTGATCGCCGATGCGTTCCAGACCGGCCGCACGGTCCGTGAGGCCACGAAGAAGTCGCTCGTCGTGCGGGACACCCGTAGCCCGTACACGCCGATCAGAAGGGTCGCGATCACGACCGCCGCGATGCCGATCACATCCAGCACGGGATTCATCCGCGCTCCCGCAGGGCGCGATACCGCCGTTCGTTGCGCGCGGCCCCGCGCGCGTACAGGATGCCGAAGGTCACGATGATCGGATAGAACGCAAATGCGTGCAGCAGCCACGACAACGGCAACCCCGCCAGGACGATGCCGTCGATCTCGGGGACGAGAGCGAGCACGAGGGTGAGCGCGGTAGCCACGACGACGAACCCCGCCACCGTCCCCAGCGCGAGCCTGAGCTGGCTGACGCGCAGCGCCCTGGCGTACACCGCGTCCGCATCGTCCGCAGCTGTGCCGGGGAGCGCGATCCCGCGGGTCGCCGCCGATCGCGGCGCGCGCACGGGCGCGGACGGGGCCGTGACACGCACGCGTCGAGGTGGCCCCTGCCCCGTCATCGCGTCATCCCCTGGCGGACGAGCGCCTCGCGGACCGCGGACAGCAGCCTCCGGCTGACCGGCAGCACGATCGCGCCGACCGACACCTGCGGCTCGGGTCCGGACAGGCGTGCTTCGGTGACGGCATCCCCTGCGACGAGATACGACCGGTGCACTCGGAGGAACCCGGCATCCGCCCAGCGCTGCTCCAGTTCCGAGATCGGGATGCGGACCAGATGCCCGAACCCGTCGCCGGTGTGCAGACGGGAGTAGTCGCCCTGTGCCTGCACCCAGCGGAAGTCCGACCGATGCACGAAGCGCACGGCGGCCCCGACCGTGACCGACAGGACCTCGTCGGCGGCGGGCGCCGCGGTCTCTCCGAGTTCGAGCACCCGGTCGACCGCGCGGCGGAGGCGTTCCGCCCGCAGCGGCTTGAGCAGATAGTCCGCGGCTCGCAGGTCGAAGGCGTCGACCGCTCGCGCGTCGTCCGCGGTCACGAAGACGATCGCGGGTGGTTCGGAGAGAGCCGACACGGCGCGTGCGAGCTCCATCCCGTCCAGCCCGGGCATGTGGATGTCGAGGAACGCGATGGCGACCGTCCGCTCGGACAGGAGGGCGAGCGCCTGGGCACCGGAGGCCGCCGTGAGGACCTCGCCGATGCGGGGATCCGGCCGGAGGAGATGGACGATCTCGTCCAGCGCAGGACGCTCGTCGTCGGCGACGAGGACGTCGATCATGGCCTCATCCCGCTTCCGCATCGTGCAGCGGCTGAGACTTCGGGATCCGCATCCGCACCAGCGTACCCGCGCCGACGTTCGTCTCCACCACCAGGCCGCCGTCGGGACCGTACAGCTGACGCAGGCGCGTGTCGACGTTGCGCAGGCCGACGTGCGCTCCGTCATCGGCCGCGCCGAGCAGAGTCCGCAGGGCCTCCGGATCCATGCCGACGCCGTCGTCCTCGATCGTGATCTCGGTGTGGGTCATGGCGTCGTTCGCCGAGATGCGGATCGTTCCGCCGCCCTCGCCGGGTTCCAGCCCGTGGCGCACGGCGTTCTCGACGAGCGGCTGCACCGAGAGGAACGGGATCACGGTCGCGAGCGTCTCCGGGGCGATGCGCAGCGTCACCTCGAGCCGGTCGCCGAATCGGGCGCGTTCGAGCGTGAGGTAATGGTGGATGCTGCCGAGCTCCTCCGCGACGGTGGTGAACTCGCCCTGCCGCCGGAACGAGTAGCGGGTGAAGTCGGCGAAGTCGAGCACGAGTTCGCGGGCTCGGTCGGGATCGGCATGGATGAAGGAGGCGATCGCGGTGAGCGCGTTGTAGATGAAGTGCGGCGAGATCTGCGCCCGCAGCGATCGCAGTTCCGCCTCGGCGAGCGCGGTGCGCGAGGCATCGAGCCCGCCCAGCTCGACCTGGGCAGAGCACCACTCGGCGACCTCGGCGGCGGCCCGGACGAGAGCGGCGCGCACCGGCGCGGCGAAGGCCACCACGACGCCGATCACGCGGCCGTCCACCGTGATGGGCGCGCCGACCGCTTCGAGGTCGTCCTCGGCGTCGTCGCGCTTCGGGAACACCTGACGCCGCCCCGTGTCGCGCACTCGCTGCGCGATGCGCACGGCGGCGGACTCCAGCCCGTCCGACGGGCCGTCGAAGGCGACGGCCCCGCTGTCGTCGACGAGGGCCACGGCGGGGCTGCCGAGCAGCACCCGCAGATGCCGCGCCGCGCGCGCGGCGTCCGGCGCGGCCAGCCCGCCGCGCAGATGCCGTGCGGCGAGGCTCGCCTGGTGAAGGGCCTGATACGCGGCCTGCTCCGCCTCGCTGCCGAGTTCCGCACCGCTGCGGGCGAGTCGCCGGGCCAGCAGGAGCAGCACGGTCAGGACGACGCCGCCGACCACGCCCAGCAGGGCCGCGAGGACGACGGCGTCGGTCATGGAAACAGCCTAGGCTCGGCGCCGGCGCGAGTGCGCTCAGCAGCAGCGGGCACCGGGATTGCGGTCCTGATCGTCCATCTTCTGCCGCCAGAACTGCCGCTCGGTCAACGGCTCCTCTCCCGGGTGCCGCCGACGCTGATGGGCGACGTACGTCGCGTAGGCGCTGTCGCCCATCAGGTTCGTGACGTACCAGCGGATGCCGCGGCCGACCCGCCCGATGAACGCGAGGACCGCGGTCATCGGGCGGGGTGCGGCACCCGCCGGCGTCAGGGAGTCGGCCATGTCAGTGCCGCACCGCCCTGCGCTCCTCCGCGAGGATCGGCTCCCACTGCTTCTCGAGCTCCCGTTCGGCGGCCGTGGGGATGAAGCCGGCCGGCGCGTATCGCCGCGAGGCCACCGGTGCGTCCTCGGTGTTCTCTCCGCCGCCGTTGATGATCGCCTTGACCGCGACGGTGATCGCCACGACCATCACGATGATCGTCAGCACCACGAAGATGATCGACAGCGTGCCCTGCACGGCCGTGTTGCGGATGACCGCGTCCACGACCTCGGGTGCTCCGAGTGAGTCGTCACCGGCATCCCGCGCCGCGACGTACTTGAAGTGGTTCGCCCAGTACCCGATCGCCGGAACGGGCGAGAAGATCTTGTACATCGAGGCCGTGATCGTGATGACCGCCGTGAAGGCGAGCGGAAGCGCGATGATCCACAGCCACTTCACGTAGCTCCTGCCGCGCTTCGCGACGATCGCCAGCACCACGGCGAGCGCGATCGCCGCCAGAAGCTGGTTGGCGATGCCGAACAGCGGGAAGAAGGTGTTGATGCCGCCCAGCGGGTCGGTGACGCCGAGGATGAGGATCCAGCCCCACCCGGCGACCATGATCGCCGTGCAGATCCACACGCCGGGACGCCAGGACACGTCCCGGAACTTCGGAACCCAGGCCCCGATCGTGTCCTGCAGCATGAAGCGCGCCACACGCGTTCCCGCGTCGACGGCGGTGAGGATGAACAGCGCCTCGAACATGATCGCGAAGTGGTACCAGAACGCCATCAGCGCCTGACCCCCGAGCGCCTCCTGCATGATGGTCGCGAGACCGAGGGCGAGCGTCGGCGCACCGCCGGTGCGTGACACCACGGACTCCTCACCGACACCGGCCGCCGTGTTCGTCAGCATCTCGGGGGTGATGTTCACTCCGGTCAGGCCGAGCGAGTTGACGAAGGCCACCGCTCCCTCCACGGTGCCGCCGGTGAGCGCGGCAGGGGCGTTCATCGCGAAGTAGATGCCCTGGTCGATCGAGATCGCCGCGACCAGCGCCATGATCGCCACGAAGGACTCCATCAGCATGCCGCCGTAGCCGATGAAGCGCGTCTGACGCTCCTTCTCGACGAGCTTGGGCGTCGTGCCGGACGAGATCAGCGCGTGGAAGCCGGAGAGGGCACCGCACGCGATCGTGACGAACAGGAACGGGAACAGCGGACCGGAGAACACCGGCCCGAGGCCGTTCTCCCCGAAGATCGTGACCGCCGGGACCGAGATCTCCGGACGCACGAGGACGATCGCGCCGGCGAGCATGACGATCACGCCGATCTTCATGAAGGTCGACAGGTAGTCGCGCGGTGCGAGCAGCAGCCACACCGGCAGGATCGCCGCGATGAAGCCGTACACGATGATGCCCCACGCGATCACCTCACGGTCGAGGTGGAACATCGCGACGCCCCAGTCGGTGCTCGCGACCCAGCCGCCGGCGATGATCGCGCCGATGAGCAGCACGAAGCCGATGATCGAGACCTCGGTGACCTTGCCGGGGCGCAGGAACCGCAGATAGACGCCCATGAACAGCGCGATCGGGATCGTCATCGCGACCGAGAACACGCCCCACGGGCTCTCTCCCAGAGCGTTCACCACGACGAGCGCGAGGATCGCCACGATGATGAGCATGATCAGCAGAGACGCGATGATCGCGGCGGATCCGCCGATCTTGCCGAGCTCCTGACGCGCCATCTGACCGATGGTCCGGCCGCCTCGGCGCATCGAGAAGAACAGCACCGTGTAGTCCTGGACCGCACCGGCGAGCACGACGCCGACGATGATCCAGATCGTGCCGGGCAGGTAGCCCATCTGGGCCGCGAGGACGGGACCGACGAGCGGACCGGCGCCGGCGATGGCGGCGAAGTGGTGACCGTAGAGCACGCGGCGGTCGGTGGGGACGTAGTCCTTGCCGTCCTGCTTGACCTCCGCGGGGGTCGCCCGCTTGTCGTTGGGGCGGGTGATGTACCGCTCGATCACCTTCGAATAGAAGCGGTAGCCGATGAAGTAGGTGCAGACCGCGGCGAACACGAACCAGATCGCGTTCACGGTCTCGCCGCGGACGATGGCGAGCATCGTCCACGCGACGGCTCCGAGCAGCGCGATGGCCGCCCAGAGCACGATCTTCGGCCAGGTCCAGCGGGCCGCCTTGGCGTCCTGCTCCTCGGTGAGCGAGACCGGCGGGAGGGACGGATCGGTGATGATCTCGGGTTCGTCGTCGACGACGCCCGTGCCGCTGGATCGCGGCTGGGATGCAGACATGGTTCTCCTCGGGGGTGCGCGTCTTTGCGTGACCCCACGCTAGGAGCACGGCGGATGCCGCGGCATCCGTGATCCGGTCGGCTGCGACGAGCGGTGCCGGCCGAGCGACGAGCGGCGCCGAGGAGACCTGCCGCCGATAGGCTGGATCGGTGCCGAAGAGTTCCGCCCTGCCCACGCGCGTGCTGCTGGTCTGCGCCGCGATCGGGGTCGCGACCGGCATCCTGGGCGGCGTCGCCGGCCTCATCACTCCCGTGGTGCTGATCACGGCTCCGTGGGCGTACGGGCTCGTGCTCGGATCGCACGTGATGCCGGGGATCATCGCGCAGGAGGTGCTGCGCCGCCCGTTCGTCGCTCTCATCACGCATGTGTTCGCGGCTCTGATCTCGAGCGCGTTCAACCCGGCCTGGGCACTGCGCTTCCTCGGCACCGCTCTGCTGTTCGGCGCCATCCAGGAGGGAGTGGCCGCGCTCACGCGCTATCGCTCCTGGGGCCCGTGGCGGTTCTTCCTCTCGGCCGTCGTGATCGGGGCCATCGTCGCGGTGGTGGTGTTCTTTGCCGTCGATCTGGGCGCGATGGCCGGGTGGGCGCAGATCGCCTATCTCGTCATCAGCGTCTTGGGTCCGGTCGCCTGGACCGTCGTGGGACTGGGCATCGGCGATGCCCTGCGACGAGCCGGAGTGGCACAGGTCCGCTGAGCGGATGCGACTCAGGTAAGGCTGGGCTAAGTTAGAGGGGTATCGATCACCGACCCCGGGGTTCCGCCGTGCGCACACCCGCGCCCCTGCTTCGCGTGCGTGACCTCTCGCTCACCCACGCCGGAGCCGCGCACCCTTCGCCGAGCGACATCTCCTTCGACGTCCGGCGCGGCGAGGTCGTCATCGTCCTCGGTCCGAGCGGCTCGGGGAAGTCGACGCTCACCCTCG
The DNA here is from genome assembly GCF_022788845.1 of Microbacterium sp. CIAB417. Classification (NCBI taxonomy): domain Bacteria; kingdom Bacillati; phylum Actinomycetota; class Actinomycetes; order Micrococcales; family Microbacteriaceae; genus Microbacterium; species Microbacterium sp. CIAB417. The sequence continues at coordinate 700,482 of NZ_JAHZUT010000004.1, read as the reverse complement.
CACTGAACGGGCTGATCCCGCAGTCCGTGCCGGCCGAGATCACCGGCACCGTCGAGGTCGGCGGACGCCCCACGTCCTCCACTCCGGTGGCCGAACTCAGCACGGACGTCGCGATGGTGTTCCAGGACCCGGATGCCCAGCTCGTCACGGGCACCCTGCTCGACGAGGTCGCCTTCGCCCTGGAGAATCTGCTGCTGCCCGTGCCCGAGGTGCTGTCGAGGGCGGAGGACGCGCTGCGACGCGTCGGATTGTGGGAGCGCCGGGGATGGAACCCCGACCGGCTCTCCGGCGGCGGGCGTCAACGGCTCGCGATCGCCTGCGCCCTGGCGATGGGCTCTGCGCTCATCGTCCTGGACGAGCCGACGGCGAACCTCGATCCCCAGGGCATCGACGACGTGTACGACGCCCTCGGCGATCTCGTGGCGACCGGCGACCGTGCGGTCGTGCTCGTCGAGCACAACCTGGACGCCGCGATGCGCTTCGCGACGCGCGTGCTCGTTCTCGATCGCGCCGGCGCGCTCGTGTTCGACGGCCCGGTCGAAGAGGTGCTGCGTCAGCACACCGAGGAACTGGTCGCCATGGGCGTCTGGCTTCCGGCAGCCACGCTGGCGGGCAGGATGCTGCGCGAGCGCGGCGTGCTCGACGTGGGTGCCCCGCTGCCGCTGACGCCGGAGGAGCTCGCGGCGGCGGTGCCGGTGTCCTCGGTGGGCGAGGGACGGGGTGCTGACGGAGTGGAGGGGGTGCTTGCGGTGGGAAGCCGCGTTTCGACTCGCTCCGCTCGCTCAACGAGCGACGGGGGCGTTTCGACTCGCTCCGCTCGCTCAACGAGCGAAAGAGGGGAGGCCCGCTCGGCGAGCGAAGGAGAGGAGGCCGGCTCAACGAACGAAGGGGGCGACGCGGACTCGATCATCCGGGCGCGTGGTCTGACCGTCCGCCGCGGGGCCGCCGAGATCCTGCATGGCGTCGATCTCGACATCCCCACTGGGTCGCTCACAGCGATCGTCGGCGCGAACGGCGCCGGCAAGACCACCCTCATCCAGTCGCTGGCCGGTGTGGTGCCGCCCCCGAGGCGGCAGGTCGACGTCGACGAGCTGGATCCCGCGACCGCCTCTCCGCGCGACCTCGCCGCGCGGATCGGATTCGTGTTCCAGAATCCGGAGCACCAGTTCATCGCGCACACCGTCTTCGACGAGCTCGCGCACGGACTGCGGCTGCGCCGGGCCCCGGACGCCGAGATCTCCGCACGCGTCGGAGCGATGCTCGAACGCTTCGGCCTCGAGCACAAGGCGGACGTGCATCCGTTCCTGCTCTCCGGCGGGGAGAAGCGACGGCTGTCCGTCGGCACGGCGCTGATCTCCCGACCGCGTGTGCTCGCTCTCGACGAGCCCACGTTCGGCCAGGACCGCGCCCGCGCCGCCGAGCTGCTGGGCCTGCTCGCCGACCTGCGCGACGCGGGGACGACGATCGTCATCGTGACGCACGACCTGCAGCTCGTCGCCGACCATGCCACGCACACCGTGATCCTCGCCGACGGGCGTGTCCATGCCGCGGGGCGGACAGCCGACCTGTTCGCCACGGACGGCCTGTTCGAGAACGCCGGCCTGCGCCTGCCGGCGTTGCAGCGCGCCCTCCCGGCCGACCTGCGGCGACTCGTCACCGAGGGGGCACGATGACCGCGACGACAGCCCCCACGCCGGCCATCGACCCGTACGCCGCGGTGGCTCCGGCATCCGCTCGGTTCTTCCTGCACCACCTCAACCCCCTCTCCAAGATCGCCGGGGTGCTGCCGGCGATGCTCCTGCTCGTCTTCGTGCGGGACCTCGCCACCCCGGCATCCTTCCTGCTGCTCGGCTACGCCCTCATCGTCTTCGGCGCACGGATCACGCGGCGCAGCGCCCTGCTGCTGTTCCTCGCAGTGCCCGCCGGCATCGTCCTGATCGGGGTCGGCTTCTCACTCTGGGTGGATGCCGCAGGCGTGGACACCACGGCCCCCGTGCTGCGGATCGGCGCCTGGACACTGTACGCCGGCGCGCTCGAGGTCGGCTTCGCGACCGCCCTCCGGCTGGGCGCGATCCTGGCCCTCGCGCTCATCGGCGGACTCACCACCACGGGACCGGACCTCGTGCGCGCAAGCGTCCAGCACCTGCACGTGCCGTACCGGATCGGCTACACCGCCCTCGCGGCCTATCGCTTCGTGCCCCGCTTCGGGCACGAGCTCGCCGTCATCCGGGCCGCGCACCGGGTGCGCGGACACCACGGCGGCCGTGGACCATTCGCGCGCATCGCCCGTGCATGGGGCTACGTCGTCCCCCTGCTCGCCGGCGCGATCCGGCACGCCGAGCGCGTCGCCCTCGCGATGGACTCCCGCGCCTTCGGAGCCCATCCCACCCGCACCGAGCGGCACCTCGTCCCGTTCCGCGCGCGCGACGTCGTCTTCATCGCCGCGGTCCTCGCGGCATCCGCGGTGCTCTTCATCGCGTTCTTCCCCTGGCAGCTGAACTGAGAGGAATCCATGGCCTACTCCAAGATGGTCAAGCCCGCGAGCGCGGAGCTCATCCACCTCACCGTGCTGCGCACGCAGCGCCTCGCCCCGCATTGGATCCGCGTGACCCTCGGGGGCGGCGAGATCGGCGGCTTCACGCCGATGGGCTACGACCAGTGGTTCCGGCTCTTCCTGCCGATCGGCGGCGAGGCAGGCCTCGAACGCGTGCCCGCCAAGGCCAACAAGGCGCTCGGCTACCTGAAGTTCCTGCGCATCCCGGACGGCGAGCGCCCCGTCATGCGCAACTACACCGTGCGCGCCTACCGTCCGGCGACGCCGGAGTCGGATGCCGAGATCGACGTGGACTTCGTCCTGCACGGTTCGGCCGCCGACGGCACGGCGGGCCCTGCATCCCGCTGGGCGGAGACCTGCCGTCCCGGCGAGAGCGTGCTGATCATCGACGAGGGGCTGACGTTCAACCCCGAGCGCGGAACCGACCGCGTCCTGCTCGTCGGCGACGAGACCGCCCTTCCGGCCATCGCCGGGATCAGCGCCTCTCTTCCCGCCTCAGCCACCGGCACGGCGATCATCGAGGTGCCGTCCGACGAGGACGCGCTCGAGTTCCCGCGTCCGCCCGGGCTCGAGGTCGTCTGGATCATCCGTCCTCACGGCACCGCTCCAGGTGAACTCGCGCTGGCGACCCTGCGCGACACCGACCTGCCGAGCGTCCCGTTCCACGCCTACGGAGCCGGCGAGCAGGCACTCGCCTCCGGCGTGCGCAAGCAGCTCGTCGGCGAACGCGGCGTCGACAAGGGTCAGGTCAGCTTCTGCGGGTACTGGAAGATCGGTGCCGCGTCGCCCGCCTCCAAGGCGGCGCGCGAACAGGCCGCGGAGCCGCTGGCATGACGGGCCAGGACGCCGCGTCGCCGGCGGAGCGGCGACGGTTTCCGACGGCGCTGCTGCTGACCTGCGCGGCACTCGGCGTCGCCGGCGGCCTGGTGCTCGCTCCCGCGAACTGGATCTCGACCGCGCTGAGCGGAGGGCTGCCGTTCGCGAGCATGGCGCTGGCGGGGTTCTGGCTGCTGCCGTCGGTGATCGCGCTGCGACTGCTGCGGCGCCCGCTGGTGGGGATGCTCGTCGCGCTCGTCGCCGGGCTCGTGCTCGTGCCCTTCTCCGGCTACGGGTTCTCGGCGATCCTCACCAACCTGTGGTGGGCCGCCTTCACGGAGCTGCCGTTCCTGTTCGTCGCGTGGCGCTATTGGGGCACGTGGATGCACTATCTCGGCGCCGTGGTCGCCGGCGTCGTCTATCCGATCTCGGCGTGGGCGTGGTTCGACCTCGGCGCCCTGTCGATATGGGCTCAGGGAGGGTTCTTCGCGATCACGATCGTCAGCTGCGTCGCCGCGACCGCTCTCGGGATCGTCATCGCCGATCGGCTCCAGGCCGCGGGCGTCGGCCGGCGCCGCTGAAGCGGGCTGGACCGCGCCGTCCGGACGGGCGCAGGCGACGGCTACAGCGCCAGATGGATCCGGAGAGCCTCGTCCAGCGCGCCCATGAGCTCGGCAGGCACCCATCCCACAGGGCGCACGATCCGCGAGACCGCGATCGTGCGCACCTGTTCGGCCTGCGCCTTGACATCACGCTCGAGACCGGTGTCTTCCGACGGCAGTCGGACCTGGAACGGGAACACTCTGGCGAGGTTCGAGGTGAGCGGCACGACCGTCACCGTCGCGCGGTCTGTTCGCGCTGCGACCGCGTTCGCTGTGTTGTTGCTGACTATCACGGCCGGACGGGTCTTCCTCGCCTCGGATCCGACGCCCGGGTCGAGGGACGCCAGTACGATCTGGCCGCGCCGGAGGAGGATCGACGCGGTCATGCGCTGGCGAGTCCGTCGTCCGACGCGAGGTCCCAGGCCTCGTCGTATCCCTCCGCATAGGCTTCGGCATAGGCGTCCGCGAGTCGGCTCTCGCGCAGCATCCGCACCGCGTCCTGGACGGCGGCCGAGCGCGAGGGGTATCGCCCCTCGCGAGTCTCGGTGTCGAGGAATGCGAGATCGACCTCATTGAGACTGAGGCTGATCTTGGTGTGGGTCATGCCGTGATCCTACCCACATGCTACCAATTCTGCTACCGGCGCACGAACGACCGGCCATCCCGAAGGACGGCCGGTCGTTTCCGTGAGTGCTCAGCGCAGCTTCTTGCGGTAGACGGCTACCGCCCCGAAGTAGGCGACCACCAGGATGCCGACGAGCCATGCCAGCGCGACCCAGATGTCGGACCCGACCGGCTGCTCGGCGAACAGCGCCCGGATCGTGTTGACGATCGAGGTGACGGGCTGGTTCTCCGCGAACCAGGCGACCGGCCCCGGCATGGTGTCCGTGGGGACGAACGCCGAGCTGATGAACGGAAGGAAGATCAGCGGGTAGCTGAACGCGCTCGCACCGTCCACCGTCTTGGCCGACAGACCGGCGATCACAGCCACCCAGGTCAACGCCAGGGTGAACAGCACGAGGATTCCCGCCACGCCCAGCCACGCCGCGAAGGACGCCCCGGTGCGGAAGCCCATGAGCAGCGCCACGCCGATCACGATCGCGATCGAGACGAGGTTCGACACCAGCGACGTGAGCACGTGGGCCCACAGGACGCTGGATCGGCCGATCGGCATGGACTGGAACCGCTCGAAGATGCCGCCCTGCATGTCCAGGAACAGCCGGTACGCGGTGTAGGCGATGCCCGAGGCGACCGTGATCAGCAGGATGCCGGGGAGCATGTAGTTGATGTACGACTCATCGGAGCCGGTGTTGATGGCACCGCCGAACACGTACGTGAACAGCAGCATCAGCGCGACGGGCGTGACCGCCGTGGTGATGATGGTGTCGGGGCTGCGCAGGATGTGGCGCAGCGAGCGACCGGTCAGGACGCCGGTGTCGCTCAGGACGTGCGTGGTCATGACGCGCTCCCTTCCGTGGATGCCGCCGAGGCGGAGTCGGTCTCGCCGGTCTCTCCGACGAGGGCGAGGAAGACCTCCTCGAGGGTGGGCTGCTTCTCGACGTACTCGACGGTGGCCGCGGGAAGCAGGCGCTTGAGCTCGTCGAGCGTGCCGTTCTGGATGATCGTGCCCTTGTGCAGGATCGCGATGCGGTCGGCGAGCTGTTCGGCCTCGTCGAGATACTGGGTGGTCAGCAGCACGGTGGTGCCGCCCTTCGCGAGCTGGCGCACCGTGTCCCAGACCTCGATGCGCGACTGCGGGTCCAGGCCCGTGGTCGGCTCGTCGAGGAAGATGATCGGCGGGTTGCCGACCAGGCTCATGGCGATGTCCAGTCGCCGGCGCATCCCGCCGGAGTACTCGCCCGCCTTGCGTCCGCCGGCATCCGTGAGCGAGAACCGCGCGAGCATGTCGTCGGCGATCGCTCCGGGATTCTTGAGGTGACGGAGCTTCGCGATGAGCACGAGGTTCTCGCGTCCGGTGAGCACCTCGTCGACGGCCGCGAACTGCCCCGTGAGGCTGATCGACTCGCGGACGTCGTTCGGTGCCGACGCGACGTCGAAGCCCTGGACGGATGCGGTTCCGGCATCCGCCTTGAGCAGCGTCGAGAGGATGCGCACCAGCGTCGTCTTGCCGGCTCCGTTCGAGCCGAGCAGGGCGAAGATGCTGCCGGAGGCGACGTCGAAGTCGACGCCGCGGAGCACCTCGAGGTCCTTGAAGGACTTGCGGATGCCGCGCACCTGGATGGATGCGGTGGTCATGATCGGGTCTCCTTTCCGATGGCCTCGTCGAACGCCTTGTTCAGACGAGCGCGCTCCTTGTCGATCCATTCCTTGCCGCGGTAGGACTTGGCGAACGTCTCGGTGAAGTCCACCGGGTCGTCGCCGACGATGTCCCGGACCGGCGTGCCGTCGACGGCCGCCCGCTCCCAGAGGTCGGCGAGGTCGGTGAACATCGTCATCATCGTGTCGCCGTCGACGATGCCGCCGTAGTACAGGAAGTACCGGTGCATCGCGGTGGCCGCGGTGCGGTAGGGCTCCGGCAGAGCCTCGATCCGCGCCTTGTCCTGCCGGTACTGCTTCTTCTGCTCGAGCGATCCGGTGAGCGCTTCGATCCACTTCGCTGCCATTTCAGTTCCCTTCGGTCGTGCTGCTGTCGTTGCTGTCGATGTGGTGGAGCTGTTCGATGCGGTCTGCGAGGAAGCTCCAGGTCCTCCAGAACTCGGCGAGCTGGTCCCGCCCCTGCGCATTCAGCGAATACACCTTGCGCGGCGGGCCCTTCTCGGACGGGACCTTCTCCACGTCCACGAGGCCCTTCTGCTCGATGCGCACGAGCAGCGCGTACACGGTGCCTTCGGCGATGTCCGAGAAGCCGCGGTCCCGCAGCCACGAGGTGATCTCGTAGCCGTAGGCCGACCTCTCCGCGAGGATCGCGAGGACGATGCCCTCGAGGGTGCCCTTGAGCATCTCCGTCATCTGGCTTGCCATGCGATCACCTCCTTCTACTCAGTGATGTTGACTACCAGTAGAAAGTAACACTGAGTACCGGTACTTGGCAACACTGAATAGCAAAAGAGTTCCACCAGCGCCGTGCGGACGCGAAGAAGCCCCGGTCGGAGGACCACAGGGCTCGTGAAGGGGGCTCAGCGGGAGCGCACGCCGACTCTGCGGAGCCCTGCGCTCAGCGCGACCGCAGCGCCGGCCGCCGCGCCTTCGCCGAGGACGCGCGCGGCCAGAGTCGCGGTGAGGATGAAGGGTGTCAGATGAGCCGAGGAGAAGACGGGCAGCGAGACCACGAACAGGGCTGCGGCCGCGCACGCCGCGGCGGCTGCGAGGCGCCCCCGGCTCGGGACGCCGCGTCGTCGGAGGACGAGGTCGAACACGCTCGATCCGACGACGAGCACGATCAGCACGAGCGGGCCGACGGCACTGAACGGCCAGATGAGCACCCCGGCGATACCCGACGTGATGGTCGCCGTCCATGGCGTTCCTGTGAGCACCCGAGCCAGGAACGGCATGAGACTGTGGACGGCGGCGAGAAGCGCATACGCCGGCGGGAACACCGCGGCGGCTCCGGGCGAGAGCGCCGAGAGGGAAGCGGACAACACGGTCTGGACGGCGGCGAGCGCACCGCAGACCATAAGCGTCCGGGTCGTGAGGCCCGTGCCGCCTGATCGCGGAGCGGTACCTCCGCCCGACATCCGGTCCGTCACCGATCGACCGGCGGCGAGAGGAGGTGGTGGTGGAAGGCGGCCGCGAGCGCCTCCTCCCTGTTGCGCGCCCCGAGCTTCTTGTAGAGACGCTTCAGGTGGCTCTTGACGGTGTTGACGGAGACGAAGAGCTCCCCCGCGATCTCGCTGAGCACCCCGGATCGCGACAGGGCGTTGAGCACGGCCTGCTCACGTCCTGTGAGCTGCGGTCCGTCGGTGTGCGCCAGCAGCGGCTGAGGCGCCCACCTCCTGGTCAGGTCGTGAGCGCCTTCTGCCGTGAGGGCATCCGCGAGCACCAGGGCGTCCTGGGGCGGAACGAGCTGGATCGCGATCCGCTGGTCGGTCTGGCGCATCATCGCGATGAGCTGCTGCAGGACGGCACCGGTCCGACGATCACGACCGGTGCGAAGGCCGGCCGCCGCCTCGATCGCGAGGGCTTCGAGATGAGTGCGGGCGCTCTGCGGCGACCCGGCGATCGACCTCAGCTCCTTGAGCGCTTCTCCGGTGCGATCCGTCGCCAGGGCCAGGCGCGCCCGGTCGACGTGGTCCTGCGGCCGCTTGCCGGCATCGGTGCGCAGGATCCTCTCGGCAGCGGTGTAGTTGCCCAGCGCGACATGCAGAAGGCTTCGCGTCGAGGAGAGCCGCTGTCGCACGGCTCGCGGGTCGCCGTCCCCCTGGCGGAGCGCGGAGTACTCTTCGAGCTCCGCGAGCCCGAGCGAGGGATCACCGCCGAGCAGTCTCGCCAGCCCCTGCACGCGCACGATCGCGGTCCAATGCTCGATGCTCCGGCGGTCGTGCTCCATCGTGTCGAGGTGCGTCTGCGCTCCGGTCGTGTCGGCGTCCTCCAGGGCGAGCATCGCCTCGGCGAGTCGATAGAACGTACCCGGGTACATCCGCCGCTGCTCGTCGGTCCAGGGCTCGCCCCGCGCCAGGAGCACGAACTCGCGGGCTTCCGCGAGATTGCCGCTGAGCGCATGGATGCCGGCGGACATCGACAGGTTCCCGAAGCTCGACCGGTCGGAGGTACCGGCTTCGGCATACCCCCGCGCGAACACGCGCAACGCCTCGTCCTCCTGGTCGCCGTAGAAGAGACTGATCCCCAGTTGGGAGTAGACCCGCGGAAGGTAGCCGATGAGCGCGGCCCGCTCCTCGCGCATGCCGTCCAGGGTCTTCACTCCGGCCCTGGCCGAGCTGACCGACAGAGCATGCTTGCCGATCAGCCGCAGCGCCGAGCTCTCGCTCGCGAGGACCAGTGCCCGCTCCGCCGGTGACAGACGGGTGGGAAGCGAGCGCACGCCGGTCGCGGCGAGACCGAAGTAGTGGACGGCCTTGGATCGCCGGAAGCCGTCGCCGTTGATGGCGAGTCCGAGCGCCATCGCCAGGAGCGGGTGGGACATGAGCTGCGCGGCGCTGAGGCCTTCGAGGGCGTCGATCACGTGCGAGCGGTGGACGTCCTTGAGCAGATCGAACCAGCCGACCCGGAGCACGTCGACCGCCAGATCGAGATCGCCTCGCTCGATCGCCACGATCAGCGCTTCACCGAAGGCCCCTACCCGCATCAAAGTGAGAATGTGCTCGCCGGCGTGCTCGGGCAGGCTGTCGAGCAGTTCCCGTGAGGGTGCATAGGTCTCGTTCGACGTGTCCGAGGGTGGGTCTGCGATCGTCATGTCTCTTGGGGGGTCGGTGGTTTTCGGCCACCCCCAGGCTGACCTCTCTCTGATGCTAGTCGGCGCCGCGACCACGGCGGACCGGCTGGCGCGATCTGCGCCAGGTCTGGCACGTTCTGCCGGAGCGCGTCACCTCCGCATGCTGCGGGGGCGACGCGCTCCGGCACGGGTCAGTCGACGACCAGGGTCTCCCGCTCACGACGACGGATACCGAGCAACAGCGCTCCGCCGATCAGGAGCACGCCGGCCAGACCGGCGACGCCCCAGGCGATCGCTCCACCGGTGACCGCGAGCGGCGGTGCCGGAGGCACCTCGTGCGTGGTGGCGCAGGCACCGTCCGGATCGCAGATCGCCCGCTCGTCGGGGCTCGTGACCACGTTGCGGAGCTCGGCCGGACCGGCAGCGGTGACCGTGACGGAGTAGGTGATCGTTGCCGTCTCGCCCTGCGCGAGGTCTCCCGTCCAGGTCAGCGTGTTCCCGTCGCGGGAGACGTTTCCCGCCGACGCTTCGGCATCGTCGTTCCAGCGGGCGTCGTCGAGCACCTCGGTGAGGTCATCGGTGACGATCGCGTCCGTCACAGCACCGTCACCGCGCTGGGTCACGGCGACCGTGTACGTCACGGTCTCGCCGGCGCTCACCTCGGTTCCGGATGCCGGATCGGAGGTCTTGGAATACACGTACCCGCCGGTCTTGTGAACCGTGCGGCATCCCTCCGTGCCATCCTCCGCCGTCACGCACTCGCCCCCCGGCGACGGAGACGTCACGACGTTCGCCAGGGTCGTGTTACCCGCACCCGTCACCGTCACGGAATACGTGATCGTCACGGATTCACCGGGAGCCAGATCTCCGTTCCAGGTGAGCGTCGGCCCGTCGACTGCGGCCGTTCCGGCCGTGGCCGCCACGTCGCCGTTGTAGTCGGCGTCGTCGATCACGTCGGACAGGTCGTCGACCAGCGAACCCGCGACAGCGGCCGGGCCCTGCTGCTGGACCGTCACCGTGTAGGTCACGACATCTCCCGCCTGCACGTCGCTGTTGTGGATCGGGTCCGCCATCTTCGAGAAGGTGAACCGACCCGTCTGATGCGTGGTCGTGCAATCCGGGTTCTCATCCGCGGCCGGCACGCACTCGCCGTTCTCACCCGGCGTCACGACGTTCGTGAGCGTCATGTCGCCCTCGCCCGTCACGGTCACCGAGTAGGTGATCGTCGCCGTCGCGCCGACGGCCAGGTCGCCCGACCAGCTCAGTGCCGTGCTGTCGGCATCGAACGCCGCCTCGCCGGCGGACGCCGCGAGGTCGTCGTTCCAGGTGGCGTCGTCCAGCACCGCGGACAGGTCATCGTCGAACGAGGCATCCGCGACCGCTCCGGCACCGCGCTGGGCCACCGTGACGGTGTAGGTGATGGTGTCGCCGACGGCGACATCAGATCCCGGAGCGGCGACCGCGGTCTTCGACACGGAGTAGTCGCCGGTCCGGTGCGTGGTCGTGCACCCGTCCTCCGCACATCCGTCGCTGGTCACGACGTTGGTGAGTTCGGTGTCCCCGGCGCCGGTCACCGTCACCGAGTAGGTCACGGTGACGACGTCATCCACCCCGAGATCGCCGGACCAGGAGAGGATCGGTGCGCTGAAGTCGACATCGCCCGCGGACGCCGCGAGGTCGTCGTTCCAGGTCGCGTCGTCCAGCACCGCGGACAGGTCGTCGGTGAACGAGGCGCCCTCGACGGCCGCCTCCCCGACCTGGCTGACCGTGACCGTGTAGTCGATCGTGTCGCCGATCTGCACGTCGGAACCGGATGCGGGATCCGACGTCTTCTCGGTCTCGTACCGGCCCGTGAGGTGCTCGGTCGCGCAGTCGCCCGCGGTCTCGCAGCCCGGAGACTGCACCGTGTTGCCGATGAGCGTGTCGCCGGCCGCCGTCACCGTCACCGAGTAGGTCACCGTCGCGACGTCGCCGGGGCCGAGGTCTCCCGTCCAGGCGATGATCCCGTTCTCGTACGTGAACTCACCTGCGGATGCGGCAATGTCATTGTTGAATGTGGCGTCATCGAGCACGTTGGCCAGGTCGTCGTTGAAGAACTGACCGACCACGCGCCCCTCGCCCGACTGGGTCACGGTCACCGTGTACGTGATCACATCGCCGACCTGCACGGCCGAACCGGATGCCGGATCCGCCGTCTTCACGGTCGTGTACGTCGCGGTGTAGTGATCGGTGCTGCACGCGCCCTCCGAGGCGCAGCCTTCGCTGCTGACCACGTTGCGCAGATGCGTGTCGCCCTCACCCGTGACGGTCACCGTGTAGGTGATCGTCACGACGTCGTCTACCGCGAGGTCGCCCGACCATGTCAGCGACGCCGTGGCGGCATCGAAGTCCGCCGTGCCGGCCGAAGCACCCAGATCGCCGTTCCACGTCGCGTCGTCCAGCACTCCCGACAGATCATCGACCAGCGACGCACCGTCGAACGACGCTTCACCGATCTGCGTCACCGTCACGGTGTACTCGATCGTGTCGCCGATCTCGACGTTCGATCCGTCAGCGGGATCGGAGGACTTCTCCACGGAATAGTCCGCGATGAGGTGCTCCGTGCTGCACGCGTCCACGCAACCCGGGCTCGCGACCTGATTGCCGACGGTGTAGTCGCCGTCCGCCGCGAGGGCTGCCGAGTCCTTCACCGTCACGGAGTACGTCACCGTCGCGACCTCGCCGACCGGCACCGTGCCGGTCCACGACAGCACGCCGTCGGTGACGGATGCCGTGCCGATCGATGCCGACACGTCGCCGTTGTACACGGCGTCGTCCAGCACCGCCGACAGGTCGTCGCTGAACTGCGCGACGGCAGGAACGTCGCCCTGCTGGGTCACGGTCACGGTGTAGGTGATCGTGTCGCCGGGCTCCACCGTCTCACCCGAGGCCGGGTCGGACGACTTCTCCGTCTCGTAGTTCACGACCTGCACACCGGCCGGATCGCAGAGGATGGTCGGGGCCGCGGCGTCCGGCGGCGTGTCTGCCGTGCCGCACGCCGTGTTCACGACGGTGCCCCCGCCGGTCATCGTGACCGTGTACTCGTGCACGTCCTGCTCGCCGCGCGCCAACTCCTCGACGACGAAGGAACCCTCGGGGAAGAGGTCGTCCGTGATCTCGAGGTTGGTCAGCGTCCCCTGACCGATGTTCTCCACCACGATCCGGTACGAGACCTCGTCACCGACCCGGTAGGTCGGGAACTCCGCGGTGCTGTTGGCGTCCACCCACTCGCCGTCGACATCCTGCACGTACTTCTTCAGGTCGACGCCGTAGCAGTTGGCGATCTGCATGACCGCGGAAGACAGCATCGGCAGGGCCGTGTGCTCCGCCCACGAGCTGGCCGTGTTCACCAGGATCTGGCCCGGCTTGTTGTCGTCCTCGGCGGGAGCCTGACAGCTCGATCCCGCGGGAGTCTCGAACCCGATGCGGACGATCTGGCTCGCGCCCGGAGCGAGCTCCGGTCCGACGATGCGGATCGCCGTCGGATGATCGACGGGAGTCGTCGACCACCCGACCGTGTTGCCGCTGACCGACCCCGGCGTCCCGCCGTTCGACGCATCACGCGGGTCCGTGCTGAGATCGGCGAGCGGTGCCGTCGAGTAGTACACCGTCGCTCCCGCCGGCGCATCGACGCCCGTCACGGTGTACGTGCCGTCGATGTCCGTCCCGCGTCCGTCTCCGACAGCGGGCAGGATGTCGATCGTGTCGGTGAAGTCGCTCGCGACCGGGTCCTGGGAGTTGATCGTCAGCACCCACGCCGAGCTGTCGCCGTCGAAGGACAGCACGTTGGCTTCGGCGGACTTGCCGAACATCGTGGCGGATGCGCTCGGGACGGTGACCGTCGCCGTGGCGGTGCGACCCGGCGTGGTGGCCGGTCGATTGTCGCCGGGCACGTTGATCACCGCGGTGTTGACGAGGTTCGTGCCGGGCGCGATCACGCTGTCGGCGGGGCGCTGCGCCTGGTATCTGATGTTCTGGAACACGTTGGCCTCGACCCCGTTGAAGTTCCAGGTCAGGGTGCGACCGTCCGCGCTCACGCTCGTGGGGGCCGGCTCACCGGACCCGGCGACGTACTCCATCCCGGCGGGGAGGGTGTCCACGACCGAGAACGACACCGGAGGCGGACTCGTGACGAGGTTCTGCGCCTGTGCCCGCAACGAGTACGTCACCGGCACCCCCGGTTCGGCCGTCGTGCTCGAGACCGCCTTCTCCAGCAGCCCCATCGGACCCTGCAGCCGGAAAGCGTCTCGATACCCCTGCATATTAGGGCCGTAGGTGCTCCCCGGAAGGTTGACCCCGCCCGGCGTCGTGCTGATGTTCACCCAGTTGTTGAGGTTCGGATAGCCGGGCCAGGTGGTCGCCGGGTTGTTCGGCGAGTTGAAAGCACCGGCCGTCCACCCCTCACCGCTTGTCGGGGCGTCCTCGTCGATGGGGCCGAGTGCTCGCACGAAGGCGTAGCCCTGGGCAGTCCGCTGCCGGTCAACGGTCGGGTCCCAGGTCATCTTGACAGCAGTGACCCCTGCCGGGAGCTGCATCAGGATGCCGCTCCCGATGCGCGGGTCGGTCAACTGACCGTCCGGCGGCACGACCTCGATCCACTTCGAGCTCGGGGCGGCTTCACCGCACGTCTCCGTCTTGGTGTCGATGGGGGCGGTCGTGTAGTAGAACCGCGCCGTCGTGTAGTGGAGGTATCCCTGGCCGGCATCCCAGCCACCGCCGTCGAACCAGGTTGGCACGAACACCGGGTTCTGGCTCATCGTGCACAGACCCGCCAACTGCGCCCCTCCGGCCCCTTGATAGCCGTTCCACATCGCCGAGTTGGCCTGCATGTACAAGGGCAACCGGTCGATGGTGCCGTCCGCGATGGCTGCGTAATAATCGTCCAGGTCGTCGATGCCCGGCTGGGGCAGCTCGACGCCCGCGCCGGTACCGGGACTGACCCACAGGTTCGTGTCCCACGCCGAGCGAGAGGCGGCGACGTCTCCGGCCCAGTGGTTGGTGAAGCCGCCCGGGGGCACGAGAGTCGTGTTCGAGGAGTTGTTCGCCGCGTCCCCGTCGGAGCGCGTGGTGCCGTCGGCGAATGTGAACACACCCGGCGCGGCGGTGAACGTGACGTTGGTCACCTGCGTGACAGGGGCCGGAATGCTGAACCGCACGGTGCCCGAGGCGATGTAGGCGCCGTTGCCGGGCAGGGGCTGCCCCAGGCTGTCCTTGGTGGGCGTGTTGACCAGCGTGTAGTCCAGGTCCGACAAGGACACCGTGTAACTGGTGCCGGATCCGCTCACCGCACAGGACGGGAAATTGGTGCGGTCACTCTGCGCGGGATCGGAGTAGGGCTGCCCCGTTGCCGGGGAGCTGGTGCCGATCGGCGCACAGCCCTCCCACTGCAGCCCGTTGAGCGCGCCCGCGACGTTCGTGCCGAGCGTGACGGGGAACGAGTACGTCGCGGGTCCGGGCACGCTGCCCGCCGCGAGGATCAGCGAGTAGTTCATCGACACGAACGTGCGATCGCCACCCGTTCGACTCGGCCCGGTGCCGCCCTGGTATGCCTGCCCAGGTGCGGAGTTCAGCGAGAGGTCCATGCCGTATGTGTAGGTGATGGGAAGCGGCCCGGGATCGGCGGGACCGGCCTCATCGACGGCCGTGTCCGATGTCGCCGTGCCGACGACCGTCAGCTCCCCGCCATCCGCGGAAGAAGCTCGCAGAGGGGTCTGGATGACGGTCGAGGTGCCTTCCTCAACCGTCCCGAGGTTGCACAGCAGCGTCGTCCCGTCTTCCGAGATCTCCGAGACCGGCGTGACGTCGCGGACCAGACAGACCGACGGGATGCTGGTGAAGACGCCGTTGCCGGCGGTCAGCGTCGCACGGACGTTCTCGACCGGCTCGTTCGAGAAGGGGTCGCTCGAGTCGTTCGTGTTGACCCGCCACTCGGCCCTGACCGGCTGTCCGAACGGCGCCTCGGTCGGCGCGGGATCTCCGGCCCAGGTCGCGGTGATCTCATGCGTCGACTGCGGCGCCGCGGTCGCCGCCATCGCTGGGAACAGCGACAACGTCAGCGACGAGATCACGGCGGCGACGCCCAGTCCCATCGCCCTCCGCGAGGAGCCGAGCAGAGTGCGCTCGCTCTCATTCCTCCGGCGTCTTTCGGGCAACCACGATCGTCCCACGAATATCCCCTCCCACACTGCGGACAGAGCAGTCCAGGACCATTCCTATGCGGTTTCGATGCCCGCCGGAGCCGATTTCACCCCGACTTCACCCCGGGCGACCGCCTGTGGGCATGACGAAGGCCGCCCGCATCCGATGCGGACGGCCTTCTCGGGTCAGCGCGTCAGCGCTTCCCGGCGATCTGACGGCTCACGATGTCGCGCATGATCTCGTTCGTACCGCCGTAGATGCGGTGCACCCGGGCATCCAGGAAGGCGCGCGCGATCGGATACTCGGTGATGTAGCCGTAGCCTCCGTGCAGCTGGACGCCGATGTCGAGAACCTCCCACTCGCGCTCGGTCGCCCAGAACTTGATCTTCGCGGCCTCTTCGGCCGAGAGCTTCTTGTCCTTGTACGCCAGCAGCGCGCGGTCGATGTACGCCCAGAGCGCGTCGACCGTCGCGGACATGTCGGCGATCTTGAAGCGCGTGTTCTGGAAGTCGATGACGCGCTCCCCGAACGCCTCACGATCCTTCGTGTAGGCGACGGTCCAGTCGAAGGCGGCCTGGGCGGCCGCCGCGCCGGCGACCGCGATCGACAGGCGCTCGAGAGGGAGGTTCATCATCAGCTGGATGAACCCCTGTCCCTCCTGGCCGCTGATCAGGTTCTCGTCGGGGACGAACACGTCGCTGAACGAGAGCTCGGCGGTGTCGTGGCCGTGGAAGCCCATCTTGTTGAGCTTCTTGCCGTGGTCGAAGCCCTCCATGCCGTTCTCGATCAGCACGAGGCTGAAGGCGTCGGGGCGGTTGCCCTCGCCGGTCTTGACGAACGTGACGACGAGGTCGGCGGTCTTCCCGGAGGAGATGAACGTCTTCGCCCCGTTGACGATGTAGCCGCCGTCGACCTTCTTCGCGGTGGTCTTGATGCCCCGCAGGTCGCTTCCGGCGCCCGGCTCGGTCATGGCGAGCGCGCCGATGATCTCACCGGTCGCCATGCGCGGCAGCCACTTCTCCTTCTGCTCCTGCGTGCCCATGTGCACCAGGTACGGCACGGCCAGATCGTCCTGGATGCCGAAGGCGCCGGCGAGGGAACCGGCACCGGCCGCGATGATCTCCTCGTTCACGATGGCGCGGAACCGGTAGTCCTGCAGCATCCCCGCGCCGCCGAACTCCTCGGGAACGCTCAGCCCGATGATTCCGGCCTCTCCGGCAGCGAGCATCGTCTCGCGGTCGACCTCGCCCGCGGCATCCCACCGCTCGATGGCCTCATTCGTGACGTAGCGCTTCACGAAGTCCTTCACGAGATCCCGGAATGCCTCGTGGTCCTCTTCGTAGATGTCGCGTTCCATGCCGTCCTCCCGAACGTGTCGTGCGTCGTTGCTGCCGCGATTCTATGCCGACGCCCGATGCCGCCCCAGCCGATTGTGGAATGCGTTCCCACATTCAGTGAGACCGGGTACCGCCGTTGTGGGGTGGGACCAGATGCGCTCAGCCGGCGTAGTCGGGGGCGGCGGGGAGCCCGAAGAACTCCTCGAGCGTCGTGTATCCGCCGGCGTGATACGCGGCGGCGAGCTCCGGACCGATGTAGCGCAGGTGCCAGGGCTCCGGCGAATACCCGGTGACCGAGGTCTCGCCGTCGAGGTAGCGGACGATGTACCCGTACTCCCAGGCGTGCTCGCTCACCCAGTCGCTCTCGCGCGTTCCGCCGAAGTCGTGGATGCCGCCGCACCCGTTGCCGCAGGACACGACGTCCAGCGCGAGACCGGTCTGATGCTCGCTGTATCCGGGACGCGCGGAGACCTCGTCGGCGGCGTTCTGGCCGGTGGCTGCGACGTGCTGCCGGTAGGTGTTCTGCTGCATGCCGTACGACCGGTACCCGTTGTTCATTCCGAGGCGGCCGGCGCCGGCATCCGACAGCGCTCCGGCGAGCGCGTCGATCGCCTCCGTGGCCTCGGCGCGCATCGAACCCGCCGTCGTCGTGGTCTGCAGAGCCGTGTCTACCAGACCCGTCGGCGTGAAGTCCGCGTCGAGCGGTCGAGCCTTGTTGACCACCACCCAGATCCGATCGGGGTCGGTGAGCGAGATGCACGGCGCGTTCCCGGCGGCGACCGCCGCACGGAAAGCCTCGCCGCCGCCGAACGCCGCGATCGTCGCCGCGTCGTCGCCCGAGGCCACGGCATCCTGCACGGCCGCCTCCGCACACGGGTCGACGGCGACTGTCGCCTCGACGTCCACCGGAGGCAGGTGGAGCGCGACGGCGGGGACGGGCTGCTCGACGGGCGCGGGAGCCGGGACGTCCGCCAGCGCCCACAGCGCCCCGATCGCCGTCACCGCGACGCCGATGGGCAGCGCGATGGCCAGGGTCCGGGGTCGCGGTGCGGCGTGTCGGGGTGCCGTCGCCTCGCTCATCCGTCCATTCTCTCCTGCCCGGCTGAGCGCTGACCCGCCGGCCAGGAACCCAATTGATCATTCATCATACGTCCTAGTAATCTGGAGCTTCACGAGTGAGGAGCATTCAGTGCTGACTGCGAACTATGTGGGCGACCGCACCATCGACATCCGCGAGGCCGAGCCCGAACCGCCTGCCCGAGGCGAAGTGCAGATCGCTGTCGCCTACACCGGTTTGTGCGGCACCGATCTGCACATCCTGCATGGGCACATGGATGCCCGTGTCCGGACGCCGCTCGTCTTCGGTCACGAGATGAGCGGAATCGTCTCCGCTCTCGGCGACGGCGTCTCGGGATGGTCCGTCGGCGACAAGGTCACGGTCATGCCCCTCGCCTGGGACGGCACGTGCCCTGCCTGCGTCGCCGGCAACCAGCACATCTGCCAGAACCTGGACTTCATCGGAATCGACTCCCCCGGATCGCTCCAGGGGCGATGGAACGTCCCCGCCGCCGCCCTCGTCGCGGTCCCGAGTGCTGTGCCGCTGGATCATGCCGCCCTGGTGGAACCCGTGGCCGTCGCGGTGCACGACGTGCGACGCTCGGAGCTCACGGCGGGCCAGAAGGCCGTCGTCATCGGTGGCGGTCCGATCGGCACTCTGATCGCGACGGTCGCCCGGCACGCCGGCGCTGACGTCACTCTGATCGAGATCGACGGCGAACGCCGTGCACAGGCGGAGGGTCTCGGATTCACGACCCTCGACCCGTCGACCGTCGACCAGGTCGCGTGGGTCGACGAGTGGACGGGTGGGGCGGGAGCCGACGTCGTGTTCGAAGTGTCCGGCGCAGCGGCGGCCGTGCGCGGCATGACCGCGCTGGCCAAGGTGCGCGGGACGATCGTGGTCGTCGCGATCCATCCGACGCCGCGTGAGGTCGACCTGCAGCGCGTCTTCTGGCGCGAACTCCGCCTTCTCGGGGCGCGCGTCTACCAGCGCGACGACTTCGAGGCAGCCATCGAGCTGATCGCCGCAGGGGTGATCCCGACCGATCTCGTGATCAGCCGGGTCGTGCCGCTCACGGAGACCGCGGCCGCGTTCGCCGAGCTCGAGGCCGGACGGGCGATGAAGATCCTCGTCGACGTGCAGGCGGGCACCCGATGAGCGGGCCTTTCGACCTGACAGGTCGTCTCGCCGTCGTGACCGGCGCGAACCGCGGCATCGGCTTCGGCATCGCCACCGCTCTCGCGGACGCCGGCGCTGACATCATCGCGGTGAGCTCTCGCATCCCGGATTCCGGCAGCGAGATCGAGGCGGAGGTGAGAGCGAGGGGGCGCGAGTTCCGGGCGGTCCGGTGCGACCTCGCGGACGCCGACGCCGTCGCCGCCCTCGGCGCCGAGCTGCGCACGAGCGACGTGGACATCCTCGTGAACAACGCCGGGACCATCCTGCGCGCCCCGGCCGCCGAGCATCCGATGGAGTGGTTCGAACGCGTCCTCCGGATCAACCTCACGAGCCAGTTCGCGCTCGCGCAGGCCGTCGGAGGACGGATGCTCGAGCGCGGACGCGGGAAGATCGTGTTCACGGCGTCGCTGCTCAGCTTCCAGGGCGGGATCAACGTGCCCGGTTATGCCGCGGCCAAATCGGGGCTGACCGGGGTCGTCAAGGCGCTGTCGAACGAGTGGGCAGGGCGCGGGGTCAACGTCAACGCCATCGCCCCCGGATACATCGCGACCGACAACACGCAGGCCCTGAGGGACGACCCTGAGCGCTCGCGAGCCATCCTCGACAGGATCCCCGCCGGACGATGGGGCGAGGCATCCGACCTCGGCGGAGCCGCGGTGTTCCTGTCGTCCCGCGCCTCCGACTACGTCGACGGCGTCGTGCTGCCGGTCGACGGCGGATGGCTGGGCCGCTGATGCAGGCCACGGCCCTCCGAACCGGTACCAGGCTCACGCGATTCGGGCTCGGCGGGGCCCAGCTCGGCAACCTCGGACGCGTCACGACGGACGCGCAGGCGCACTCGGCGGTGGAGGAGGCCTGGAACCGCGGCGTGCGCCTGTTCGACACCGCACCCCACTACGGGCTCGGATACTCCGAGCGGCGGCTCGGCGCACTGCTGGCGGACCGGACGCGCCACGACTACGTGCTGTCGACGAAGGCCGGTCGCACTCTCGTCCCGCAGGATCACGCCACGGGGCAGCTCGATGACGGCGGATTCGCCGTGCCGGCCGCCTTCCGTCGCGCCTTCGACTTCTCGCGCGACGCGATTCTGCGCGGAGTCGAGCAGAGCCTGGAGCGGCTCGGCCTCGACCGTCTCGACATCGTGTACCTGCACGATCCCGACGAGCACTGGGAGCAGGCGTCGAGTGACGGAATCGGCGCTCTCGTCGAGCTGCGTGACCAGGGCGTCGTCGCCGCGATCGGCGTCGGCATGAACCAGTCCGCGATGCCGGCGCGCTTCGTGAGGGAGACGGACATCGACGTCGTGATGCTCGCGGGACGATACACCCTGCTCGAGCAGCCCGCACTGGACGACCTGCTTCCTGCGGCGCTCGAACACGGCGTCGGGATCGTGAACGTCGGCGTGTACAACTCCGGGCTGCTCTCGCGCCCCCGTGTGGCGCCCGACGCGACCTACGACTACGCGCCCGCCCCTCGGGACCTGATCGAGCGCGCCAACGCGATCGCCGTGGTCTGCGAGCAGTTCGGCAGCGACCTGCCCACCGCGGCGATGCAGTTCAGCCTGCGGCATCCGGCCGTCACGTCCGTGGTTCTCGGATGCCGCGACGGCCGGCAGGTCGCGTCCAACGTCGACCGCCTCGAGGCGGACGTCCCCGACGCCCTGTGGGAGGCGCTCATCGAGCGGCGTCTGCTTCCCGAGGGCGTCTTCGGCTGACCGGCAGGTGCGGGGGTGACCCGCCGGACTCGCCCCCCTCAGCGGGAGGCGAGTTCCAGCGCCCCGTCCACGCGGCGGGGGATGTCGACCGGGCCGTCGCGCAGCTCGTCCGGGAGCACGTCGGAGGGGGCATCCTGCCACGCCAGCGGCCGCAGGAACCGGCGGATGGCTGTCACGCCGACCGAGGTGTGCTGGGTATTGGTCGCCGGCCACGGCCCGCCGTGGTTCATCGCCCACGACACTCGCACGCCGGTCGGGTAGCCGTCGTACACGATCCGTCCGACGAGCTCTCCGACGGCCTCGGTGAGCGCACGCCGGAGCTCCCCCTCCCCGGTCTCGGAGTGGATGGTCGCGGTCAGAGAACGCGGCACGGCCCCCAGCGCCTCGCGGACCTCCCCGATGCCGTCGTAGCGGATGAGCACGACGAGCGGCCCGAACGCCTCTTCGGCCACGGCCGCCGTCACGTCCGCAGCATCGATCTCGAGCACCGCGGGCGTCACCGAGAATCCCTCGGCCCCCACCCTCGGCTCGACGAGACTGCGGGCCCCGCCCTCGGCGATGAGCCGGGTGCGGATCTCGTCGAACGCGCCGTGGATGCGCGCGTTCAGCAGAGTCTGCTCCGCGGCGCTCTCCGCCCGATCGACGATGTCCGCCACGAGGGCGTCGCCGGCCGCTCCCTGCGGCACGAACGCGATCCCTGGTTTGGTGCACAGCTGACCCGCCGAGCCGGTGACCGAGCCGTACAGCCCCTCGCCGATCGCAGCGGTGCGCTGCACGGCGGCGCCGGGACTGACGATCAGCGGGTTGAGACTCGACAGCTCTCCGTAGAACGGGATCGGCGTCTCGCGCTCGTCGATGATCCCCTGCAGGATCCTGCCCGTGGACAGCGACCCGGTGAAGCCGACTGCGGCGATGCGCGGATCCGCGACGAGAGTCGCGCCCGCCTGCTGCCCGTAGACGATGCCGAGGGTTCCGGCGGGCACTCCGTACGCCGCTGCGGCGCGCTCGAGCGCGTCGAACGAACGCTGCGAGGTGACCAGGTGCGATCCGTGTGCCTTGATGACCACCGGGTTGCCCGCGGCGAGCGCGGACGCCGTGTCGCCCCCGACGACCGAGAACGCGAAGGGGAAGTTGCTCGCTCCGAACACGGCGACCGGCCCCATCGGGACGAGCATGCGCCGCACGTCGGGCGCGGGACCGAGCGGAGTGTCGCCGGCGTGATCGATGACGGCTTCGAGGTAGCCGCCGTCCTCCACGGCGTCGGCGAACAGTCGGAACTGGAACGCGCTGCGGCTCAGCTCGCCGTTCAGGCGCGCTTCGCTCAGGCCGGTCTCCGACATCGCGGCTCCGACGAGCACCACCCGGTCCGCCTCGAGGCCGTCCGCCAGCGCACGCAGCAGCCCGGCCCGCCAGGAACGCGGTCGGGTGCGCAGGTCCGCGAACGCCTCGGCCGCGGCAGCGGTGATCGCTGCGACACCGGCGTCGTCGGTCGCCGTGATGCGCGTGGGCGTGCTGGCTCCGGTGCGCGGGTCGACGGTCGACAGTGTCGTCATGCGTTCTTCCTTCCGATCAGGTCGCGCTCGGCGAGGTTGGCGATGAGCGCTCCGATGCCGAAATCCCACGGCGCGATCTGTTCGCTGTGCCGTACGCGGTTCACGAGCGCACCGAGTCTCGGCGAGGCGATCCGCACCACGTCGCCGACGTGATGCGTGAAGCCGTGACCCGGTTCATCCCGATCGTCGGTCGGCGCGAACATCGTTCCCAAGTACAGCACGAAGCCGTCCGGATATGCATGGTGCGCACCGCTTGCCTGCCGGACGAGGTCGGCGGGGTCGCGGCTGATCTGCTCCATGTGCGAGCTCGCCTCCATTCGGAATCCGTCCAGGCCGCGCACGGACAGAGTGACGGTCTCCGTGCGCACGTCATCGAGACCGAAACCGGCGTCGAAGAGGCGGATGAACGGGCCGAGCGAAGCCGAGGCGTTGTTGTCCTTCGCCCGACCGAGCAGCAGGGCCGATCGGCCTTCGATGTCCCGGAGGTTGACGTCGTTCCCGAGAGTCGCCCCGACGATCGCTCCTGTCGACGAGACGACCAGGACCACCTCGGGCTCGGGGTTGTTCCACTGCGACTCGCTGAGGACGCCGACATCGCCGCCGGCGCCGATCGTGGCGAGCACGGGAGCCTTCGTGAAGATCTCGGCATCCGGGCCGATCCCGACCTCGAGGTACTGGCTCCACAGCCCCGCGTCGATGAGGACGTCCTTCAGGCGCAGAGCCTCGGCAGAGCCGGGAACGAGATCTCGCACGTCACCGCCGAGCGCGCCCAGGATCGTCTCGCGGATCCCCGAGGCGTCTTCGGCCTCACCGCGTGCCCGTTCCTCGATGATGCGCTCGAGCATCGAGACGGGAAACGTGACACCCGACGCCTTCACGACCTGGAGATCGATCGGAGACAGCAACCACGGCCTGCCGGTGTCGCGGTCATCGGGCGCCGTGTTCGCCCAGACATCCTCGAAAGCGCCGATCGCCCTGCCCGCGGCAGCGCGGACGGCGGTCGCCGGTTCCGCGGACTCGGTGAGCTCGCGCATCGTGGCGAACCTCGCCGACAGGTCGTACAGAACCCCGTCGCGGAGCGCGACGACGGCGGGTCCCTCCGGCAGCTGTACGCGGCCGACCAGCAGCGCGGCCGCCGCATCGATCGGCAGGATGTCCTGGAAGTCCTCGGTCATGATGCTCTCCTGTCTGTCCGTGAGCGTCCGTCAGCGTCCGCGGAAGGCGCCGGGACGCTTCTCCGCGAAGGCCGCGCGGCCTTCGACCGCGTCCTCCGTCGCGAAGGCGATGCCCTGCATCTCCCTTTCATAGGCGATCGCCTGGTCCTGCGGCAGGTTCCACGCCGCGCGCAGGTTCGCCTTCGCGGTCTCCGCCGCGATCGGGGGCCGGGCGGCGATGGTCGCGGCCAGCTCCTGCGCGCGTGCGAGCAGCGCGTCGGAGGAGACCACCTCGCTCACGAGACCCCAGGCCAGCGCGCGCTGCGCATCGATCGGATCACCGGTCATCAGCATGTACGCCGCATTGCTCGCTCCCACCGAACCTGCCAGCAGCGCGGACATCCCTCCCCCGCCGATCCAGCCGAGCTTGATCTCGGGGGCGGCGAAACTCGCGCTCTCGGCCGCGACGCGGATGTCGCAGGTCAGCGCGGCCTCCAGGCCGCCGCCGAACGCATAGCCGTTGACCGCGGCGATGACCGGCTTGCGCAACGCGCGCAGCGCATCGCAGTAGTCGCGCCGGTTGCGGAACTCCCAGGGCGTCGCGTACTGATCGAGCGTCGAGATGTCGCTGCCCGCGCTGAAGGCGCGCCCCGTACCGGTGTAGACGACGGCTCGGATGCCGGGGTCCTCGTTCAGCGCCCCGACGATGCCGACGAGCGAATCGCTCATCGCCTGTGTGACGGCGTTCAGCTTCTCGGGACGGTTCAGCCGCACCGTGGCGACCTGCCCGTCCGTCTCGACGACGATGAGGTCCGTGTCGGAGGAGATCGTCATGCGGGTTCCTTCTGTTCGAGCGGGATGGGCGTGCTCTGCAGCAGCGCGAAGCGCTCCTCGATCTCGTCGAGCGCGTCGTCCGGACGCCGCGCTCCCGCCAGGACGGCACGGACCGCCGCAGAGGCCAGGGACTGGAAGGGGATGTATCCCGGGAGCCGTGGACGGACCCAGGACGACTCGATGGTCGCGAGCGTCGCGGAGTAGAACCCGTGCGCCGCGGCATCCACCTCGGCATCGGTCCACGCCGCTCGGAGCCCTGGCTGACCGGCGTGCTGCGGGATGAAGCCTCGCTGCACCGGCTCGGAGAGCAGCCAGGCGAGGTGATCGAGCAGCCGCGCCGACGGCTCCGAGCGACGGGTGATGGCGATGCCCGTACCCCCGATCGTCGAGCCGACACGGCCGTCCGAAGCCGGCGGAGCGCCGAACGCGACGGAGTCCGAGCTGTAGTTCACGTAGCCGTAGACGAGCGGGACGAATCCGATGTCCCCGCGGTCGCGCATCCGGTCGAGCAGAGCGATCGGGTTGAGACCGTGCGTCCCTTCGGGGGCCCGCTGACTCAGGGACGTGAGGATGTCGAGCGCGCGAAGGGCGATCGGGCGATCGAACATCGCGCCGGCGTGACCGGGGTCGTCTCCCAGCGAGACGACGACGGAGCACAGGGAGAGGAACGCGTGCGGACCCGCCACGCTGGTCGCCACGAGCCCGCTCTCGGCCAGGTCGACGGCCTCATCCCAGGTCTTCGGGGCGTTCGGCACCAGATCTCTCCTGCGGGCGGAGACCTGCGTCGCGGCATCCAGCGGCAGCGCCCACAATCGGCCCTGCATCCGGTACGAGGAGATGCTCGGCCCGACCGCGCCATCCGCCCATCGCGAGATCTGCGTGGAATCGAACAGCTCGTCGAGCGGGCGCAGACTGCGGGTCGACAGCGCATCGCCGAGGTGCGGATGGTCGAGGACCAGCAGGTCGTACCGCTGCGCCAGCTCATCGATCGGCGCGGACTCGAATCCTTCCAGGGACTGGACCTCCCACCGAAGCGTGTCGCCGTCTCCGAGGTCGCCGGAGGCGGCTTCGAGCGCACGACGTCCTCGTGGGTGGTCCCAGGTGAGCCCGATGTAGTCGGTCACGCGCTCACCGGGGTCCCCGCCGTCTGTGCGACGACTCCGGAGTCCAGCAGTGCACGGACCCGGTCCGCCCCGATGCCGAGCTCGGCGAGGATCTCACCGGTGTGCTCTCCGACGAGCGGCGCACCACGATCGATGCGCGCCGGAGTCTTCGTGAACCGGTACGGGAAGCCCGGCGTCTTCACCCGCCCCTCGGTGGGGTGGTCGTACTCGACGAACGTGCCGTTGTGGATGACCTGAGGATCGTTCACCAGCTCCTCGTACCCGTATACCGGCCCGACCCACATTCCCGCAGGCAGCAACGTGTCCAGCCAGTGCTGCGTCGTCCGCTCGCGCAGGTGCCCCGCGACGGCCGCGTACAGCTCGTCCCGGTGCGTCCAGCCGTGCTCCTCCGGGTCGAGTCCGGCGAACGACGGCTCTTCGAGAACCTCGCCGAGCTTCTCGAGATCCGCGAATCCGAGCGCGAGGTAGCCGTCCGAGGTCGCGAACACGCCGTACGGAGCCCGGATGTAGACGTGCGCGTTCGGCTCGGAACCGCGCTTCTGCGGCACTCCTCCCACCGTGTACACGCTGAGCTCCTGCATCTGGAGGGTCGTGAGGGCGTCGAGCATGTTGACGGTGACGAGCTGCCCTTCGCCGGTGCGCTCGCGGTGCAGCAGAGCCGCCAGCACGGCCTCGAACGCCGTGGATGCCGTCACGGCGTCCGCCAGGTACTGGCCGGCCGGGGACGGCGGCTCGCCTTCGCGCCCGGCCGAGAGCATGGCCCCGCTCATGGCCTGCAGGATGAGGTCCTGACCGGGACGGTCCTTGTAGGGTCCGTCCTCGCCGTAGCCCGACATCGAGACGTACACGAGCGACGGGTTGATCGCCGACAGCGTCTCGTAGTCGAGCCCGAGCCGGGCCGCGACCCCGGGGCGGTAGTTCTGCAGGAAGACGTCGGCGCCGGCGATGAGCTCGCGCACGACCTCCTTGCCCGCCTCGGACTTCAGATCGACCGCGAGCGATCGCTTGTTGCGGTTGAGCGACAGGAAGGAGACGTTGATCTCGTTGCCCTTAGCACCTCCGGCCGCGGCGAAGCGCTGCCACTCGCCGGCGGTCGGCTCGACCTTGATGACGTCGGCGCCCAGATCGCCCAGCCGCTGGGCGGCGAAGGGGCCGGCCATCGCGATCGAGCAGTCGATGACGCGATAGCCGTCGAGGATGCCGCGGGGAGTCGGGGATTCTGTCATGTCCTACCTCGGTTGTTCAGACGGGAGTGTCCACGCCGCCCGCCGCGGACGAGCGCAGCAGGGCGTCGATGAGTTCGACGGAGCGCGCGCCGACCGCGGCGTCGGAGTTGTTCTCGCTGTGCGCCCCGGTGATGAGCTCGATGAATCGCGCGGGCGGGACCAGGCACTCGTACTCGCCCTCGTCCGGAGCGATCGCGAGGTCCTCGCGATGCCCGTCGTAGCGGCTCAGAGTCACCCGCTCCCTCTCCACGTCGATCATGAGAACGCCGTCGGTGCCGAACAGCCGGATGTCGACCTGATACTTGTCGCCGTCGGCGAGGGTCGCGGCCCCGGACAGGGAACCGAGAGCGCCGTTCTCGAACCGGATGACCCCCGCGTCGAACAGGTCGACCGGGGCGCCGGCGGCGATCACCCGGCCGGCGACGGATGCCGCGCGCAGGCCCGTCAGCCAGAACAGCAGCGCCGAGGAATGGGTGATCTGCCCGTGGGCATATCCGCCGCCGTGCTCCGGGCTCGACCAGGTCGTCGGATCCGGTGCGGTGTCGGAGTTCCAGCGCTCGAGCATGTGGGTCGGGTCGGAGCCGAACAGTCCGCGCGTCGGCGAGGCCATATGACACAGTGCGTACTGGATCTCGCCGATGGCGCCGGCCTCCAGCATCCGCTTGGCCGCGACGGTGAACGGCTTGTAGTTCCAGCCGTACGGGACCAGGAACACCGTGCCGGCCTGTTCCGCGCGGGCGACGAGATCCCAGGCCTCGTCCGCTCGCAGGGTCATCGGCTTCTCGCACAGCACGTGCAGCCCGCGCTCCAGCGCCCGCGCGGCGAGCGGATGGTGGAGGTCGTGCGGCGTGGAGATGACGACGGCGTCGATGTCGGCTGCCAGCAGCTCCTCGGCGTCCTCGGTGGCGAAATCGAAGCCGAACTGCGTCCGCACCCCTTCCAGGCCGGGGCCACGGCCGCAGACGCCGACGAGCTCGACGTCCTCCCGAGCGGCGAAGATCGGGAAGTGGTTGCTCGTCGCCCACCAGCCGGCGCCGATCGCGCCGAGCCGCACGGGGCGCGAGGTGATCGTGGTCGTCATGCGCTGCGCCTCCAGGTCCGGATGCCGTCGCGTTCGCCCTCGAGGACGAGACCGCGCTCGACGAGTCGCTCCAGGTTGCCGGTCATGGGGAAGATGAGGTACTCGGCAGCGGGCTCCGGCCACGGGCCGAGGTCCGGAGCCGCGCGATGGATGAGCTCGAGAGAGGTGAGCTCCTCCCCATCGGCGAGCACGTCGGCGATCACGCGGTCGATGCGCTCGGTGTACGCGAGCGACCGGCCGAGGAACGCCGCGACGGCGGCGCCTTCGTAGACCGGGTAGTGCGCGGTGAGCAGGAGGTCGGCGTCGAGCTCCTGGAGACGCCGGATGGTGTCGACGTAGGCGACGGTGTCCCGGTAGGTCGGAGGGAACGCCGGGTTCCCGTCGGCGGTGGGGACGGTCTCTCCGAGCACGGCGTCCGAGATGAGCAGCGTGCGGTTCGCGCCATCCCACAGGGCGAGGTGCCCCGGGGAGTGCCCCGGGACGGAGAGGACCTCGATCGTTCGGTCGCCGAGGTCGATGCGCTCACCGCCGTCGAGCGCGCGCTCCACGGCGACCAGCCCGGTGGAGCGTCGGACCTCCGCGGTCGTCTCCGGCGGGTCGTCGAACCGGTCCTTCGCGGCGAACTCGCCGTAGCGGCCCGTGATCAGGAGTTCGATGTCCTCGGTCATCGGCACATCGGCGCGCCCGGCGAGGAACTCGGCGTCGGGCGCTGCGGCCTTCAGCGCGGCGTTCCCGCCCGTGTGATCGAAGTCGCAGTGCGAACTGATCACCCAGCGCAACCGGTTCCGGTCGAATCCGATCCCGTCGAGATATGGCAGCAGAGTCCCGGTCACGGACTCCGCGACGCCGGTGTCGAACAGCAGACCGCCTTCCGGACCCGTGAGCAGGTACATGGCGATGAAACGCTCGCCCAGCGGCGCCTGGATACGGTGGATGCCGGGACGGATCTGCATCATTCCCCCCAGGTCCCGGTGTCGACCAGGCGCAGGCCTGCGCGCGGCGAACGCACGTGCGGCCCGGCCGGCTCCTGCCAGTCCCCGGAGCGCCGTGCCGATTCGATGGCGCGCTCGTCGACCTGGATCCCGACGCCGGGGAGATCGCCGAGGACGACGCCTCCGTCGGCGAACTCCTGGTCCAGCGTGAGCCCCAGGGGGGAACCCAGGTCCTGGACCTCCGCGGAGAGGTGGTTGGGCACGGCCGCCGCGGCGGCGGTGACGGCGTGGTTGGCGGTGAGGCCGACGGGGCTGACGGGCAGATCCCTGCTGTGCGCGGCGATGGCGACGCGCAGGAAGTGCGTGATGCCCCACACGGCGCCGGCCTGGACGATGTCCGCGCCTCCGGCGTCCAGCAGCGGGCGGTACTGTTCGAGTCCCGTCAGGTTCTCCCCCGTCGCGATGGACGCCTTGACCGCACCGCTCAGTCGGGCGTGCCCCGGCGCGTCCCATCGACGCAGCGGCTCCTCGATCCACGTCAGATCGATGTGCTCCTCGAGGGCGCTGACGTACCGCACCGCCTGCTTCAGGTTCCACGACTCGTTCGCGTCGAGCATCAGAGCCGGCGACGAGCCGGGTCCCGAGAGGATCTCGGTGAGGATGCCGAAGCGCCGCAGGTCGGCTTCGAGATTGCGTCCGCCCTTGAGCTTGGCCGCGGTGAACCCTCGCTCGGCGAAGCCGCGGTACTGCGCCGCGAGCTCGTCGTCGGTGAGCGCGGCATCCAGGGCTGACGCGTACCCGGGGACGAACCGGTCGCCGGCGCCGAGGACGCGCCACAAGGGCTCGCCGATCAGCTTGGCCTTGATGTCCCACAGCGCCGTGTCGAGGGCCCCGATGCCCCCGAAGGTCGCGCCGCCATGCGAGGACTTGAAGACCCGCGCCAGCATGGCGTCGTAGAGGGTCGCGACGGCTCGCGGATCCTGCCCCTCCAGAGCAGGGAAGAGGCGCTCGAGGTCGGCGTGCGATCCCATGCCGACTCCCTCGACGCCCTCATCCGTCTCCAGGATCACGATCGGGACGTCGGTGACGCCCGACGCGATGTAGCCGTTGACGTCGCCGACGGGCCGCCCCCAGTCGTGGACGGTGCGCAATGTGCGAAAGCCGGTGATCTTCATGTCGCCCTTGAGTGTGAGATCGAAGAAGTGCTAAACACCATACATCATATGTCTGCCGTTTGGCGAGTGTCTACGCGGCCGCACCCGAGGAGGTCAATAGAGTGGCACCCATGACCATGCCTGCAGAGCGCGACGCGTCAGGCCGCACGCGCACACCGATCGATCGCATCGGCGTGACCGTGCTGAACGAACTCGTCCAGTCGATCGTCACCGGGGAGTTCACCCCCGGCGACGCCCTGCCGCCGGAGAGCGTCATCAGCGTGCAGTTCGGAGTGAGCCGCACCGTCATCCGCGAGACGATGAAGCGCCTGCAGGAAAAGGGCATGGTCACCGTCGCCCAGGGACGAGGCACGCACGTCACGCCGTCGACGAGCTGGAACGTGCTCGATCCGCTGGTGCTGTCGACCATGATCCGCAACGACTCGACGCTCGGCGTCCTGGACGATCTCAGCGTGGTCCGCGGCGCCCTGGAGGCGGCAATGGCCGCCGCCGCCGCGAAGTCCGTCGACGACGAGGGACGCACTCGGTTGCGGGAGAGCCTGGAGGCGATGGCGGAGCGCGTGGAGGATTCGGCTGCGTTCCGCGAGGCGGATGTCCGGTTCCACCTCGCCGTCATGGAACTGTCCGAGAACGGGCTGGCCGAGAACATCTCACGGGTCCTGATCGCGCACGCCGTCGGAAGCGACCGCTTCACGGGACAGGACCCGGCGCACGCCTTCGAGCTGACCCTCGCGGAGCACGAGAAGATCGTCGAGGCGATCTCGGCCGGCGACCCCGAAGCCGCACGCGTCGCCATGAGCGAGCACATCCTCGGATCGTGGGAGCGTCGCCGCCTGCCCTCCGAACGCCACCCGGACTGAACCCGCCCACCGGCGCTCGCCGCCTTCGGACCCCCCGGTGTGCCGCCGAGGTCACGGTTGAACATCAGTCATGTGATGTTTGGTTGACGGAGTTCATAAGACGTAGTACGTTTCCTGTCAACTGACCTGCACCCTCAGGTCCCTGCAGCACCCATCAACGTTGAGAGGATCGCAATGAAGCGAAGGATCGCCATCCCCGCCATGGTCGGCGTGGCCGCACTCGCACTGACCGGATGCGGCGGCGCGTCGCCGACCGGATCGACCGGCGACGCCGGTACGGCCGACAAGCTCGTGGTCTGGAACTGGGGCGACGCCGACGAGGCGGCCGCGGCCTACACCGAAGACGTCAAGGCCGCTTTCGCGGAGGCTCACCCCGATGTCGAGGTCGAGATCGTCAATCAGCCGTTCGACCAGTACTACACGCTGCTCGGCAGCGCCGTCGAAGCGGGCACGGGCCCGGACGTGGCGCTGTTCAACGGTGGAACGCAGCTCAAGAGCCGCGCCTCGACTCTCGTCCCCGTCACCGACGAACTCGCCGATCTTGAGGACAAGCTGGCCGGCTGGCCGGCGTTCCAGGCCGACGGCGAGACCTACTCGGCCCCGATGTTCCTGCAGGGCTTCCCGATCTACTACAACAAGGCGCTCTTCACCGAGGCCGGCCTCGATGCGGACACTCCGCCCACGACGTGGGACGAGCTGACCGCGGCGTGCACGGCCATCCTCGAGAAGACCGACGCTTCGTGCTTCGCGCTCGGGAACAAGGAGGGTCTCGGCATCGAGTTCTTCCTGTCCGGGTTCGGATCCGGTGTCTTCACCCCCGAGGAGTACGACGCCTGGATCGACGGCGAGCGCGACTGGACCAGCGAGCACGCGACCCAGGTCCTGCAGATGTGGGCCGACTCCGCCGCCGACGGCTGGTACAACGACGGCGCCAACTCCACCGCGATGTTCAACGACTCCTTCGACCTGTTCTCCGGCGGCAGCGCCGGCATGGTCATCGGCCTCATGAGCGGCACCGCGCACTGGAAGCAGTTCGACGAGTTCCTCGGCGAAGACCTCGGCTTCATGATGCCGGTCACGGTCAACGACGGCACGGCACTGGCGCTGCCCGCGGAAGGCGGCATCGGCTACGGCATCCTGAACGAGGACAAGAAGGACCTCGGCGTCGACTGGATCAAGGCGACCGTCGACCACGACGCCCTGTCGAACTACTCGCTCGCGGGCGGCCAGATCACGTCCGACACGACGATCGAGCTCGACACGGACATCGCGTCGGCCAACGACATCGTCGCGGAGCTCCCGGGCAGTAAGCCGCTGCTTCACACCGCCCTCGAAGCCGAGACGCTCGACCTGCTGCACCGTCTCGGCCAGCAGCTGCTCGGCGGCGAGGTCACCGTCGAGGACGCGGCAGCCCAGCTGGCAGCGTCGGAGGGCTGATCCCTTGTCGATCGACACCACCTCGACCCGGAGCGTTGTCCTCAAGGACAAGGCTCCGGGCCGCGGGCGCGTCACCACGGACGTCCCGCTGCGCAAGAAGCCGTGGACGTCCGAGCGGATCGCGCCCTACCTCATGGTGCTGCCGGTCATCCTGATCCTCGCGATCTTCCGGGTCTATCCGCTGGTGCTGGGGGTCAACTTCTCCTTCACCGGAGACAAGGAGCTCAACGGCCAGTTCATCGGCCTCGACAACTACATCGCGCTGCTCGGCGACGAGCGCTTCCAGGCCTCCGCGCGCAACGTCCTGGTCGTGCTGCTGTTCGTGCCGATCCAGGTCTTCGTCGCGGGGATCCTCGCGACCCTCGTCTTCCTGAAGGTCCCCGGCCACCGGTTCTACCGCAGCGTGTACTTCCTGCCGGTCGTGCTGTCCCCGATCATCATCGGCGCGATCTTCAACATCATCCTGGCCGCGAACGGCCCGCTCAACGCGGCTCTCGGCGTGGTGAACATCCCGGGCGTCGACTGGCTCGGCCTGCCGTCGACGGCCCTGCCGACGGTGCTGGTCGTCCACATCTGGGCCACGTTCGGCATGGCGTTCACGATCTTCCTCGCCGGCTTCGCGACCCTGGACGCCGAGCTTCTGGATGCCGCGAAGATCGACGGGGCGAGCATGTGGCAGCAGGTCGTGCACGTCATCATCCCCGGACTCAGCCAGACGATCCAGTTCGTGTTCGTCACGACGACGATCGGCATGCTGACGGGCCTGTTCGGCCTGCTGTACACGATGACCGCCGGTGGCCCCGGGACCGCGAGCTACCTGCCCGAGTTCCTCATCTGGAAGCTCAACGGCGAGGCGCGTCCCGCCCTGGCGTCCGCCGCCTCCGTCTTCCTGCTGCTGATCGTGCTCGTCATCGGCCTGATCCAGATCCGCGTGCTCCGCCGCGCCACGAAGGAGTCCTGATGCGCAGGGAACGCGCCGCCCGGTGGGCGCTCGCCGTGCCGATGATGCTGCTGGCCATCGCGACCATCTATCCGATGGTCTTCGGCCTGAACGTGTCGCTGAAGACGCGCAAGGACTATGTCCTCGACCGACTCGGCATCACGCAGACCTTCAACGTCCAGAACTACATCGACGCCTGGGTGAATGCGGACATGGGCCGCTACTTCCTGAACACGATCATCGTGACCGTGGCGTCCGTTGTCCTTCTGCTCGTGCTCGCGTCGATGTGCGGCTACGCCCTGAGCCACCTCACCTTCCGCGGCAGCAAGCTGGCCTTCCTCATCATCCTCGCGATGATGATGATCCCGTTCCAGGTCATCATGGTGCCGACGATCAAGGTGCTCAGCGACATGGGTCTGATCAACACGTTCCCGGGCCTGATCATCGCCTACGTCGCCCAGTTCCTGCCGTTCACGGTGTACTTCATGACGGCGTACTACTCCGGCATCCCGAAGGAGCTGACCGAGGCCGCCCGAGTCGACGGGAACGGCCTGTTCGGAGCCTGGTGGCGGATCATGGTCCCGGTGGGCAAGCCCGCCCTGATCTCGATGGGCATCCTCAACTCCCTGTTCGTGTGGAACGACATCCTCATCGCGCTGCTCATCATGCAGTCGCCTCAGAACCGGACGGTCATGGTCGGGGTCAGTGCTCTGCGCGGCCAGTACCCGGACAACGTGCCGACGTACATCGCCGGCGTGCTGCTCGCCGTGCTGCCGATCATCGTCGTCTACCTGATCTTCCAGCGTCAGATCACCGCCGGCGTGACCGCGGGCGCCACGAAGGGCTGAGCGATGAGCACGGACAGGATCGAGGTGCATGTCGCGCCCGACGGCTCACCGTACGCCGACGGGTCGCGCGGTTACCCCGCGAACGACCTCGAGCACGGGCTGCGCCTGGTGCGTGCGCGTCGGGAGCCGGGACAGCGCGCGGTCATCTGGATGAGCGGCGGCGAGTATCCCCACGCCGAGCCCGTCGTGTTCACGGGCGGTGACTCCTTCACGTCCGTCGTGGCGCGGGACGCCGACGACCCGCCGCTGCTGCGGGGATCGGTCCGCATCAGCGGGTGGCGGCCCGTCAGCGTGAACGGCGTGCAGGCCTGGGCCGCGCCGGCTCCTCGCACCGGGGGACGCCGCCTGTACGTCGGGGGCGTCGCCGCACCACGCCCTCGCTTTCCGCGCGATGGGTTCCTGCGCGTCGAGGAACAGGACGGACTCGATCCGGCCGGAAGCTTCGTCGGCACTCTTTTCGACGGCGCCGCGTCGTTCCGCTACGTCGACGGCGACATCCCCGAGCTGGCACAGCCCGAGGCCGTGGAGGTCGTGGTGCCCCATTACTGGGTCCAGGAGCGCATGCCGATCACCGCGATCGACCGCGAGACGCGCACCGTCACGAGTTCGCTGCGCAGCATCTTCGCGCTCCGGGACGACGCGGCGGCCCTGTTCGCCCGGTACTACCTGGACAACGTCGCGGAGAGCTTCGGCGAGGTTCCGGGCGAGTGGTACCTGGACGCCACCGGTGCACTCGCCGGGGCGAGCGGGCCGCACGTGCTCTACCTGCCGCTCGAGGGTCAGGACATGACCGACCTCGATGTGCGGATGCCGGTGACCGACGCGTTCGTCGAGCTCGCCGGGACCGCACAGGATCCCGTGCGGGAGGTGCGGTTCGAGGGCATCCGCTTCGCCGAGGCGGATTTCGCGTCCGTGCCGCCGGCCATGCCGCCGTTCGGCGTGCGAGAAGACCCGCAACTGCCGGCCGACGGTCGGTATGCGGCCGATGTTCAGGCCGCGAGCACCGTGCCGGCGGCTCTGCGGTTCACGCATGCGCGCTCCTGTGCGCTCATCGGCGGGGCAGTCGAACGCGTCGGCGGATACGCTCTCAGCCTCGGGGCGGGATCCCGCGGCACCCTCGTGAGCGGAGTCCGCTTCACCGATCTCGGCGCGGGCGCCGTGCGATCCGGCGGAGGGATCGATGCCCTCGGCCCGGACTACAACCAGGCGAACGAGGTCTCGGACTGCCTCATCGAGCGCGGCGGTCAGGTGTACCCGAACACGGTCGCCGTCCTGTTCCAGCACGGCTCCCACAACGTGATCGCGCACAACGAGATCCGCGACTTCTTCTATTCCGGCATCTCCGTCGGGTGGATGTGGGACTACCTGCACAGTCCATCCGAAGGCAACCGCATCGAGGGCAATCACATCCACGACCTCGGCAAGGGGCTGCTCAACGACATGGGCGGCGTCTACCTGCTCGGCATCGCGCCGGGAACGGTCGTTCGCGGAAACCATATCCACGATGTCGAATGCGCGAACTACGGCGGCTGGGGGATCTACCTCGATGAGGGTTCGTCGCACGTGGTGATCGAGCAGAACGTCGTCCACGACGTCTCGAGCCAGTCATACCACCAGCACTACGGCCGTGAGGTGATGATCCGCGACAACATCTGGGCGTACGGCCGGAGCGGGCAGGTGTCCATCACACGCCCCGAGGAGCACGTGTCCTTCACCTTCCACCGCAACATCGTCGTGAGCGAGGGCATGCCCGCCTTCGTCGGCTATCCGGATCATCGCGACATCAGGAACTTCGGGATCGACAGCGACCTGAACCTGTTCTGGGATGCGACGCCGATACCGGGCGCGGAGCGCGCGGCGAACGCCGCGCGCGAGACCCGGGCGGACGGCTCCGTCGGTTTCGAGATCGTCGAGCCGCTGGATGACGAGTGGGCGCGACTCGGCCACGATCGTCATTCGGTGACCGCCGATCCGCTGTTCCTGGACGCCGAGTCCCGCGACCTCCGCGTGCGACCCGGTTCCCCCGTCGACGCGCTGGGCATCCGGGTCCCCGATGTCTCGACGGCCGGGCCCCGCCCGACGCGCGAGCGACGACACCCGCTGGCCGCGCCGACGCTTCCCGACCCGTTCCGCCCTATCGAGGGATAGAACTCTTCTTCGAAGGCGACTTGACATCACATCGGTCCTTTGTTCGAATGAAGGCATGCGATGGCAAGGGCAGACGATCGACGAGGTGGACGACTCCGCCCTGCCAGGGCTCGAGAACCGCAGCGGCATCGTCCGTTCCGTGACGACCCCCGAGTTCGCAGGCATGACCTTCCACGAGGTGCTCGCGAAGTCTGCGCTGAACAAGGTGCCGGGTCCGTCGCGCATGCCCTTCTCGTGGACGATCAACCCGTACCGCGGATGCAGTCATGCCTGCGTGTACTGCCTTTCTCCGGACACCTTGATCCTGTGCGCCGACGGAAGGCAGCGTCCCCTGAGCGAACTCGAGATCGGGGACGAGATTTTCGGCACGGTCGTGCAAGGCATGTACCGCCGATATGTCCGCACGATCGTCAAGGCGAAATGGCACACACGGAAGACCGCGTATCGCGTCAACCTGGCTGACGGTACGCAGATCGTCGCGAGCGGGGATCACCGCTTCCTCACGGATCGAGGCTGGAAGCACGTGACGAGTGGTGAAACCGGACAGCGTCCTCATCTGACGACGAACAATCGACTGCTCGGATTTGGCACTGGCCCCATCTTGGCGCTCGACACAGGGACCGCGGGAGAGCTCTCGATCGAGAACACGGCGGTCAAGACGGCTTCGGACCTGCGTGTGGTGAGCATCACCCCGCTCGAAGGCGAACGCGACCTGATCGACATCACGACAGGCACGGGTGACTTCATCGCAAACGGAGTGATCAGCCACAACTGCTTCGCCCGCGGCACACACCAGTACCTCGATCTCGACGGCGGCTCGGACTTCGATACGCAGATCGTCGTCAAGACCAATGTCGTCGAGGTGCTCCGACGCGAGCTGCGCCGGGGCAGCTGGCAGCACGAGACCGTGGCCCTGGGGACCAACACCGACCCGTACCAGCGGGCTGAGGGGCGGTACCGTCTGATGCCCGGCATCATCGAGGCGCTGGCCGAGTCGGGGACTCCGATGTCGCTCCTCACGAAGGGGACGCTCGTGCGCCGCGACATCCCGCTCCTGGTCGCTGCGTCCACACACGTGCCCGTCGACATCCAGATGTCCATCGCGATGTACGACGACGATCTGCAGAAGAAGATCGAACCCGGAACCCCTTCGACGCAGGCGCGCCTGGACACGGTCCGGGCGCTCACGGATGCCGGATTCCGCGTGACGGTCTTCCTCATGCCGATCATGCCGCACATGACGGACTCGGTCGCCGCCATCGACGCCGCACTGGCGCGCATCAGGGAATCCGGTGCGGCGCGCGTCATCTACGGCGCCCTGCACCTGCGCCCCGGGGTGAAGCCGTGGTTCATGCAGTGGCTCGGCGAGCACCGACCCGACCTCGTCTCGTCCTACCGCGGGCTCTACCCCGGAGTCTCCGCCGAGGCGCCCAAGGCGTACCGGCAATGGCTCGCGAAGCGCATCCGGCCGCTCATCCGGATGCATCGACTCGACGGACGCGACGAGGACGATCTGTATGCCGCGAGCCCGCGCGGCGCGCGTGCCCTTCCACCTCGGCCGGGAGCACCGGCGCCCCCGGCGTCCGCTCCGGCGCAGCCGATGCTCTTCTGACGCGCACATCGCACGAACCGGCGACGCGTAGGCTCGAGAGCTATGGCGATCGGCGCGATGATCCACACCTTCACCGTCCAGTTGGCGGACATGGACCGCGGGGTGTATGACGATCTGACGCTCCGGGTGGCGAAGCATCCCTCCGAGACGGACGCCTACATGCTGACGCGCGTCCTCGCCTACTGCCTGGAGCACACCGAGGGCATCGCGTTCAGCGAGGGCCTCTCCTCCACCGACAAGCCCGCGATCGTCGTGCGCGATCTCACCGGCAGCATCACGGCGTGGATCGAGATCGGCGCCCCGGATGCCGAGCGCATGCACTTCGGCAGCCGCGCGGCCTCCCGCACCGTCGTCTACACGCACCGCGATCCGATCAAGGTCGTCGCCGCCTGGGAGGGCAAGCGCATCCACGACGCCGACGCGATCCGCGTGTACGGCTTCGATCCCGGATTCATCGACGCCGGCACGCAAGCGCTCGAACGGCGAAACGCCGCCACGCTCACCGTCACCGAGGCGCAGCTCTACCTCGACCTCAACGGCACGCCTCTGGAGTCGACGCTGCACGAGCACCGGATCGTCTGACCGCACCCGCGAGACTTGGGCTGCGGCGTGAGACTTGGCGCAGTGAGCCAAGTCTCACGCCGCAAAGGACGTCTCGCGAGTGTCAGGCGGTCAGATCCGCCGCGGTCGGCACGCGACCGGCGATCTCCTCGATGACCTCGTCACCGACGCGCGCCTGTTCGAACGGCGCGTCGATCTCGGCGCGGTCCAGGAGCTCGGACATCCGGCGCTGACGCTGGCGGGTGATGAGCGTCACGACGCGACCCGACCGGCCGGCGCGGCCGGTGCGGCCGGAACGGTGCAGGTAGGTCTTGTACTCGTCCGGAGCATCGGCCTGGACGACCAGATCGATGTCATCGACGTGGATGCCGCGGGCCGCGACGTCCGTGGCGACGAGCACCTGCACCTTGCCCGAGGTGAGCCGAGCGAGGTTGCGCGTACGCTTCGCCTGGTTCAGGTCGCCGTGCAGCGAGACGGCCGGGATCCCGGCATCCTCGAACTGCTCGGCGAGCATCTCGGCGTACGCCCGGGTGCGCGCGAAGACGAGCGTCTGACCGTCGCGATCGACGAGCGAAGCGAGGATCTCGGCCTTGTCGCGGTGGTCGATCACGAGCACGCGGTGCTCGATCGTGCCGGTGTCCTGGTTCTCGCCGGCGACCTCGAAGACGGCAGGGTCCACGAGGAACTCGTCGACGAGCGCGGCGACCTCACGGTCGAGCGTCGCCGAGAACAGCAGCTTCTGGCTGCCGTCGGCGGTGCGGCGGAGGATCCGCTGCACCGGCTCGACGAACCCGAGCTCGCACATGTGGTCGGCCTCGTCGAGCACCGCGATGCGGCAGTCGGAGAGGTCGAGCTTGCCCTGGTTGATGAGGTCCTCGATGCGCCCGGGAGTGCCGATCACGATGTCGACGCCCTTCTTCAGCGCCCCGACCTGGCGGGCCTGCGGCACACCGCCGTAGATCTGAGTCGTGAAGAGTCCGACGCTGCGCGCAATCGGCTGGATGGTGCGGTCGATCTGCAGCGCCAGTTCGCGGGTGGGCGCGAGAATGATCGCCCGCGGGGCACGGCCGAACTCGCGCCGCTTGCCCTTCTGGGACGTGAGGATGCTCTCGACGAGCGGGGCGCCGAACGCAATCGTCTTCCCGGAGCCGGTGCGACCGCGCCCCAGGACGTCACGGCCCTCGAGCACCGCGGGGATGCTGGCCGCCTGGATCGGGAACGGCGTCTCCGCGCCCATGTTCGCCAGGGTCTCGACGATGTTCGAACCCAGCCCGAGGTCCGCGAACGTCACGTTCTCGACCTCGGTCGCCTGCACGGTCTTCGCCTCGAGCCGCTCGTGGACGACGTCCTCGGTGGGCTGGAAGGAGGCCGCCGGCTTGGCGTTCCAGTCGTCGCGACCGGGACGGTGCTCACCGCGACGATCGTCGCGACGCGGGCGGTCCTCGTCGTAGCGCTTCGGGCGATCCTCGTCGTAGCGCGAACGCTGCGGTGCGCGCTCGCGGCGCGGGCGGCCCTCGACGTCGCGACGCCGACGGGCGTCGTTCCGGTCGGACTCGTAGCGCGGGCGATCGCCGTAGCCGTCGCGGCGAGGCCGATCGCCGTCACGGCGCGAACGGTCCTGATCGCGGTCGCTGCCGTACCGCGGACGATCTCCCTCGTACCGCGGACGGTCTCCGCCGCGCGCGCCGTCGTAACGCGGGCGGTCGGCGTCGCGGCCTGCCCGCCCGGTGCCACGGTCGTCGCGGGCATCGCGCCGCGGTCGCTCGCCGTCGTAGCGCGAGCGATCCTGACCGCGATCCCCGCCGTACCGCGCACGGTCTGCGCCGCGGTCGCTGCTGTACCGCGGACGGTCGGCGTCGAAACGACGGCCACCGCCGCCGGATCCTGCCCGCTCGCCCGTCGCCCGCTCCCCGCGGTGATGCGGAGCCTCCCGGCGTCCGCCCTCCGCGCGACCGCGGATCGAACGCGCCTCATCACGGCCGGCGCGCTCCTGCTCGGTCCAGCGACGCTTGGGAGCTCCGGACGCGGGCTCGGGCCGATAGCCGCGATGCTTCGGGCTCCGGCTCCCCGGTCCGGAGGGCCGGTAGGAGGAGCGCTCGTCCCCGGCATCCGAGCGCGAACCGCGCCCCTCGCCGTGGCGGTCGTGGAACGGGGTCTTCTTGGCGTAGCGCGGCTCGAAGTTCCGCGCGGGCCGGCCGCCCTTGGGCTTGTGGTTCTTGGGCATGGGTGTGTCCTTCAGTTCTCTGCACGAGAACAGCAGCCTGCGCGCACGCAGACGATACCCGGACATCCGTCGGCCGGGGCCATTCATGTGATGGTTCATGCGCGTCGATCGACGCTCACCATCGGCCCCTGGACTCACACTTCACACAAAAACGCCCGCGCCGCTGCGCGGCTGTCCGAAGCCGACCCCTCCAGAGTATCGCGCCCGGCTGAGAAGTCACCCGTACGATGTCGTGGTGACTTCTCTCTCCCCCACCGGCACTCAGATCCATCTGCAGCGGGGCGCGGTCACCGCGCAGATCGCGCAGGTCGGAGCATCCCTGCGATCCCTGACCGTCGGAGGCACCGGCCTCGTCCCGCCGTACCCTCTCGGGGAGCCGACGCCGGCGTGTTCGGGTGTCGTGCTCGCGCCGTGGCCGAACCGGGTCAGAGACGGCGTCTGGGACGACGACGGCACCACCCGCCGACTCGCGATCACGGAGCCGAAGCTGGACAACGCCAGTCACGGACTGCTGCGCTTCACCGCGTACGAGGTCGTGCAGAACGGCTCGCAGGCATCGCTGC
The DNA here is from genome assembly GCF_022788845.1 of Microbacterium sp. CIAB417. NCBI lineage: Bacteria > Bacillati > Actinomycetota > Actinomycetes > Micrococcales > Microbacteriaceae > Microbacterium > Microbacterium sp. CIAB417. The sequence goes on along the minus strand of NZ_JAHZUT010000004.1, from coordinate 659,424 downwards.
GCGCGACGATCGTGCCGCAGACCGGCTGGCCGTACGAGATCGGAACGACGGTCACGTACACGCTCACCGAGACCGGCATCGCGGTCGAGCACGTGCTGGAGAACCGTTCGGATGCCGCGGCCCCCGTCGCCCTGGGCACCCATCCGTTCGTGACGATCGACGACGTGGATCCGCGAGAGCTCGTGCTCACGGTCCCCGCGCGGACGCAGTTCGAGGTGGACGACCGGATGCTCCCGACCGGGACGTCGCCGGCACCGGCGGAGCTGCGCGACGGCGTCCGCCTGGGTGACATCGTCCTCGACACCGGTTTCGCGGATCTCGCGAGAGACGCCGACGGGCGCGTGCGTCACACGCTCACTGCTCCCGACGGCCGTCGGGTCACGCTCTGGCAGGGCGACGGCTTCGACTACGTCCAGGTGTACACGACCACGTCCTACCCGGGGCAGCAGCTCGCCGTCGCGATCGAGCCGATGTCGGCGCCGGCGGACGCGCTCAACAGCGGCCTCGGCATCCGACGACTGCTCCCCGGCGAGAGCTGGACCCTGCACTGGGGCATCGAACTGGGCTGACCGCGCCCGGCGCGGTCCCGCCGACGGCGATCCGGGATCCGGACGATCGCTCGAGATCCGGATGCTCCGGCGCCGTTCGTCCGGATCTCGCGCGGTTCTCCGGGTCTCGGGAGCCGAGCAGGCGGTCAGCGCAGCGGGTTCGCCGGCGGGAGACCGGTGTGACGCTCCCGCAGCTCACGTCGGGTCCGCGCGTGTTCGCTCTGGTCGACGGACGCGGCCACGGCCGATGCCGCGGCGGCGGCAGCAGCGGCCGCGGCGGCAGCGGCGGAGGCGGCGGCAGCAGCGGCGACCGCGGACGTGTTCGAGGAGTGCTCCGGCTCGGCGTCATAGGCCGTCAGCCGATGCGCAGGAGAAGCCGACCGCTCCATGTCCGTCGACCGCGATGCCTCCGTCGGCGCTCCAGCTCCCTGATGGCGGTCCGCCGCACGCTGTCCGGACGGCTCGGCAGGCGCCTCCTGCTCCGTAACCGGAGCTTCGGCGCCCGCGCCCACGAACGACCAGGCCCGTGCCTGGGCATCCGCCGCGGCACCGTTCTCGGGCGCGTCGGTCCGCGGACCGGATCCCGGCGCCGGGTCCGCGGGACCGCCGTCGCCGTCGCGTCCGGCGCGCTTCGCCGCCCGTCGCTCCTTCGCCCCCTCGACGAGGTTGTAGAGCGTGGGCAGCACGATGAGCGTCAGCACGGTGGACGACACCAGCCCGCCGATCACCACGATCGCGAGCGGCTGCGAGATGAACCCGCCGTGACCCGTGATGCCGAGAGCCATCGGAGTGAGGGCGAAGATCGTCGCGAGCGCCGTCATGAGGATCGGGCGCAGACGCTTCTCGCCACCCGCCATGACGGCGTCGTGCGCCGAGAGCCCCTTCTCGCGGTACTGGTTCACGAGGTCGACGAGCACGATGGCGTTCGTCACGACGATGCCGATGAGCATCAGCACGCCGATCAGCGAGGCGACGCCGAGCGGGATGCCGGTCACGATCTGCAGCAGGATCGCACCGGTCGCCGCGAACGGCACCGAGACCAGCAGCAGCAGCGGCTGGCGCAGCGACTTGAACGTCGCGACCATCACGACGTACACGATCAGGATCGCGGCCAGCATGGCCAGTCCGAGCTGCGAGAACGAGTCGGCCTGCTGCTCGGCGACGCCGCCGACCTCGGCATCCGCGCCATCGGGCAGATCGACGTCCTCGAGGGCTGCGGTCACCGACGCGGTCGCGACCGCGAGGTCGTCGGATGCCGGGGGCACCGTCACGGTGGCGGTGCGTCGCCCCTGTTCGGTCGTGATCGACGTGGGGCCCTCGCGTTCCTCGACGGTCGCGACGTCCTGCAGCTCGATCATGCCGGCGGGCGTCGGGATCGCCAGCTCGCGCAGCGCGGCCACGGTCGTGGGCGGCTCGGGGTCGGCCAGGTAGATCGTCAGCGCGGTGCCGTCCAGCTCGATGGACCCGATCTGCTGCGGCTGCATCGCGCCGGACACGATGGATCCGACCGCGACCTCGCTGAGCCCGGCCTGGGCCGCGGCCTCACGGTCCACGACCACGGCGATGTACGGCAGCGAGGCGGCGAGGTTGTCCGTCACGGTTCCGATGCCGTCTCGTCCGTCGAGCTCGGCGGTGACGGCATCCGTCGCCTCCTGCAGCGCCTCGGCGCTCGGAGCCGTGATGTCCACCTCGATGTCCGTGCTGCCGAAACCGGCCGAAGCCGCCACGGTCACCTCGCCGACGTTCTCGAGATCGTCGACGGCGTCCTGCACGACGGAGCGCAGCGCCGCCTGGTCGGCGTCGGGATCGGTCTGGATCGAGTACGTGATCCCGGCGCTGCCGGAGAAGGCGTCGCGCAGCGAGGATCCGCTGGATCCGATCGAGACCTGCACCGTCTCGATGCCGTCGACATCCATCAGGGCGTCCTCGACCATGGCCGCGGCCTCGTCCTGCGCCTGCAGGCTCGCGGTCGGGCCCAGATCCTGGGTGACGGTCATCGTGTTCTGCCCCGAATCGCTGAGGAAGTTGATCTTCATCAGCGGGGCGGCGGCGAGCGTGCCGGCCAGGACCAGCACGGCGAGGAGCACCGTGATGCCGGAGTGCTTGAGCGTCCAGCTGAGGATCGGCCGGTACGCCTTCTGCAGAGGCGTCGGCGGCGCATCGGGGTGCTCGGGGTCGATCTCCTCGCCGTTCTCGTCGAGCAGCGGCTTGCCGGGACGGAGGAACCAGTACGCCAGCACGGGCACGATCGTCAGGGCGACGAGGAGGGAGGCGGCCATCGCGATGGTCACCGTCATCGCGAACGGCCGGAAGAGCTCCCCGACCATGTCGCCGACGAAGACGATCGGCAGGAACACGGCGACAGTGGTGATGGTGGATGCCGTGATGGCGCCGGCCACCTCGCGCACGGCGAGAACGATGGCGCTCATCTTGTCGGCGTCGCCGACGTAATGGCGTTTGATGTTCTCGATCACGACGATCGAGTCGTCGACCACGCGCCCGATCGCGATCGTCAGGGCGCCGAGGGTGAGGATGTTCAGGGTGTACCCGAACGCCTGCAGGCCGATGAAGGTGACCAGCACGCTGGTGGGGATCGAGATCGCCGTCACGAGCGTGGAGCGGACCGACAGCAGGAAGACGAGGATCACGATCACCGCGAAGGCGAGGCCGAGCAGTCCCTCGGTCGCGAGAGTCTCGATGGACTGCTGGATGAACGGCGCCTGATCGAACACGACCGTGAACTCGGCATCCGGGAACGCGTCAGAGATCTCGTCCAGCGCGGCGATCACGCCCTGCGACACCTCGACGGTGTTGGCGGAGGGGAGCTTGGTGATCGAGATGGTGATGGCGTCCTCGCCGTCCACCCGCGAGATCGAGGTCACCGGGTCGGAGCCGAGGCCGACGGTCGCGACGTCGCCGATCGTGGCGTCGGATCCCACGAGCGGGAGCGCGGCGATCTCGTCGACCGTGGACAGCTTCGCGCCCGTCTGCACGGTCAGCGTCTCGTCGCCCTCGGTGATCTCGCCGCCCGGGAAGAGCACGCCGTTCTGCTCGAGGGCCGAGCTGATCGCCTGCGTGCTGAGCCCTCGCTCGGCCAGCGCGGCGTCATCCGGGGTGATCGTGACCCGCTGGCCGATGCCGCCGACGATCTCGGCGGCGTTCACGCCGTCGACGTCCTCGAGATCGGGGATCGCGACGTTCTCGAGATCGGCCTGAGCGGTCTGGGCGTCGTCGAATCCGGTGACGGCGATCTGGATCACGGGGAGGTCGTCGATCGAGACCGACAGCACCTGCGGTTCGACCTCGTCGGGCAGCTGCGAGGAGATCCGGTTGATCGCCTGCTGCATCTTCTGCTCGGCGGTCGCGAGGTTCTCGCCGTAGGCGAAGGTCGCCTGCACGATCGAGGCGTTCGTGGTGCTCGTCGCGGTCGTCGATTCGAGTCCCGGAACCCCCTGGATCGCGGTCTCGATCGGCGTGGAGACGTCGTTCTCGACGACCTCAGGCGAAGCGCCGGGGTAACTGGTCATGACGATCAGCGCCGGCAGCTCGAGCGAGGGGATCAGCTCCTGCTTGAGGTTGTTCAGCGCGAGTCCGCCGAACACGGCTGCGACGATCGTGACGAGGGCGATGAGCGCGCGGTTGCGCAGACTGAGGACGGCGAGCTTCGACAAGGCGGCTGACTCTCGGTAGAAAAGCGCGACAGGGGTGCGGGCGTCAGTATTCCACAGCCGGCATGCAGCATCCTGTGAACCCGTTCACAGGTTCAGGCCGATCCAGAGCCCGAGGATCGCGGCGAGCACGGATGCCCCGAACGTGCCGACCAGATGAAGCGCGGATGCCGCGCGGGCCCTGTCGCGCCAGAGGCCGATGCTGTCCAGCACGGCGGTGCTGAAGGTCGTGTATCCGCCGAGGAATCCGGCTCCGAAGACGAAGGCGGCGTCCGGGAGCAGCGCGGTCACGAACCCCAGGACGAACGACCCCGTGACGTTCACGACGAGGATCCCCCAGCCGAAGGCAGGTGCGGCGGACGGGCGGCCGCGGCGCAGCGCGGCCGCCACGCCGACGTCGACGAGGTAGCGCACGGCGGCGCCGAGTCCCCCGGCGCAGGCCGCCAGCGCGAACACGAGCGCGCTCACACCGGCCTCCGTGGCGTGCCCAGACGGATGCCGGCGAGCGCGGCGAGGACACCGAGGACGAGCGTCATCAGGGCGTAGAGGGCTGCGAGCAGCGGTGCCGCCGTCCACAGCTGGACGGTTCCCACGGCGAAGGCGCTGTAGGTGGTGAAGCCGCCGAGGACGCCGGTCCCCAGCAGGATCCGCAGATCGGCGGAGGCGGGGAGCCGCGCCGACAGGATGCCGATGAGGAACGCGCCGAGGATGTTCACCGCGAGGGTGGAGGTCGGGATGCCCGCGGCATCCGGGATCGCCAGGCCGATGGCGAGCCGCGCTGCCGTGCCCAGCGCACCTCCGAGCGCCACGAGCAGGGCGCGGCGCACATGGATCACGCTCGCCACTGTATCCGGCCGCTTCGGCCCGTCGGTGTCACCCTGTCCGCCGGAGATCGACGGACAGGGTGAACACGAATGAGGATCGGCCTACAGATTCGCCTCCGCGTAGATGCGGAGCGCGTCGCGGACGAACTCGGCGCCGGCGGTGCCGCCGTCGGAGGTGGCGTAGTTCGCGCCGAAGCGCGGGTCGGCCACGTACATCTCGCCGAGCCCGATCACGTAGCCCTTGACGTCGCCGTCGGGCCGTGCGGCCGGAGTCCCGGGGACGCCGGTCAGCCACTGCACGTGGCGTCTCGCGATGGCCTGCGCCTCGTCGGAGGCGGGATCGATGCCGCGCTCGGCGGCGGCGATCCAGTCGCGTCCGAGGTCGGACACGAGCTGCTGCCATTCGGCGCGCTCGGCGTCGGTCATCCCGCGCCACCAGCGGTCGCTGTCGACGTAGGCCTTGGTTCCCCAGCGCTGCTCGACCTCTTCCTTGTACTGGGTGTGGTCGAAGCCGTCGAACATGTTCTCTGCCATGAGTTCTTCACCTCCTCTCAATGCGGCGATGGTGGATTCGACCGACGCGATCTGACGCGTCAGTCGGGTCTGCTCCTCGCGCAGGAGCGCGAGGTGGGTCTCGAGCGCGGATGCCTCGGCGCGCTCGCGGGAGAGCACCTCGGCGATCTGCGGCAGCCCGAGTCCGAGCTCGCGCAGCAGCAGGATCCGCTGCAGCCGGACGAGCGCCTGCTCGTCGTAGTGGCGGTACCCGTTGTGCGCGATGCGGGTCGGCGGGAGCAGCCCGATGTCGTCGTAGTGACGCAGCGTCCTGCTCGTCGTGCCCGCGAGGCGGGCGATCTCCTGGATCGACCAGTCCCGTGTGACCACGGCATCCTCCTTCCGTTCTCGATATCTCGACGATAGAAGTTGACGTTGCGTCAATGTCAACTCCGCTTCTGCCGGAGTTCTTGACAATCTCGAGATATATCGTGTTACTCTTCTGGCACGCGATATATCTCGATATCGCCGAACAGGAGAGACGAACATGACCGAGAAGTGGCTCATCGCCCCCGGCGACGAACGCGTCATCGACATCGCCCAGGCGTCCCGGCTCAAGGTCGGCCTCGTCGGCGGCCAGGTCGATGTCATCGCCCACGACGAACCCGGCATCCGCATCGAGGTGCACGGCGTCACGACCAAGGACCTGCGCATCGAATCCGATGGCACGCAGATCGAGATCGATCACCCCCAGCTCGGCTGGGACAACTTCCTCGAGGTCTTCCGCAACTTCGGGTCCGGCGGCCCCAAGGCCGAGGTCAGCGTCGCGGTCCCCCGCGGCATCGCGCTGACGCTCGGAGTCGTCAGCGCCGGTGCACTCGTGTCCGGCCTCGCGAACGACGCGAAGCTGAACACGGTGTCCGGCGACATCATCGTCGACACGCACACGGGCGACCTGTCGGTGAACTCGGTGTCCGGTGATGTGCAGATCCGCGAGCTGACCGGAGCCCTCAGCGCCAACAGCGTGTCGGGCGATGTCGCGGTGACCGGTTCCGTCCGCAAGGCCACCATCGACACCGTGTCCGGCGCGATGTGGGTGGATGCCGCGGGCAACGTCAACACGATCAACCTCAACACGGTGGCCGGCGACAGCACCATCCGTCTCGAGGAGACGCTGCCGGCGAACTACGTGATGCGCTCCATGAGCGGTCGCGTCCTGATCGACGGCATCGATCGCGGTTCGTCCGGCCCGACCAACTACACCGGATCGGCCGGAGAGCTGGCCGGCAGCTTCGTGGACATCCGCGCCAATTCCGTCTCCGGCGACATCACCGTGCTGCGCCAGCCCGTGCGCACCGTCGCCGACGACGCGGAGTGGGAAGCATGAGCCCCGCGGTCTTCTCCCACGGCGACCTGCGCCTGTATCTGCTGTCGCTGCTCGCGGAATCCCCGCAGCACGGGTACGGCATCATCCAGGCGTTGACCGACCGGACGGGAGGCACGTACACCCCGAGCGCCGGCACCATCTATCCCCGGCTCGCGAAGCTCGAGGAGGAGGGGCTGGTCACCAAGACCGTCGACGGCCGCACCACGATCTACGCGATCACGGACGCCGGCCGCGCCGAACTCGCCTCCCGCGAGGACGACCTGGCGGGCATCGAGAACGATCTCGCGGATTCCGTCCGCCTGATCGCCAACGAGGTGCGCCAGAGCGTCCAGGAGGCGATGAAGAGCCTGCGCGCGGATCTCGCCGCTGCGGCCAAGGACGAGCGTCAGGGCTCCAAGGACCGCTCGCGCTCCACCGGTCCCGATGACGTCCGCGTCACGAGCCGGGAACAGCTGCAGCGCGCAGATGCCGCGGTCAACGGCTTCCGCGGTCGCATCCGGGCGGACCTGCGCACGCACGTCGCCCGCGGCGGCGCGCTTCCGGCGACCGTCGTCGACGAGCTCGAGCGGGCCCTGGATGCCGCAGCCAAGGATGTGACCCGGGCCCTCGCGGAGTGAGGCGTCGTCCTCCCCCGCGCGTCGCACGGGGGAGGACGCTCGTCTATTCGGTCCAGATCTCGGCCTGGTCGTCGGGCACCGGCTCCTCGAGCGGGACGACGAGGATCGAGCGGTGCTGGCGGTGCGCGAGACGCGCCGCCACGGATCCCGTGAAGAACTCCCGGATCGACTCGCCGATGCCGCGCTTGCGCGTGCCGATCACGATGAGCTGGGCGTCGAGCTTGCCGGCGAGCTGCTTGATCGCAAGAGCGGGGTCGCCGACGAGCTGGCGCGCCGTCCAGGTCAGCCCCGTCCCCTCGAGCGCCTTGGTCGCGGCCTCCTGGACGTGCTCGAACTCGGCTGCACCGGTCTCGATGTTCATGTCGATGGGAGCGGAATGCACGTAGCCGTCGGGGTCCTCGTACGTGACGAAGCGCGTGACGTCGACGTGGACGACCACCAGCGGCGCGCTCAGAAGAGTCGCGTAGCGGACGGCCTCCTGCAGCACGCGCGCGGGCTGATCCGGCTGAACGCCGACGATCACGGCCTTCTGCAACTCGCTGTTCTGGACGGCTTCCTCGGACGACGCGGAACCGGCATCTGACATGCGGATCGCCCCCTTCCCCTGGTCTCGATCGGCCAGTCGCTCTGGCCCTCGTGCTATCCTGAATGCTACTCTTACCGGCCGTCAGCCGGTGTCGTGAATGCGCGGGCCGCAGCTGCCCGCAGCTTAGATCGTGAGGGGGTCTCGCGCATGGGCCGTGGCCGTCAGAAGGCGAAGCACACAAAGATCGCCCGCGAACTCAAGGCGTACAGTCCGTCGGTGAACTACTCTGCGCTGGAGCGCGAGCTGGGTCATCCGAGCGACTCGGAGGACGACGCCTACGTCGACAAGTGGGCCGACCAGTACGCGGACGAAGACGAAGACGAGCTCGAAAGGGCTTGACGCCCGGGTTCGCTCCTCGATGACCCCGTCGCACCGCGGCGGGGTCATCGTCATGCCCGGATGCCCGGGGCAGGCGTGACAGGATGACAGACATGCCTCGCGTCGTCGCCCTCTTCCGTCACCCCGTCAAGGGGTTCACCCCCGAGGCTCGCGACGAACTGGTCGTGCAGCCGGACGGACGCATCGCCGGCGATCGGGTTCTCGCCTTCCGGTTCGCGGACGCCACGACCCCCGAGGATCGCGACGGCCTGGACTCCTGGCCGAAGTCGAAGGGACTCGCGCTGGAGTCGTTCCCCACGCTCGCCGAGCTCCGGCTCACGTACGACGACACGGCGCGACGGGTGCGGATCATGCGCGGGGACGCACTGCTGGCGCAGGCCGGCCTGGACGAGGACGGTCGCCGCGAGCTGTCGGAGGCCGTCACCGCCTTCGTCATGGAATCCGCCGAGGCGAAGCGCCTGCGTCGCCCGGGGCGGCTGCCGATCGTGCTGGTGGGCGACGGAGAGCGCTCGCGATTCCAGGACCGCGCTCGCGGTTACGTGTCGGTGCACAGCACCGCGAGCGTCGCGGCGCTCGGCGCCGCCCTCGAGCAGGAGATCGACGATCGCCGCTTCCGCTCCAACATCGTGATCGACGGTGTCGAGGCCTGGGACGAATTGGACTGGACGGGAGACGTGCGGATCGGAGACGTGCGATTCACGCCGGCAGGACCGATCGTGCGATGCCTCGCGACGCACGCCAACCCCGATACCGGCGTCCGCGACGCCAGAGTCCTCACCACGCTGACGTCGCGCATCGGCCAGGCGGAGCCGACGCTCGGGCGCCTCCTGCTGCTGCCGGGTGTGAGCGGAGACGTCGACGACCGCTCCGGCCGGGGCGGCGTCATCCGCGTCGGCGACGAGGTCGTGTTCGACTGATCGTCGCCGTGCAGCGCCTTCGGTCGCTGAGAACGCCCGGAGACACGCGGCTCACCAGCGTCCGTGCCGCAGCTCCCACTCGTCCTCGACGGTTCGGCGGCGGCCGGCGACGATGCCGAACGGGATCGAGAGCACGAGGACCGCGATGATCACGAGCAGCGGCGCCGTCCACGCATCCGTCGCGTCGTGCAGGATGCCGACGGCGAACGGGAACGCCGCCGCCATCACGTAGCCGGCGCTCTGCACGAAGCTCGACAGCGCCACAGCGCTCTCCGGGGTGCGCGCCCGGATGCTGATGAGCACGAGAGCCAACGGGAACATCGCCCCGACGATGCCGAACAACGTGATCCACAGCCAGACCAGGACGGGCCCCGGCCAGAGCAGGAGACCCACGATGCCGACGATCCCGCTCACCGCGGACACGAGGAACAGCGGCCTCGTCGCCTGGAACCGCACCACCAGCACCGGCACGAGCAGCGAGGACGGCAGGCCCATGAACGCGAACAGCGACAGCAGCAGGCCCGCCGTGGCGGCCGAGACCCCGGTGAGATCGGTGACGATCGAGGGCAGCCAGGCGAAGGAGACGTACGCCATGGTCGAGGAGGTGCCGAACACGATCGCGAGGGCCCAGGCGAGCGGCAGCCGCGCGAGCCGTCCGAAGATGCGCGAACTGGTCGGTGCGACCGCGATCGGTCCGGTGGACAGCGTCGCGGGATCGATCTCGGGATCAGCCGGCTGACGCATCACGGGCAGGGCTGAGGCCGTCGCGGCCGCGGTCCTGTCCCTCACCAGCATGATGATCCAGGGGATGACTCCGGCGATCGCGAACACGCCCCACATGCCGAGCGAGAGCCGCCAGCTCGCGGCATCCGCCACCGGCACGGCGACGAGCGGCGGCAGGAACGTCGACAGCGACATCGACGTCGTGTACAGCGTCATCATCACCCCGAGGCGATCAGGGAAGTGCTTCTTCACCAGCGGCGGGAGCAGGATGTTGCCCATGCCGACTCCGGCGAAGATCAGCGCCGTCGCGAGCAGCAGCGTCACGGCATCCACCGAGAAGCCGCGCAGCACGAGTCCGGCGGCGATCGCGGTGAGCGCGATGACCGTGACCCGCTCGAGGCCGAGCCGACGTTCGAGTAGGGGTGTCGCCAGCCCGAAGAGCGCGAAGCACACCGGAGGCGCCGTGCCGATCAGGCCGAGCACGGTCGACGAGAGCGTGAAGTCCGCGGCGATGTGGTCGATCAGCGGTGAGAGCGAGGCGACCGCCGAGCGCAGCGAGAACGCGCACAGCAGGATGCCGAGGACTGCGAGCGCCCGTCCCCGCCAGAGCGGACGAGCACTCACGTCCGCCGTCACGACGTCTGGGTGCTTTCCACCCAGCCGAGATACTCCTCCGACACCGTTCCGGTGACGTAGTTCCCGTCGAACGGGCTGAGGTCGAGCTCGGAGACCGCGGACCCCTCGGTGATCGCGGCCTTGAGGTCCTCCACCTCCTGGTAGACGAGATGGTCGCAGCCCAGCTCGGCCGCGATCTCCGGGATCGTCCGCCCGTACGCCACGAGCTCATGACGCGACGGCATGTTGATGCCGTACACGTGCGGATGCCGGATGGGCGGCGCGGCCGACGCGAAGGTCACCGACAGCGCCCCGGCGTCCCGGGCCATCTGGATGATCTGCTGGCTGGTGGTGCCCCGGACGATCGAGTCGTCGATGAGCAGGACGTTCTTGCCCTGGAACTCGGTCGACATCGCGTTGAGCTTCTGCCGCACGCTCTTCTTGCGCACCGCCTGCCCGGGCATGATGAAGGTCCGGCCCACATAGCGGTTCTTGTAGAAGCCCTCGCGGTACTCGATGCCGAGCTTCCGTGCGACCTCCATGGCCGCCGGACGCGAGGAGTCCGGAATCGGCATGACGACGTCGATCTCGTCGAGCGGGACGTGCTTGGCGATCGTGTCCGCGAGGCGGTCGCCCATGCGCAGTCGCGACTCGTAGACCGAGATGCCGTTCATGATCGAGTCCGGCCGTGCGAGGTAGACGTACTCGAACGCGCAAGGGGTCAGCTGCGTGGACGTCGCGCACTGGCGCGTGAACAGCTCGCCCTCGTTCGTGATGAACACGGCTTCGCCGGGCTCGACGTCGCGGACGACCTCGTAGTCGCCGTTCTCGAGCACGAGCGATTCGCTCGCGACGACCCACTCGTCGCGCCCCTCGCGTCCCTCGACGGTCGACGGTCGGCGTCCGAGGATGAGCGGTCGGATGCCGAACGGATCGCGGAACGCGAGCAGACCGTATCCGGCGATCACGGCGATCACGGCGTATGCGCCCTCGATGCGCTCATGGGTGCGAGTGACCGCCTCGAAGATCCGCTCGGGCTCGAGGTCCACGGGGGACGTGGTCTCCTGCAGCTCGCCGGCGAGGACGTTCAGCAGCAGCTCGGTGTCGCTCGAGGAGTTCAGGTGCCGGCGATAGCGGCGGGCCATGTCGGCGGTCAGCTCACGCGTGTTGGTCAGGTTGCCGTTGTGGATGAGGATGATGCCGTACGGCGCGTTCACGTAGAACGGCTGGGCCTCCTCCTCGCTGGACGCCGTGCCCTTGGTGGCGTACCGGACGTGGCCGAGGCCGACGTTGCCGAGCAGGGACCGCATGTCACGGGTGCGGAAGGCCTCGCGCACCATGCCGGAGGCCTTCGCCATGTGCATGACGCCGCTGGTCTCGGCCGTCGCGATGCCGGTGGCGTCCTGTCCGCGATGCTGCAGCAGCAGGAGCGCGTCGTAGATGTCCTGGTTGACCGGGGCGTTCCCGACCATGCCGACGATTCCGCACATGGGGTGTTACTTCGCTCCGTCCGCGTAGGCGCCGATCAGGCGCACCGCTCCGCCGTCGACGCCCTTGGCGCCCTCTTCGAACACTCCGGCGGGACGCGCGCCCGTCGAGACGGTCGCGACCTGCCAGGCGGGGATGCCTTCCGTGGCGAGCGCGCTGATCGCGGCATCCTTCTTCTCCGCCTGGACGACCGCGAGGAACCCGATGCCGAGGTTCCAGGTGCCCTCCGCCGACTCGAGCGTCGAGCCGGCGATGTCGCTGAGCACACGGAAGACCGGGCTCGGCGACCACGTCGAACGATCGACCTCGGCCCAGCTGCCCTGCGGCAGGACGCGGGCGAGGTTCGCGGCGATGCCGCCGCCCGTGACGTGGCTGAGCGCGTGCACTCCGCCGTCGAGCGTCGAGATCAGCCGCAGCAGCGGCTGCGTGTACAGGCGGGTGGGCTCCAGGAGCACCTCACCCCAGGTCGCTCCGAAGTCGGCCGCGTTGTCGCCGTAGCCGATGCCGGCTCCGGCGACGATGTGGCGGACCAGGGAATAGCCGTTGGAGTGCAGCCCGCTCGACTCGAGCGCGAGCACGACGTCGCCGTCCTGGACGCGCTCCGCGCCGAGCACGGCATCCGCCTCGACGACGCCTGTCGCGGCGCCGGCGACGTCGTAGTCGCGCGGGCCGAGCAGACCGGGGTGCTCGGCGGTCTCGCCGCCGACGAGCGCGGTGCCGGTGGCGGCAGCGCCCTCAGCGATGCCGCGCACGATGTCGGCGATGCGCTCCGGGACGACCTTGCCGCACGCGATGTAGTCGGTCATGAACAGCGGTGCGGCCCCCACCACGACGATGTCGTCGACGACCATGCCGACCAGGTCCTGCCCGATCGTGTCGTGCTTGTCGATCGCCTGCGCGATGGCGACCTTCGTCCCGACCCCGTCGGTGCTGGTCGCGAGCAGCGGCTTGCGGTAGCTCAGCAGTGCCGAGGCGTCGAACAGGCCCGCGAAACCGCCGACCCCGCCGAGGACCTCGGGGCCGTGCGTCGCGCGCACGGACGACTTCATCAGCTCGACGGCCAGATCACCGGCCGCGGTGTCGACGCCGGCTTCGGTGTAGGGGTTGGTGGGAGAGGCAGCCACCCGACAAGACTACCGCCGCCGACACGGCCCCAGATCCGCGGATGCCCCGGCCGCGGTGTCCTCCTACGATGGGGCTATGTCCGACAAGCCGCAGTGGCTGATTCGCGAGGATGCGAGCGTTCCGGTGCTCGTCGCGCTCGCCCTGCGCCAGGAGCTGGGCGTTCGGGCTCCCGAGGACCTGCCGGCCCTGCGCGACCTGGTCGTGCGGGCACCGGATGCCGCGGATGCCACGCCGGAGCTCGAAGAGCAGTGGCGGGACTACTGGGACATGACTGTCGAGCCGCGGGCGCATCCGGCATCCGTTCCGCTGGAGCTCGTCGACGGCTTCGACACGCTGGTCGCGCTTCCACAGGCGGGCGCCGACGAGCTGCGCGCGGCTATCGCCCCGTACGCCGCGTCCTCGCTGCAGTACGCGCGCGCCGCGCACCGCCGGTACTCCGACACCATGCGCAACGCGGCGGGCGGGGACGCGTACCGCGCGTACGCGTCGGCGATCGCCGAGTTCGAGCGCGAGATCGGGCGGCGCGCCCACTCGTTCGAGCTGAACGTGCAGGTGCTGCCGTTCACCCAGCGCGGGATCTGGTGGATCGGCGCGCTCACCGTCGCCGTGACCGACGGCCTGCGCCGAGATGTCGTGGCCTTCGACACCGCGATCCGGCCGGTGATCGCCGAACTGGCCTGAGTTCAGGACCCGTTCGCGGCGTCCCCCGCCGGATCGCCGGTGACCGTCTCATGGTCGACGCGGACGACGCGGTCGTGCCGGCGGGCGACGCGCTCGAGGACCAGTGCGACGACGCCGCCGAGGGCGAGGCCGATCGGGACGGTCCACAGCAGCGCGAAGCCGAACACCTGGCCCGGCGGGTAGACGATGCCGAGCGCCTCGGACTCCTCGTAGCTGCCGACCATCGTGACGATGCCCGCGGCGATGACCCCCAGCACGATGCCCAGGCCCATGAACACGCCGAAGCGCGGCACGCGGCGGACGGTCGCCTCGGTCGTCTCGTGGGAATCGGAGGTGGTCATGTCTCCATTGTCCCACCGTCGGCGGAGGCTCGCGCCCGCAGCGTCACGGCCGCAACGGGAGCAGGTCGGCCAGATCGGCGCGGATGCCGGACGCGCTCACCCGCCCGGATGCCGCCGCATCCGCCCAGGCTTCGGCGCCGGTCGCGACCGCGATCCAGGTCGACGCGTCCATCTCCACGACGTTGGGCGGAGTCCCCCGGGTGTGGCGGGGACCCTGCACGACCTGGACGGCACCGAACGGCGGGACGCGCACCTCGACGCTGTTGCCCGGCGCCTTCTCCTCGAGCAGCTGGAGGAGATATCGCACGGCGGTGGCGAGATCGGTGCGCGACGGCTTGGTCCCGGCATCCTGGGCGGTCCCGACCGCGGCGAGAGCCGTCCGCCCCGCCGCCATGTCGATCTTCCGCGCCATGGGCTCAGCCTAATCCGGGCTGTTACTGCGGCGTTCACCCTCAGGACGACGGGTCGATGAGCCGCACGAAGCGGACGACGAGGTCGTCGGCCGCGTCGTCCAGCGCGATGCGCAGGCGCGTAGCCTCGGCTCCGACCGCCCCGGCAGGCAACGCGATCGTGGCCGTGCGCCACCGGCCGGAACCCGTGCGCTCCACCGCGACGGTGTCCCCGGCATCCGTCTCGACGCGGAACGAGCCCGTCCCCTCGTCCAGGAACGTGACCTTGAGCACGGCACCGCCCTCGACGGCTCCGGCGAAGCGCTCGTCGACGGAGAACACGAAACCGGTATCGCCGCCCCCGACGTCCGTGGACAGCCCCTCGTGCGCGGTGCCGTTCTCGGCCTCGACATCGCCGGTGTGCACGTCGACGTCCGTGCGATGCGCCACGGACCCCGTCTCGTCCACCTGCACGAGCCAGCGCTCCAGGTTGCGCACCCACGGCTGCGCGTCCCACTCCCCGGGGAAGTCCTCGTCGATCCAGAAGGTGTCCTCGGCGTCGCGCAGCGCCGCCCAGGCGTCGGAGGACGTCTCGGCGGTCTGCCCGAGCGAGAGGCGCACCCAGTCCCAGTGCTCGGCGTACTCTGTCAGGTACGCATCGTCCGGCACGACGTACATCCAGTTCATCCGCAGCTGCAGCGCCTTGAGATTCGCCTGCCGCACGGCGTAGTACGGATCGGTCGTGGCGTACCCGCAGTCGTCGAAGCACTCGTGCTCGGTCGCGACGATCCGGTCCCCGGCGTGGATCGGCAGCGATTCGTCGACGACGAGATGACCGTCCGACTGGACGTGCGAGCCGTAGGACGGCGCTTCGGAGAGATGGAAGTTCGACACCTCGGTGATGCCGTTGCGGATCCCGAGACCGGCGTCCACGGCATCCGCCGCGAGGAGGTCGTCGGCCGCGCCGAACGGCCCCCAGGGGTAGTCCTCACCGGTGAAGACGAGCTTGTTCGCGTGGTCGCCGAACAGGTCGGCGAGGTCCGGCCATGCCTGCGAATACCACGCGAGATAGGCGTCGGCGTCGAGGTCGCCGGCTGCCACGGCATCCGAGACGATGTCGTAGTCGAACTCGGCCCAGTCGAATGCTCCGGGGACGTAGACGAACCGCAGACGCGGGTCGGCGGCCAGCCCTTCGTCGACGAACAGCCTCTCGTAGGCGTTCAGCAGGTGCCCCCAGACGCACTCGTCCCAGATCGGCAGATGCTCCTGGCCGTCCTCGTCCGGACCGTAGGTCGTGACCCCGCAATCCTCGGCGACCCACGCGGGCGCCCAGCCCTCGGCGCTCGCGAACAGGCGCATCCAGAAGTCCCCGGGCTCCGCGAGCTGCTCGTCGAGACGGGCGAGCTCCATGCCCTGGGCCTCTCCGGTCGCGGTGCGGTCCACGACCCCGCTCTCGACGGGCTGCAGCTGCGCCCAGGTCACGTCGACGGAGTGCACGAGCACGAGGTCGTCCTCGCTGGTCTCCTCGGAGAAGAAGCCGGAGTTCGCCGCCGGAAGCGCCGAGGCCGGCAGGGTCCAGTCGTCGCCGTCGACGACGGTGACGCCGCGCGGCCCGGGTTCCACGAACGCCGCTCGCGGACCGGCGTCGGGAGTCGTGTGCAGCCGCGCGCCGGTCGGCAGCGGTTCCGCGGCCGGTGCGCAGCCGGCGAGGACGATCGCCAGGGCCGCGGCAGCGGCCGACGTTCCTCGTCGCTTCACGTCGTCTCCTGTCCGAGGGGTCGCGAGACTTGGTCTGCGGAGCGAGACTTTGCTCGGCAACGCAAGTCTCGCTCCGTAGACCAAGTCTCACGGATCCGATCGCGCCGCCACGTCATAGGCTCGAGGAATGACCGATCCGCAGCATCCGGAGGGCGCACGCTCCGAGCTGCTGCGCGCCACCGCCGCACATGGCTGGGGCGGCCCGTTCCCGCAGCTGGCGGATCCGGATGCCGCGCGCGAGGCGGCGGTGCTGATCCTGTTCGGCGTGCTCGACGGCATCCCGGCGCCGACGCCCGACGCGGCCGTCGCGCGCGATCTCGACGTGCTGCTGCAGCGACGGGCTCCCACGCTGTCGTCGCATCCGGGTCAGGTGTCCTTCCCCGGCGGCGGCCGGGAGCAGGGCGATGCGGATGCCGCGGCCACCGCGCTCCGGGAGGCGGAGGAGGAGACCGGTCTCGACCCCGCCGGCGTCGAGGTGCTCGCGACGCTGCCCGAGATCCCGCTCGCCGCGAGCAATCACCGCGTCACGCCGGTGCTGGGCTGGTGGCGACGGCCCTCGCGCGTGGCCGCGGTCGATCACGCCGAGACCGTCGAGGTGTTCCGCGTGCCGGTGGCGCAGCTGCTGGATCCGGCGACGCGCTTCACCTCCGTGATCGAACGACGCGGGATGCGCTTCAGCGGACCGGCGTTCGACATCGACGGGACGATCGTGTGGGGGTTCACCGCGATGGTCCTGGACGGGTTGTTCGAGGCCTGCGGATGGAACGTGCCCTGGGACCGGACGGTCGAGCGCCCGGTCGAGGTCTGACGCGGGGAGCCCACCGTCTCCGACCGAAACCCGCTGGCTCAGCCTCGGTAGTCTGGAGGGGTGAAGATCCTCGTCCTCGGTTCCGGTGCCCGTGAGCACGCGATCATCCTCGCCCTGCGCGCGGAGGACGCGGAGCATGAGATCTTCGCCGCGCCCGGCAACGCCGGCATCGCGCAGGATGCGGAGCTGGTCGCAGTGGACCCGCTCGACGGCGCCGCCGTCACCTCCTTCGCCAACGAGAAGGCCATCGACCTCGTCGTCGTCGGCCCCGAGGCTCCGCTCGTGGCGGGGGTCGCGGATGTCCTGCGCGAACGCGGCATCCCCGTGTTCGGCCCCGGGAAGGCCGCGGCGCAGCTGGAGGGGTCCAAGGCGTTCGCCAAGCGGATCATGGATGCCGCAGGCGTCCCGACCGGACGCGCCGTGCGCGCGGCCACATCGGCGGAGGTCGAGGAGGCGTTCGACGCGTTCGGCGCCCCGCACGTCGTCAAGGCCGACGGCCTCGCCGCGGGCAAGGGCGTCATCGTGACCAGCGACCGCGCCGAGGCTCTGGCGCACGCTGCGCACTATCTTCCCGAGGGCCCCGTGCTCGTCGAGGAGTTCCTCTCCGGACAGGAGGTCTCCCTTTTCTTCCTCAGCGACGGGGACACCGTCCGCGCGCTGAGCCCGGCGCAGGACTTCAAGCGCGCGTTCGACGGCGACGAGGGCCCGAACACGGGCGGCATGGGCGCCTACACTCCCCTGCCCTGGCTCGCCGAGCAGTTCGGCAGCGAGGAGGAGTTCGTCGCACTCGTCACCGAGCAGGTCGCCCTTCCGGTCATCCGCCGCCTGGATGCCGAGGGCACGCCGTTCATCGGCCTGCTGTACGCGGGGCTCATCCTCACCGAGTCCGGTGTGCGCGTGATCGAGTTCAACGCCCGCTTCGGGGATCCGGAGACGCAGGTCGTGCTCCCGCGCCTTCGCACGCCGCTGTCCGAGCTGCTTTTCGCCGCGGCATCCGGGACCCTCGAGGACCAGCCGCAGCCCGAGTTCAGCGACGACGTCGCGATCACGGTCGTGCTCGCGAGCGAGGGCTACCCCGAGGCGCCGCAGACCGGCCGCCCGATCGAGGGGCTTGCCGAGGCCGCCGCGGTGGAAGGCGTGCGGATCGTGCACGCGGCGACGGCGGGGCCCGACGCTCCCGGCGGAGATCTGCTGGCCACGGGCGGTCGTGTGCTGAACGTCGTGGCGACGGCATCCGATTTCGCCACCGCGCGCGCGAAGGCGTACGACGCGATCGGGCGGATCACGCTCGAGGGCGCTCACTTCCGCACCGACATCGCCTCCCGCGTCGCCGAGTAGCCCGCCCGCCGCGGGCGGATTCTGCGACACTTCTCGACTTCTGCGACAGAAACTTCCTGGCGCATTCGCGGACAAGTGTCGCGGGACGCGTCAGAGCTCGATCCAGTAGCGGCGCAGCCGCGGGTGACCGGCATCCGACGCGTCGATGATGTCCTCCAGCTCACCGCCGGCGCCCTCGATCGTGCGGTACGACCCGGGATTGTCGTCGTCGCACGTCAGCATGACCCGCTCGTATCCGTCGGCCCGCGCGATGGCGAGCACCTGCCGCAGAGCGGCCTTGACGATCCCCTCACGACGGCGCGACGGGATCACCGAGTAGCCGATGTGCCCGCCGACCCGGCGGAGCCAGTCGTTGAGCTCACGGCGGAACGCGATGAATCCGACGACCTGATCGGCCTCGACGATCCAGAAGAAGTCGCAGGGCACGTGTCCGTCGGGGAGCTCGGCCGCGGGGTCGGCGTAGAGCCGCGCCTTCTCGACGAACGCCTCGCACGCGGCCCGGTCGGGCACGAGGCCCTTCTCGTAGCCGCCGCCGTCGATGTGCGCGCCGTCGAACTCGGCGACCGCCGCCGCCCAGCTCTCGAAGAGGTCGGTGGTGGGACGGGCGAGCTCGATCGTCATCGCCCCAGCACACCAGACGCGGCACGCGGGAGCAAACCGATTCCCCCGGGTTCTGCCACACCTCTCGGCATCCGCGACAGGAAGTTCCTGGCGCATTTGCGCAAAGGTGTGGCAGAACCCGGTGGGAGGGCCCGGAAGGGGCGGGCCGGGAGGAGCGGGAGCGGGATGCCTCAGGTGCGCCGGCGCCGCAGGAACAGCACCGCCACGACGCCCAGCAGGATGGCCGCCGCCGGCAGCAGCATGGTCTGCGCCATCGCGTCGGCGAACGGTGCCGCGACGGCATCCGGCATCGGGCCCTCGCCGAAGCCGCCGGTGGCATCGGACGCACCGGGGAGATTCGCCTCGAGCCGGTTCTGCATGAAGGCGGCGATCGCGGCAGAGCCCAGCACGGAACCCACGGTCCGCGTCGTGTTGTAGATGCCGGAGCCCGCGCCCGCCTGACGGGGCGGCAGGTCGCGCGTCGCCGTCGTGGCGAGCGGACCCCACATTCCCGCGTTGCCGAAACCGAGGATGGCGGAGGGGATCAGCAACCAGCCGATCGGGATGTCGGTGTTCATCATGAAGGCGAACAGGAACAGCGAGATCGACACCAGCAGCAGGCCGGGCACGAGCATGAGGCGCGGGTCGATCCGATCCAGCAGCCGGCCCGCGAACGGAGAGACGATGCCGGCCGCGAGCGCCATCGGGATCAGCAGCAGAGCGGATTCGGTCGGAGTCAGGCCGCGGGCGAGCTGCAGGAAGAACATCAGTGGAAGCCCCTGTGCCGTCACGGTGAAGCCGACGACGGCGATCGCGACGTTCGACCAGGCGAAGTTGCGGTTGCGGAACAGCTCCAGCGGCACGAGCGGCTCGTTCTTCGTGCGCGACTGGTACCAGAGGAAGAGCACCAGCACCACGACACCGGTGATGATCAGGCTCGGCACGGAGATCGGCCCCCAGATCGTGCCCCAGTCGTACGCCTCGGCCTCCTGCAGCCCGAAGACGATGAGGAACAGCGCGATCGCACTGAGGAATACGCCGGGGACGTCGAAGCGGTGCTGATGCGTCTGCAGCTTCGGCACGAGGATCCAAGCGAGGATGAACCCGACGACGCCGACCGGCAGGTTGATGAAGAAGATCCATTCCCAGCCGAGACCGTCCACGAGGAACCCTCCGGCCAGCGGCCCGACGAGCATGGCGACGCCGGAGGCCGCACCCCACAGTCCCATCGCCGCACCGCGGCGCTCGGGCGGGAAGGTCCGGGTGATCACCGCCATGGTCTGCGGCGTCAGCAGCGCCGCCCCGAGTCCCTGCACCGCGCGCGCCCAGATCAGACCGTCGAGCGTGGTCGACAGCCCGCACCACAGCGACGCGAGCGTGAACACGGCGAGCCCGATGAGGTAGATGTTCCTCGGCCCGAAGCGGTCGCCGAGCCGACCCGTGACCAGCAGCGGCACCGCGTACGCCAGCAGATAGGCGCTCGTGACCCAGACGACCCGGTCGAGGTTGTTCGACGTCGGATCCAGCGCCTCCTTGATCGCGGGGTTGGCCACCCCGACGATCGTCGTGTCGACGAGGATCATGAAGAATCCGATGACCATCGCCCAGAGGGCGGGCCACGGACTGCGGGGGCGGTGCCCGGTGGCGTAGGTCCCGGTCGAGGGCCCGGAAGCGGGAGTGTCTGTCATCGTCGTGCGGCCTTTCGCTGAGCGCGGTAGCGGTCCGAGTCCTCGAATCCGGCGGGACCCCAGGGAATCTCGTCGGCCTCGAGCCGGTCGATCAGGGAGCGCATCCACTCGAGCTCGGCGTGCAGCAGCACTTGCTGCCGCTCGATCTCGAGGAGGAACTGCAGGGGAACGCCTCTCGCGCGCGCGTCGTCGATCCCGTACGCGTGCAGGGCGTGCTCCTCTTCGAGCGCGACCTGACGGATGCGCAGCAGGTCGACGACCTCCTGACGATCGAGGTTGTGGGCCTCGGCGAGCGCGACGCGGAACGTGGTCGAGAGCTCGGCGCTCGAAAGCTCGCGCCGCACCCAGTCGCGCACGACCTCGCCGCCCCGGGGCGTGAGCGTGTAGGTGGTGCGCTCGGGGCGATTGCCCTCGCGATCCACGCCGACCTCGGCGATGAGGTCCTGCTCCAGCAATCGCGCCACCGAATGGTAGAGCGTGCCGTTCGTGATCTTCAGCAGCCGGTCGTCACGGCGCTGCCGGAGCAGCCGCACCATCTCGTACGGGTGCATGTCGTCCTCGCTGAGCAGCGCGAGGATCATCACGCCCATCGGCGTGATCTTCGTCACCGGCTCTGCCATGGATGCTCCACTTCAAATAGTCCACATGGACTATACCCCAGCGCGGCGGTCGCCTCCGCATCGTCTGCGAAGATGGGCGGGTGAGCGAAGCGATCAAGATCCCCGGCTGGCGGCACATCTACTCGGGCAAGGTCCGCGACCTGTACGCGTCGGAGGATGCCGCGGACCCGCGCATCCTCGTCGTCGCCAGCGATCGCGTGAGCGCGTTCGACTTCGTGCTCTCCCCCGGCATCCCGCAGAAGGGCGCCCTGCTCACCCGCCTCAGCCGCTGGTGGTTCGAGCAGCTCGACGATGTTCCGAACCACATCGCCGACGGCGAGATCCCCGCCGTCGTCGCCGACCGTGCCATGCTCGCCCAGTCGCTCGAGATGCTTCCGATCGAAGGCGTCGTGCGCGGGTACATCACCGGCTCCGGGTGGCTCGAGTACCAGCAGAGCGGCACGATCTGCGGCATCCCCCTGCCCGCCGGACTCGAGAACGGCGACCGCCTTCCCGAGCCGCTGTTCACCCCGGCGTACAAGGCTCCCCTGGGCGAGCACGACGAGAACATCACGTTCGACCGCGTGATCGAGCTCGTCGGCGAGGAGCGGGCGGTGCAGCTGCGCGACACGTCGCTGAGCCTGTACACCCGAGCCGCCGCGATCGCCGAGGCCAAGGGCCTGATCCTCGCGGACACGAAGTTCGAGTTCGGCACGGATGCCGACGGCACGCTGCGTCTCGCCGACGAGGTCCTCACGAGCGACTCCTCCCGCTACTGGGACGCCGAGGCCTGGGAGAACGGCACGACCCCGGCCGAGCGGATGGCCAGCTTCGACAAGCAGATCGTCCGCGACTGGCTGGCATCGAACTGGGACAGGCAGGGGGAGCCCCCGGCACTGCCCGAGGAGATCGTTCAGCGCACGGCCGATCGCTACCGCGAACTCATCGACCGCCTGACCGCCTGACCACCTGAGGGCCTGGGCGCTCAGCGAACGCCCAGGAATCGGTAATGTTGCCCCAGCATCCCTCGACATTCCCGAGCCCTGAGGAGCCCCCATGCCCGTGTGGAAGATCCACGGCGACGGCCGCACCGTCGAACCCGGTCAGGTCGTCAAGCCCGAAGAACGGCTGAGCTGGCCCGCGACCATCGCGATCGGCGCCCAGCACGTCGTCGCCATGTTCGGCGCGACGTTCCTGGTGCCGATCCTCACCGGCTTCCCGGTCACCACGACCCTGCTGTTCTCGGGCGTCGGCACGCTGCTCTTCCTTCTGCTGACCCGCAACCGCCTTCCCAGCTACCTCGGCTCCTCGTTCGCGTTCATCGCCCCGATCACGGCGCTGAACGCCGGACAGGCGCTCGAGACGCCGGAGCAGATCACCCAGGCGCTGGTGGGCGTGGCCGCAGCGGGCATCCTTCTCGCCGCGATCGGATTCCTGGTCCAGGCGGTCGGAACCGGCTGGATCGACAAGCTCATGCCACCCGTGGTGGCGGGATCCATCGTGGCGCTGATCGGCTTCAACCTGGCCCCCGCAGCATGGAACAACTTCCAGGCGCAGCCGGAGCTGGCCACCGTGACGCTGGTCGCGGTCGTGCTGTTCAGCGTCCTGTTCCGCGGGTTCCTCGGCCGCATCTCGATCTTCCTCGGCGTCATCGTCGGGTACATCGTCGCCGCGGCCACGGGGCAGCTGAAGTTCGAGGGCATCGAGGACGTCGCCTGGATCGGCCTGCCGGACTTCCACCTCGCCGCCATCACGGATCCGGCGGCGTGGGCGCTGGTGCCCATGTTCCTGCCCGTCGTCCTCGTGCTGATCGCCGAGAACGTCGGTCATGTCCGGGGCGTCGCGACCATGACCGAGGACCCGTCGATCAACCGCCACACCGGCCGGGCGCTGGTCGCAGACGGCCTCGCCACGACGATCGCCGGCGGCTTCGGCGGATCGGGCACCACCACGTACGGCGAGAACATCGGCGTCATGGCGGCCACGCGCGTGTACTCGACCGCCGCCTACTGGGTGGCCGGCATCGTCGCGATCCTGCTGGCGTTCTCCCCCAAGATCGGCTTCGTGTTCAACACGATCCCGCAGGGCGTGCTCGGTGGGGTGACCACCGCGCTGTACGGCCTCATCGGCGTCATCGGCATCAAGATCTGGGTGGACAACCGGGTGGACTTCTCCCGACCGGTGAACCAGTACACGGTGGCGGTGTCGTTCGTGATCGCCATCGCCGGCTTCGCGATGGGCTGGGGCAACTTCCAGCTCGGCGCGATCGTGCTGGGCACGGTCGCCGCGCTGCTCATCTACCACCTCGGCAACGCGATCGCCCGCTGGCGGAAGACGGGCGCCGACGACGGCGGACCCATCCCGGCCGTGGGCCCGCTCGGCGGCGACCCGGAGTAGGCGCCGGCCACGGCATCCGGCGACCGCCCGAGCGGACGATGCCTTCCGGGTCTCCGGGACGGATGCGCCGCCAGGCCGGCACGGGACGCGATCAGACCGCGCGGAACCGGATGCGGGCACCAGGCGGCAGCTGACCAGACGTGTCCAGCGCGGCATCCGTGAGCGCGGCGATGATCGGATACCCGCCCGTGACCGGATGATCGGGCCCGAACAGCACCGGCTGCCCATCCGGCGGCACCTGGAGAGCGCCCGCCACGGCGCCTTCGCTGGGCAGCTCGCCGGTGATCGCGCGCTCCAGCGGCCGATCCCCCTGCAGCCGGACGCCGACCCGGTCCGATCGCGGCGTCACCAGCCAGTCCTGGCTCACGAGCGCGTCGAGCGCCGCCGGCGTGAACCAGTCGTCGCGCGGTCCGAGGGTGATCGGGAGCTCGACGACCTCGCCTGTCGCCGGCAGCGCGCGCGGCGAGACGCCCTCCTCCACAGACCCGGCGACGTCCCGGCCGACCCCGACGACGTCGCCGGCGACCAGCGGCGCCGGCCCCAGCCCGGCCAGTGTGTCCGTGGCCCGACTGCCCAGAACGGATGCCGCGGCCACCCCGCCCCGCACCCCGATGACGTACCGGATGCCGCGTTCCGGATGCCCGAGATGCAGCTCGTCGCCTTCGGACGTGGCGAATGGGACGCCGTGCGCGATCGGCCGCGCCCCGCCGTCGGCCGTCACGAGTTCGAGTTCACCCTCGGCTCCGGTGATGACGGCGACGCCGGAACCGTGCAGGCGCAGCACCGCCGATCCGACGCACTCCAGAACCGCGGCGGTCGGCGCGTTTCCGACCGCGCGGTTCGCGTCATGCAGCGCGCGCCGGTCCGCTGCGCCGGACGAGGACACGCCGAGCGCCGCGAAGCCGGTCCGTCCGGCGTCCTGAACGAGCAGCTGGAGCGCCGGACGCACGACCTCGACGCAGGGCGTGCGGGGCCGGGGATCATCGGCCTCGGCCCGTCTCGGCGTGCGCACGCCGCCCCCGGATCGGACGACCTCCCGGTCCGCCCGCTCGAACCGCACCCCGGTGCCCGGTGACAGCAGCGCCGGCGGATCGCGGTCGATGTCCCACATCACGGTGTCCGTGCGGCCGATCAGCTGCCAGCCGCCCGGGGACTCCCGCGGATACACACCGCTGAACACGCCGGCGAGCCCGACCGACCCGGCGGGCACGCGCGTGCGCGGCGTGGAACGACGAGGAACGTCGAAGAGCGGATCACCGCTGACCGCGTACCCGAACCCGGGCGCGAAGCCCGAGAACGCGACCGTCCACTCGGCTGCGAGATGCCGGCGCACGAGCTCTTCCGGTGACACCGAAAGCATCCGCGCGGTCTCCTCGAGGTCCTCGCCGTCGTAGCGCACGGGCAGGACGACTTCTCTCGTCGGCGACGGCGGCTCGGCATCCGCCGTTCCGGATGCCACGGCGGCGGCGATCGCATCCGCGGACGTGCGCAGCGGATCGAAGCGCACGAGCACGGTACGCGCGCCGGGGACACGCTCGACGATGCCCGGAATGTCGCCCAGTCGGACGTTCACCCGCATCGCCTCGGCGAGATCGGCGGCTTCGATGAGCATCGCGCGATCGGATGCCGTGAGCACACGCATCAGCACCGGCCCTGTCCAGGTCGCGCTCTCTGCTGCTCTGACCGCCCGGGAGCAGCAGGATCCGCGACTCGAACAGCCGTCACCTCCGCGCCTCGACGAACGGGGCGATCATCACGCCGGATTCCGACAGTCGCCTCCGGATCTCGGCGGCCATCGCGACCGCACCAGGGCTGTCGCCGTGCACGCAGATCGACTGGGCGGAGACGGCGACGTCCGTGCCGTCGACCGCACGGATCAGCCCGTCGGCGGCCAGGCGCGTCATGCGCTCGGCGACGGCTGACGGGTCGTGCAGCACGGCGCCCTCCTGGCTGCGAGGGACCAGCCGGCCGTCCGGAAGGTACGCGCGGTCGGCGAAGGCCTCGGTGGCGACGGTCAGCCCGGCCCGTTCGGCGACGTCGAGCACGACCCCGCCGGCGAGACCCAGCAGCACCAGTCGGGGATCGACGGCGCGGATCGCCGCGACGACATCTCGCGCCTGCCGGTCGTCGCGGGCGATCGTGTTGTACAGCGCGCCGTGCGGCTTCACATACGAGACCCGGCCGCCGACAGCGGAGGCGAGTCCGATCAGCGCGCCGAGCTGATACTCCACGTGCGCCTGCAGCGTCGCCGAATCCAGGTCGACCGGCACGCGCCCGAAGTTCTCCTCATCGCGGTATCCCGGGTGCGCTCCGATCACCACGCCGCGGCTCACGGCGGCGGCGAGCGTCTCGCGGATCCCCTCCGGGCTTCCGGCGTGGAAACCGCACGACACGTTCGCACTCGTGACGATCTCGAGCATGCCCGCGTCGTCGCTGACGATGCGGTCGGGGACGTTCTCACCGACATCGGAGTTCAGATCGATGATCGCCATCACGCCTCCAGCCCGTATCTCTTGAGCACCCAGCCTCGCGCGGCATCGAGCGGGAAGAACTCACCGAACGCCGAGTACTTCAGGGCGACGCCCTCGAGCAGGGTGCGCAGCATGACCTCTTCGAGCGCGGGGTCGGCCGCACCGCGCTCCGCGAAGATCGCGCGGACCGCCTGTTCGGCCCCGGCCGCGCCGTCCGCATTGCGCGCGGCCGCCTCGGCGAAGAACCGCAGCTGCGCCGGATCCTGCTGCATCGTCATGACCGCGCGGTGCAGCAGGCGGTGGGCGGATGCTGCGGCGAGTGCGCCCTCGATGATGGCGCGCAGACGATCGTCCGCACTGCCTTCGCCCATCGGGAAGCCGATCAGCAGACGGAACCAGCGATCGACCACTTCGCCGACCAGCTGGTCCTTGCCGCCGAAGTGATAGTTGACCAGCCCCTGGGCGACGCCCGCTCGCCCGGTGATCTCGGCGATCGTCGCACCGTGGACTCCGCGTTCGGCGAAGACCTCGATCGCGGCCGTCAGGATGCTCTCGCGAGCGCGCTCGCGCGCACGGCGGTTCTGCTCCTCGGAGCGCGCCATGCGGCATCCTCCCGACGCATTTCCTGAAACCTGCGGCCACCCGCTATGGTACTGACTGAATGAGCATTCAGTCATTCAACACGGAGATGGAGCTCGTCGGGGAGCTCGCGAGGCGCTCCCGCCGCTCGTGCCGGAGGGACACCGCGGGTCGCGCCCCGCACATCTCCGCCCCCACTCCTCATGGGGAGGGTGCTCGATCTCGGTCGGGGGGCCGAGATCGAGTGCACCGGGCGGGTCTGCCGGGCTCGGGTCAGCGTCGGATGATCCGCTGCTCGATCGCCGCGGCGACAGCGCCCGCCCGCGTGTCGACGCCGAGCTTGGTGTAAATGTGCGACAGATGCGACTTCACGGTCGCCTCGGACACGAACAGCGCCTTCGCCATCTCTCGGTTGCCCTGCCCGTCTGCGAGCAGCTCGAGCACCTCGACCTCGCGCTCGGTCATGCGCGGCTCAGGCGACGCCGCACGACGCATGAGCGTCGCCGCGACGGAGGGAGCGAGCGCGGGCTCGCCCTTCGCGACGGCCCGGATGCCGGCGAAAAGCTCGGCAGGGGGCGCGTCCTTGAGCAGGTAGCCGCGCGCCCCGGCATCCAGAGCCCGCAGGATGTCGGACTCGGTGTCGTAGGTCGTCAGCACGAGGACCGCGGGGGCATGCTCTCCCGCGGAGAGTCGCCGCGTCGCCTCGATGCCTCCCACGCCGTCGCCGAGACTGAGGTCCATGAGAACGACGTCCGGGCGCTCCGCGGCGACCCGCTCGACGGCCGAGGCCGCGTCCCCCGCCTCGCCGACCACGTCGAAGTCCTCGCTGGACTCGAGGAGCGCGCGCAGGCCCGCACGCACGACCGGATGATCGTCGACCAGCACCAGGCGCAGCGTCATGGTGTCTCCTTCTCCGCGGCAACCGTCGCCGCGGACTCGCCGAACACGGATGAGTCCGAACCGGCGGACAGCGCGGACGCGGGGAACACCGCCGACACGGTCGTCCCCTCCCCCGGAGCCGATTCGATCTCGAGGCTTCCGCCCACGGCGGCGATCCGCTCCTCGATGCCCGCGAGGCCCCTTCCGCGACCGGCGGATCGGCGCTGCCGGACCCGCTCCCTCCGAGCGGCCGGCCGCGCATCGAAGCCGATGCCGTCGTCACGGATGTCGAGGCGCAGCTCGTCGGGCTGGGCGGTGAGGCTCACCACCGTCCGCGAGGCCTGCGCATGCTCGGCGACATTGGCGAGCGCACCACGGACGGTGCGGATCACGGCGGCGGCAACCGGCAGCGGCACGTCGCCGAGCGCACCGTGACTCCGGAACGAGGCGTCGACGCCGACCGCCTCGGTCACGAGCCGCTCGATCGCCGCCGGCAGGGAGCCGGCGACGCCGTCGAGCTCGGACGGAGCCAGATCACGCACGACGCGGCGGACCTCGTCGAGTCCCGCGCGGGCCGTGTCGGCCGCCGTGCGGACCTGCGCGCGCGCCGCGTCCGGCCGACGGTCCCACTGCTGCTCGGCCGCCTGCAGGAGCAGATGGATGCTGGACAGGTTCTGGCCCACGGAGTCGTGGATCTCGCGCGACAGACGCGCACGTTCGGCGAGCGCTCCGGCGCGGTTCTCGGCGGCGGCGAGCTCGGACTGCGTCGTGGTGAGCTCGTCCACCAGCTGCTCGCGCGCCCGCGCCTCGCGATCCAGCGCGCGGTACGCGACGACCGTCGCGAAGGCGATGCCGAGCGGGCCCGCGATCAGCGTCGGATCCGCCTCCTCGGCGATCCTCAGCTCCGCGGCGACCACCACGGCCGTCATCGCGGCCACGACGCCGGCGGCCGGCCAGAACGGCAGGATCTGCAGCACGGCGAAGGCGAGCGGGACCGCGCACCACGCGAACGACGGCGCCGTGAGCGTGAGCAGGATCCACAGGGCCGCGACCACCAGCGTCCAGACCGCCGGCCAGGCTCCCTTCCGCGGCACGACCGGGCGCAGAAGGGCGACGGCCGCGAGCAGCGCCGCACCGGCGAGGATGTACGGCATCGCCACGGCATCCTCATGGCGCAGGGCGTAACGCACCGCGCACACCACGATCATCCCGAGCAGCACGACCTGCAGCGCGCGCCCGAAGCGCACGGGCGCCAGGATGCCGCGCACACCCTGCTCCGGAGAACTCATGCGCCTCAGCCTAAGGACAGGCGCACGCCGCCCACATCATCCGTTCGGCTATCGTCGCCGTTGCGCCCGTGCCATCGCTCTAGGCCGAGCCGCGCACCACAAGCTCGGTGGGGAGCATCGTCGTCCGCTCCGGCGTGCCGCCGGAGAGACGCGCCAGCAGCACCGCGGCCATCGACTCCCCCTGCTTGTACATCGGCTGACGGATCGTCGTCAGCGGCGGATCCGTCGTCAGCGCCACCGAGGAGTCGTCGAACCCGACCACGGCGACGTCATCCGGCACCCGCAGTCCCGCGCGGCGCAGCGCGGCCATCGCTCCCCGGGCCATGAGGTCGCTCGCCGCGAAGAGCGCATCGGGCGTCCCCGCCGCGAGGATGCGCCGCGCGGCCTCAGCCCCGCTCGATTCGCTGTAGTCGCCCTCCTCCTCGGCGAACGGCGCGAGGCCGGCATCCGCCAGCGCATCGCGGTAGCCCTGCACGCGGTCCCCCGCGGCGAGCATGGTCAGCGGGCCCGTGATCGTCGCGATCCGGCTGCGCCCGATGTCGATGAGGTGCTGCGTCGCGAGCCGAGCGCTGGCCACGTTGTCGACGTCGACGACGTAATCGGAATCGCGACGATGGATCGGACGGCCGCCGAACACGACGGGAACGGCGTCGGCGATGCGATCGACGTACGCGTCACTGGTGTGGTGCGACACGATCAGCGCCCCGTCCACGCCTCCGTTGCGCACGAAGCTGGTCATCTTGTCGCCCGGGTCGTCGCTCGCGATGAGGAGGTTGAGCAGGTAGTCGGATCCCCCGAGGGCTCCCGTGATGCCCGCCACGATCGCGGCGAAGAACGGGTCTCCGAAGAAGCGGGTGGTGTCCTCGGGCACGATGAGCGCGATGGCGTGCGTCTGCCGCGAGGCCAGCGACCTGGCCGCACGATTGGGCACGTAGTTCAGCTCGTCGATGGCGCGCCGGACGGCCTCGAGCGCCTCGGGGCTCACCGCCGTCGAGCCGTTCACGACCCGGGACACCGTCGAGCGCGACACCCCGGCCGCCGCCGCCACCTCTTCGATCGTCGCCCGTGACGCCGTCATCGCCCGCTCATTCCCATCGCCCTATTCTCACCGGTCGACGCCGTCGCGGAGCGCACGAACCTCCGGGCGGCTCAGAGCGATCGTGCGGCGATGATGCGGGCGTACTCCCGCCCCGAGTCCTTCAGGCTCCGCTCCTGCGTGTCGTAGTCGACGCGGACGATGCCGAACCGCTTGTCGTAGCCCCACGCCCACTCGTAGTTGTCGAACAGCGACCAGTAGAAGTAGCCGCGCACGTCGACGCCGGCGTCCGCGGCATCCAGCACCGCGCCCAGGTGCAGGCGCAGGAACTCGGTGCGCTCGGCATCGTGGACGCGCGTCTCGCCGCTCTCGATGACGGCGACGTCGTCGTAGGCGGCACCGTTCTCGGTCATGTACAGCACGACGCCGGCGGGCTCGGCGTACTCCGTCCACACGCGCTGCAGCAGCCGGGTCAGCCCCTCCGGCTGCACCTCCCAGTTCTGCGCCGTGCGCGGCAGCCCGCGCTCGACCGAGTGGATGCCGGCATCCGACGGATAGGGGCTGCGCCCCGGGCGCTGCGTGGCGGGTCCGCCCGAGACCGGAGGGACCTCCGGAGCGGTTCCGGACACGTAGTCGCCGTGGTAGTAGTTCACGCCCTGCGTGTCGATGCGCTCCGAGATCGTCTCGAGGTCGCCGTCCAGGATCGCCGCCTCGAAGCGCTCGATCGCCTCGGCATCCACGGCGCGGATGTCCTCGACGATGTCCGCCGGATACGACGCGCGGTAGATCGGATCGAGGAACCACCGGTTGAACTGGCCGTCGACCCGGCGGGCGGCATCGACGTCGGCCGGGTCCGCCGGATCCACCGCGTCGGCGACGGTGTGGTTGAGGGTGATCCCGAGGTTCAAGGAGGCGTCGCGCCCGCGCAGTTCGCGCACCGTCGCGCCGTGCGCGAGCAGGAGGTGATGCGAGGCGAGCAGCCCCTCGGCGATGCTGGTGTGCCCGGGGGCGTGCTCGCCGCCGGTGTACGACAGGAACGACGAGCACCACGGCTCGTTCAACGTCGTCCACACCTTCACGCGGTCGCCGAGCGCGTCATGCATCGTGCCCGCGTACTCGAGGAAGCGCTCGACCGTGTCGCGGCTCGTCCAGCCCCCGGCATCCTGCAGCGCCTGCGGCATGTCCCAGTGGTAGAGCGTGAGCCAGGGCAGGATGCCGGCGCCGAGCAGCTCGTCCACCAGGCGCTCGTAGAAGTCGACCCCCTTCGGGTTGACCGCGCCGCCGTCCGGACGCACGCGCGACCACGACGTGGAGAACCGGTACGTCTGCAGGCCGATCCGCTTCATGAGCGCGACGTCCTCGGCGTAGCGGTGGTAGTGGTCGCACGCCACGTCCCCGTCGTCTCCGCCGATCACGGCCCCGGGCACCCGGGCGAACGCGTCCCAGATCGACGCGGTGCGCCCGTCCTCGAACGCGGCGCCCTCGATCTGGTACGCGGCGGTGGCTGCGCCGAAGAGGAAGTCGTCCGGGAACGGCCGTGTCGTCATAGCGGTCATCCTTTCACCGCGCCCGCCATGATGCCACTGACCAGCTGCTTGCCCGCCACCACGAAGAGGATGAGCAGGGGCAGCGTCGCGAGCACCGCGCCGGCGAGCACGATCGAGTAGTCGATGTAGTACCCGGACTGCAGCTGGCTCAGCGCCGTCTGCAGGGTCGGATTCTGGGGCGAGAGCACGATGAGCGGCCAGAGGTAGTCGGTCCAGGCCGTCATGAATGTGAACAGCCCGAGGATCGCCATGGCCGGCCGCGCGGCCGGCAGACCCACCGTGAGGAACGTGCGGAACTGGTTGGCGCCGTCCATGCGTGCGGCCTCGATCAGTTCGTCCGGGATGACGTCGACGAGATACTGCCGCATGAAGAACACGCCGAACGCCGTGACGAGTGTGGGCACGATGACGGCGCCGATCGACCCGGTCCAGCCGAGCTCGCGCATGAGCATGAACAACGGGATGATGCCGAGCTGCGTGGGGATCGCCATGGTGGCGATGACGAACACCATCAGCCCGTCGCGGCCCCGGAACCGCAGCTTCGCGAACGCGTAGCCGGCGAGCGTCGAGAACGTCACGACCGAGACGGTGATGATCGTCGAGATGATCACGGAGTTGCCCAGCGCCAGCCAGAACGGGATGGCGTCGAACACCTTCGCGGCGTTGGTGAAGAAGTTGCCGCCCGGGATCAGGGGCAGAGTCTCGCCGCGGGTCGAGTTGTCTCCCGAGGCGACCACGACCGACCACCACAGCGGGTAGACGCTGCCGATGATGAAGGCGGCGAGGAGGCCGTACGTGAGGAAGCCGGGCCGGCTGCCGATGCCTGCGATGCCCGAGCTCGTTCCGCGCCGGCGGCGGATGCGCTCGGGAACGCTCATGGCCTGGGTGGCGGTCATCGGGCGTCCTCCTTCGTGGGCGCCTGGGCCGCTGCGCGACGGGCGGCGCGATTGCGCTTCGGGGCGTCGCCCGAGGCGATCCCTCGGGAGATGAGGAAGTTGATCACGCCGA
The DNA here is from genome assembly GCF_022788845.1 of Microbacterium sp. CIAB417. Classification (NCBI taxonomy): domain Bacteria; kingdom Bacillati; phylum Actinomycetota; class Actinomycetes; order Micrococcales; family Microbacteriaceae; genus Microbacterium; species Microbacterium sp. CIAB417. Next base: position 626,687 of record NZ_JAHZUT010000004.1, on the reverse strand, counting down.
TCCCGACGATCAGCAGGAACAGCAGGATGGCGATCGCGGACGCCTCGCCGAGGTCGCGGCGGAAGAACGCCATCTCCCACAGGAACAGCACGGTGGTCTGGAACTGCCGGTCGCTTCCGCCGATGCCGCCGGCGGTGGAGACGTCGAACAGGCGCGGCTCCGCGAAGATCTGGAGGCCGCCGATCGTCGCGGTGATGATGACGAAGATGAGGGTCGGCCGGATCGTCGGGATCGTGATCGAGAAGAACCGACGGGCGGCTCCCGCGCCGTCCAGGGCGGCGGACTCGTACAGGTCCCGCGGCACGGCCTGCATCGCGGCGAGCAGGATCAGGGCGTTGTACCCGGTCCAGCGGAAGTTGACCATGATCGCGATCGCGATGTGCGACAGGAACGTGTTGTGCTTCCACTCCTGGTCGGCGATCCCGATGAGGTTCAGCAGGTTGTTGGCGAGGCCATCGGCCTCGTTGAACACGCTGGAGAAGATGATGGCGACCGCGACGGGGGTGACGACGAACGGGATGAGCACGCTCATCCGCCAGAACGTCGGCGCGCGCAGACCGCGATCGAGGAGGTACGCGATGACGAGAGCCACGCACAGTTGCGGGATCGCCGACAGCAGGAAGATGCTCAGCGTGTTGACGATCGAGTTCCAGAACATCGGATCGCCGAGGATCTCGGCGAAGTTTCCGAACCCGACGAACGGCCCCTCGCCCTTGAGCAGGTCCCACTCGTGCACGGCGACGTACACCGTGTAGACGAGCGGGAACAGCCCGATCAGGCCGAACAGCAGGAAGAACGGCGACACGTAGAGATACGGCGACGCGTTCTGGTCGAACCGCGAGAGGCGGTGGCGCCAGGGGCGTTTCGTCCCCGAGTCCGTGCGAGCGGATGCCGGGGCGACGCGCTCCTCGGGCGGAGCGGTGAGAGTCATTTCTATCCCGTCGAAAGTGGGCGTCTCCGGTCGCAGTCCCTGCGGCTCTGGCGGCGCCGAGGCGGCAGGGACTGCGACCGGAAGGAACGACTGAGGGTCAGCCGACCAGTTCGTTCAGCAGGGACAGGGCCTGATCCCACGCGCCCTGGGTGTCGGTCTCACCGCGGTCGAGCGAGCTCAGCGCCGGGCCGAACACGTTCTCCTGGATGACCGAGTCATCCGGTCCCTTGAACTGGGCGACGACGCCCTTCGCGCGCTCGGCGAGGATCGCCCCGGTGGGGGCGTCGTTGAACAGCTCGTTCGGGGTGGCCTCGGCGGCGAGGGTCTCCTGCGCCTCGACGGTCGAGGGGAAGTTGCCCGCGGCGGCGGACTGCTTCACCTGCTGCTCGGGCTGGGTCAGCCAGTCGGCGAGGGCCGCGGCCTCCTCCTTGTGCTCCGACGTCTCCGGGATCGACAGCCAGGCGCCGCCCCAGTTGGCCGCACCGCCGGGGAAGACGTCGGCGAAGTCCCAGCCGGTGGAGGCGTCTCCGCCGCCGGCTTCGAGCTGACCGGCGATCGTGCCCAGCATCCAGCCGGGGCAGACGAACGTCGCGAAGGTGCCGTCGACGAACGACTTGCCGCCGTTCCAGTCCCAGGCCGTCTGCGCGGCGGACTGGCCGCCCTCGGTCGCCGCGCCCAGCAGCTCGAACCGCTCCTTGAGCAGGTCGTTGCCCTCGACGTTCAGCTCGCCGTCCGCGGTGTAATAGCCCTCGTCGAGCTGGTTGACCATGGAGTTCCAGACGAAACCGGAGTGGTCGTACCAGGCCTTGCCGGTCTTGTCGGTGTACTCCTGGCCGACGGCGAAGTAGTTCTCCCAGTCGCCGTTCAGCAGTTCGGCGACGGACTCGCGGTCGCTCGGAAGACCGGCGGCCTCGAACGCGGGGCCGTTGTAGCAGATGCCGGTGGGCCCGACGTCGGTGCCGTAGCCGATCACACGGCCCTCGGCATCCGTGGCCTGGGCGTACTTCCAGTCCAGCCAGTCGTCCTTGCGGTCCTCGATGCCGTGGTCGCGCAGGTCGACGAACGTGTCCGAGACCTCCATGATCGCGCCGAGCCAGCCCTCCTCGATCGCGACGATGTCGCTGAGGCCGGAGCCGGCGGCGATCTTGGTGAATGCGTCCGTGCGAGCGTTGCCACCGGTGTCGATGTTGTTCGCCTCGATCGTGATGTTCGGGTGCAGGTCTTCGTACTCGTCGTACAGGTCCTCGTAGCCGAACGTGCCGAACGTGGTGATCGTCAGCGTGATCTCCTCGTCCGAGCTCCCCTCGGCGGCGTCGCCGGAGCCGGTGCAGCCGGCGAGGGCGAGAGCCGAGACGGAGGCCAGGGATGCCGTCACCAGCATCCGGCGTCGTGCGCGTGTGTTCACGGGTCACTCCTTTGTGCGGAATCTGTTGCAGTGGGTCGTGCGTGTGTGATGCGGTCGTGCTTCGGGCAGTCGTGGGAGCGCTCCCACGAGCTGAGCAGTCACTCTATGGGAGCGCTCCCACGTGTGTCAAGCACATCGCCCTCTCGGATGGCTCAGCGAGGCGGAGTACCCTTGGCCGGTGCCCTCCACCCCGCTGTCGCCCGCACTCGTCCGTGCCGAATCCCTGATCCGCAGCATCCCGGACTACCCGGAACCCGGCGTCGTCTTCCGCGACATCACGCCGCTGCTGGCGGATGCCGAGGCGTTGCGCGTCACGACCGAGGCGATCCTCGAGCCCTTCGCCGGGCAGTTCGACGTCGTCGCCGGAATCGAGGCGCGCGGGTTCATCCTCGCCGGCGCCGCCGCGATCGCCGCCGGCACCGGACTGATCCCGATCCGCAAGGCGGGCAAGCTGCCCCGCCCCGCGGCATCCGTCGACTACGCCCTCGAGTACGGGACCGCGACGATCGAGATGCACGACGACCTGCCGACCGGGTCCCGCGTGCTGCTGATCGACGACGTGCTCGCCACGGGCGGCACGCTCGCCGCCGGACGCCAGCTCGTGGAGCGGCTCGGCAGCCGCGTCGCCGGCATCTCGGTGCTGTTCGAGATCGACGGCCTGGGCGGCCGCGAGTTGATCGGCGACCTGCACACCGTCTTCCACTCCTGACCCTCGCGCGTCGCGGCATCGCGGGGCCAGTAGACTGGGCCTGCCCGCCTTCCCGCGACTTTTGGAGCCCGAATGCCCACCATCGTCGTCGACGTCATGCCCAAGTCCGAACTGCTCGACCCGCAGGGGAAGGCCGTCTCCGGGGCGTTCGCGCGCATCGGCGTCGAGGGCTTCAGCGACGTCCGCATCGGCAAGCGCTTCGAGCTCACGGTCGAGGGCGAGGTCACCGACGAGCTGCTCGCCGAGGCGAAGCGCGTGGCGGACGAGGTCCTCTCGAACTCCGTGATCGAGGACGTCGTCGGCATCGAGGTCGTCGAATGAGCATCCGGATCGGGGTGGTGACGTTCCCCGGTTCGCTGGATGACCGCGACGCGCAGCGCGCTGTCCGCCTCGCCGGCGCCGAGCCGGTCGCCCTGTGGCACGGCTCCCACGACCTCGAAGGCGTGGACGCGCTCGTCCTTCCCGGCGGGTTCAGCTACGGCGACTACCTGCGTGCCGGCGCGATCGCCGCGCTCTCGCCGATCATGACGGAGGTCAGGGATGCCGCGGCGAAGGGGCTTCCCGTGCTCGGGATCTGCAACGGATTCCAGATGCTCGTCGAGTCGCACCTGCTGCCGGGCGGGTTGATCCGCAACGACCACCAGCATTTCGTGCGCCGCGACCAGAAGCTGACCGTGGAGAACGCCGACACCGCCTGGACCAACGCGTTCCGCACCGGCCAGGAGATCGTCATCCCGCTGAAGAACGGCGACGGCGGCTACATCGCCTCGGAGGAGACGCTCGACCGTCTGGAGGGCGAAGGCCTCGTCGCGTTCCGCTATGCCGGCGTCAACCCCAACGGGTCGCTGCGCGACATCGCGGGCGTGACGAACGAGGCGGGCAACGTGGTGGGCCTCATGCCGCACCCCGAGCACGCCACCGAGCCGGGCTTCGGCCCCGACACCGTCGCCGCCATGCGCAGCGGCGTGGACGGTCTGGACTTCTTCACGAGCGCGATCGCTGCGGTCGCCCGCGTCGCCGCGTAGGGAACCCCGACCGTTCGTCGAACCAGGACGGCAGAGCTCACCCCTCGTTCGTTGAGCGAGGACGGCGGAGCCGACCGAGACGAAACGCGGTGGAAGCCGATCAGCAGTAGCCGCGTTTCGGCTCGCTTCGCTCGCTCAACGAGCGAGATGGGCGCGAGCGAAAGGAACGTCAGCCGAGCGGCGGCGGCCACACCCCGATGATGAGCGCCATGACGGCGACGGTGACGAGCTCGTGCGCGATGTTCAGCGTCGTGAGCTGAGTCGGTCTCCCCTCGAACGCATCGTGCGTGATGAATCGCGCACCCGTGAATCCGCCCCAGAGCAGGATCGCGGTGACGAAGGTGGCGGCGAAGAACGACCCCTCGTAGAAGTGCCAGGCGATCGCCGAGGCTCCGGCGAGCACCCACGCCGTGCCGAAGCTCACCAGTACGGTCGCCACCATCGGCCACAGCGGACCCCGTGAGGGATTGTCCAGATCCACGTGCGCGAGCTTCGCCCAGCGCCGGCCGAAGACGCCCGGCGCGTACCAGACGGCGCCGACGACCATGCTCGACACCGTCGCCAGCAGCACGGCCCAGTAGTTGATCTCGGGAATCATCGGACGTCCTCTCGTCGGGAGACAATCCGAACGCTACTCCGCGCCCGGCGCGCACGCGAGGATAGGCTCGAGGGGTGAGCCTCGTCGTCACCGTCCCCACCGATCGCCTCGCCGCCGACATCGCCCCCGTCCCCGACGGTGTGGAGGTGCTGATCTGGGACATGCAGTCCCCCGCGCCCCGAGAGCGTCTCGACATCGTCGTCCCGCCGTACATGAATGCCGGCGAGGCGCTCGGCGCGCTCGAGGGCGTCGAGGTCGGGCTCGTGCAGGGGCAGATGATCGGTTACGAGAGCATCATCGACATCCTGCCCGAAGGCCAGCGCTTCGCGAACGCCGCCACGGTGCACGAGACCGCGACGGGCGAGCAGGCGCTCGCACTGACCCTCGCCGCGCAACGGCACATCCCGGAATTCGTGCGCTCGCAGGATCGCGGCGCCTGGGAGCGACTGTGGTCCCCCGGTCTCGCCGATCGCCGTGTGCTGCTGCTGGGCTTCGGCGGCGTCGGCCAGGCCATCGCCGAGCGGCTGGCCGGCTTCGAGGCCCGGCTGACCGTGGTGGCCCGGACGGCGCGCACCGTCGAGCACGATCGGCTGGGCACCGTGGAGGTGCACGCGATCGACGAGCTGCCGGCACTGCTTCCGGATGCCGAGATCGTCATCCTCGGCCTGCCGGACACCTCCGACACGCGTCACCTCATCGACGACGCGGCTCTGTCGGCCCTGCCCGACGGCGCCCTGGTCGTGAACGTCGGACGCGGCGTCCTCATCGACACGGACGCGCTCGTGGACCACGCGACCCGCGGCCGGATCCGGGCGGCGCTCGACGTCGTCGATCCGGAGCCGCTGCCCGCCGGGCATCCGCTCTGGACCGCCCCCGGCGTCCTGATCGCACCGCATGTCGGCGGGTCCTCCGACGCCATGCATCCGCGCATCGCGCGCGTCGTCCGCACGCAGATCGAGCGGCTGCTCGCCGGCGAGCCTCCGATCAACGTCGTCCTCAACGCCTGACGCCCTGTCCGCGCCGGTCCGACCGCGGCGCTCGCGGAACTGTAAGCGCTTGCAGTAGGCTCATCGCATGACTCAGCTCGAACAGTCCGCCGCCCCCGGTTCCGAGTGGTGGCGCAGCGCCGTCATCTATCAGATCTACCCGCGATCCTTTGCGGACGCGTCGGGCGACGGCATCGGCGACCTCCCCGGCATCACGAGCCGCCTCGATTCCCTCCAGCAGCTCGGCATCGATGCGATCTGGCTGAGCCCCTTCATGACCAGCCCGCAGAAGGATGCCGGTTACGACGTCGCCGACTACCGCGACGTCGACCCGATCTTCGGCACGCTCGCCGACTTCGACACGATGCTCGCCGAGGCGCACGCCCGCGGCATCCGGGTCATCGTCGACCTCGTCCCGAACCACTCCTCCGATCAGCACGCCTGGTTCCAGGCCGCGCTGAAGGCCGGCCCCGGCAGCCCGGAGCGCGCACGGTACGTGTTCCGCGACGGCCGCGGCGAGAACGGCGAACTGCCCCCGAACAACTGGGAGAGCGTGTTCGGCGGCGGCATGTGGGAACGCATCACCGAGGCCGACGGCACGCCGGGCCAGTGGTACCTGCACATCTTCGACCCAACCCAGCCCGACTTCGACTGGACCAACGAGGAGGTCAAGGAGGAGTTCCGCTCCATCCTGCGCTTCTGGCTCGACCGGGGCGTGGACGGCTTCCGCGTCGACGTCGCGCACGGCATGGCCAAGCAGGCGGGTCTGCCGGACTACGCCCCCGTCCCCGACGCCGACTCGATGGGCGGCGGCGAGGAGAACGTCCCGTACTGGGGCCAGGACGAGGTGCACGACATCTACCGCGACTGGCATCAGGTGCTCGCCGAGTACGACGGCGACCGCGCGCTGTGCGGTGAGGCGTGGCTGCCGACGCTGAAGAAGACCGCGCTCTGGGTGCGTCCGGACGAGATGCACCAGACGTTCAACTTCCCGTACCTCATGACCCCGTGGGACGCGAAGGAGCTCGGCGCCGTCATCCGCGAATCGCTCGAGGAGTTCGGCAAGGTCGGCGCTCCCAGCACCTGGGTGCTCTCGAACCACGACGTCGTCCGCCACGCGACCCGACTGGCGTTCACCGACGAAAACCCGCAGGGCGAGGGCATCGGCCCGCTCACGCCGAACAAGCCGGACACGGCCGTCGGCCTCGCCCGCGGACGCGCGGCCACCACGGTCATGCTGGCGCTCCCCGGCTCGTCGTACCTGTACCAGGGCGAGGAGCTCGGCCTCCCCGAGGCGATGGAGATCCCGGACGAGTTCCGTCAGGACCCCACCTGGTTCCGCACCGAGGGCAAGCGCTACGGCCGGGACGGGTGCCGCGTGCCGCTGCCCTGGGAGGCCGACGCCCCCGCGTTCGGCTTCAACGACACCGGCGCCTCGTGGCTGCCGCAGCCGACGGAATGGGGCGCGTACGCGCGGGCCACGGAGGAGAACGACCCGACCTCGACGCTCTCCCTGTACAAGCAGTTGCTGCGTCTGCGTCGCGAGCACGAGCTCGGCTCCGGGACGCTGGTCTGGGAGGACCTGGACCCGGATGCCGTGGCCTTCCGTCGCGGGGACCTGCATGTCGCGGTGAACCTCGGCACGGAGTCGATCGAGCTGCCGGCCGGCGCGACCTTCGTCGTGCAGAGCCGACCGTTCGAGGGCGCGGCACTGCCCGTCGACACCGCCGTCTGGTACACCCTGTCCTGAGCTCCCTCCCCGCGAGACTTGGTTTGCGGAGTGAGACCGACCCACCCTGGCCAAGCCTCACCCCGCAAACCAAGTCTCGCGATCCCGAATGAAAGAACCACGATGACGAGCATCGACGAGGTGGCGAAGCTGGCGGGGGTCTCCACCGCCACGGTCTCGCGTGCGCTCAGCGGGCGGGGGCATGTCTCGGCCGCGTCCCGGGAGCGCGTGCTGACCGCCGCGAACGCGCTGGGTTACGTCGTCTCCTCTCGTGCGTCCTCCCTCGCCTCCGGACGCACGCGCAACGTGGGCGTGGTCGTGCCGTTCCTGGACCGGTGGTTCTTCAGCACCGTGCTGTCCGGTGTCTCCAGCGCCCTCATGCGCCAGGGCTACGACATCACGCTGTACAACATCACGGCCGACCGCGACGTGCGCCGCGAGGTGTTCACCACCGCTCTGCGACGTCAGCGCGTCGACGCCATCATCGCGGTCTCCATCGAGCTCGATGAGGACGAGACCAGCCAGCTGCTGAGCCTGGGCCTGCCCGTGATCGCGATCGGCGGCCCGAACCCGCGGCTGGACACCCTCACGGTCGACGATGTCGCCGTCGCCCAGCTCGCCACCGAGCATCTGCTGAGCCTCGGGCACCGCGACATCGCGCACATCGGAGCGAACCCGGAGTTCGACCTCGACTTCCACATCCCGACCCAGCGGCGTCAGGGGTTCGAGAAGGCGCTGGCGGATGCGGGCATCCCGCTCAACCCCGCCTTCCTGGAGCCCGCCGACTTCACGGTCGAGGGCGGCTATCGGGCGGCCAAGCAGCTGCTCGGCCGCCCCGGCCCGCGCCCGACCGCGGTGTTCGCCGCATCCGATGAGATGGCGATCGGGGCGATCCTCGCCGCGCGCGACCTCGGCTTCCGTGTCCCGGAGGACCTTTCGATCGTGGGCATCGACGGGCACGAGCTCGGCGAGTTCTTCCGCCTGACGACCGTGGACCAGTTCCCCATCGGCCAGGGCGAGCGCGCCGCCGACACGGTGCTGGCACGGCTCGAGGATGCCGAGCCCGCCGCCTCCCACGGCGCGCTGCCGTACGAGCTCATCGTCCGGGGCACGACCTCCCGGATCTGAACGCGGGCGCCGGTGCGATCTCGCGCGGCCTCTGGCCGTCGGATGCCGCGGACCGACATACTGGGCCGATGGACGCGCTCAACGACTTCGTGCTCTCCGCCGGCGACACCCTGTGGACCTGGATCGTCTTCCCCGTGCTCGCCGTGCTCGGGGTGTACTTCACGCTGCGTTCCGGCGTGGTGCAGTTCCGGCTGATCCCCGAGATGTTCCGAACGCTCACCAACCGCACCCCACGGGACGCATCCGGCGAACCCCAGTCCGTCTCGGCGTTCCAGGCGTTCACGATATCGGCGGCCTCGCGCGTCGGTGTCGGAAACATCGCCGGCGTCGGCACCGCGATCGCGATCGGCGGTCCCGGTGCGGTGTTCTGGATGTGGACGATGGCGTTCATCGGCGGTGCCTCCAGCTTCATCGAGTCGACCCTCGGACAGACCTACAAGGTCCGCGACAAGGACGGCTTCCGCGGCGGACCGGCGTATTACATGCAGCACGGTCTGAAGGCCCGCTGGATGGGGATCCTGTTCGCGGTCGTGCTGATCCTGTGCTTCCCGCTGTCGTTCAACTCGCTCCAGGCGAACACGATCAGCGCCACGCTCTCCGGCAGCTTCGGCGGCGAGGTCGGCTGGATCCCGTGGGTGGTGGGCGCGGTTCTCGCCGTCCTCACGTCCCTCGTGGTCTTCGGCGGGGTCCGCCGGATCGCCTCGGTGTCCCAGGCGGTGGTCCCCCTGATGGCTCTGCTGTACCTGATCCTGGGCCTGGTGATCGTCGGCATCCACATCGACCGGCTGCCCGAGGTGTTCGCGTCCATCTACACCCAGGCCTGGGGCACGCAGGAGGTAGCCGGCGGAACGATCGGCGCCATCATCATGGTGGGCGCGAAGCGCGGCATGTTCTCGAACGAGGCGGGTCTGGGCTCCGCGCCGAACGCAGGCGCGACCGCTGCCGTCACGCACCCGGTCAAGCAGGGGCTGGTCCAGACGCTCGGGGTCTACTTCGACACGTTCCTCGTGTGCTCCATCACCGCCTTCATCGTGCTCGTCTCGACCCCGGACCTCATGAACGCCGAGCGGGGCATCGTGCTCACCCAGAACGCTCTCGTGAGCGCGCTCGGCCCCTGGTCGAACGTCCTGCTGAGCGTGATCGTGTTCCTGCTGGCGTTCAGCTCGATCCTCGGCAACTACTACTACGGCGAGGCGAACATCGAGTTCCTGAACACCAAACCGGTCGTCTTGACCACGTTCCGCGTCGTCGTCGTCGCGGTGGTCTTCCTCGGATCGATCGCCTCGGCCGACCTCATCTGGAACACGGCGGACGGGATCATGGGGATCATGGCGCTGATCAATCTCATCGCCATCGCGCTCCTGTCGGGCGTCGCGTTCAAGCTGCTGAAGGACTATTCGCAACAGCGCCGCGAAGGCCTGGATCCTGTGTTCACGAGGGCGAGGATGCCGGAGGTCACCGGCATCCAGTGCTGGGAGGACGAGCTGTCGGTGACCGGGCCGATCGATCTGCCCGCGAGATCACGCCGCAGCTGACGCCCCGCGCTTGCCTCCTATATTGATCTCTGTCAATATAGACGCGGATCAATACAGGAGGCGCCCGTGACCGTCACCGCACCCGCCGTCAGACGACTGCCCACGCTCGACCGCTTGCTGCCGCTCTGGATCGGACTCGCGATGGTCGCCGGCCTCCTGCTGGCGCGCTTCGTCCCAGGACTCCCCGGCCTGCTGGCGGCCTTCGAAGTCGGCGGGATCTCGATCCCGATCGCGATCGGGCTGCTCGTGATGATGTATCCGGTGCTCGCGAAGGTCCGCTACGACAGGGTCGCCGCCGTCACCGGAGACAAGAGGCTCCTCGTCTCCTCCCTGGTGCTGAACTGGCTGGTCGGTCCCGCGCTGATGTTCGCGCTCGCATGGACGTTCCTGCCCGACCTACCCGAGTACCGCACCGGGCTCATCATCGTCGGACTCGCCCGCTGCATCGCCATGGTCGTCATCTGGAACGACCTCGCGTGCGGCGACAGGGAGGCCGCCGCGGTGCTGGTCGCGATCAACTCCGTGTTTCAGGTCGTCGCGTTCTCGCTGCTGGGCTGGTTCTACCTCACCGTCCTCCCCGGCTGGCTCGGCCTGGACGCCCAGGGACTGCAGGTCTCGGTCTGGCAGATCGCCCTCAATGTGCTGATCTTCCTCGGCATCCCTCTGGTCGCCGGTTTCGCCTCGCGCTACCTCGGCGAGCGCCTCAAGGGCCGCGAATGGTACGAGGAGGCCTTCCTCCCCCGCGTCGGACCGTGGGCGCTGTACGGCCTGCTGTTCACCATCGTGCTGCTGTTCGCGCTGCAGGGCGATCAGATCGCGCAGCACCCCTGGGACGTCGCCCGCATCGCCGCGCCGTTGCTGGCGTACTTCGCGATCATGTGGGCAGCAGGTCTCTTCACGGGCAAGGCGCTCGGGCTCGGCTACGCCCGCTCCACGACGCTGGCGTTCACGGCCGCGGGCAACAACTTCGAGCTCGCGATCGCCGTCGCGATCGGAACATTCGGCGCGACATCGGGTGAGGCGCTGGCGGGCGTCGTCGGCCCGCTCATCGAGGTGCCCGTGCTCGTCGGGCTCGTCTACGTCTCGCTGTGGACGGCGAGGCGCTGGTTCCCCACCGATCCGCACACCGCAGAGAGGATGCCGTCGTGAACGTCGCGCTGATCGTCCAGGACACCTGCAGTCCCGTCGCCGCCCATGCCATCGGCGCGGATGCCGCGGCCTCCGTCGCATCCACGCTGAAGGCTCTGTCGGATCCGCTGCGACTGCGGATGCTGTCGGCCATCGCCTCCGACCCCCGCGGTGAGTCGTGCGTGTGCGATCTCGCCGAACTCGCCGAGGTATCGCAGCCGACCGTCTCGCATCATCTCAAGGTGCTCAAGGAGGTCGACGTCCTGACGTCGGAGCGCCGGGGCACCTGGGTCTGGTACCGGATCAACCCGGACCGCCGCGCTGCGGTCACCGCGCTTCTGGACTCGTTCGCTCCCGCGACCGTGGCACCCTGGAGCGACGTCCGCGACGATTCGGGCGGTCCCGACTTCGACGAGCGGATCACGCATCTTGCGGATGAGCTCTCCTCCGAGGTCCCCGACCTGGACCCGGACGTCGTCCTCACCATCGTGCGCGAGTCGTATACGTCGCTCGCCCGCACCGCCCGAGTGCACTCCGCGCTCGTGCCGCTGACCGAGCGCTTCGCTCGTCAGCGCCTGGCGGATCTCACCCGCGACCGCGAAGTGTCGGTGCCGCAGGTGCTGTTCGTCTGCGTCGCCAATGCCGGACGTTCGCAGCTCGCCGCAGCACTGGTGAACCAGATGGCGGGCGGAAGAGTGGTCGCGCGTTCCGCAGGGTCCAACCCCGCGGAGGTCATCCACCCCCACGTGCGCTCGATCCTCGAGAAGATCGAGGGCGATCGCGCCGCGGAGCGCTTCCCCAAGCCGCTCACCGACGATGCCGTCCGCGCCGCGGATGTCGTCATCACGATGGGATGCGGCGACGTCTGCCCGATCATCCCCGGCGTCCGCTACGACGACTGGGCCGTCGGGGACCCCGCGCTCGCCTCCGCCGACGGCGTCGCCGCCATCCGCGATGACATCGCGAACCGGGTGCGCGCACTCGTCGACGACCTCACCCACTGACCATCCCCTCGATCAGGAGAAACGATGACCGAAGCGACCGCCAAGCCGTCCGTCCTCTTCGTCTGCGTGCACAACGCCGGGCGCTCCCAGATGGCCGCAGGATTCCTGCGCGACTTCGCGGGCGATCGCGTCGAGGTGCACTCGGCCGGGTCCATCCCGGCCGAGCAGATCAACCCGGTCGCGATCGAGGCGATGGCGGAGCTCGGCATCGACATCACGGCCGAATCCCCCAAGATCCTCACGACCGAGGCCGTGCGGGACTCGGACGTCGTGATCACGATGGGATGCGGCGACGCGTGCCCGATCTTCCCCGGCAAGCGCTATGAGGACTGGGAGCTCGACGACCCGGCCGGTCAGGGCATCGAGGCCGTGCGCCCGATCAGGGACGAGATCCGCGCGCGCATCCGGGCGCTGGCGGCCGAGCTCGTGTGAGCCTCCGGCGGCGACGGGCGCGCGTATCGATGCCGTGGGGATTCCGTCAGGATCGTCCCGCATGGATTCCGTTAGGAACGCGATCTCCGCCTTCCCGCTCGCGTAGTGTGCCCTGTTGTGGCTCACACGGTCCCCCTTCCGCACACGCGTCGGACGAAGCGGCACCTGGCTCCGGCACAGGCGATCGCGACGGGTTTCGGCACGGTCATCGCGCTCGGCACCCTGCTGCTGATGCTGCCGATCTCCTCGGCGAAGGGCACCTGGACCGGCATCGTCGACGCGCTGTTCACCTCGACGTCCGCCGTGTGCGTGACCGGGCTCATCGTCGTGGACACGGCCGTGCACTGGAGCGGTTTCGGCAAGGTCGTGATCCTGCTGCTCATCCAGCTCGGCGGACTCGGCATCATGCTGTTCGCTGCACTGATCGGCCTGGCGCTGGCGCGCAAGCTTTCGGTGCGCTCACGCGTCATCACGGGCACCGAGACCAAGACGAGCAGCAGCGGAGACGTGAAACGCGTCGCCACCGGCATCCTGCTCACCACACTGACGATCGAGGCCGTCGTCGCCGTCCTGCTCTTCGTCCGATTCCTCACCGCCTATGGCTACGATCCCGGGAAGGCGGCGTGGCATGCCGTCTTCCATTCGGTGTCCTCGTTCAACAACGCCGGCTTCGCGCTGTACACCGACAGCCTGATGGGGTTCGTCTCCGACCCGTGGATCTGTCTGCCGATCTGCGCGGCGATCATCCTCGGGGGTCTCGGATTCCCGGTGCTCCGGCAGCTGCGCAAGGAGTTCCGACGCCCGCTGCACTGGACCATGAACACGCGCATCGTCCTGTCGGCGACGGCCGCGCTGCTCGTCCTCGGCACGGCATACGTCGTCGTCATCGAATGGGACAACCCCGGCACTCTCGGCGCGCTCGACCCCGCGTCCCGCATCCTGGCCGGCTTCTTCCACGCCGTGCAGGCGCGCACGGCCGGCTTCAACTCCGTCGACATCGCGCAGATGCACGACGAGACCTGGCTCGGCACCGACGTGCTCATGTTCATCGGCGGCGGCCCCGCCGGCACCGCAGGCGGGATCAAGGTCACCACGTTCGCCGTGCTGTTCTTCATCATGCTCACGGAGTTGCGCGGCGGAACGGCGGTGAACGTGTTCGGCAAACGGCTCTCGCGCGCCGTCCACCGCGAGGCGATCACCGTGGTCCTCGTCGCCCTCGGTGCGGTGATGGCCGGTGTCATCGCGATTCTGGCGATGACCGATCTCGACCTGGACCGCGTGCTGTTCGAGGCCGTCTCCGCGTTCGGCACGGTCGGCATGTCGACCGGGATCACGGCCGACCTGCCCGTCGCCGCGCAGCTGATCCTCGTCGCACTCATGTTCCTCGGCCGCCTGGGTCCCCTGACGCTCGGGTCCGCGCTGGCGCTGCGCGAGCGGACCACAGCATACGAACTCCCCAAGGAACGTCCCGCGATCGGCTGAGCGCGGATTCGAAAGGAAACCATGAGCAGATTCCTCTCCTTCGGACAGCAGGATGCCCGCAGGATCGCCGAGGCCGACTCGGTCGCCGTGATCGGGCTCGGCCGATTCGGCACCTCGCTCGCGCTCGAACTGATGGAGTCCGGCACCGACGTGCTGGGAATCGACGAGGACGAGGCGGTCGTGCAATCTCTCAACGGCGCACTCACCCAGGTCGTCCGCGCAGACGCCACGCGACTGGAGGTGCTCGAGCAGCTCGCGATCGGAGAGTTCGACCGCGTGGTGGTCTCGATCGGCAATGACATCACCGCCTCGATCCTCACGGCCTCCCTCCTGCTGCAGCTGGACGTGCCGGTGATCTGGGCCAAGGCGGTCGACGAGCGGCACGGTGCCGTTCTCGAGCAGCTCGGCGTGCACAAGGTCGTCTACCCGGAGAAGGACATGGGGCGTCGCGTCGCGCACCTCGTCCGCGGAGCCGCCGCGGACTACCTCGAGATCGACAAGGGGTACGCCGTGGTCAAGACGGTCGCACCGCACATCCTGCACGGGATCACCCTCACCGAGGGGGCCGTGCGCCACACGCACGGCGTGACGATCGCCGCGTATCGCACCGCGGGCGGCGAGTGGCGCAACGCTCAGGCCGACACCGTCCTCGCCGACGGCGACGTCGTCCTCGTGGTCGGCCCCACCCGGGAGGTGGAGCGCTTCGCTCAGCTCCGGTGAGCGCGACGGGCTCCGCTAGAATGGGAAGCGGAGAGTCGGGAAGCCTGGTCGACGGCCACGTCCTCGACCCGAAAGGCGCTCATGTCGCGCACTCCCGCTCGCATCCGCACCATCTTCCCCTTCGCCTCTCGAGCGGAATCGCGCCGCATCGGCGAGATCCTGCGCACCGAGACGGTCGGTGGTCTTCTGCTGGTGGCATTCGCCGCTGCAGCGCTCATCTGGGCGAACTCTCCGTGGGCGGAGACCTATTTCGCGATCCGCGACGTCGAGATCGGCTACGAGCCGTGGCATCTGAAGCTCTCGCTGGGCGCGTGGGCGGCCGACGGGCTGCTCGCGATCTTCTTCTTCCTCGTCGGCCTCGAGCTCAAGCGCGAGTTCGTCGCGGGCGACCTGCGTTCGCCCAGCACCGCGATCGTGCCGGTCGTGGCCGCCATCGGCGGGGTCGCGGTTCCCGCGCTGCTGTACGTGACGATCGTGGGCGCGACCTCCAGCGAGGCGCGGGGCTGGGCGATCCCCACGGCGACGGACATCGCCTTCGCCGTGGCGGTCCTCGCCCTGATCGGCTCGCATCTGCCGAGCGCGCTGCGGATCTTCCTGCTGACCCTCGCGGTGGTGGACGATCTCATCGCCATCGGGATCATCGCCCTGTTCTACACCAAGTCCATCGACCTCGTCCCGCTGCTGCTGTCGCTTCTCACGATCGCCGCGTACGGAACCGTCGCACAGCTGTCGCGCCGCATGTTCCATGCCAAGCCCGCAGCGGCCTGGCTGATCCTGCTCCCGATCGGGTTCGTCGCCTGGGCTCTCATGCACGCGTCCGGGATCCACGCGACGATCGCCGGCGTCCTGCTCGGGTTCACGATCCCCGTCCTGCACAAGAAGGCGGACCGGACGGACGATGCCGGTCCCGGTCTCGCCGAGATCTTCGAGCACCGCTTCCGCCCGCTGTCCGCCGGTTTCGCCGTGCCGGTGTTCGCGTTCTTCTCGGCCGGAGTCGCGATCGGCGGAGCGGACGGCTTCGCATCGGCGTTCACGGACCCGGTGCTGATCGCCGTCGTCGTCGGTCTCGTGGTGGGCAAGCCGCTCGGCATCACCGCAGCGACCTGGCTGATCACGCGGATCCGCCGCATCAACCTCGACCCGTCGCTGCGATGGATCGACATCGCCGGGGTCGGTGTGCTCGCCGGCATCGGATTCACGGTCTCGCTGCTCGTCCTGGAGCTCAGCTTCGGTGCGGGAAGCCCGCACTACGACCACGGCAAGGTCGCGGTGCTGACGGCGTCCGTCGTGGCCGCGCTCCTCGCCGCGGTCGTGCTCGGCCTGCGCAATCGTCGGTACCGGGCGGCCCAGGCTGCGGCCGAGGACTGAGCACCCGGCCGCCGCGTCAGTGAGCGTGCTCGCCGGGTGAGCCGGAGCCGCCCTGCGGGCCGTGCTCGTCGTGATCCCGTGCGCGCACCTGCTCCTCCTGACCGCGCTCGATCACGACGAACTGCCCTATCATGCCCTCGTCCTCGTGCAGCAGCATGTGGCAGTGGTACATGTACGGCATCTCGGGATCGGCGTAGTCGTCGAACCGCAGCAGCAGACGGTACACCGTGTTCGGCTGCAGGTAGATCGTGTCCTTGCGTCCGGCGAGCTCGTCGGGGGGTTCGCGCCCGTCGACGGACAGCACCCGGAACTGCACATCGTGGACGTGGAAGCTGTGCGGGATCGCCTGCGTGCTGCGGACCTCCCAGATCTCGGTGTCGCCCACGTAGGCCACCTCGTCGATGCGGGACATGTCCATCTCCTCGCCGTTGATGGATCGCGTGTTCAGCGTGAAGGAGCGGGTGACGGATGCCGCGGATTCGTGCAGCTCGTCCGACGCGGCGTCTCTCGCCGCCGGCCAGGACGGCTCCTCCGAGGGAGTGAGCTCATCGGCGGCACGGAACTCGAGGACGTCGAACTCGTCGTTGCCGCCCGAGGTCGCCGGCACCAGAACTCCGCCCAGGTCGGTCACGACCGACCGCAGGCGCACGGTCTCTCCCGGCTCGAAGGAGACGACGACCTCGGCCCGTTCCCCGGGCGCGAGCCGCAGGGCGTCCCGCTCGATCGGGGCGTCGAGCAGCCCGCCGTCGCTCGCCACCATCGTCAGGGGCCGATCGTCGAAGGCGAACGTGTACGTGCGCGCGGTCGACCCGTTCAACAGCCGCAGTCGGACCCGCTCGGTGGTGACATCGTGAAAGGCGCCGATCGTGCCGTTGACCATCACGGTGTCCCCGAGCATCCCGGGTTCCGCGCCGTCCTGCCGCAGCACCAGCTGACCGCGGTCGTCGAACTCCTTGTCCTGCACGATGAGCGGCAGGTCGTCGACACCGTACTCCCGGGGCAGATCGGCGGCGAGGCTCGCGTCGTCGTCGAGGAGGAACATGCCGGCGAGGCCGAGGTAGACATGCTTCTCGGTCTCCCCATGGGGATGCGGGTGGTACCAGAGCGTCGCCGCCGGCTGATCGATCGTCCAGGTCGGGCGCCAGGTCTCGCCCTGCTCGATCATCTGGTGCGGCCCGCCGTCCATGGCGGCCGGAAGATGCATGCCGTGCCAGTGCACGCTGGTCCGCTCCGGGAGGCGATTGTCGACCTCCACTGCGACGCGCTCACCGCGTTGCGCCCGCAGCGTCGGCCCGAGGAACGACCCGTCGAAGCCCCACGTCGTGGTCGGCTCGTCGACGCCGGCGAAGGATGTGGACGCCTCCTGCGCGGTGAGGTGGAAGGTCCGCACGCCGTCCTCGACGCTCGACGGCGCCAGCGGCGGGATCGCCAGCTCGGTCACGAACTCCTGGTCTGCGACGGTGGTCGTCGAGAACCCCGCACACCCGGCGAGCGCCGCGAGGGACGCGGCGGCCACCGCCAGCCCGGCCGTCGCACGGCGGATCCTCATGCCGCCGCCTTGCGGATCTGCTGGATTCCGAGGGCGACGAGCCCGGCGACGGTGCCCCAGAACATGTCGATGGCGAGCCCGGCGAACAGCGTCCAGATCGGACGGTCGAACCCGCCGAGGAGGACGGCGGCACCGAGGGCGATGACGCCGTGGATCAGGCCGGTGAGCGCGAGCACGAGCACGGGGCGAGGCACGCGTCCGAAGCCGACCACGCCGATCCAGGTCGCGGCGATCACCGCGATGATCGTGAGAGCGCGCGGCGCCCCCTGAGGGATGCCGACCAACTCGGCCAGCGGCCACAGCAGCGAGAGCGACGCGAGCCCGATGATGAGCAGCCAGGGCAGGCCTGGGCGGGAGGTGTCTGATGTGTTCTCTGTCATGCCTCCAGCCTCGGCGGGGACCGGGCTGGGCACATCGGCCCCGGATCGTCACCGAACACCGCCCCGACGCGATCTCTCCGACGACCGGAGTCGCCCCGAGGCGACTCCGGCATCGCCCACAGCGGATCGCGGGATGGCGAGCGTGCTCCTACGCTGGGGTCATGCGCACGGACGTCGACCCCCGGCTGACCGACGCCGCACTCGCGCTCGCTGTCGCCCTCGTCCTCGCGGTCGTCATCGCGGCGGATCCGGCGGGCCGCGCCTCGGCCCCCGCCTACGGCTTCGCGGTGTTCTTCGGCGCTCTGCTGCTGGTGCGCCGGCGTGCGCCCCGCCTGGTGCTGGTGCTGACCCTCATCGCGGTGTTCGGCTACTACATCCTCGATCTGCCGCCCGTGGGGATGGTGCTGCCGGCGACCGGCGCTCTGTTCTCCGCCGCTGAGCAGCGCCGCACGCCCTGGGCCGTCGGCGCGGCGGCCGTGCTGCTGGCGGTCGCGACCTTCTTCCGCCTGATCGACGACGCGCCGGAGGCCGGCCTGAACGGCTACACGTTCGTCACGGAGGTCGCACTCGCGGCCGCGGCGATCGCGCTGGGCGCGGCCGTGCGGCTGACCCGCGAGGCGCGGGAGCGCACGGCGCGCATCGCGGAGCTCACGGCGGCCGAGCAGCAGCGCGCCGCCGACGCCCGGCTTCAGGAGGAGCGCCTGCGCATGGCGCGGGACCTGCACGACACGATCGGCCACACGCTGTCGGTGGCCGCGTTGCATGCCGGCGTGGCGACGGAGGCCGAGGACGCGGCGGCATCGCGTCGGGCCCTCGGGCGCGTCCGTCAGGCGACGTCGGATGCCCTGCGCGAGCTGCGGCGCACCGTGAAGATCCTGCGTTCGGATCGGGCTCCGGACCAGGCCCCGGTGCTGGGCCTCGCCGCGGTGGATCCGCTCCTGACCGTGGCACGGGATTCCGGACTGCGCGTCGTCACCGAGATGGCGGTCCCCTCCGACGCGCTCGCCCCATCCGTGGATGCCGCGGCCTACCGCATCGTCCAGGAGTCCGTGACGAACATCCTCCGCCACGCCGACGCCCGCACGCTGCGGTTGCGCGCGCGGGTGGTCGACGGCATCCTGAGCCTCGAGATCAGCGACGACGGCTCCCTCGGGCGCGAGCCGGTCGGGGAGGGATCGGGGATCCGCGGGATGCGGGAGCGCGCCGAGCTCTTGGGCGGACGCCTGACGGCGCGACCGGCGCCGGGCGGTTTCCTGGTCGAGGCGCGGATACCCGTGGACGGAGAGGAGACGCGATGACCGGGATCCGCGTGGTGATCGTCGACGACCAGGAGCTGGTGCGCGCCGGGTTGCGCCCGCTCGCGGAGCGCGACGGCGACATCCGGGTCGTGGACGAGGCCCCCGACGGCCGGTCGGGGCTCTCCCGCGTGCGCGAGCACCGCCCGGACGTGGTGCTGATGGACATCAGGATGCCGATGATGGACGGACTCGAGGCAACCAGGGCGATCGTGTCCGATCCGGCACTCGACGGCGTGCGCGTGCTGATCCTCACCACCTTCGACGAGGACGAGCACGTGCACGAGGCCGTTCGCGCGGGGGCCGCTGGTTACCTGCTCAAGGACGTCTCCCCCGAGGATCTCCGCTCGGCGATCCGGACGGTCGCCGCCGGAGACGCCCTGCTCTCCCCCGCGGTGACCGCGACGGTCATGCGCGCGGCGGCCGGCGCGGCCAGGACGCCGGATCGCTCTCGGCTGGACGGTCTCACCGAGCGGGAGATCGACGTCCTGACCCTCGTCGGCCGGGGACGCACCAACGACGAGATCGCGGCCGACCTGTTCCTGAGCCCCGCGACGACGCGCACGTACGTCAGCCGGCTCCTCGGCCGGCTGCACGCCCGCGACCGAGCGGCGCTCGTGATCCTGGCCTACGAGACGGGCCTGGTGCGCCCCGCCGGCTGACGCCGCGGCTGCCGCCGCGCCGGCCTCGCAGATCGACGCGGATCTCGCAGGCTTCCCGTGGATTCCTGCGAGATCCGCGCGTTTCTGCGAGACGCGCGCGTGCCGGCATCCGTCCCGGTTCAGGCCGGCGTGATGAGTCCCGGCGTCGCGCTGCGGGCCTTCTCGAAGCGCTGCTGCACGTCGGCCCAGTTCACGATCTCCCAGAACGCCTTCACGTAGTCGGCGCGCACGTTGCGGTAGTCGAGGTAGTACGCGTGCTCCCAGACGTCCAGCTGCAGCAGCGGGGTCACGCCGAGAGGCGCGTTGCCCTGCTGGTCGAAGAGCTGGAAGATCACGGGACGCTGTCCGACGCCGTCCCACGCCAGCACCGACCAACCCGATCCCTGCACGCCCAGCGCGGTGGCGGTGAAGTGCGCACGGAACGCGTCGATCGACCCGAATCCGTCCTCGAGCGCGGCGGCCAGCTCGCCCTCCGGGGCGTCGCCGCCGTCCGGGGACATGTTCTGCCAGAACACCGAGTGGTTGATGTGGCCGCCGAGGTTGAACGCGAGGTCCTTCTCGAGCTTGTTGATGCCGGCGAGGTCACCGGACTCGCGCGCGGCGGCGAGCTGCTCGAGCGCCGTGTTCGCGCCGGTCACGTACGCCTGATGGTGCTTGGAGTGGTGCAGCTCCATGATCTTGGCGGAGATGTGCGGCTCGAGCGCCGCGTAGTCGTAGGGCAGCTCGGGGAGGGTGTAGACGGACATCTTTCTTCCTTTCGACGTTTCGGACGGGTTCAGGCGGCGGGGACGGGGTGGAAGCGGCGATCGAAGTACACGACGGGTCGTCCGAGAGGACCGGTGATGACGTCGAGCACCTCGGCGATGACGACCGTCGACGATCCCACCGGCACGGTGTGCAGAGCACGGCTGCGCAGAGCGGCGCGGGCGGTCGGCAGGTGGGGCTCGCCGGTGGCGAGAGCGCCCCAGCCCTGCTCCGGGGTGAACCGTTCGGCGCCGCTGGTCGCGAAGCTCTGCGCCAGGTCGGCGTGCTCGTCGTCGATGAGATGGACGACGAAGGTGTCCGCGGCGAGCAGGGCGCCGGCGGTTCCGGTCGCCCGCGTCACCGAGAACATGATGGCTGCGGGGTCCACGGCGACCGAGGCGACGCTCGATGCCGTGAGGCCCACCGGCCCGGTGTCGGTCATCGCGGTGATGATCGCGACGCCGGCAGGATGGGTGCGGAAAGCCGCCTTCAGTCCCTCTCCGACGGGCGTCGGGACGGGAGCGGTCGCGGGGTGCTGCAGGGTGGTCATCGGGCGTTCTCCGTGCTGTTCTCGTGCGGACCGGCGGGTGCGATGTCGCGGCCTCGGGCGTGGGCGATCATGTCGTCGCGGTCCACGAGCTTGGTGCGTTCGCGGCCGCGGGCGGCGCCCGCACGGCGCTCCGCCTCGTCGATGCGCAACCATCCCGCCCAGTCCACGATTCCCTCGAGGGGCGCGAGCGGGTCGGATGCCGCCACGACCGGCTCCGCGGAGGCGAGGTCGTCGACGAGGTGCTGCACCGTCTGCGCGGCGTCCGATTTCGTCGAGCCGATCAGTCCGACCGGGCCGCGCTTGATCCAGCCGGTGGCGTACAGGCGCGGGATCGCGGCGCCGTCGGGGCCGACGACCCGGCCCTCCCTGTTCGGGATGATGCCGCGGTCGACGTCGAACGGCGCTCCGGGAACCGGCGACGAGCGGTAGCCGATCGCCCGGTACACCGCGCCCACCTCGTGCCGGACGAGCTCGCCGGTCGCCTGCATGCGTCCGAGCGGGTCGGACACGGTGCGCTCCATCTCGAGGCCGGTCACGTCCTGCTCTCCGAGGATGCGGACCGGCCTCTGCCGGAAGTGCAGGTGGATGCGGCGGGAGGCCCTCAGCTCAGCACGGGGCCGCTCGGCCCATTCGCGCAGGGTCCGCAGGATGATGCGGCGCTGCGAGAACTGCTCCAGCATCAGCTCGGCGTGCTCGTCGAGCTCGAGCTCGGCCGGATCGACGAGGACGTCGACGTCGCGCTGCTCACCGAGCTCGCGCAGCTCCAGGGCCGAGAAACGGACGTCGGCAGGGCCGCGGCGGGCGAACAGGTGGATGTCGCGCACCGGATTGCTCGCCAGCGCGTCGAGCACGTGATCCGGCGTGTCCGTGCGGTGGAGGTCCGCCGCGTGCTTGGCGAGGATGCGCGTGACGTCCAGGGCCACGTTGCCGGCGCCGAGCACGGCGATCGATTCGGCCGCCAGCGGCCAGGTCCGCGGGACGTCGGGATGAGCGTCGTACCAGGCGACGAGATCGGCGGCGCCGAAGGAACCGGGCAGGTCCGCCCCGGGGATGTCGAGCGACACGTCGAGGTCGGCGCCGGTGGCGAGGATCACCCCGTCGTAAGCGGCGCGCAGCTCCTCCACCGTGACGTCGGCGCCCACGTCGATGCCGCCGAGCAGCCGGATCGACGGATGCTCCAGCACCTCGTGCAGGGCGTCCGTGATCTTGCGGATGCGCGGGTGATCGGGGGCCACGCCGTAGCGCACGAGCCCGTACGGAGCAGGGAGCTTCTCGATAAGGTCGACACGGGCGCCGGGCACGCGGCCGAGCAGGATGTCCGCGGCGTAGATCCCCGCGGGTCCGGCTCCGACGATCGCGATCCGGGGAGACGGAGTCATTCGAGTCCCTCCTGCGGCGGGAGGGCGGCGATGAGCGGGTGGTCGAAGTCATAGGCGCCAGCCTTGGCGGCGCCGCCGGGGGATCCGATCTCGTCGAAGAACTCGACGTTGGCCTTGTAGTAGTCCGCCCATTCCTCGGGCAGGTCGTCCTCGTAGTAGATCGCCTCCACCGGGCACACCGGCTCGCAGGCCCCGCAGTCCACGCACTCGTCCGGATGGATGTACAGGGAGCGCTCACCCTCGTAGATGCAGTCCACCGGGCACTCGTCGATGCACGCCCGATCCTTCACATCCACGCACGGCAACGCGATCACATACGTCATCCGGTCCTCCCTCGATCCCTCTCACCGTAAAACCTCAAGTATGCTTGAGGTCAAATCGAGGAGGTCGCGGTGGTCGAGAAGAGCGCGGGTCACGCCCCGGACGAGCTGCTGACGGTCGGCGAGATGAGCCGACGCACAGGGGTCGCGGTGTCGGCTCTGCACTTCTACGAGCAGCTCGGGCTGATCGCCTCCACCCGCACCCCGGGCAACCAGCGGCGGTACGCACGGCACATGCTGCGGCGCGTCTCGCTCATCACCGTCGCCAAGCGCCTCGGCATCCCGCTGTCGGATGTCCAGGAGGCGTTCGCGGACGTGCCGATGACCGTGACGCCGAGCCATGCGGACTGGCAGCGCGCGTCGCGGCGCTGGAAGCGGGACCTCGAGCGGCGTCGGGAGGGCATCGAGCGGCTGGAGCGGGAGTTGACCGGATGCATCGGATGCGGCTGCCTGTCGATGAAGGCCTGCGGGCTGCTGAACCCCGACGACGCGCTCGGCGCCTCCGGCGCCGGTCCCCGCCGCCTCGATGACGAGGACTGACCGACCGCACCCCGTCTCCACCAGGCCCGCTCCCCCGCCCTCCCGCCCTTCCCGTCCTTCCCCCGTCCTTCCCCCGTCCCGGCCCCTCCCCGCGCTCCCCGGTACCCGCGGTGAGACCTCTCGTTAGTAACGAGACCTCTCGTCATTCACGTGAACAACGAGAGGTCTCGACGACAAGGAGAGGTCAGCGGTGGACAGGGAGGGGTCCGCGCCAGCGGGGAACACGATCACGCGGACGAGATACACGGCCACGTCCGCGGGGAAGCCCGGTCAGGCGGGCGGGAAGCCGCCGGTCAGGCGGCCGTGGAAACGGCCGGTGGCCTCGTTCATGCCCTCGAACTCCACCGACTTGCCGTGCTGAGCGTACTTCGTCTCGATGGTGTCGAGCGCGGCGACGGTCGAGGCGTCCCACACGTGCGAGCGCGACAGATCGATCACGACCCGATCAGGGTCCTCGGCGTACTCGAACTGCGTGGTGAGGTCGTTGCTGGAGGCGAAGAACAGCTCCCCGTCCACGACGTAGTGCGCGGCATCCGGTCCCGCGGTGCGCGTGACCGTGACGACGTGCGCCACCCGACGCACGAACAGGACGGAGGCGACGAACACGCCCACGACGACGCCGATCGCCAGGTTGTGCGTGAGGACGACCACGACGACCGTGGCGAGCATGACGAACGTCTCGCTCTTCGGCATCCGCCGGAGGGTCGACGGGCGGATGCTGTGCCAGTCGAACGTGCCGACCGAGACCATCACCATGACGGCGACGAGCGCGGCCATCGGGATGATCGCCACGAAGTCGCCGAGCGCCACGACGAGGATCAGCAGGAACACCCCGGCGAGGAACGTCGAGATGCGGGTGCGCGCTCCGGACGCCTTGACGTTGATCATCGTCTGGCCGATCATGGCGCAGCCGCCCATGCCGCCGAACAGACCGGACAGGACGTTGGCGACACCCTGCCCCCACGCCTCGCGGGTCTTGCGGGAATGCGTGTCCGTGATCTCGTCGACGAGCTTCGCCGTCATGAGCGATTCCATGAGTCCGACCAGGGCCATGGCGAGCGCGAACGGCGCGATGAGCGTGAACGTCTCCCAGGTCAGCGGCACGTTCGGGATGAACAGCTCGGGAAGGCTCCGAGGCAGTTCGCCCTCGTCTCCCACCGTCGGCACGTTCAGCGCGAAGACCACCACGACCGCCGTGACGAGGATGATCGAGACCAGCGGAGCCGGGATGACCTTCGTCAGGCGGGGCATGAAGACCATGATGAGGATGCCGCCGGTGACGAGCGGATACACGAGCCACGGCACGTCGACGAGGTGCGGCAGCTGAGCGCTGAAGATGAGGATGGCGAGGGCGTTGACGAATCCGACCATGACGCTGCGCGGAATGAAGCGCATCAGCTTCGCGACGCCGAGGACGGCGAGGAGGATCTGGAACACGCCCGCCAGCATGACCGTCGCGATGAAGTAGTCCATGCCGTATTCGCGGGCGACCGGGGCGATGACCAGCGCCACGGCCCCGGTGGCGGCGCTGATCATGGCGGGGCGCCCGCCGACGAAGGCGATCGTGACGGCCATGATGAACGAGGAGAACAGGCCGACCTTCGGGTCGACGCCGGCGATGATCGAGAAGGAGATCGCCTCGGGGATGAGCGCGAGCCCGACCACGAGGCCCGCCAGCGCCTCGCGAGTGAGCAGGCGCGGACTCTTCAGCACCGACAGGACCGAGGGGTTGTCGCGATAACGGGCGCGGTCGTCGGGCACGACGGTCGTGGACATGGGACTCCCCGGGACGGTGTGAAAGCATGGGTCCGCCGCGAACACGCGCGGTACGGCAACCCTAACGTAACGTGAGGGTTGGGAGGAAACGGATGCCGGAGACGATGCACATCGGCGAACTCGCCGAACGCACCGGAATGTCGTTGCGCACGCTCCGCCACTACGACGAGATCGGGCTGCTCACGCCGTCCGGACGCTCGGACGGCGGGTTCCGGCTCTACACGGACGACGACCTGCGACGCCTGCTCGTCATCCGGCGCATGAAGCCGCTCGGGTACTCGCTCGAGCAGATGGGCGATCTGCTCCGGGTCATCGACGCCGCCGACGGCGATGACACCGAAGCGCGCACCGTGCTGCAGGACTTCCGCGTCGACGCCGTCGAGCGCCGCGACCGGCTGGCGCGCCAGCTGGAGATGGCCGACGAGTTCCTCGCCCAGCTCGACGCGATCTGACCCGCGGGGCGCGGACCGCGCCCTCCCGGCAGCCCGCCCTCAGCCGAGTGTGAAGGGGGCTTCGAGCAGCGTCTCCTCGCGCGAGGAGGGACCGACCAGCAGGCGGAACTCTCCGGGTTCCACGATGCGGTCGCCGGCGGCGTCCACGATCGTGCACGCGGCGACGGGCACCTCCAGGCGCACCCGAGCGGACTCCCCCGGCGCGAGGTCGATCTGGCGGTAGGCTTTCAGCTCGCGATCCGCCCAGCTGACGCTCGTGACCTCGTCTCTCACATACGCCTGCACGGTCTCGCGCGTAGGGCGCTCGCCGGTGTTGGCGACCGTCACCTCCGCGACGACCGTGTCGCCCACCACGGACGCGGACAGATCCGCGTACGCCACCGTCGTGTAGGACAGTCCTTCGCCGAACGCCCATGCCGGCGCCTGCGTCAGGTCCGCGTAGCGGTCGCCGTGCTGTCCGCGGATCTGGTTGTAGTACGTCGGCTGCTGCCCGACATGCCGCGCGAACGAGATCGGCAGACGCCCGGAGGGCTCGATGGCCCCGGTGATCAGCTCGGCGAGCGCCCGCCCGCCCTGCATCCCCGGGTTGGCGGCCCAGATGACGGCCGCCGCGCGCGCCGCGCTCGGCGGCAGCACCAGCGGCTTCGAGGCCAGCAGCACGACCACCACGGGCTTCCCCGTCGCGATGAGCGCATCGAGGAGGGCGATCTGCCCGCCGATCAGCTCCAGCGTCGCCGTCGAGCGCGCCTCGCCGTACAGCCCACGGCAGTCGCCCACGACGGCGACGGTGAGGTCGGAGTCGGATGCCGCGGCCACAGCCTCGGCGATCATGGCGTCGTCGGCCGCGGCGGGATGCACGATCGGCGGCCGGGGCTGTCCGTCCGGGAACGTCGCTCCGCGGGAGTCCGGGCCGAGCGTCCCGATGTCGGCACCGCGGGCGAAGGTCACGGTCCAGGGCGCGATCTCGCGCATCCCGTCGAGCACGGTCGTGATCATCTCGCGCGGCTGTCCGTCCAGCCACCCGGCCTGCCCGGAGCCGCCCGCCCAGTCACCGAGCTGCTCCTGGGCCTCGTCCGCGAGCGGACCCACGACCGCGACGCGCGTCATCGTGCTCGGCGCCACGGGCAGCGTGCCGTCGTTCTCGAGCAGCACGAGCGAGCGTCGCGCGACCTCGAGGTTCAGCTCGGCATGCGCGGTGCCGCCCACCACCGCCTCGAGCCCCTCTCGCGGCATCCGAGCGTCCTCGAAGAGCCCGAGCTCGAACTTCAGGGTCAGGATGCGGGCGACGGCGGTGTCGAAGTCGCCGGGATCCAGGAGCCCGCGGTCCACGGCATCCAGCGCGCCCTCGAAGAAGCCGGGCGTCGTCATGATCATGTCGTTGCCCGCCTTCACCGCGGCGGCCGCCGCGTGGGTGTGGTCGGGCTGGATCCGCTGCTCCCAGATCATGCGGCCGACGTTGTCCCAGTCGGTGATGAGGGTTCCGGTGTACCCCCACTCCCCCCTCAGCACGTCGCTGAGCAGCCAGTCGTTCACGGTGATCGGCACGCCGTCCGTGGTCTGGTACCCCAGCATGAAGGTGCGGCAGCCCTCCTTGGCGACCCGCTCGAACGGCGGCAGGAACCAGCTGCGCAGCTTCCGGCGGGAGATGTCGGCCTCGGACGCGTCCCGTCCGCCCTGGGTCTCGGAATAGCCGGCGAAGTGCTTGGCCGTCGCGAGGATGGCCGTCGGATCGGCCAGGCCCTCGCCCTGGTAGCCGCGCACCATGGCGCTGGCGAGTTCGCCGATGAGGAACGGGTCCTCGCCGAAGGTCTCGTTCACCCGTCCCCAGCGCAGGTCCCTGGCGATGCAGAGCACCGGCGAGAAGGTCCAGTGGACACCGGTGGCCGCGACCTCGACGGCCGTGGCCCTGGCCACCCGCTCCACGAGCTCCGCGTCCCAGGACGCCGCCATGCCGAGCTGCGTCGGATAGATCGTGGCACCGGGCCAGAACGAGTGCCCGTGGATGCAGTCCTCGCCGACGAGCAGCGGGATGCCCAGCCGGGTCTGCAGCGTCAGCTCGCGCGCGCGGAGGATGCGCTCCGGGGAGGTGTGCAGGATCGAGCCGACGTGGCGCCGCAGGATGTGGTCGTCCAGGTCGTCGCGGGCGTCGAGCTGCAGCATCTGGCCGACCTTCTCCTCCAGCGTCATCCGGCCGAGGAGGTCGGCGACGCGCTCGGGGACCGACAGCGACGGGTTCTGGTACGGCAGGGAATCGATGAGCGTCTGCGATGTCATTTCTCGGTGTTCTTCGGTCTCTTCGTGGTCGTGGTGCTGCTCGTGTCCGCCGCGGCGGGAGCGCTGGGGCGGACGGCCGTGACGGCGTCGTTGACGTTCAGCCCCTTCTTCTTCATTGCGCGGGCGCGTTCGCCGGCGGAGCGCAGCCGCGGGTTGACGTACTCGTCGATCCCGAAGTTGATCAGGGCCAGGGCTACGCCGATCAGCGCGATGCACAGGCCCGGGGGCAGGTACCACCACCACTGGTTCTGCCGGAACGCGCCCTGCGCCGACGCCCAGTTCAGGATCGTGCCCCAGTTGTAGGTGGTGACCGGGATGACGCCGATGTACGACAGCGTCGTGAGCGCGAGGATGGCGGCGGTGACGGTGCCGACGAAGCTCGCGGCGATCAGCGCCATGAGGTTCGGCAGCATCTCGATCGTGATGATGCGGCGCAGCGGCTCCCCGTTGGCCCTGGCGGCCTGGATGAAGTCGCGGTTGCGCAGCGACATCGTCTGCGCGCGCAGCACGCGCGCCCCCCACGCCCATCCGGTGAGACCGAGCACGGCGGCGATCACCCACAGCGGGGGCTCCTCGAACATGGACGCCACGATGATGATGAGCGGGAGCCCGGGGATGACGAGGAACACGTTGGTCAGCGCTGACAGCGACTCGCTCTTCCATCCGCGGATGTAGCCTGCGATCACGCCGACCGTGATCGCGATGACGGTGGCGATCGCCGCGGCGAGGAAGCCGACGACGATCACGCCGCGCGTGCCGTGGATGACCTGACTCAGGACGTCCTCGCCGATGTGGGTCGTGCCGAGCCAGTGATCCGCTGAGGGCGGCTCGAACCGGCGGGTGTTGTCGACCTGCGTGGGCGAATAGGGCGCCAGCACGTCGGCGAAGACCGCGATCAGGACGAAGAACGCGATGATCGCGAGTCCCGTGAGCGACTTGCCGTTGCGGAACATCGCGAAGGCGTCGCCGAGCTTCGCCCAGAACGACTCGGGTCGATCCTGCGCGGGCGCGGCCGTGCGCAGCGCCAGCGTGTCCGGCGCCGCCGGAGCGGACTGGGGGTCTGTGGTGCGAGCGGGAGCGTTCATTCTCAGGCCTCCGTCTGGCGCGTGCGCGGGTCGAGGAATGCGTAGGCGACGTCGGCGAGGATGTTCGCCACGAGGACCGACAGCGTGATCACGAGGAAGACGCCCTGCATGAGCGCGTAGTCCTTGGCGTTGGTGGCGTCCAGCAGCAGCTTGCCGACGCCGGGGTAGCTGAACACCATCTCCATCACGATCGTGCCGCCGACGATGAAGCCGATCGACAGCGCGAAGCTCTGGATCTGCGGGAGCACGGCGTTGCGGGCCGCATAGCTCCAGAGCACGCGCTGGTTCGTCATGCCCTTGGCCTGCGCGACGGTGATGTAGTCCTCGTCGAGCACGGTGAGCATCATGTTGCGCATCCCGAGCATCCAGCCGCCGAGCGAGGCGATGATGATCGTCACCGCCGGCAGGGTCCCGTGGTGGATCACCTCCCCGATGAACTCGAACGACCACTCCGGCGTCGTTCCCACCCCGTACGCCTTGCCGATCGGGAACCACTCCAGGTTCACCGAGAACACGGCGATGGCGAGCAGGCCGAGCCAGAAGTACGGGATCGTCCCGAGGAACGTGGTGATCGGGATGAGCACGTCCGCGCGGCTGCCGCGGCGCCACCCGACGACGGCACCGCCGATCGTGCCGATGGCGAAAGAGATGATGGTCGCGAAGCCGACCAGGCCGATCGTCCACGGCAGCGCCTGGGAGATCACCTCCGTCACGGGACGCAGGCCGTGCAGCAGCGAGACGCCGAGATCGCCGCGCAGCAGCAGACCCCAGTAGTCCAGGTACTGCTGGAACAGTGTCTTGTCGGTGTCCAGACCGAGCAGGGAGCGCAGCGCGTCCGCGGCCTCCGGGGACACGTTGCGGTTGCGCGCGAGGTACTGGTCGACCGCGTCGCCCTTCATCATGCGCGGCAGGAAGAAGTTGATCGTGAGCGCCGCCCACAGCGTGAACAGGTAGAACGCGGCACGGCTGCCGATGAAGCGCCAGGGGACGCGGGCGTATCCCGAGACGACCCGGGTGGCGGTGGTGCCGGTGGCGACGGCATCCGTCTCCGGCTGGTCCAGACGGGGTGCGGTGACGGTCACGGGGTACCTCCCAGGATGCCGGATGCCGAGGCGAAGTGCTTCTCGGGGTCGGGTGAGGCCGCGCGCAGCTCCTGCGTGTAGGGATCCTGCGGACGGAGAATGACGTCGTCGGCGGGGCCGTGCTCGACGACCCGCCCCTGATTGAGGACGATGATCTCGTCGCTGAAGTGCCGCGCGGTCGCGAGGTCGTGCGTGATGTAGAGCACCCCGAGCCCCTCCTCGCGCTGCAGGTCGGCGAGCAGGTTCAGGACGCCGAGGCGGATCGACACGTCCAGCATCGACACCGGCTCGTCCGCGACGAGCAGCGACGGCCGGGAGGCGAGGGCCCGCGCGATCGCCACGCGCTGACGCTGCCCGCCGGACAGCTCGTGCGGGCGCCGGTCGATGACGGCATCCGGGATCAGGCGCACGCGTTCGAGCAGCCGGCGCACCTCGGCATCCTGCTGCGCCTTCGGGACCACGCCGTCCAGGCGCAGCGGACGCTCGATGTGGTAGCCGATCGAGTGGTACGGGTTCAGCGAGGCGAACGGGTCCTGGAAGACCATGCGCAGCCGCTGGCGGTACGCGCGCAGCCCCTTGCCGCGGCGCGGGATGGGCGCCCCGTCGAGCAGGACCTCCCCGTGCGTCGGGGTCTCGAGCTGGGTGAGGATCTTCGCGATCGTGGACTTGCCGCTGCCGGACTGGCCCACGAGGCCGATCGTCTGCCCGGAGCGGAGAGTGAAGCTGACGTCGTCGAGGGCCTTGATCTGCCCGGCGCCGCGGACGTTGTAGATCTTCGTGACGTGCGAGAAGTCGAGCACGGTCATCGCGCCACCATCCCCTTCTCTCCGGTGAGCCGAGGGAAGGACGCCAGCAGCGTCCGCGTGTAGTCGTCCTGCGGGTCGGTCCAGATCCGCTCGGCCGTGCCGAGCTCGACGATCTCGCCGTCGCGCATGATCGCGATGCGGTCGCTGATCTCCAGCAGCAGCGGCAGGTCGTGGGTGATGAAGATCACCGAGAAGCCGAACTCGTGCCGCAGCTGCGAGATCTGCCGCAGGATCTCCCGCTGCACCAGCACGTCCAGCGCGGTGGTCGGCTCGTCCATGACCATGAGCTGCGGGCGCAGGGCGAGCGCCATCGCGATCATCACGCGCTGGCGCATCCCGCCGGACAGCTCATGCGGGAACGACCGGCTGCGCTGTGCGCCGACCTTGACGATCTCGAGCAGCTCGGCCGCCGCGGCCCGGCGCTGACGGGCGCCGAGGTCGGGGCGATGGATCTCGAAGACGTCCTCGAGCTGCGAGCCGATCGTCGCGACGGGGTTCAGCGCGTTCATCGCGCCCTGGAACACCATCGACACCTTGTCCCAGCGGAAGCGGCGCATCTGCTCGGCGTCCAGGGCGTTGATGTCGATGTCGCCCTCGGCGGCGTCGTGGAAGACGACGGAGCCGCCGGTGATCACGGCGGGGGCGCGCAGCAGCCGCTGCACGCCGTAGGCGAGCGTCGTCTTGCCGCATCCGGATTCCCCGGCGAGACCGAGGATCTCGCCGCGCTGCAGCTCCAGGGTCACGTTCTTGACCGCGGCGACGGGGGGTTCGACGTCGTACACGACGGAGAAGTCGCGCACGGTGAGGAGGGGGTCTGGCATGGTTTCCTTTCCGCCGTCGGCCCGTCGAGCGAGGACGCGGGCGCCGCTCGCTCGACGGGCCGGAGGGGTCACTTGGCGGTGAGGTTGGTCAGCACCTGGACGATGCCCGGCTGCGTGGGGTCAGCCGACGCGTACTGGTCCTCCTCGGTCGGGAAGCCCTCGTAGTTGCGGGTGTTGTACTGACCCAGCAGCGGGTGTGCGCCGAGCGGGATGGCGGGGACGTTCTCGACGAACGCCTTCTGCAGCACCGCGCTCGCGGCGTCGCGCTCCTCCTGCGTGGCGGCGTTGGCGTAGGTGTTCAGCGCTTCGGTGACGTCGGGGTCCTCGAAGCGGCCGAAGTTGAACTGCGCCTTGCCGTCGACGATCCACTTCGGGTCCATCGTGGAGGTGTACAGGCCGTACGCGTTGCCGGTGTCCTCGAGCCAGTGGATGATCGCCTGGAACGTGCCCTCCTGACGCGCGGCGTCCCAGCCGCCCCAGTCGGGCTGGTCGACCTTGACCTCGATGCCGAGGCCGGCGTCGAGCTCCTCGGCGATCAGCGCCTGCTCGGTGTTCCAGTCGCTCCAGCCCGCCGGGACCGAGATCGAGAAGGTGACGGGTGCGCCGTCGGGGTCGATGAGCTTCTCGTCCTCCCAGGTGTAACCGGCGTCGGTGAGGATCTGGCGCGCCTTGTCGATGTCGACGGAGTACTCGACGTCCTGGTACTCGTCGATGATCTCGTCGGAGAGCAGCTCGCCGAGGCCCGTGACGTTCCAGACCGCCTCACTGGCGCCCTCGCGGGAGACGTCGACGTACGCCTGACGGTCGATCGTCCACGCCAGCGCCTGGCGCAGCGCCGGGTCGTCGAACGGCTCGGTCTGCAGGTTGAGGAACACGGTGGCCGCGCCGGCGGTCGGAGACACCAGGAAGTGGTTCTCCTCGTCCGCCGCGAGATAGCTGTCCTCGATCTGCGGGATGAACGCCTGCGCCCAGTCGGCCTCGCCGGACACGAGCGCCGTCGTCAGCGCGGCGTTGTCGCCGTACGAGACGTAGTGCAGTTCGGGGACGGCGAGCTCGCCGCCCCAGTAGTCCTCGTTCGCGGTCAGGGTGACGGACTCGGTGGTCCAGCTGTCGAGCACGTAGGGTCCCGTGCCGACCGCGAGCCCCTCGCCGGTGAGCGGGTCGGTGTTCGGGTCCTCGATGTTCTCCCAGATGTGCTTCGGCACGATCGGCGTGTGCAGCACTCGGGCCTGGGAGGTGTACTTGGAGTTGCCGAAGGTCAGCGTGATCGTGTCGCCGTCGACCGTGGCGCCCTGGTAGTTCAGTCCCGAGGAGTCGGTGAGCTTGCCGTTGAGGAACTGATCGAACGTGAACACGATGTCCTCACCCGT
Organism: Microbacterium sp. CIAB417; assembly: GCF_022788845.1. NCBI lineage: Bacteria > Bacillati > Actinomycetota > Actinomycetes > Micrococcales > Microbacteriaceae > Microbacterium > Microbacterium sp. CIAB417. The sequence continues at coordinate 593,422 of NZ_JAHZUT010000004.1, read as the reverse complement.
GAACGGCTCGCCGTCGCTCCACGTCACGTCCGCACGCGGGACGACGGTGAGCTCGGTGTAGTCCTCGTTCCATTCGACGGACTCCGCGAGCCACGGGGTGGTCCCCAGGTCGCCGGTCGGGTTGACGAGGGCGAGCGGCTCGAAGATGACCTTGGCGTAGCCGTACTTCGAGGCCGACGAGTCCCCGAGGTAGGGGTTGTGCGACTCCGTCGTGATCGCCCCGTCGGGCTTGGCGATCGTGAGGGCGACGCTGCCGGCGCCGGCGTCACCGCCGTCGTCGCCACCGCCCGACGAGCATCCGGCGAGCACCGTGGTGCCGAGGGCGGCGACCGCGGCGGCCGCGATCAGGGACTTTCTGAGCTTCATTGCTTCTCCTAGGGCACGGTCTTTGTGCGGAACCACCGGTCGTCTGCACGCGGTGGCGGGGGTACCGAAACTTACTGGCGAGAAAGTAAGTTGATGCGAGGTTACTCATCAGTAAGTAACATGGCAAGTCACAGAACAGCAACGGAGGCACCGTGGCCAGCAGCAGTGAGGATGCCGTGCGCACCCGCCCCGCCACGCGCGCGAAGCGCGAGCAGATCCTCAAGGCGGCCGTCGAGATCTTCGGCAACAAGGGATCGACCAACGGCACGCTCGCCGACGTCGCCGAGCAGGTGGGCATCACGCACGCCGGCGTCCTGCATCACTTCGGCTCCAAGCAGAAGCTGCTGCTCGAAGTGCTCGCCTACCGCGATCAGGCGGATGTCGAGGACCTCGAGGAGAAGCACATCCCCGGAGGCCCCGAGCTGTTCCTGCACCTCGTGCGCACGGCGTTCGCGAACGAGAAGCGGCCCGGCATCGTCCAGGCGTACACCGTGCTCTCCTCCGAGAGCGTGACCGATGAGCATCCCGGCCGGGAGTACTTCGAGGAGCGGTACACGACGCTGCGTCGCGAGATCTCCGAGGCGTTCGCCGAGCTGTGCGCGCAGCAGGGCGTCACGGAGCCGGAGACGGTGGCCGCGGCGTCCGCGGCGATCCTGGCGGTCATGGACGGTCTGCAGCTGCAGTGGCTGCTGCACCCCGACGTGGTCGAGCTGGGCGGCGCGAGCGAGTTCGCGATCCGCTCGATCGTGAACGCCGTGCTCGAACCAGGACCGGAGCTGGCCTCCTACCGGCAGGTGTGAGCGACGGGCCCGGCTAGGGTGAGGGCATGACCATCGACCTCGAGGCCCTCTACACGGACCTGCACCGGCACCCCGAGCTGTCCTTCCAGGAGACCCGCACCGCCGGCATCGCAGCCCAGCACCTCCGCGACCTCGGACTCGAGGTCGAGGAGAACCTAGGCGTGACCGGCGTCGTCGGTCTGCTGTCGAACGGAGAGGGACCCACCGTCTGGTTGCGCGCCGACATGGACGCGCTGCCCGTCGAGGAGCAGACCGGCCTCGCCTACGCCAGCACCGCGACCGGCGTGGACCCCGAGGGCGCGACCGTGCCCGTCATGCACGCCTGCGGGCACGACATGCACGTCACCGCGATGATCGGCGCCGTCGAGCAGCTCGTCGCGAGCCGTGCGGACTGGTCGGGCACGGTCGTCGTGCTGATCCAGCCCGCCGAGGAGTACGGCGCGGGTGCCAGGGCGATGCTCGACGCCGGCGTCCTCGACCGCTATCCCCGGCCGGACGTCGTGCTGGGACAGCACGTCACGCCGCTCCCGGCCGGCGTCGTCGGCGTGCGCAGCGGCACCCAGATGGCGGCGTCCGACGGGCTGAGCGTGACGCTGCACGGCCGCGGCGGTCACGGCTCGCGCCCGCACGCCACGATCGACCCCGTGGTGATGGCGGCGGCGACCGTCATGCGTCTGCAGACCATCGCCTCGCGCGAGATCGACCCGCAGGGGGTCGGCGTCGTCACCGTCGGCGCGATCCACGCGGGCCTGAAGAACAACATCATCCCGGCGGAGGCGAAGCTCGAGCTCAGCCTCCGCTACCCCGACGACGCGTCGCGCGAGAAGGTGCTCGCCAGCGTCGAACGCATCGTGCGGGCCGAGTCGCTGGCGTCGGGCGCCGAACGCGAGCCGGACATCCGCACCCTGCACACGCTGCCGGCCACGATCAACGACGCCGAGGCCACGGAGCGCGTGACGAACGCGTTGCGCCGGGTGCTCGGCGAGGCGAGCGTGATCGACCCCGGCATGTTCACCGGAAGCGAGGACGTCTCGTGGTTCGCGCGCGACGCCGGAGCACCGCTGGTGTTCTGGTTCTGGGGCGGAGCCGACCCTGCAGCGTTCGCCGAGGCCGCGGCTGCGGGACGCCTGGCCGAGGACATCCCCACCAACCACTCCCCGTTCTACGCCCCGGAGATCCACCCCACGCTCGAGGTCGGCGTGACGGCGATGACGACGGCCGCACGCGAGTTCCTGGACTGAGCAGGGACTGCCGCGCCCCTCAGACCTCGACGACGCGCGGCGGGGGCGGCGGGGCGAGCTGACGGCTGGTCGATCCGTGCGCCTCGCGGTGCAGCCGCTCCATGCGAAGATCCAGTTCGGCGGCGGCCTCGGCCGCGTCGGTCAGGCTGTCGACGAGGTGCGAGGGAACCTGGCTGGAGAACTTGTAATAGATCTTGTGCTCCAGGCTCGCCCAGAAGTCCATGGCGATGGTGCGGAACTGCACCTCGACGGGGACCGACAGTGCGCCGGTGGACAGGAACACCGGCACCTCGAGGATGACGTGCAGGCTCTTGTAGCCGTTCGGCTTCGGGTTGGCGATGTAGTCCTTCACGACGCGCACGGTGATGTCGTCCTGAGCGGTCAGCAGGTCGAACAGCCGGTAGACGTCCGCGACGAAGCTGCAGGTGACGCGGACGCCGGCGATGTCGGTGATCTCCTGACGGATCCTCGCGAAGTCGGGTTCGTCGATGCCCTTGCGGGCGATCTTCTCGACGATGCTGTCGGGTGACTTCAGTCGGCTCGTGACGTGCTCGATCGGGTTGTACGAGTGATCGTGAGTGAACTCGTCCCGCAGGATCGAGATCTTGGTCTCGACCTCGCGCATCCCGAACTCGTACTCCCGGAGGAACCGCTGGAACTCATCGCGGAGCTCCTTGGTCTGGCGGATGGTGTCCTCGGTGACGTCAACGGTCGTCATGCCCTCGACGTTACAAGTCCGTGATCGGAAAGGGCTGTGCGTTCGCGATGAGCCGACGACGGGAGCGCCCCCGCGCTGCGACGATGTCGCAGCGCGGGGGCGCCTCATCTCAGGTCAGCGCCGTTCAGTCGCTGAACATCGCGCGGCGTCGCCGCACGACCAGGAGCGCGCCGCCGCCGACGAGCAGCAGCATGCCGGTCGCCGCGATGCCCCACGCGAGGTCACCACCGGTGGTCGCCAGCGGAGTCCCCGGCGTGTCCACCGTGACCGTCGACGGGTCCGACGCGAACGGCTCGCCGCCGGGAGTCAGGCCACCCGCCGTCGCCGTGTTGCTGATCGATCCCGCGTCCAGATCGGCCTGAGTCACGGTGTAGGTGGCCGTGCAGGTCACCTGTGCACCGGGCGCGAGCGATTCCGCTCCTGCCGGGCACGCGATCGCGGACAGTGCACCCGTTCCCGTGAACTCCTCCTCGTCGACAGTGATGTCGCTGAGGGTGAGGTTGCCTGTGTTCGTCACGAGGAACGAGTACGTGATCGACTGCCCGACGGTGTTCGCGCGCTCGACGCTCGCCGTCTTCACGACGTCCAGGCCGGGGGCGGGAACGCTCGGAACCGTGACCTCGGACTCCGGCGAGACCGGCGCTTCGCCGGTCGGCGGAGTTCCGGTCGCGGTGGCCGTGTTCGTCACCGTCCCGGCGTCGACGTCAGCCTGGACGACGGTGTACGTGGCCGTGCAGGTGATCTGGCCTGCGGGAGCGAGGCGCGACGCGTCGTCCGGGCAGACGATCTCGGACAGGTCGCCGGCGCCGGAGAACTCGCCCTCCGTCACCACGACATCCGCCAGGGTCACGTTGCCGGTGTTCGTGACCAGGAAGGAGTACGTGATCTCCTGCCCGACCGCGATGTCCGCGTGCGCGGCCTCGTCGGCCGACTTGACGACCGTGATCGCCGGGTTCGCCGGAATGTCCACGGTCACGTCGTCCGACGGGGAGACCGGAGGCGGCGTCACCGGGTTCGGCGGGGTGCCCGTCGCGGTCGCCGCGTTCGTGATCGAACCGGCATCCACATCCTCCTGCGTCACGTCATACGTCGCCGTGCACGTCACCGACGCACCCGGAGCCAGAGAAGACGCACCCGCCGGACACACGACATCCGACAGCTCGCCCGTACCGGAGAACTCACCCTCCGACACCACGACATCCGTCAGCGTCACGTTCCCCGTGTTCGTCACCAGGAACGAATACTCGATCGTCTCGCCCGCAGCCGTGATCGTCTCGACATCCGCTTCCTTGTCGATCGTCAGCGCCGGCGCAGCCGGGACATCCACGGTGACCTCGTCCGACGGGGAGACCGGAGGCGGCGTCACCGGGTTCGGCGGGGTGCCCGTCGCGGTCGCCGCGTTCGTGATCGAACCGGCATCCACATCCTCCTGCGTCAGGTCATACGTCGCCGTGCACGTCACCGACGCACCCGGAGCCAGAGAAGACGCACCCGCCGGACACACGACATCCGACAGCTCGCCCGTACCGGAGAACTCACCCTCCGACACCACGACATCCGTCAGCGTCACGTTCCCCGTGTTCGTCACCAGGAACGAATACTCGATCGTCTCGCCCGCAGCCGTGATCGTCTCGACATCCGCTTCCTTGTCGATCGTCAGCGCCGGAGCGGGCTCCTCGGAGGGAATCGTCACTTCGGACTCGGGAGAGACCGGTGGTTCGCCGTTCGGCGGCGTGCCCGTGGCGGTCGCCGCGTTCGTGATCGACCCCGCGTCGACATCCTCCTGCGTCACCTCATACGTCGCCGTGCACGTAACCGACGCACCCGGAGCCAGGGAAGACGCACCCACCGGACACACGACATCCGACAGTTCGCCCGTACCGGAGAACTCACCCTCCGACACCACGACATCCGTCAGCGTCACATTTCCCGTGTTCGTCACGACGAACGAATATGTGACGTTCTGCCCGAGGACGAACTCCTCCTCGGACGTCGGCGTCGCCGACTTGACGACGCGGATCGCCGGCTCCTGCTCGACGAACTCGACGGTGGTGTCCGCCGGGTCGTTCAGGCCCGTGCTCGTGATGTTGTCCGGGCCGTTCGTGAACGTGCCGGCGACGGGCGACGTGACGTTCACGGTGACGGTGCAGGATTCCATGCCTGCCGTCAGGTCGCCGGAGGCCGTGATCGTCGTGCCGCCGACAGGGGCATCCACGACGCCGGCAGGGCACGTGGTGGCGGCTGAGCCGTCAGCGATGGTCAGGCCGGTCGGGAGCTCATCCACGAAGGACCACCCGTTCTTCGCGGCCAGATCATCGGTGTTCGTGACGGTCAGGGTGAGAGTGGAGACCTCCTCCGCGACGAGGGAGGCCGGGCTGAAGGACTTGTCCAGCTGCGGCGTGACGTCGAGGATGCGGATGTTGTCGAAGGCCGCGTCGTTACCGGTGCCCGAGCCGTTCGCGTTCGTCATGCGGATTCCGAGGCTGGAGCCGTCGAACAGCACCGAACCGTTCGACGTATAGGTCCCGACGCTCACAGCACGCGTCGGGAGCGCCCCGACCGCCGGCGCGGTGACGGTGGTGCCCGACGAGCAGGCGTTCAGCACGCCTCCCACGTTCGTCGCCGCCCCCTCGTCGTCCAGGAAGGAGAACTGGTACTGCGGCGCGGACACCTGGCAGTTCACCGCAGCGGTGTCGACGCTGAAGGTCAGGAACCGGCCGGAGGCCGACGCGAGCGCGATGTTGTCGACCGTCTGGAACTCGATCGCGCCGGCGCCGGGGTTGCCTTCGGTGTACGCCGCGACGACGTCGTTGGTGTTGGGATCGCCGGCGCCGCCGTGCACGCCCAGGGCGTAGGCCAGCTGCCGCAGGTTCGAGGAGTTACCTGCAGAAGCGCAGTTCCCCAGGTCGGTGAAGGGGATGGCGAAGTTGACGATGGTGCCGTTGCAGGCTGTCAGCCACACCGCATCAGCGGTGTAGGTCTGCCCGTTCGCCCCGGTGTAGGCGCTCAGAAGCTGCGGGGTCGTGCCGGGGCCGTTCTCGAAGTCCTCCTCGAAGACCACAGTGTTCGCCTGAGGAACCCCCGGAGTCCCCGGTTCTGCCTGGGCGGCGGTCGTAACGCTCAACAGCGAAGCGCCTGCCAGGGCGGCGACGCCGAGAGCGGCGATGATGGAGCGGCCTGGCGATCGTCGCCGGGACCACGAGCGCAGGCGCGCTCGACGATTACTGGACATGGTTCCCCCTCCGGAACACGTGACAGTGGAATGATGCGCGTCCAGGGTTCGCATGGGGCACACCCGAGGCAACGCTCAGCCAGTTAACAGGAAAACCGACATATTGGCGACACCCACATGCGCACTCTTCCGACGGATCGTGGAAATAACCTCGCCCCGCCAGCGGGTCACGATCGTGGGACGGATGCCCCGGCATCCGCCCTCGCATCGGTGAGCTCCTGAGCCGACACCAGCCCGGGCAGGCCGCGCCCGGACCGGGTGATGAGGACCATGAACACGCTGACGAACGCGAGGATCGGGGTGAGCAGACCCCAGACCAGTCCCAGCACGGCGATCCCCGCGATGCCGGCCAGCCAGCGCAGCAGCCGCGCCAACGGATGCGGAACGGGCCCGCCTCGGTACTGCAGCTGCACGGCCGAGTCGCCCGGTGAGCGCCCCGTGGCGAGGATCACGACGAGCCAGATCGCCGCGGCGACGAGCGTGCCCGCCCCCGAGGCCCCGGCGCCCTCGACGACGGGGACCGCGACCCGGCGCATCGCCGACAGCTCCCATCCGCCGGCGAGGATCACGCGCGCCGCCGTCACCATGACGTCCACGCTCGCCGAGACCAGGAGAAACGCGATGCCGTCGCACGCCATCGCCAGCAGCCGGCGCGCCCGGGTGACGGGGCGGGGCCGTCCGGCATCCGGAGCGACCGCGAGGCCGCGCAGGCGGCGCGGGACCATGAGCGCCAGGACCGACCCGATCGCAGCGCCGGCGGTGTTCGTCATCAGGTCCCCGTCGTCGAACACCCGGTACGCGCACGAGTAGATGCCCCACACGCCGGTGAGCTGGGTGGTCTCGATCACGAGCGAGACGCCGAAGCCGGCCAGCAGCGCCACGACGATCCCGCGGCCGCCGAGCACGCGGAGGAAGAAGCCGAGCGGGATGAACAGGACGACGTTGAGCGCGATCTGCAGGAAGGTCGGGTCGGCGAGCAGGGCCGTGCCCTGACCGAGCAGCGGCCGGAGGTCGCGGACCTCGCGCAGAAGCGCGAGCGGGTCCAGCTCGCGCCCCGCGCACACCTCGATCCGGCGCCCGGAGGGCAGCGGCAGGAGCGTGTACGTCCAGATCGCCCAGAAGTACACCAGCGCGGAGGCCCACACGAGCAGTCGCCCGGGGCTGAGATGACCCCGACGGCGGTAACTGAGGGAGACGAACGGCACGAACAGCACGAAGCCGACGACGACGCCGAGGAGGATCGCGACGATCGCGGAGGCGGTGGTCCCTGGCACCTCGCGATCCTATCCAGACGCCTCGGACGCGCGCTGACCGTCAGCATCGCGCATGGGTCCGGCGCCCCGGCGTAGGGAAAGCGTGAGGATCGACGTGCGGCGCAGTGGGAGCGGGTTGCATCGAGACGTGCTCGACATCATCCACATCGCGCTGACTCTCGCGCTCTTCGCCCTCGTCGCCCTCATCGCGAAGGGGGTGGAGCGCGCATGATCGTCTTCGAGATCGCCGCTCTCGCCCTCGCGGTCGCGGCCGTCGTCTACCTGGTCGTCGCCCTCGTCGCACCGGAGCGGTTCTGATGACCGCGACGATCTGGTTCGGCGTGCTCCAGGCCGCCACGCTCATCGCGGTCCTCGTGCTGCTGTACCGCCCGCTCGGCGACTACATCGCGCGGGCGTACTCGTCGCCGCGGGACCTGCGCGTCGAACGCGGGGCGTATCGGCTCATCGGCGTCGACCCCGGGTCGGAGCAGACCTCGCGCGCCTACGGCCGCAGCGTGCTGATCTTCTCGGCCGCGGGCCTGCTCCTCGTCTACGCCCTGCAGCGGTTCCAGGCCCTCCTCCCGCAGTCGCTCGGTCTCCCGGCCGTCCCGGAGGGGCTGGCGTTCAACACCGCGGCGTCGTTCGTCGCCAACACCAACTGGCAGTCGTACTCCCCGGAGCAGACCATGGGCTACACGGTGCAGCTCGCCGGCCTCACCGTGCAGAACTTCGTTTCCGCGGCCGTCGGGCTCGCCGTCGCGGTCGCGCTGATCCGCTGTTTCGCCCGCCGAGGCTCGGCCACGATCGGCAACTTCTGGGTCGACCTGATCCGCGGGCTCGGACGCATCCTGCTGCCGATGGCCGCGCTCAGCGCGCTCGCCCTCATCGCCGGCGGCGTCGTGCAGAACTTCGCCGGCCTCACCGAGATCACGACGGTCACCGGCTCCGGGCAGGTCCTCCCGGGCGGTCCGGTGGCCTCGCAGGAGGCGATCAAGCTCCTCGGCACCAACGGCGGCGGCTTCTTCAACGCCAATTCCGCGCATCCCTTCGAGAATCCCGCAGGCTGGACGAACCTCCTCGAGATCGTCCTCATCCTGTGCATCCCGTTCTCCCTGCCACAGGCGTTCGGGCGCATGGTGGGCGATCACCGGCAGGGCTACGCGATCGCCGCCGTCATGGGCGCCATCTTCCTCGTGTCGACGTTCACGCTCTCCGCCCTCGAACTCGCCGGACGGGGCAGCGCTCCCGAGCTCGCCGGAGCCGCCATGGAGGGCAAGGAGCAGCGTTTCGGAATCCTCGGCTCGACGCTGTTCGGCAGCGCCTCGACGCTGACCTCCACGGGCGCCGTGAACTCGATGCACGACTCCTACACGGCGCTGGGCGGCATGATGCCGATGCTGAACATGATGCTCGGCGAGGTCGCCCCCGGCGGCGTCGGGTCGGGGCTCTACGGGATGCTCGTGCTCGCGATCATCGCCGTCTTCATCGGCGGCCTGCTCGTGGGACGCACGCCCGAGTACCTCGGCAAGCGCATCGGCCCGCGCGAGATCACGCTCGCCAGCCTGTACATCCTCGTCACCCCCGCCCTCGTGCTGCTCGGCACCGCGGCGAGCTTCGCCATCCCCGGCATCCGCGACGACGTCACCGGCACCAGCATCCTGAATCCCGGCGTGCACGGCATGAGCGAGGTGCTCTACGCCTTCACCTCGGCGGCGAACAACAACGGATCGGCGTTCGCCGGGCTGACGGCGAACACCCCGTGGTTCAACACGGCGCTCGGCATCGCGATGCTGCTCGGGCGCTTCATCCCGATCGTCCTGGTGCTGGCGCTGGCGGGATCCCTCGCCGCCCAGGAGCGCGTCCCGGCGACCACGGGGACGCTGCCCACGCATCGCCCGCAGTTCGTCGGCCTCCTGTCGATCGTCGCCGTCGTCATCACCGCACTGACCTATTTCCCGGTCCTCACCCTGGGACCCCTCGCCGAAGGACTCGTCTGACATGGCACTCATGACCGAAGAACCCGAGATGCAGGATGCCGCGGCATCCGTCCCCTCCTCCCCTCGTCGCTCGTTCGGCTGGGGCCCGCTCGTCCACGCCCTCCCCGGTGCGCTGCGCAGGCTCAACCCGGCCGCGCTGGTCCGCAACCCCGTCATGCTGCTCGTGTGGGTCGGGGCCGCGTTCACGACGGTGCTCGCGATCGCCGAGCCGTTCCTCGGCGGACCGGGCGAGTCCGGAGGCACGCCGGTACCCGCCGGCTTCACGTGGGGCATCGCCGCATGGCTGTGGCTGACGGTGGTGTTCGCGAACCTGGCCGAGTCGGTCGCCGAGGGGCGGGGCAAGGCCCAGGCGGCCACCCTGCGCCGGACCCGCACGTCGACGCTCGCCCGGCGCGTCACCGCGTACGATCCGCAGACGGATGCCGCGGCGGAACGCGTCACGACCGTCGAGGTCTCCTCCGCCGACCTGCTCCGCGACGACGTCGTCATCGTCGAGGCCGGGGAGCTGATCCCCGGGGACGGCGACATCCTGGCAGGGATCGCGACGGTCGACGAGTCGGCGATCACGGGCGAGAGCGCTCCGGTGATCCGCGAGTCCGGCGGCGACCGCAGCGCGGTCACCGGCGGCACGCGCGTGCTGTCCGACCGGATCGTCGTGCGCATCACCTCGAAGCCGGGCGAGACGTTCGTCGATCGGATGATCGCGCTCGTCGAGGGCGCGAACCGTCAGCGCACCCCCAACGAGATCGCCCTGAACATCCTGCTCGCGAGCCTGTCGATCGTGTTCGTGCTCGTGGTGATGACGCTGAATCCGATCGCGTCCTACGCGGCCTCGCCGGTCAGCATCCCCGTGCTCATCGCGCTGCTCGTCTGCCTCATCCCCACCACGATCGGCGCCCTGCTCTCCGCCATCGGGATCGCGGGAATGGACCGGCTGGTGCAGCGCAACGTGCTCGCCATGTCCGGACGCGCGGTCGAGGCGGCCGGCGACGTCACGACCCTGCTGCTCGACAAGACCGGGACCATCACCTACGGCAACCGTCGTGCCGACGACGTCCTGCCTCTCGCCGGTGTCGGGGCCGAGGAGCTGCTGCGCACGGCCGCGCTGTCCTCGCTCGCCGACCCGACCCCGGAGGGAGCGTCGATCGTCGAGCTGGCCGGCGCACGCGGCATCCACGTCACCACCCCAGACGGAGCCGTCGTCGTCCCGTTCACGGCGCAGACCAGGATGAGCGGGCTGGATCTCGCCGACGGCACCGAGATCCGCAAGGGCGCCGGCTCCGCCGTGACGGCGTGGCTGGGGCGCGAAGCGGCGGATGCCGAGCTCACGGGCCTCGTCGACGGCGTCGCGCTGAGCGGCGGAACCCCGCTGGTGGTCGCCGTCCGCACCGCCACCGGGGACGGACGGATTCTGGGCGTCGTGCACCTGAAGGACATCGTCAAGGACGGTCTGCGCGAGCGCTTCGACGAACTGCGCTCGATGGGCATCCGAACGGTGATGATCACGGGGGACAACCCGCTGACCGCCGCCGCGATCGCGAAGGAGGCCGGCGTCGACGACTATCTCGCCGAGGCGACCCCGGAGGACAAGCTCGCACTCATCCGCAAGGAGCAGTCGGGCGGCCGTCTCGTCGCCATGACCGGCGACGGCACGAACGACGCTCCCGCGCTCGCTCAGGCCGACGTCGGCGTCGCGATGAACACCGGGACCTCGGCCGCCAAGGAGGCCGGCAACATGGTCGACCTCGACTCGGACCCGACCAAGCTCATCGACATCGTCCGCATCGGCAAGCAGCTGCTGATCACGCGCGGGGCCCTGACGACCTTCTCGCTCGCGAACGACATCGCGAAGTACTTCGCGATCATCCCTGCGATGTTCATGGGCGTGTTCCCTGGGCTCGCGGCGCTGAACATCATGCAGCTGCACTCCCCGGCGTCCGCCGTCACCAGCGCCATCGTGTTCAACGCGGTCGTGATCGTCTTCCTCATCCCGCTCGCCCTGCGCGGTGTGCGGTACCGGCCGGCGAGCGCGGCGCGGATCCTGCAGCGCAACCTGCTCGTCTACGGCGTCGGCGGAGCGATCGCCCCGTTCCTCGGCATCAAGCTCATCGACCTCGTCGTCAGCCTCATCCCCGGCTTCTGAACCTCCCCGAAAGGCATCCCATGTCGCAGTTCCGCACCACCGCCCGCACGGCCGGCGTCGCCGTCCGCGCGATGCTCGTGCTCACCCTCGTGCTCGGCGTCGGCTACACGCTCGTCATCACCGGCCTCGGGCAGGTGCTGATGCCGTGGCAGGCGAACGGGTCTCCCGTCGCGGACGATCAGGGCACCGTCGTCGGCAGCGCCCTGATCGGCCAGGCGTACACGGACGCGGACGGCGAGGCGCTGCCGGAGTACTTCCAGCCCCGCCCCTCCGCCGCCGGCGACGGGTACGACGCCCGCGCGTCGAGCGGCAGCAACCTGGGACCCGAGAACCCGGACCTCGTCGCCGCGATCGACGAGCGCCGCAACGAGATCGCGGCGCGCGAGGGCGTGGATCCGGATGCCGTGCCCGCCGACGCCGTCACGGCCTCGGGGTCCGGTCTCGACCCGCACATCAGCGTCGCGTACGCGCTGCTGCAGGTGCCGCGGATCGCCGAGGAGCGCGATGCGTCCGAGGAGGAGATCCGCGCCCTCGTGGAGTCTAGGATTCAAGGGCGGGACCTGGGGTTCCTCGGCGAGGAGCGCATCAACGTCGTGGAACTGAATCTCGCACTCGACCAGCGGGAGGGCTGATGACGCCAGAGCGCGCGGTGCGTCGCGGCCGCCTCCGGGTCCTGCTCGGGGCGGCCCCCGGCGTCGGCAAGACCTACGAGATGCTCGCCGAGGGGAATCGTCTGCGCCAGGACGGCGCGGACGTGGTCGTCGCCGTCGTGGAGACGCACGGGCGCGCCGCCACCGAAGCGCAGGTCGCTGATCTCGAGTGCGTGCCGCGCCGCGTCGAGCGGCACCGCGGCGTCGAGCTCACCGAGATGGACGTCGACGCCGTCCTCGCCCGCGCGCCCGAACTCGCCCTCGTCGACGAGTTCGCCCACACCAATGCGCCCGGCTCGCGCAACACCAAGCGCTGGCAGGACGTCGATGAGCTGCTGGATGCCGGGATCGATGTCATCACGACCGTGAACGTCCAGCACATCGAGTCGCTGAACGCCGTCGTCGAGAAGATCACCGGAATCGCCCAGCAGGAGACGATCCCGGATGCCGTGGTGCGCGGCGCCGACGAGATCGAGGTGGTGGACCTCGCCCCGCAGACGCTGCGCGATCGCCTGTCGGCCGGACTCGTCTACCCCGCCGAGCGCATCGACGCGGCGCTGTCCAACTACTTCCGGCTCGGCAACCTGACGGCGCTGCGCGAGCTCGCCCTGCTGTGGCTGGCGGACGAGGTCGACAGCGCACTGCGCAGCTACCGCGCCGAGAAGGGCATCCAGGGCAGCTGGCAGGCGCGCGAGCGCGTTGTCGTTGCCCTCACCGGCGGGCCGGAGGGCGAGACGCTGCTGCGCCGCGGAGCGCGGATCGCGGCACGATCGGCCGGCGGCGAGCTGCTCGCGGCGCACGTCTCGGCGCAGGACGGATTGCGCCGAGAGGCTCCGGGGGCCCTGGCGGCGCAGCGGTCGCTCGTGGAGTCGCTCGGCGGCAGCTATCACCAGATCGTGTCCGACGACATCCCGGAAGCCCTGGTCGACTTCGCGCACAGCGTCGACGCCACCCAGCTCGTCATCGGCGTGAGCCGGCGCGGACGCCTGCTCACCGCGCTGACCGGTCCCGGGGTGGGCACGGAGGTGATCCGCCGCTCCGGCGACATCGACGTGCACATCGTCACGCACGCAGCCGCAGGAGGGCGTCCTGCGCTCCCGCGCATCACCGGCGGAGCGCTGGGGTGGCGGCGCCAGGTGCTGGGATTCGCGGTCGCGCTCATCGCGGGGCCGCTGCTGTCGTGGCTGCTGTTCTCGCTGCGCAGTCCCGAGTCGATCACGTCCGAGGTGCTGTCGTACCAATTGCTGGTCGTCGTGGTCGCCCTGATCGGCGGACTGCGCCCCGCCGTCTTCTCGGCGGTGCTGTCCGGCGTCACGCTGGACTTCCTCTTCGTAGCCCCGCTGTACACCGTGACCGTGGCGCACCCGCTGCACGCGATCGCCCTGGGACTGTACGTGATCATCGCGGTGCTCGTGAGCCTCATCGTCGACCGGGCAGCCCGCGAGGCGCGCACCGCGCGTCGCGCGACAGCCGAGGCCGAACTGCTGGCCACGGTGGCCGGCAACGTGCTGCGCGGCGACAGCGCGGCCCTCGCCTTGGTCAGCCGTGCGCGCGAGGCGTTCGGCCTCAGCGGAGTGCGCCTGCTCGCCGCGGACGGAACTGTCATCGCGCGGGACGGCGAGCCGCTGCGCGACGGCCGCTCCACGACGATCCCGGTGGGATCCGCGGCGGACGGCGGCCCGCGCGCCGTCCTGGAGCTGCACGGGGACCCGCTCGACGGCGCCGCGCGCCGGCTGCTCGACGTCATCGTCGCGCAGCTGTCGGCCGCGATCGAGCACACCGACCTCAGCGCGACAGCGCGCGAGGCCGAGGCGCTGGCCGAGACCGATCAGGTGCGCAGCGCCCTGCTCTCGGCGCTCAGTCACGATCTGAGGCGCCCTCTCGCGGCCGCCGTCGCCGCGGTCGGAGGGTTGCGTGCCGCCGGATCCCTGTCGGCGGACGATCGGGCCGAGCTCCTCGCGACGGCCGATGAGAGCCTGACCACGCTGTCGACGCTGGTCACGGATCTGCTCGACGTCACCCGCGTCCAGGCCGGGGTGCTGGCCGTCTCCGCGACGCAGGTGGATGCGGCCGGCGGCGTCCTGGCCGCGCTCGACGAGCTCTCCCTCGGTCCCGAGGACGTCGAGCTCGCCCTGGACGCGGAGCTGCCGCCGTTGCGGGCCGATCCGGTGCTGCTGCAGCGCGTGCTCGTGAACCTGCTGGCCAACGCGCTGCGTCACTCTCCGCCGGGCTCCCGGGTCCTCGTCTCGACGAGCAGGCTCGGCGATCGCGCGGAGATCCGGATCGTCGACCGCGGCCCTGGAGTGCCCGCCGACCGTCAGGACGGCATGTTCCAGCCGTTCCAGCGCCTCGGCGACGTCGACAACACCACCGGACTCGGGCTCGGACTCGCCCTGTCGCGCGGCTTCACCGAGGGGATGGCGGGTACGCTCACGCCGGAGGACACCCCCGGCGGCGGCCTGACGATGGTGGTGTCCCTGCCCCTGGCCGTCCCGGCCGACGCGGAGGAGGACGCGGAGTGAAGCTGCTCATCGCCGACGACGATCCGCAGCTCGTGCGCGCGCTGCGGATCACCCTGGCCGCGCACGGGTACGACGTCGTCGCCGCTCCCGACGGTGCGGCCGCGATCACCGCCGCGGCGCAGACGCATCCGGACATCATCCTGCTGGACCTCGGGATGCCACGGCTGGACGGCATCGAGGTGATCCACGCGCTGCGCGGTTGGACGAACGCGCCGATCATCGTGGTGTCCGGGCGGACCGGATCGGCGGACAAGGTCGAGGCGCTGGATGCCGGGGCCGACGACTACGTCACCAAGCCGTTCCAGATCGATGAGCTGCTCGCGCGGCTGCGCGCGCTGTCGCGTCGATCGGTCCCGACGGGCGGAGAGGCCACGGTCTCGTTCGGCGACGTCGTGGTGGACCTTTCGGCCAAGGCGGTGACCCGCGACGGCGAGCGCGTGCACCTCACCCCGACCGAGTGGCGGATGCTGGAGCATCTGTCCCGGCATCCGGGAGTGCTCGTGACCCGGCAGGAGCTGCTCAAGGAGATCTGGGGCAGCGAGCAGGTCTCGGACTCGGGATATCTGCGGCTGTACATGTCGCAGCTGCGCCGGAAGCTCGAGCGGGAGCCCGGTTCCCCCGCGCATCTGCTCACCGAGTCCGGCATGGGCTACCGCCTCGTGCTGTAACCCAACCCGCTCGTTGAGCGAGCCCCCTCCCTCGCTCGTTGAGCGAGCCCCCATCCTCGCTCGTTGGGCCCCCGCCCTCGTTCGTTGAGCGCACCCCTCCCCCGTTCGTTGAGCGAGCGGAGCGAGTCGAAACGCGGTCCCACCGCAGAACCTCAGCCCCTCACCCGTTTCGACTCGGGCGGCTCCGCCGTCCTCGCTCAACGAACGAAAGGAGTCCGCCCCACCCCCCGCTCGTTGAGCGCACCCCTCCCTCGCTCGTTGAGCGAGCGAAGCGAGTCGAAACGCGGTCTCACCGACGAGCCTCAGAGGGACGCGGCTGCGGCCTCCTCGCTCAACGAGCGAGCGGAGCGCAACGAGCGGGGAGCGTCAGGCGTCGCGCGAGCGCCAGAGCAGCCAGACGAAGTACGGCGCCCCCAGCAGCGCGACCACGAGACCCGCCGGCAGCTGCTCCGGGGCGATGACCGTGCGACCGATCGTGTCCGCCGCCCCCACGAGCAGGGCGCCCAGCAGCACGGAGACCGGGAGGACCCGCGCGTGCCTAGCGCCCACCAGGGCTCGAGCGGCGTGCGGAGCGACGAGACCGACGAACCCGATCACGCCGACCGCCGTCACGCTGAGCGCGGCGAGCACCGCGGCCGTCACGAGAAGTACGAGCCGCGTGCGCTCGAGTCCGATCCCGACCAGTCGCGGCGTGTCCTCGTCGAGGGCCAGAACGTCCTCCTCCCGCCGCAGCGCGAACGCCAGCGGGATCGCGATCAGCAGGACGACGGCGATCGGGATGATCTGCTCCCAGACGCGTCCGTACGTCGTGCCCGACAGCCACGTGTAGATCTTCGGCGTGTCCCACGGGTTGGCGCGCAGCAGCACGAACGTCGTGAGCGCGACCGTTCCGTACGAGACGCCGATGCCGATGAGAATGAAGCGGTCGGCGTTGAGCCCGCGACGCCACGCGAGCAGGTACACGAGAGCGAACGCCAGCAGCGCCCCCACGACCGCGGCGACGATCATCCCGGCCGTCGACGCGACAGCGCTGGTCACGACGATCACGGCTCCGAGGCCAGCGCCTCCCGTGACGCCGAGGATGCCGGGGTCGGCGAGCGGGTTCCGGCTGACGGCCTGGATGAGCGCGCCCGACAGCGCCAGCGCCGCCCCCGCGCACACCGCCGCCGCGATGCGCGGAGCACGCTCGGACAGCGCGAACGCGATCTGCGGCGGGGCCTCGCCCTGCAGCCAGAGCGCGACGTCCCCCGTCCGCAGCAGGCTGGTGCCGAGCAGGAGCCCGGCGACGACGATCCCCGCCACCCCCACGGACGACAGCACGAGGACGATCCAGTAGCGCCTGCTGCTGCGCACCCCGAAGCGCACCTTCGGGGGCTCCCGGGTGGGACCGGCATCCCGCAGTCGGCGAGCCATGAGGACGAGGATGACCGCCCCGAGAAGCGTCGTCGCGACACCGGTCGGGATGCTGATCGCCGCTTCCGCACCGAGGATCGCGCGCAGGACGGCATCCGCGAGGATCACGACCAGCGCGCCGATCAGCCCGGAGGCGGGGAGGAGGAAGACGTGGCGGGTGAGCCCCGGGATCACGCGCGTGAGCAGGCGCGCGAGCACCGGCGCGCACAATCCGACGAATCCGAGGGGCCCGGCAAGGGTCACCGAGACCGCGGTGAGCGCCACCGCGAAGAGGATGCCGACCGCGCGGGTCGACCGGATCGGCACGCCCAGCGACGAGGCGGTGTCATCGCCCAGGGCGAGCACGTCGAACCGCCGCCCCATGAGGATGGCGATCGCCAGCACGAGCGCCACGACCGGTGCCGCCTGCAGGAAGGCATCCAGGTTGAGCTGTGTGAGCGATCCGCTCCCCCAGGCCAGCAGGCCGTCGGTCTCCTCGGAGAACAGGATGAGAAGCGTCGAGGTCCCCGCCTGGAAGGCCATCGCGAGGGCCGAGCCGGCGAGGACGAGCCGGGTGGTCGAGGATGCCGCACCGCCGGCGAGTCCGAGGACGATCACGGCGCCGACGAGCCCGCCGGCGAACGCCACAGTCCCGGACGCCCACGTCGGCACCGCGATGCCGAACGCCGCGACGACGGTCACGGCGAGGTAGGAGCCGGCCGTGACGCCGAGCGTATCCGGCGAGGCGAGCGAGTTGCGCGAGAGGGACTGCAGCAGGGTCCCGGCGACGCCGAGCGCGATGCCCACGGTGACGCCCGCCGCGAGCCGCGGGATGCGCGAGCCCCACAGGACGGTCTCATCGGCGAAGACAGTGCCGCTGGTCCCCTGGGTCAGGTGCCACAGCGACACGAGGACGAGCAGGACGGCGAGCGCGATCAGCGCCGCGACGGGCCCGAGACGCGCGGCGCGCCGACCAGGGGCGGCGACCGCCTCCACCGGGGTGCCGCGCGTCTCGGCGAGGGTCACTGGCTCAGAGCCGCGACGTACGCGTCGATGATCTGCTGGGCCGAGCGCGGGCCGCCGAAGGTCCAGATGCCGGTCGGGAAGCTGTAGACGCGGTCCTCGGCGACGGCCGGGATCGACTCCCAGACGGGGTTGCTCTCCAGCGCGGCCATGAAGCCGTCTTCGGCCTCCTCCTCCGTGCCGGTGTGCAGGAGGTTCGCCTCTCCGACCGCGAGCATGCCCTCGATGTCGGTCTGGCCGAGGCCGTAGGCCGCGTCGACCTCGCCGGTCCACGCATTGGTGAGGCCCAGCTCCTCGCCGAGCTCGCCGATGAGCGAGCCCTGGCCGAACGGACGGATGGCCACGTTGCCGCCGTCGACCCATCCGTCGAAGAACACGAAGTCGGTCGTCGGGAGGTCGGCGTCGGCCAGCGCGCCCTTGGCGTCGGCGAGGTAGGCGTCGAATTCGTCCTTGACGACCTCCGCGCGCTCCTCGCGCCCGGTGGCCTGGGCGATGAGGTCGAACGTGGCGAGCATCTTCGCGATCGGGTCGGCGGCGTCGGCGCCGATGGTCGCGAGCACGGGAACGCCGTACGCCTCGAGCTGGCCGATGACCTCGTCATCAGCGCTGGACGCCTCGACGATCACCAAGTCGGGGTCGGTGGCGAACAGCGCCTCGAGGTTCGGCTCCTGGCGCGTGCCCACGTCGACGACGCCCTCGGGAAGCACCTCGGCGGTGTCCCACGTCGAGTAGCCCTCGGCGTCCGCGACGGCGACGGGGGTGACGCAGAGCGTGAGGGTGTCCTCGATCTGCTGCCATTCGAGCACGGCGACGCGCTCGGCCGGCTTGTCGAGCTCGACGGTGCGGCCGTAGTCGTCGGTCAGGGTGACCGGGTCGGTCGAGGTCGTCGTCTCGTCGGTCGAGCAGTCGGCGCTGGCGACGGTCTCGGGAGCCGCGGAGTCCTGGGGTGCGACCTCTGTGGTGCCGCAGCCGGACAGCGCGATCGCGAGGACGCCGAGCGCCGCGAGGGACGCGAGGGGAGCCTTCTTCATCATTCCTCTGTTCACATCGTCGGGGCGGCGACGACGACGGCATCGGATGCCCGGCGACGCCGCTCTTGGTGGCGCCCGCGCGGGTACACGCGGACGTGGCCTGTCTCGGCGTCGACGACGGTGTCGATGCGCAGTCCGTAGGCCTCGGAGAGGTTCTCGGAGGTGAGCACGTCTTCCGGGGAACCCGCGGCGCGCACGCGGCCGCGGTGGATGAGCACGACCTCGTCGGCCACGGCGGCGGCGTGGTCGAGGTCGTGCAGCACGACACCGAGCGCAGTGCCGCGATCGGCGAGGTCGCGCACGAGCTCGAGCGTCTCGATCTGGTAGCGCAGATCCAGGTGGTTGGTCGGCTCGTCGAGGAGCAGGATGCCGGTGTCCTGAGCGAGGCAGGTCGCCAGCCAGACGCGCTGCAGTTCGCCGCCCGACAGCTCGTCGACCGCGCGATGCGCCATGTCGGACAGTCCGGTCAGTGCCAGAGCGGCGTCGATGGCGGCGCGATCCGCATCGGACACCCCGGAGAAGCGGCCGCGGTGCGGGTGGCGTCCGAACGCGACGACATCGCGGATCTCGAGACCGGACGGGTGCGGCCGGGACTGCGACAGCATGGCGACCGTGCGGGCGAACTCGCGGGCGTGGAGAGTGCGCGACTCGGCGTCGCCGACGTGGACGGTGCCGGCATCGACCGGGTGGAGCCGGGCGAGCGAGCGGAGCACCGTGGACTTGCCGCTGCCGTTGGGACCGATGAGCGCCGTGACCGCACCGGGTCGCAGCTGCAGGGAGACGTCGTGGACGACGCGGTCCTTGCGATACCCGAGGGCCAGGTTCTCGCCGCGCAGTGCGGTGGCGGGGCTGCGGGTTTCGGGTGAAGTCACGTTAGGAGAGCCTAACCTATTGACGCTGGGCACGCCAAGCCCGCTGTCCGCGCTCACTCAGCGCGAGAGCGCGGAACGTCGGGGCAGGACGACGCGTCAGCGGTGCGCGAGGACCAGGGCGGCTTCGGTGCGGGTGGCGACGCCGAGTTTGCGCAGAATCGCCGAGACGTGCACGCTCGCGGTCTTCGTGCTGATGAACAGCCGCTCGCCGATCTGCCGATTGCTCATCCCTTCCGCGACGAGCTCCAGCACCTGGCGCTCGCGCGCGGTCAGCTCGGAGTCCTCCCCCGCGGCGCCGTGCGCGCTCACGCGACCGGCGAGCTCGGTCGCGGAGCGCTGGAGCCGGTCGTGTCCGATCTCGGCCGCGATGGCCTCGGCATCCGACAGCCGACGGGAGGCCGTGGCGCGGTCGCCTTGCGCCAGCAGCGCCCTCGCGGACTCCA
Source organism: Microbacterium sp. CIAB417 (assembly GCF_022788845.1). Classification (NCBI taxonomy): domain Bacteria; kingdom Bacillati; phylum Actinomycetota; class Actinomycetes; order Micrococcales; family Microbacteriaceae; genus Microbacterium; species Microbacterium sp. CIAB417. The sequence goes on along the minus strand of NZ_JAHZUT010000004.1, from coordinate 573,071 downwards.
GGAGGACCGCGACGCGCAGGATCGCGGGCATGTCGGCGGCGTCCGTGGCGATCCGCGCCTGTTCCAGGGCGTCCGCCCGACCGTCGAGGAGCGCGCCGATCACGACCGTCCAGTCGGGATCGCGCAGCGCGTCCGGCTGCGCATCCCACGCGCGGCGGATGGCGGCGGCTGCGGCGTCCGCCGGCGCACCCGCGGCCCGCGCCTCGGCGACCGCCCACGCCCCCTCGAGCAGAAGCCGACGTCCGTTCGCCAGGGCGACGCCGTCATCGTCGACCATCGCGCGGATGACCTCGGCCGCTCCTGTCCAGTCGCCCGTGGCGACGGCGAGAGCGAAGTCGGCCTCGACGGCGTAGTACCAGACCTGTCGCTCGAGCGGCGCGGCCCGCAGGAGCGCCGGCATCCACTCGGCACGGATCTGCTCGGCCTCCTCGACGCGCCCCCGCCACGCCAGGGCACGGATGCGGGAGGTCGACAGGTACAGCCCGGAACGTTGCACGATGTGCCGGTCGGGGACGGTCGCGAGCATGCGCTCTGCCCGGCCGATGTCGCCGAGCGCGAGCAGCGGCTCGACCATGTTCTGCGTGAGCACGCCGCCCGAGCTGCGCAGCACCCCCAGTTCTCTCACGCGCTGCAGGCCGTCCTCGGCGACGCGCAGCGCCTCGGTGTAGTGACCGCGCAGCGTCAGCGAGTCCGAGTAGTTCACTCGGAACTGCACTCCGGCACGTCCGTCGCGACCGAGGCCCTGGGCGGCGTCGAACGCCTGCTGCCCGAAACCCACTTCGCCCAGCAGCATGAGCGAGCAGGCCCGGAGATTCAGCGCGATCGAACGCTCGCTCTCATCGCCTGCGGACGCCGCAGCCCGTTCGGCCGCCGTGGCCGCGATGACCGACGCGGTCGAGCGGCCCGCCAGCATGTGACGGCTCGCGATGCCGTTGAGGACCGTCGCCCGCAGGTGGCCGTCCGCGATGCCGTGCGCGTCGAGCAGGGCGAGCGCGCGTTCGTAGTCCTCGAGCGGCCCCGGGCGGCCGAGGTTCGCGAGGAACTGCGCATGGTCGCGCACCAGCCGGACGTGCTGTACGGGGTCGACGGTCGACTCGTCGAGCTCGTCGAGCCCGAGCCGCGCGACCGCCAGCGCGCGTTCGTCGTCGCCCGCGTTGCGCAGGATCGATCCCAGCATCACGAGCAGCGGGACCCGGCCGATGCCTGCGGCCTCCGCGGCGTCGGGCACCTGCTCCCACAACTCGAGCACCAGTTCACCGAACCGGGCGGCGCTCGCGAACGCGTAGCCCGCCTTGGCCTGCCGCATGGCGGCGACGGCGGCGGCCAGGGCGCGCCGCGGATCCTGAGCCAGACGCCAGTGATAGGCGAGAGCGGCGTGGTTGCGGCTGCCGTGCTCTTCGAGCGCCTCAGCGAACGAGCGGTGCAGCCGGGCCCGTTCACCGGGCAGCAGGTCATCGTGCACGGCCTCGCGCAGCAGCGCGTGACGGAAGCGATAGTGTTCATCGTCCACGACGAGGATGCCGCCCACCGTCGCCTCGCGGATGGCGGCGTCGAGACGGACGTCGTCGAGACCGCTCAGTCGCGCAAGCAGCGGGTGGGACAGCGCGCGCTCGGCTCCGGAGGCGAGCCTCACGACCGCGCGGGCGTCATCGCCGAGTCGGTCGAAGCGGGTGAGCAGCAGGCCGGTCAGCCCCTCGGGCAGCGGCGCCTCCGAGCAGCAGGCCAGCTCCTCGATGAAGAACGGCACGCCCTCGGCGCGCTCGTGCATGCGCTCGAGCGCGGCGTCGCTCAGCGGGCGGCCGGACAGCTGCTCGGCGAGAAGTCGTGAGGTCTCGGCATCCAGCCGCCGCAGCGGCAGGCGCTCGACGAGCCGCGCGCGCGTGACCTCGGCGATGAACCGGCTCGTCGCGTCGCCGCGACGGACGTCCTCGCTGCGACACGTGAGCACGAAGAGGATGCGCCCGTGATCGATCGTGCGCAGCAGGAAGTTCAGCAGCGCGAGCGTCGAGTCGTCGGCCCAGTGCAGATCCTCGACCACGATGATCTGCGGCCGGCGCACCGCGGCGGCCTCGATGAGTGTCGCGATCGCGTCGCGCAGCGCCTCGGGGCTCGTCCGCTCGCGGCGGATCTCCTCGGTGGCGAGTTCGGGCAGCAGCATCCGCAGCGCCTCACGCCCGGCGCCGACCGCCGCGAGTGCCTCCTCGGGTCCCAGCACCGAGACGAGCGAGCGCAGGATTCCGATCAGCGGCCCGAACGGCGTGCGCACGGAGCCGAGGTCGAGGAACCACCCGACGTGCACATCGGCCCGCGTTCCAGCCGACGCCTCGAACTCTCGCAGCAGCCGCGACTTGCCGATGCCGGCTTCGCCCTCGACGAGCATCGCCGCCGGTTCGCCGCCGACGGCGCGGTCGAACGCGCGCACCAGGTCGGCGAGATCGGCGTCGCGGCCGACCATCGCCGATGCGGGCGTGGCGAGTGGCATGTCCTCATCGTGCCACTCTCCACGGACATCGGCGGCCCGATCCGTCACGCCGGCGTCCGGCGTCACCGGACGGGCGCCGCGAGCAGGTCGGCGGGGCTGTCGCCTGCGGCGGTGGCCGGCGCGACCGGCATCGTTGCCGCGGAGACGTGACCGCTGCCCCGCTCCGGCTCCGACCTGCTCCGGTCGGGACCGTGGACTCCGGGCGGGGCCGGCGCGACCGCGGCGCCGTCCGCCGTGCGGGCACGCGGTGCGGATGCGGGGTCGTCGCCCGCGGCCGCGACACCTGCGGGCACCGAGCGCGTCCTCCGCAGCCGGGCGAACCAGCCGCGACGCGGCGCCGACTGCGCGTCCAGGCGCTCGAGGACGGCCCGGCGGCGCTCGATCTCGCGGTCGAGGCGGGCGCGGTCGTCGACCAGAGTGGTGATCATGAGGAAGGGCTCGTACATGGTGACTCCTCGATTGGGATGTCTCCACGCTCCGCTCTAAGGCACCCGTCCGGCATCGGGCGAATGCCCTATTTCCAGCGTCCGTTCCGGCGAGGACCTCAGCTCCCCTCGCGGGAAAGCGTTTCCCGTGCCAGACTCTCCCCGTGACCTACCACCTCGCCGGCGACTCGACCGTCGCGCCCATGAAGCCGCACGAGACCCCGCTCACCGGTTGGGGCCAGTTCCTCGAAGAGGCTTCAGGGCGCCCGACACGCAACCACGCCTTCGGGGGCGCGACGACCGAGTCGTTCATCGCCACAGGCTCGTGGGATCGCCTCCTCACCGACGTGCGCCCCGGCGACACGGTCGTCATCCAGTTCGGGCACAACGACCAGAAGAATCCCGACCTGCTCGCCTCCCGCGGCGGCTACCAGGAGCGGCTGCGCCGCTTCGTGTCCGACGTCCGCGAGCGGGGCGCCTCGGCCGTGCTCTGCACCTCGTGCGCGCGGCGGTGGTTCGACGACGGTCGGGTCGTGCCCACCCACGGCGACTACCCGAACGCGGTGCGCGACCTCGCCCACGAGCTCGACGTCCCGCTGATCGACCTGAGCGTCTTCACCACTTGGCTCTACGAGGACCTCGGCGAGGAGGGATCCACGCGTCTGCTGTCGCACTACGCCCCCGGCGAGACGACGGCTTGGCCGGACGGACTCGTCGACGACACCCATTTCCGCGTCGAAGGAGCGCGGAAGATCGCGGCGTTCGTCGCGGCATCCCTGCGCGCGATCGAGCGGCTCGACGGCGACCTGCCCGCCCGCGGCGGCGCTCTCGTGCACTGAACCGGCGCGGTCAGGGAGTCTGCCGGTCGCCCCTCGCCCCGCGGCCGATCCCGTTCACGATCAGCAGGGCGCCGGTGTCGCTGAACTCCTGAAGGATCTCCTGTTGGCGCTCCGAATCGGCGCGATGCGTGAACAGGCTCACCACCACGGCCGCGACGGTCGCGCACACGAAGGCCGGAAGTAGCTCGTACATCTCCGGCCAGACCGCGTCCCACACGAACACCCCGGCGGCACCGACGAACATGCCCGCCAGCGCGCCCCAGTTCGTCAGGCGCCGCCAGAACAGGCTCAGCAGGATCAGCGGCCCGAAGGCCGCGCCGAATCCCGCCCATGCGAACGAGACGAGCCCGAGGATCGTGTCGTCGGGGATGATCGCCAGGATCGCCGCCACGATCGCCACGACGAGGACGGCCGCGCGGCCCAGCAGCACCATGCGCTTGCCGTCCGGCGGGGTCTTGCGCATGACCTTGTAGAGGTCCTCGACGAGCGCCGAGGAGCACACGATCAGCTGGCTCGAGATCGTGGACATGATCGCGGCGAGCACGGCCGCGAGCACCAGTCCGGCGACGAACGGATGCAGCAGCGTCTGCGACATCACGAGCACGACCGTCTCGGGGTTGGCCAGGTCGATGCCCTGGTGCGCCATGTACGCGATGCCGACGAAACCGGAGAACACGGCGCCGACGAGCGAGACGATCATCCACGACATCCCGATCCGGCGGGCGCTCTTCGCCTCGCGCGGGCTGCGCAGCGCCATGAACCGGACGATGATGTGCGGCTGACCGAAGTAGCCCAGTCCCCAGGCGAGCGACGAGATGATCGCGAGGACGGTGCCTCCGGTCAGGGCCGTGCCGCCGATGAGGGACACGTGGTCGGGGGCGAGCTCCTCCACGTAGGCACCCACCTCGCCGAAGCCGCCGACGGCGATCACCGCGGCGATCGGCACGACGATGAGGGCGACGACCATCATGAGTCCCTGCACGACGTCCGTGAAGGAGGCGCCCAGGAACCCGCCGAACAGCGTGTACAGCAGCGTGACCCCGGCGACGAGCGCCATGCCGAGCAGATAGTCCGAGTTGAACGAGCTCTCGAAGAACACTCCCCCGGCGACCATGCCCGAGGAGATGTAGAGGGTGAAGAACACCAGGATGACGAGGCCCGCGAGGATGCGCAGCAGGCGCGAGCCGTCACGGAGCCGGTTCTCGAAGAAACTCGGCACGGTGATCGAGTTGCGCGAGACCTGGGTGTAGGCGCGCAGCCGCGGCGCGACGAGCAGCCAGTTCAGGTACGCCCCGATGGTCAGGCCGATCGCGATCCACGCCTCGATGAGCCCGGACAGGTAGATCGCGCCCGGTAGACCCATGACCAGCCAGCCCGACATGTCGGACGCTCCCGCGCTCAGGGCCGCCACCCACGGCGGCAGATTGCGGCCGCCGAGCATGTAGTCCTCGTGGTCGGCGGTGCGCCGGAAGGCCACCCAGCCGATGAGCAGCATCGCTGCGAAGTACAGGCCCAATGCGATGAAGATGAACACCTGGTCGGACATCGTCGTCCCTTCCGTCGTGCGGTTGGTCCGATCCTGTCATCCGCGGATGCCGAGGACCACCCCCTCGCCGGCGGATCGCGCTCCGCGTCTCCGCCGAGATCCGGAGAATCGCGCGAGATCCGGACGTTTTACCGCCGGATGTCCGGATCTCGCGGGATCCTCCGGATCCAGCCGTGCGGATGCCGCAGCGCCCGCCGCTCAGCCCCGGACGCGCACCGTGAGCGGCTTGCCCTCCGTGACCCCGGCCGCGTTCACGAACTCGACCGTGTAGGTGTGCGTCCCGACGGCGCGACCGATGAGCGGCACCGATACGCGCTGCGCCGCCGGCGTGTCCGCCACCAGCTCCCCCGCCGTCAGCAGCTCGCCGTCCTCGTACAGGCGGTATGCGGTCGCATTCGTCCCCCACCACAGGTTCGCGGTGACCGTGTAGTCGCCGTCGCCGTCGCCGTTGTCCGCGGAGAGCACCGGCGCTCCCGGCGCGGCATCCGTCACCTCGACCCTCACCGACCTCACCGCCGTGGCGCCCCGGGAGTTGACGAGCTCCCCGGTGTACTCGTAGACGCCGTTCGACCTGCCGCGCACGTCGATGCGCGCCGTCTGCGCCGCCCGCCCGTCGTACGTCAGAGGCACGGTGGCGATCAGGGCGCCGTTCTCGAACAGTCGCAGTTTCGTGGCGTTCTCGCCCCACCACAGGTTCATCGTGACGGTGTAGTCGCCGTCGCGCAGACCGGTGTCGTGGCCGTTGTCGTGCGAGAGGACCGCGCGCGCCGGCGCTGCGGTCGCGTCGTCGCGCAGCACCAGTTCGTCGAGCGCGCGGTTGAGCGCCTCGAGAGCACCGGCGACCGCGTCCGCGCTCGGCGATGAGGCGCTCAGCACGATGTCCGCGCGCGCGATCGATGCGGCGAGACCCGCCGTGGACGACTCGACGTAGTCATCCGGATCGACGGATGCCGCGGCATCCCGCTGCGTCTTCAGCTGCGTGGTGTCGGCACCGGGCTCCGGCATCCGCACCAGTTCGACGTCGTCCAGGGTGCCCCAGGCGCCGGCCGGAAGGTCCGCCGCGATCCGCACGGTCGCCGTGCCGTCCTCGCCCACCTGCACCGCCGGGGTGGTCGGCGTGGACCACACCCTCCAGCCGTCGAGGCCGAACGCGACGGGCTCGGCGGCCAGCTCGGACGTCGACAGCGCGAGCGTCACGCGCCCGTCCTCGCCTTCGCCGTCGCCCTGCAGCGCGGCCCTGGCGACGTAGGCTCCCTCCGCGAGTCCCGTTACGGTCTGGGTCAGCTCGAACGAGTAGGCGGCATCCGCGAAGAAGTGGGCCGAGCGGGTTCCGGAGTGCGGGTCGTCCCCCGAATGCAGCGTCAGTCCGGTGCCCGAGGTCGACCACGCGGTCGCGTCGGCGTCTTCGAAGCCGGGATCGGCCAGGAGGTTCCGCGCGACGATCGTGACGGTCGCGGAGGCGTCGAGACCGCCGCTCGTCGTCCCCGCGATCGCGTACTCTCCGACGCCCTCGATGTACTGCACCGCGTCGGACCACGTCACCGTCTGCCACTCCGAGGTGCCGTCGGTGTAGCGGACCTCGACCTCCTCGGGCAGCACGACGTCCGCTCCCTCGGTGAGCCGCAGGGCGACCGGAGCCACGGACTCGACCTCACGCGGCGAGACGGCTCCGGTGCGGACGTACGAGAAGATGTTCAGCGCATCCGATGCCGTGCCGTCGAACGCGAACAGCGCCTGGTTGTCCCACGCCGAGCCGCCGAACCACTGTCCGGCATCGTGCGGATCGTATTCGCCGGCGTGGCTCGACGCCCAGCCGGAGCCGTCGCGCTCCCACAGCACGCGGTTCGCCTCCAGCTCGGACGGCGGGCCGACGGGGAGCCAGGCCGGTTCCCAGTAGAAGACGCCGAGCGCGGCGTCTCCGACGTCCGCGACCGCCTGCACGACATCGCGCATCGCGGTGGCCTGGCCCTGGACGCTGAGCGCGTACTGCGTCGCCTCCGCGGGAAGATCGATCACGTTGCCGTGTCCGTCGCCGTCCTCGAGCGTGTAGGCCCACGACGTCTCGGCCACCATGACCTGCTTGCCGTAGGTGTCGGCGACGTGCGCGAGCACGGCCGTGAGGTTCTCGGGCGTACCGTGCCAGAACGGGTAGTAGGACGAGGCGAAGACGTCGTAGTCCACGTCCCGACTGTCCAGCTGTGCCGCCACGTTCGCATAGAAGCCGGCCCGCTCGGGGTTCGTGAAGTGCAGCGCGACCAGAGCATCCGGAGCCTCCGCCCGGACGGCGGCCGATCCGGCGGCGAAGACCGCCGCCATGTCGTCCCATCCGGTCACGCCCGCCACGCCGTTGTTCGTCTCGTTGCCGATCTGCACCATCCGCAGGTCGACGCCCGCCTCGATCATGCGCTTCACTGCGTCGCGCGTGAACGCTCCGACCTCGACGGCAGTCGCCTCGGCATCCAGCCCGGCCCAGGCCTTCGGGGCCTGCTGCTTGGCGGGGTCGGCCCAGAAGTCCGAGTAGTGGAAGTCGACGAGCACGCCGAGCCCGGCATCCGTCGCCCTCGTCGCGATCTCGACGGCACGGTCCACGTCCACGTTCCCGCCGCCGTAGCCGTTGCCCGCGGCGTCGAACGGGTCGTTCCACACCCGCACGCGCACATCGGTGATACCGGCGTCCGCGAGGATGCCGAACAGGTCGCCGGCCGTACCCTGGGCGTCGCGGAAGACCACGCCGGACTCCTCGAGAGAGAGCACGGAGGAGACGTCGACGCCGCCGATGAACTCCGCGGGGAGGTTCTCGACGCGCGGCACGGTGATCGAGGCCGCGACCGGTCCGCTGGCGGCCGCTGACGAAGCAGCGGACGCCGCTGACGGGGCGAGGCCGATCAGGCCGAGAGCGGTGGCGACGACGAGCGACGCCGAGAGCAGGGAACGTGTGCGACGGTGCATGACGGCCTTTCGACGGGAGAGGAAACGGGATCAGCCCTTGACGGACCCCTGGGTGAGTCCGCCGACGATGTACTTCTGCAGGGAGAAGAACAGGGCGAGCACGGGGAGCGCGGCGACCACAACGCCGGCCGCGAACAGACCCCAGCGGGAGGTCAGCTGGTTGGACACCCACTGGTACATGCCGACCGCCAGGGTCCAGTTGTCCTCGCTGGTGAGGATGATCTTCGACAGGATGAAGTCGCCGAACGCCGCGAGGAACGCGAGCAGCGCCACCACGGCGAGGATCGGCACGACCAGCGGCATGATGAGCTTCCAGAAGATCTGCGCGTGCGTGGCGCCGTCGATCTTCGCGGACTCGTCGATCTCCACCGGGATCGTGTTGAAGAACCCGTACATGAGGAACGTGTTCGCCCCGAGCGCGCCGCCCAGGTACACGCAGATCAGGGCGATCTTCGAGTTGATGCCGAGTGCGGGGACGACCTCGCCGATCGTCAGCAGCATGAGGAAGATCGCGATGAAGGCGAGCGCCTGCGGGAACATCTGCAGCACGAGCAGCGTCGTGAGGCTCGCGCGCCGGCCGGAGAAGCGGAATCGCGAGAACGCGTAGGCCGCGGCCGCACCCATCAGCACCGATCCGATCGCCGTCACACCGCCGATGAGCAGCGTGTTGCCGAACCACATCCAGTACTGCGACTGGCCCAGGGCGATGTAGTTGGCGGGGTCCACCGCCGAGAACAGCGCGCTCGACGCCGCGAGGCTGCCGTTCGGGTTCAGCGAGGAGGACAGCACGTACACGAGCGGGAACGCCGCGAAGAAGAGCACGACGACGGCGAGGAGGTACTTCCAGCCGACCTCGCCCCACCACCGGCGCCGTCGGGCGCCTGCCCGGGATGCCGCCGCGTCCCCACGTGAACCCGTCACGACTGCTCTGGTCTGCATGGACATCACTGGTACTCCTCGAGCTTGCGGGTCTGGCGGAAACTCAGCGCCGAGATCACACCGACCACGATGAAGGCGATGATGGAGAGCGCGCTGGCGAGGCCGTAGTCGCTGGCGCCGCCCGAGACGCCGGACACGTCGTAGATGGCGGAGACCAGGATGTCGGTGGACCCGAGCGCGTAGGGGGCGCCCGCGATCGCCGGGCCGCCGTTGTTGAACGTGTAGATGACCGTGAAGTTGTTGAACGCGACCGCGAACGAGGCGATCAGCAGCGGCGCGGTCGACACCAGCAGCAGCGGCAGGACGATCGCGCGGAAGCGCTGCCACTTGTTCGCGCCGTCGATCTCGGCGGCCTCGAGCGTGTCCGACGGCAGCGACTGCAGCGCGCCGGTGCACACCAGGAACCAGTAGGGATAGCTCAGCCACACGTTGACGAAGATCACGGCGGCCCGCGTGAGCCACGGGTCGCCCAGCCAGTTGATCTGCTGGCCGAAGAAGAACAGGTCGTTGATGACGCCGAACTCGGCGTTGAACATGCCGCGGAACAGCAGCGCGGCCATGAACGCGGGGAACGCGTAGGGCAGGATGAACAACGCCCGCAGCACCCGACGGCCCTTCACCCGCGGGTCGTTGTAGACGATCGCGAGGCCCAGGCCCACCGCGAAGCTCAGCACGACGGACAGGATCGCGAACGCGAACGTCCACACCGTCACGCTGCCGAGCGTGGAGGCCAGGGCCGGGTCGGTGAACAGGCGGAGGAAGTTCTCGAAACCGACGTTCACGTACCAGCCCGCGGGGAGTGCTGTGCCGTCCTCGGCGACGAAGCTGCCGCGGTCGGTCGCGGTGTACACCGTGCCGGTCGTCGTGTCGGTGATCGTCTGCGCCTCGGCATCCCACACCAGGGTGGACTCGTAGACCGCGCCGGACGAGCCGTCGCGGGTGCGCACCGAGCCGTCGTTGGGGTCGTCAGAGACGGGCACGCGCAGCTCGGCGATCTCGGCCTGCAGGGCCGTGTCGCTGAGCACCGTGGCACGGGGGACGACGGTCCACCCCGGCACCTCCTCGGGGGCGCCGCCGCTTCCGAGCGACGCTCCGGATGCCTCGGACAGCGGCTCGAGGGCGGAGCCGACCTGCACGTCGCCGTCCTCGTCGACGATCGCGAAGCCGAGCTCGCCGCCCCGCTCGACGACGGACAGCGGGTAGGTGGGCGAGCCCTCGACGCGGCGCTCCCCCTGGATGAGGGCGGCCTCGACGGCCTGCTCCTGCGTGCCGATGTGTCCGGTGCCGTAGTTCGTGAAGGCGATGTAGGCGGTGTACCCGAAGATGAACACCTGGAAGACGAGGAGGAACACGAGCCCCGGGAGCAGATACTTCAGCGGCAGAGCCTTCTTGGTGAAGTACACCCAGTCCGCGATGACCACGAGCACGACGATCGCGCCCAGCACGATCCAGGACTCCACGCGCCACGCGGCGATGGCCGTCACGATGCCGAACGCGTTGATCAGCGCCATCAGGAGGAGCTTCACGAGGAAGCCCCATCCGAGTCCGCGGAAGCTGCGGGCGTGGGATTCGCGCGGGGACGGCGCAGGCTTCTCCTGCACGGGCGCTGCCGGTGTCGACATCAGTTCTCCTGTCTGCGGTTCCGGGCCGGGAGGCGGGACGCGCCTCCCGGCCCGGAGGGATCAACCCGCGATCGCGGCCTCGACGTCGGCGACCATGGTGTTCCAGGTGGACACCGGGTCGGCGCCGTTGATGATCTGCACCTGAGCGGCGTTCCAGAGGTCCCAGACCGAGCCCATCTCGGGGATCGACGGCATCGGCACGCCGTTCTGCGACGAGGCGACGAAGCCCGCGATGATCGGATCGGACGAGACCTCCTCGGCGAGAGCCGTCCACGCCGGGATGCGCGGATCGGCGTCGTACAGGGCGCGCTGCGCGTCCTCCGTGCCGAGGTAGTTCACCAGGAACTCCTGCGCGAGCAGGGCGTTCTCGCTCTGGCTGGACAGGTAGAAGCCCTGAACGCCGACGAACGGGGCCGCGGTCTCGCCGCCGGCCGACGGGATCGGGTTGACGACGACGTTCACGTCCGGGTAGGTGCTGATCGCCCACGGACCCTGGATCGTGTACGCGGCCTTGCCCGAGTTGAACAACTCGTTGTTGATGTCGTAGTCGACCGTGGTGGAGATGTAGCCGGTGCCGTTCGCTCCGTTCGCCCCCAGCCACGTCGCGAAGGCCTCGCCGTTCGCTCCGCCCATGCCGACCTCGCTGGTGTACGAGCCGGACTCGTCCTGCACGAAGACGGGAGCGCCGAAGGAGGTCTGGAACGGGTACATCGTGTAGCCGTCGCCGGTCTCGCCCTCGGTGTTGATGACGAACGGGCGCTCCGCGCCGGAGTCGATGCCCTTCTGGATCATCTCGTCCCAGGTGGCCGGTGCCTCTTCGCCCACGAGATCGGCGTTCTGCACGAGCGCGATCGATTCCAGCGAGTACGGCAGCGCGTAGAGCTGGCCCTCGTAGGTCATGGCCTCGACGGCCACCGGCTCGAAGCTCTCGACCTTGTCGCCGAGGTCGATCGTGTCCACGACGCCGGCGGCGACGAGCGCACCCAGCCAGTCGTGCGCTCCGACGGTGATGTCGGGCCCCTCGCCGGTGGGGACCTGGGCGATGAAGTCGTCGCGCAGGTCCTCGAAGTTCTTCTGCACGAGCTTGACGGTCGCTCCGGTCTCCTCCTCGAACGCCTCGGCGGCGGCGCTGATCGCCTCCTCGCGTTCGGCGTCGGTCCAGATGACCAGTTCGGCGCCCTCGCCGGACGGCTCTTCGGCCTCGGGAGTGCTCGAGCTGCATCCGGCCAGGATGACGGCGGCGGTCAGCGCGAATGCGCCGACTGCGATGTGCTTGCGCATGCGGTGTTCCTCTCTGTTGTGGCCGCCGACGCGCTTCGCTGAGCGAGCCGCCTCGTCACGACCGGTTGTGGACGACGGGCCACGGGACCCGTCGGTGTGGAGTTGTCAGGATGCTGCGGTGGTGCGGACCACGGCGACGCCGCCGGCGGGCACCGTGAGCGTGCCGTCGACGTCGGTCGCGGTGATGAGCTCGACGCCGGTGGCGGCGAGCTCGACGTCGTCGTCGCGATGGTTCACGGCGATGACGTAGTCGGTACCGCCCCGGCGGCGCGTGACGACTTCGAGTCCCTCGGGGCGGGATGCCGGGACCACCCCGGCGTCCGCGTACACGGCGCCCATCAGCACGCCCATGCCCACGGCGTCCAGCCGCGTGCTGACGTACCAGCCGGCGCCCGCGCCGTGCGCGTTGCGGGTGATCGCCGGCCCGTTCTCGCCCGGCCCCCCGGTGAAGCGCGCGATGACCTCGGCACCGTCGAGGGCGATGTCCTCCTGCCACACGTCGGCGCGGAACGCACCGCGTCCGGGCCATTCGACGTCGTGGCTGGCGCTCTCGCGCAGCGGCAGGAACTCCTCGACCGTGAGCCCGAGCGCGTCACGCAGCGGTGCGCCGAACCCGCCGATATGGACGGCGTCGTTCTCGTCCACGATGCCCGAGAAGAACGACACCAGCAGCGTGCCGCCGGATTCGACGTAGCGCGTGAGGTTCTCGGCATCCGCGGTGCTCAGCAGGTACTGGGCGGGGACGACGACGAGCCTGTAGCCCGAGAGGTCGTGCCCGGGGAGCGCGAAGTCGACCGTGATGCCGTCCCGCCAGAGCTGCTCGTAGAAGTGGCGCACCTGGGCGGCGTGGGCGACGTCCTCCGAGGGGCGCCATTCCAGGTCCTGCGCCCAGAAGGATTCGAAGTCCCAGAGCACGGCGACCTCGGCCTGGACCATCGAGCCCTGCACCTCGCCGAGCCGGTCGAGGGTCGCGCCGAGATCCACGACCTCGCGGAACACGCGCGACGCCGTGCCTGCATGCGGGAGCATCGCGGAGTGGAACTTCTCGGCTCCCGATCGCCCGGCGCGCCACTGGAAGAACAGGATGCCGTCGGCGCCGCGGCCGAGATGCGTGAGCGAGTTGCGCTTCATCTCGCCCGGACGCTTCGCGATGTTGCGGGGCTGCCAGTTCACGGCCGAGGTGGAGTGCTCCATGAGGATCCAGGGCTTGCCGCCTCCGACCGAGCGGGTGAGATCCGCGGCGATGGCGAGCCCGATGTGGGCGTCCTCGTCGGCGGCCCACAGGTAGTGGTCGTCCGAGACGATGTCGACCTCGCGACCCCAGGCCCACAGGTCCGTGGTCCAGCTCTGGTTCGCCATGAAGTTCGTGGTGATGGGCTGGTCGGCGTGCGCGCGGATGGCGTCGCGCTCGAGGATGAAGCAGGCCCGCAGCTGGTGGTCGGTGAAGCGCGCGAAGTCCAGGCGCTGGGCCGGGTTCACGACGCTCGGCGCGATGGCCGGGGCATCGATATGCTCCCAGGCGGCGTAGTGCTGGCTCCAGAAGGCGGTGCCCCACGCCGCGTTGAGGGCGTCCAGGGTCCCGTACTTCTCCTGGAGCCAGATCCGGAACGCGGCGACGGATGCCGGGGAGTAGTCCTCTCCGACCGGGACGCCGTACTCGTTGTGGACGTGCCAGAGCACGACGGCCGGATGCTTCGCATAGCGCGCCGCGATGGTGTCGGCGTACCGGACGATGGCCTCGCGGTAGGCCGGCGAGGAGTGCGAGGCCATGCCCCGCGAGCCGAAGCCCATCACCCGGCCCTCGCGGTCGATGACGCGCGCCTCGGGGTGGTTCGCGAAGAACCAGGCGGGCGGGGAGGCCGTCGGGGTGCCGAGGTCGACCGCGATGCCGTTCTCGTGGAGCAGGTCGAGCAGCTCGTCGAGCCATTCGAAGTCGAAGACGCCCTCGGCGACCTCGATGAGCGCCCACGAGAAGATCCCGACGCTGACGAGATTCACCCCGGCCTCCCGCATGAGCGCGACATCCTCGCGCCAGGTCTCGCGGGACCACTGCTCGGGGTTGTAGTCGCCTCCGTAGGCGATTCCCCGGAGCTCGGGCCAGGCGTGAGGGGAGGTCATCGGCACTCCATCGGGTCGGTGCAGGTGGTGCAGGTGAAACTGGGACCGGTCTCAGTCGGCGATCGGATGCCGCGGCTGGGACCGGTCTCAGTTCTACCTCATCGACGATGCCGGTGTCCGCCCTGATGCTCGAAGCGTTACCGAACTGAGACCGGTCCCAGCATGGGCTTCGCGGTTGCGCCGGAAGTGAGTAGAGTCACTCCGGTGAGCGATCTGACGGCGAAGCGGAAGCCGACGATCCGCGACGTGGCGGTGCAGGCCGGGGTTTCCCGCAGCACGGTCTCGCGCGTGATCAACGGCGGGCACTGGGTGTCCCCGGACGCGCGAGTCGCCGTCGAGGAGGCGATCATCGCCACCGGATACACGGCCAACCACCATGCGCGCAGCCTCGCCACCGGCCGGGCGGGATCCATGGCGTTCCTGCTGACCGAGCCGCAGCAGCTGCTGTTCGATGACCCCACGTTCGCGCTGCTGCTGCGCGGAGCCGCCGAGGCGCTGGCCCAGCGCTCGATGACGCTCGTGCTGCTCGTCGCCGGGACCGCGGCGGAGCGAGAGAGCGTGGCGCACTTCATCAGCGCGGGCCACGTCGACGGGGTCATGCTCATCTCCTCGCACGAGTCCGAGCCTCTGCTGGAGGAGCTCATCGACACCGGCATCCCGACCGTGTGCTGCGGCATCCCGCTCGGGCACGAGGGCGAGCTGTCGACCGTCTCGGTCGACGAGGTCGCGTCGGCGCGGGCGATGGCGGCGCACCTGCGGACGCAGGGCCACCAGCGGATCGGCATGATCACCGGTCCCGACGACACCCCGGGCGGGCGGTACCGTCTCGTCGGGTTCCGCGAGGAGCTCGGCGAGGCGTTCGACGAGTCGCTCGTGGAGGTCGGCGACTACTCGTTCGAGTCGGGGCAGGCCGCCATGGCCCGACTCATGGAGCGCGGCGTGGACGCCGTGTTCGCGGCGAGCGACCGGATGGCGGCCGGAGCCGTCGCGGCGGCACGCAAGGCCGGGCTGCGCGTGCCGGACGATGTCGCGGTCGCCGGTTTCGACGACTCGGGGCTGGCCGCGACGCACCAGCCTCCGCTGACCACGATGCGCCAGCCGTGGGACCAGATCAGCGCGCAGATGGTGACTGTGCTGCTGGACGTGATCGCGGGAGCCGAGCCCCGATCGGTCATCCTCGACACCGAGCTCGTGGTGCGCGCGAGCGCCTGAGGCGCGGGGCCGGATCAGCACGCGAGATCCGGAGAATAGCGCGAGATCCGGATGATCCCGGCAGATCCGTCCGGATCTCGGTCTCGTCTCCGGATCTCGGCGCGCGGCGGATGCGACGAGCGGCACGGTGCCGGATGCCAGTGGCCGACGCGGGATGCTCAGCGGCGCAGCGTCGCGCGCGTCGACGGGCGCGACTGCTCGGGCGTGAGCACCGCGAGCACTCGCACCAGCGTCGTCATCCAGAGCAGGCCGAGGCCGACGACGATGGCCTCGAGCACCGTGACCGAGTAAAGCCCGAACGGTTCGGCGAGGATCACCGCGACGGCGATCAGTACGCCCACGACGGCCGTCGTCAGCAGCAGGGGTGCCGGGCGGCCGGGAACGACGATCGTCGTCACGGCCGCGGCGGCGACGAAGAGCACGAGGGTCGCGAGGGCCGCGATGTTGTGCGCCACCAGGATGCGGTGGATCGGGAACAGTCCGACGCAGGCGAGGGCGATCCCGGTGGCGGCCCACAGTGCGACCACCCAGCCGACCCGGCCCAGCGCCTCGTCCCCGAGGATGCGGTGCAGGTCCCGACCGATGTACGACCCGACCGTGGCGACCAGGAGTCCCGCGACGACGAGCGTGCCATTGAACGCCCAGGAGCCGGCGCCGATGCCCAACTGGGAGAAGTTCAGCTCCCACCACCGCGGATCGGCGGCCGTGAGCATCGCGAAGAGCGTGCCGATCACGAGGTAGCTGAACAGCAGGCCGGCGAGGTCGCCGGTGTCGAGGCCGATGCCGGCGGTGAAGGTGAGGCGCCCGGCGACGGCCGCCGCCACGCCCGTGACGATCCCGCCGCCGATCGCGGGCAGCTCGAGCCCCTGCAGGCCGACGCCGAGGATCTCTCCGGCGAGCAGCACGCCCATCGCGGTGACGCAGGCGAAGGCGATGGTCAGGGCGATGGCGGACAGGTCCGAGACGGCCGCCTGCCAGCGGGGCATGGGCTTGGTCTCGCCGCGCCGGTGCAGGAAGGTGCTGACCACGAAGGATGCCGCGGCGATGGCCCCCGCGATCAGAGCGGCCGGGATGCCGACGGACCCGTCCCCCGCGATCGGCCGGGGGTTCCCCCACAGCGCGACGGTGCCGATGACCGCTCCGGCCAGGAAGCAGATCGCCGTGGCCCAGATCGCGCGGGTCTCGGCCAGCATCCGCTTCCCCTCATCCATGCCTCCATCGAACCATGCCCCGCCGACGCGCTTTGCCCCGTTCGGACTGACGCCCCCGGCTCGTCGGGCCCCTCCGTTCGTTGAGCGAGGACGGCGCAGCCGACCGAGTCGAACGCGTTCGCGACGGAAACCCCGTTTCGACTCGCTCCGCTCGCTCAACGACCGAGAGGGGTCGCGGGCGAGCGAAGCGATGCCCGCCCCGGCGCAGTCGTCGGCGCAGCCGACGCTGCCACTCCCCTCCCCTCACAAGAAGGGGTGGTGCGTCGCTCCGCAGCGAAGGGCGGAGGGGTGCTGACTTCGCGAGCATCGGGAGGGCCCCGGCGCAGCCGGGAGGGACCCTCCGCGAGCGAAGGCAGCACCCCGCAGCCCGGAGCGGTCGCCCCGGACCGATGTGCGGCGCTGGACACCGCGTTTCGACTCGCTCCGCTCGCTCAACGAACGAAGGGAATGCTCCCCGCCGGAAACCCCGTTTCGACTCGCTTCGCTCGCTCAACGAACGGAAGACACGAAGCGCGATCAGCCGCGCATCGCGACGCCCCGGCGCCAGTAGCCCATGAACGCCACCCGTCCCCGGTCCACCCCGAGGTCCTTCACGAGGTGCCGCCGCAGCGTCGTCACGACACCGCTCTCCCCGGCGATCCAGAAGTAGCGTTCGGTGGAGACGCCGGTGTCCTCGAGCTCCTCCCCGAGCCCGGAGTACACCGGCGTCTCCCACACCAGGTCCTCGCCGTCGATGTCGGTGACGGTGATCTCCGTGGTGTCGTCATCCCCCAGATAGTCGAGCACGGTCGGGATGAGGCGCAGCCCGTGGGCGGCCGTCCCCCGCGGCAGCCAGTGCACCTCGACCCCTTCCGGCGCGTCGATCGGGAGGATGTCTTCGGCGACCGGCACCTCGATGAAGGCGTGGCCGCGGAGGTCGCGCGGGGCGTCCTCGAGGATGCGGGCGATCGCGGGTGCCGCGGTCTCGTCGCCCGCGAGCAGCACGCTCGACGCGTTTCCGGGCGCGTACTCGATGCCACCGCGTTCCTCGCGGCCGCGCCGCGGACCGATGAGGAAGAGCTCCTTGCCGACCGAGGCGGAGCTCGCCCACAGCGAGGCAGGACCCGTGAGGCCCGGCGCCAGGTGCAGCACGAAGTCGATCACGACCTCAGTGCCGGCATCCGAGACCCGCAGTTCCCGGATCGAGTAGGTGCGCATCGCGCCGCGCTCCTCTTCGGGCACGGCCAGGAACGATCCCCACCAGTCGTCGCTGTCGCGGTCGAGCGGGGGCAGGATGCCGGACGCCGGCGGGAAGATGAGCTTGATGCGGGCGTCGAAGACATCACCAGGGGTGCCGAACTCGGCGATCTCGTCTCCGCCGAACGTGATGCGCACGAAGTTCGGCGAGACCCGTTCGACAGCGCGCACCTCGGCGCGCCCGAGCACGTACGACGACTTCTGCTTGGTGGTGGTCTCAGCGGACATGATGCCTCCCGATTGGTGTGACCATCGGCTTGCCGGAAACCGGGTCTGTGGTGATCTGATTGGCCATGCCGAACACGGCCTCGACGAGGTCGCTGGTGACGACCGCGTCGGGGGTGCCGGTGGCGTGCACGCGCCCGCTCTTCATCGCGACGAGCTCGTCGGAGTAGCGGGCGGCGAGGTTGAGGTCGTGCAGCACCATGACGATGGTGGTGCCGCGCGAGACGCTCAGGTCGGTGAGCAGGTCGAGCACCTCGACCTGGTGCGCGACGTCGAGGAAGGTCGTCGGCTCGTCCAGCAGCAGGATGTCGGTCTCCTGCGCGAGCGCCATGGCGATCCACACCCGCTGCCGCTGGCCGCCGGAGAGCTCGTCGACACTGCGATCCGCGAGGTCGGCCGTCCCGGTCGCGGCGAGCGCGTCGGCGACGGCCTCGTAGTCGTGGGCGCTCCAGCGCGAGAGCACCTTCTGGTGGGGATGCCGCCCGCGACCGACGAGGTCGGCGACCGCGATCCCCTCGGGAGCGACCGGCGACTGCGGCAGCAGTCCGAGGATGCGGGCGACCTCCTTGGTGGGGCGCGAGTGCACGGACTTGCCGTCGAGCACGATCTGTCCGGCGCTCGGCGACAGCAGGCGCGCCAGCGAGCGCAGCAGCGTGGACTTCCCGCAGCCGTTCGCTCCGACGATCGTGGTGATCTTGCCCGGGGCGAGGGTGAGGTCGAGCTCGTCGATGATCGTCCGGTCGCCGTAGGCGAGACGGACGCCCTCGGCGCTCAACTGGTGGGACGCGGTCACAGCGATGCCCCCTGTCTGTTGGTGCGGATGAGCAGGTAGATGAGGTACGGCGCCCCGAGGATGCCGGTGATCACGCCGACCGGAAGTCGGCCGGGGAGCGCGAACTGTCCGATGAGGTCTCCGCCGAGCACGAGCAGCGCCCCGATCATCGCCGAGGGGAGCAGGAGGTTCGCTCCGGGACCCGTGATGCGGGCGGCGATGGGGCCGGCCATGAACGCGACGAACGCGATCGGGCCGGTGGCGGCCGTGGCGAAAGCGAGCAGCGCGACGGCGCCGAGGATGAACAGCAGTCGCGTGCTGTTCACGCGCACGCCGAGACCGGCGGCCGAGTCGTCGCCCAGTCTCAGCATCCCGAGCGACCTCGACTGCGAGAACAGGAGCGGCAGGATCACGAGGGAGGCCAGCGCGAGCGGCGCGACCCGCTCCCAGGACGCGTTGTTGAGGCTGCCGGTGAGCCACTGCATGGCAGTCTGGATGTCCCATTGCGCGGCACGGGACAGCAGATACGAGATCACGCTCTGCAGCATCGCCGCGATGCCGATGCCGATCAGGATCAGCCGTGTGCCGGCGAAGCCGCCCTTGTTCGACAGCAGGTAGATCGCGATCGCCGTGATCAGGGCGCCGCCGAGGGCGAGCGCGGAGACGACCGGTCCGTCCAGGGAGAGCACGATGATGCCGATCACGGCGGCGACGCTCGCCCCCTCGGTGATCCCGATGATGTCCGGCGAGGCGAGCGGATTGCGCAGCAGTGTCTGGAACGAGACGCCGGCGATGCCGAACGCGATACCGGCGAGGATCGCCAGCGCCGTGCGGGGCAGCCGCAGTTCGCCGACCGTGAAGGAGGCCCCCGGGACTGTCTCGCCGAGCATGACGCGAATGACCTCGCCCGGCGTGTAGAAGGTGTCGCCGACCATCAGGGCCGTGGCGACGAGGGCGACGAGCAGACCCGCGAGGACGATCGTGGCGCTCGCGTGACGGCGGTGCCGGGCGCGCCGACCGGCGATGATCGCCCGGACGTCCGGTCGCACCTCGCCCGGAGCTGAGGCGGGGCGCAGCGGGGCGGTCTTCATGACGGTCACAGTTCGCGCACCTTCTGCCGGCGGACGATCCAGATGAAGAACGGGGCGCCGACGAGGGCGGTGATGATGCCCACCTGGATCTCCTCGGAAGAGGGCGCGATGACGCGCCCGATGATGTCGCTGCCGAGCAGCAGCACGGATCCCGCCAGGGCCGAGAACGGCAGCAGCCAGCGGTGATCCGTGCCGATGAGCATCCGGCACATGTGCGGGACGACGAGTCCGACGAAGCCGATGGGGCCGGCGATGGCGGTCGCGGCTCCGGCGAGGATGACGGCGCCGATCGCCGAGACGAGACGCGTGCGGAACACGTGCTCGCCGAGGCCGGCGGCCATGTCGTCGCCGAGCGCGAGCGAGTTCATGCCACGTGCGCAGGCGAAGCAGATCAGGGCCCCGACGGCGAGGACGGGCGCGGTCATCGCGATGCGCGGCCATTCGGCTCCGCCGACGCCGCCCACCTGCCAGGACTGGAACGACTGCAGGAGGTCCACACGCGGCAGCATGATCGCGCTGATGAGCGAGGCGAAGGCGGCGGAAGTCGCCGCCCCTGCCAGGGCGAGCTTGAGCGGCGTCGCCCCTCCGCGTCCGAGCGAGCCGACCGTGTAGACGAAGGCGGCGGCGAGCGCGGCGCCGACGATCGCGACCAACAGATAGCCGTTCGCGTCGGAGAGTCCGAGGAACGCGATTCCGATGACGACCGCGAGAGAGGCGCCGGTGGTGACGCCGAGGATGCCGGGGTCGGCGATCGGGTTGCGCGTGACAGCCTGCATGGTGGCGCCGGACAGCGCCAGGCCCGCTCCGATGAGGATCGCCAGGACGGTGCGCGGGATCCGTTTGATGATCGCGGCCTGGGCGATCGTGTCGTCGTGTCCGGCCAGCGCGCCGAGGACGTCGTCGACGGTCACGGCGCGCACGCCGAAGGACAGGGACAGGATGCTGAGCACGACGACGACGCCGAGCCCGGCCAGCAGCCAGAGCACGCGCACCAGCACCGGGCGCCGAAGGTCGACGGTGCCCGGTGCTGCGGTGACGGATGCTGAGGTCACTCGGAGACGAGCGGGGCCTCGAGCAGGGCGAAGTACTCCTCGATGCCCCACGGGATCGACAGCGGCGAGGGGTTCGCGGACGCCGCGAGGGGCGTCGCGTCGCCCAGGATGGCGATGCGCCCCTCGGCGATAGCGGGAATCTTCGACAGCAGCGGGTCCGCCTGAAGCACCGGGATGATCGACTCGTCGCCGTAGGTGACGAACAGGTCGACGTCAACGAACGCGTCCGCCTCCTCGGAGCTGGTGGTCAGGTAGAACTCGGTGCTGTCGGCGTTCTCCTCCACGATGGCCGGCATCGGGACGCCGATCGAGTGCAGGAACCCTGGACGCGTGTCGGCGGCCGTGTAATAGCCGATCTGGCTGAGGTCGTTGGGGTCGATGTAGCTGAAGAGGACGCTCGCGTCCTTCAGCGCGGGGTGCGCTTCGAGAGCGGCATCCGTCTGCGCGTGCAGGTCCTCGATGAGCGCGTCGCCCTCGTCGGCGAGCCCGAGCGCCTCGGAGTTCATGGTGATCATGTCCTCGACCGACGTCCCCCACGCGACGCCGGGGTACGCGACGACTGGTGCGATCTTGGAGAGCGTGTCGTAGTCCTCCTGCGTGAGACCGGAGTAGGAGGCCAGGATGACGTCAGGCTTCGTGTCCGCGACGGCCTCGTAGTCGATGCCGTCGGTCTCGTCGAAGAGCACCGGCGCCTCGGCATCCAGTTCCTCGAGTGCATCCTCGACCCAGGGCAGGATGCCGTCGCCGTCGTCGTCTCCCCAGGTGGCCTTGCTCATGCCGACGGGCACGATGCCGAGCGCCAGCGGCACCTCGTGGTTGGCCCAGGCCACCGTGGCGACGCGCTCGGGCTTGGCCTCGATGGTGGTCTCGCCGTAGACGTGCTCGATCGTCACGGGGAACGCGCCGTCGGATGCGGGGTTGCCGCCCGCGACGTCGGTGCTGGTAGGTGCGGAGGACGCGCAGGCGGAAAGGCCGGCGGCCAGCACGACGGCGGCGGCGAGGCCGAGGAGACGAGAGGTGCGCACGGGCATCCCTTTCGGAATCGGGGTCTGGGTGCGGCGCGAAGCGCCTTAAGCTTTGGTAAGCCTGCCCTAATCTAACAGAAGGTTAGGGTCGCCTCAGTTCCCGATGCCCGATTGTGACACGGGGCTAACGTGGACGCATGCGGATGACGGCGGCGGTGCGCAGTGCGAGACGGGCTCCTCTGCTGCAGGTGGTCAAGTCCGCGGTCGCCACGATCGCGGCCTGGCTCATCGCGGGCTGGCTCGTGCCGGGGCCACTGCCCGTCTTCGCAGCCATCGCGGCCCTCCTCGTCGTGCAGCCCAGCGTGAACCAGTCACTGACCAAGGCGCTCGAGCGCAGCGTCGGGGTGATCGCCGGCGTCCTGATCGCGGTCGGCCTGAGCCTGTTGCTGGGACCGCAGAGCTGGGTGGTGCTGCTCGCCATCGTCGTGGCGATGCTCGTGGCCTGGGCGCTGCGCGCGACTCCAGGTACCGGGAACCAGGTCGCGATCTCGGCGATGCTCGTGCTCGCGCTGGGGTCGTCGAGTCCGCAGTACGCCGTCGACCGCATCGTCGAGACGCTCATCGGGGTCGTGATCGGCATCATCGTGAACGCCCTGATCGTGCCACCCGTGCTGGTCGCGCCCGCCCGGCGCGACCTCGGACTGCTCGGCGCCGAACTGGCCGCGAGCCTCGACCGCCTGGCGGAAGCCCTCCCCTCGGTGCGGACTCCCGCGCAGCTGCAGGAGCTGATGCTGCAGGCGCGGCTGCTGAGGCCGATGCAGGCGGCGGCCGAGGCGTCCATCGCCGCGGGAGAGGAGTCGCTCACGCTCAACCCGCGGCGCTCGTCGCACCGCGATGACCTGACGGAGATGCGCGCTCTGCTGACCACGCTGTCGCCGATCGTCACCCAGGTGATCGGCATGACGCGAGCGTACTTCGACCACTACGACGATGCGCTCGGGGACGAGCCCACCGTGCACGCCATCGCGGAGCAGCTGCGCCGCGCGGGTCACGACGTGCGCCTGAAGGTGCAGATCGCGGATGTCGCCCCCGAACCCGAGACTCTGACCTCGGCCGTTCCGGCTCTGACAGCGCCGCTGCAGGTGAAGCCACCCGCCTCCGCGCACTGGATCCTGATCGGGTCGCTGCTGGAGGACCTGCGCCGCATCCGCGGCGAGCTCGTCGGGGATGATCAGGACGCCTCCTGACGCGACCGAGATCCGGAGCCGATTGCTGAACGCGATCCCAGCGCGGCAGGTATCAGCGCGAGGGCGACAACAGCAGGAACCAGCAGTGCGATCGCGAGGCCGAGCCCAGCACCCAGCGCCAGCCCCGCGCCGGCGAGGACGGCGCCGACGAAGACCCCGAGACTCATTCCTGCACCGTTGATGCTGTAGGCGGCGGTCGTGACTTCTCCTCCGCATTCTGCGATCAGAGTGGTGATGAGGGCGGCGACGATCGCATGACTGAAGCCCATGAGAGCGGTGGCGGCGAGTGCGACAGGCAGCGCATCGGCGGTGAAGACGACCACGAGCGCGACGGCTCCGCCGCCGAGGCCCCCATAGAGGAGGTGCCGCCGTGTGCCGGCTCTTCTCGCCCAGCGACCGGCGAGGTAGTTGCCCGTGAAGAACGACGCTCCGCTGAGCGTCCACACCAGAGTGAACGCGACCGGGTCGAGCTCGAATCGGTCGTGGTAGTGCTGGGCGAGGAACGCCAGGTACCCCATGAAAGCGGTGGTACGCAGGAACGCGATGCCGATGAGCGCCAGAAGATCGCCGCGGCGGCGAAGCAGCCCGAACGCATCCTTGTACCCCAGGCGTGCCGTGTCCCGCACCTCCTCGTTCCGGTCCGCACGGAGGAAGAGCGTCGCCGTGACCCCCGCCAGGCCTGCAGTGACCCACAGCGTACCGCGCCATCCGCCACAGGAACCGATCGCACCGATGACGGGGGCTGCGAGAACTGCGGCGAGGGACTGCGTCGCGGTCACCATCGTCGCCGCCCGTCCGGAGTCGCCGCGACGCGAGAACATCGTGGTCGCCATCGTGAGCAGGGTGGGCGTGAGGATCGCGGTCGCGGCACCGATCCCGATGCAGAAGATCACGAAGGCGGGGAGCGATCCGAGCGTGGCTACCAGGCTGGTGACCGCCAGGAACGCCAGACTCGTCGCCGCGGCGTACGGGGCGGACCAGCGTGCGATGAGCGGAGCGAGAGCGACGCCGACGACGAGTGCGGCGACCCCGCCGAGTCCGCGCAGCATTCCGACGGTCGAAGCATCCTGGTCGGCGCTCCCAGCGATCGGGACGAGGAATGTGGAGTAGACGGTGAAGGGGAACAGACCGATGACGGCGGCGAGGAGCACCGGCCACAGGGCTCGGATGATCCGCGCGTCCGCAACGGGCGAATCGTGCTGAGCGTCAGGGAAGGACATGGTGGTTCGCCGGGCCGGCGACGGCGGCAGTGCGCCGGCCGCCGGCCCGGCTTCGTTCAGCGTGCCTCGGCATACTCACGGAGATATTCGGCGAACCCTTCGAGCCCGTCGATGTTGCGGGGACTGGAGATGGCCTCGTTGTAGTCGAGGATGTAGAACTCGTCGTTCACCACCGCGGGGAGCGAGGCCGTCGTGGGATTGGACTTCAGGAAGTCGATCTTCTCCTGGGCGGGCTGGTCCTGGTATTCGAGGATGATGATGACCTCTGGCTCGGCCTCGACCACGGCCTCCCAGGTGGCCTCTGTCCAGCGCGCTTCGACATCGCCGAAGATGTTCTCTCCGCCGGCATAGCGGATGATGTCGTTCGGCGGCACCTGGCTCGCAGCGGTGAACGGCTTGTCGGTGCCGAAATCGTAGAGGAAGACTTTGATCGGGTCGCCGTCCGGCGCCTGCTCCTGGACCGCGGCGACCCGCTCCTTGTACTCGGAGATGATCTGCTCCGCGCGCTCTTCGACGCCGAAGATCTCGCCGAGCCGCTCCAGGTCCGTGTAGAGCCCTTCGAACGGCGTGTGCTGCTCGGGGAATCCCGGGTAGTTGAAGCACGTCTCCGAGTGCATGAAGCTCTGGATGCCCAGGGTGTCGAGGATCTCGGGGGTGATGCCGCGCGAGTCGGAGAAGCCCGAGTTCCAGCCGGCGACGACGAAGTCGGCGTCCGCATCGACCACGAGTTCACGATTGAGCAAGTCATCGGAGAGGAACTCGACCTTCTCGTACTCCTCCGCCCAGGGCGACTCGCTCACCGGCGGATTGGCCGGAGGCATGACGTACCCGAGGACGTGATCCGTCAGACCGAGCGCGAACATCTTGTCGGCGCTTCCTCCCTCGTAGACGACGGCTCGCTGCGGGGTCGTGTATTCGACGGGCTCGCCGCAACGGTTCACCGTCGCCGACGCCTCCACGCCGGGTGCATCCTCGATCTGGGCGCCGCACGCAGTGGTGATCAGCGCGATCGCCGTCGCGGGGATGAGCGCGGCGACGCGCCGGCGGGATCGAATGCGGTCAGTCATAGGGAGAGGCCTTTCGTGTTGTGCGCAGCATGCACGCCGGATGAGAATGCGCCCTGATCGAGCGCGAAGAGGATCTGAGGGTCACCCGTGAGCGGGTGCGCGATCACGGTCGCCGCCACGCCGAACACCTCGGCGAGCAGCGACGGCGTGAGCACATCATGCGGTGTCCCCACGGCGGCCAGCCGGCCTTCGGCGATGACCGCGATCCGATCGCAGGCGGCTGCCGCGAGGTTCAGATCGTGCAGCACGACCACGGTGGTGAGCGAGTCCGCGCGAATGCGGCCGAGCAGGTCGACCTGATGGCGGATGTCGAGGTGATTCGTGGGTTCGTCGAGCACGAGTACCCGCGGCTGCTGCACGAGAGCACGAGCGATGAGCACCCGCTGCCGCTCTCCACCGGAGAGACCGAGGACGCCGCGCGCCGCCAGGTGCCCGACATCCATCCGCTGCATGGCCGCGCGCACGAGGTCACGTTCCTCAGCGGTGAGCGGTTCGTTGCCGCGCTTGTGCGGAGTGCGGCCGAGCGCAACGGTCTCCTCGACGGTGAAGTCGAAGTCCGATCCGCCCTCCTGCGTCAGTGCGGCCACGCGTCGGGCGTTCTCGCGCAGGGACAGCTCGCGGACGTCGTCGCCACCGATGCGGACGACCCCGCCGGCGGGCACGAGAGCGCGGTACACCGCACGCAGCGCCGTGGACTTCCCGGAACCGTTCGGACCGACCAGGCCGACGACCTCGCCCTCCGCGACGCGGAGGTCGAGGTCGTGCACGAGCGCACGACCTGCGATCTCGATGTCCAGATTCTCGATGCGCAGGTCCATCAACGTCCCCCGAAGGCGTAGCTGCGGCGGCGCATGAGCACGATGAAGATGGGCACACCTATCAGCGCCGTCAGCACACCGAGCGGCAGCTCGCGGGGAGCGACCAGAGTGCGCGCGAGCAGGTCCACCCAGACCATGAGGATCGCACCGACGAAGGGCGCGACCAGCAGCAGGCGGGCGTGCGTGGCGCCCACGATCATGCGGGTGATGTGAGGGATCACCAGACCCACGAAGCCGATCGTGCCGCTGACCGCAACCATCGCGCCGGTCATGACAGCCGTCACCGCGAAAAGGAGCTTTCGCGACCGCGACGCGTCCACGCCCAGGCTCGCGGCCGCTTCGTCACCCAGCGACATCACGTCGAGTGCACGGCTTCCGCGGTGCAGCACGATGATGCCCGCGACGACCATGACAGCCACCACCGGCAACGACCCCCACTGCGCGGCGCCGAACGAGCCCATCGTCCAGAACAGCACTGTCGAGGTCGCCTCACTGGTGGGGGCGAAGTAGATCATGACGCTCATCACCGCCTGGAATCCGAAGGACAGCGCGACTCCCGTCAGCACGAGCCGCAGGGGCGTCAAGCCGAGGCGGCCGGAAGCGATCGTGTAGACGAGCACGGTCGCGAGCAGCGCTCCGATGAACGCCCCGACGGAGACCGCGTAGATGCCGAGTCCTGCCAGGGCCCCGAGCAGCGACACGGTGACCGCTCCTACTGCCGCGCCCGAGGAGACACCGAGGATGTAGGGGTCGGCGAGCGAGTTTCGCACGAGCGCCTGTATCGCGACACCAACCGCGCTCAACCCGGCGCCGACGACGGCAGCCAGAAGGACGCGCGGAGCGCGGATCTGCCAGATGATCTGGTAGCGCGTCGCCTCGTCCGCGGGGATCGCACCGCCGGTGACCGAGGCCCACAGGTAGCGCGCCGTGTCCTCCGGGGGGATGACAGCCGAGCCGAGTCCGATCGCCACGAACATCGACACGACGAGGACGACAGCGAGACCGATCAGCACGAGGGCCGCGCCGGTCGAGGATCTTCCGGCGTATTCACCGCGCCATGGAACGCGGCTGGCCGTCTCGGCGGTGCGGCTGGTGAAAGAGGTCATCGGGCTCGTGGATCCGTTCGCCGGGCATGGTGCCGACATTGTCGGGATGGCGGGACTCCGGCAGAACGCGATCAGCGCCTGACGCGAGGACCGCGCGATCGATCAGCCGGAATGATAATCATTCTCATCTACGCGTCGAGCCCTCGTCAACTCGGATGGGCAGGGCTCGACCGGCGGGCGCGACCGGCCATGTCCGTTCGGCCCGCGACGTACGCTGGGAAGATGACCGGACTGGACCAGGCGCTGGCGGACCTCGCCGCCCTCGAGGACCCGAAGATGCGCGCCGCCAACGAGAAGCGCGGCGACGACCACGGCATCAACCTGTCGCAGCTGCGCGCCCTCGCGAAGACGATCAAGACCGACCACCCGCTCGCGGTCCAGCTGTGGGCCACGGGCGAGACCGCTCCCCGGCTGCTGTCGATGCTCATCTGCCGCGTGAAGGACTTCAGCGCGGACGAACTCGATGCGATGGTGCGCGAGACCGAGGTGCCGAAGGTCAACGACTGGTTCGTGAACTACCTCGCCAAGAAGTCGCCCCACGCCGAGGAGCTGCGGCTGCGCTGGTTCGAGGCTGGCGATCCCACCGTTGCCGCCGCGGCGTGGTCGCTCACGAGCGTGCGCGTCACGAAGGGTGCCGACGGCCTCGACCTGGAGTACCTGCTCGACATCATCGAGCGCGACATGAGGGACGCGCCCTCCCGCCTGCAGTGGGCGATGAACGAGACGCTGGCCCAGATCGGGATCTTCCACCCCGCATTGCGCGAGCGCGCGCTGGCGATCGGCGAGAAGCTTCAGGTTCTCGCCGACTATCCGACCGCGCCGGGGTGCACGTCGCCGTTCGCGCCGATCTGGATCAGCGAGATCGTCCGCCGTCGCGAGGGCTGAACCCGCTCAGACGGGAGTTCCGCCGGTGCCGTCCGGCGCGGCGGTCGTCTGTCCCCCGTCCCATCCGAGCCCCTGAGTGCCCTGCTGGGCGATGAGCTCTCGCAGGTCGGCATGGATGGCGTCCAGGCGATCGCAGATCGCCTGTCCGTCGGTCGTCGTGGGCGGAGTGAAGGTGTCGTTGATGCTCATGCCTCGACTCTCGACCGCTGCGCCACCGCGTGCACAGACCGTTGAAACGCGGGCGGCGCCGTGGTAGCTCTCAGCGGGGTGACCCGGTCGACTCGCGCACACGGAGCACCGGCAGGAGCCTCACGCGCTGCGACGGGAACTCCTCGACCGTCGGCCCGGCATGGGCGACGCTGCGCAAGCACGCGTCGACAGCGACGAATCCGAGGGATCGCTTCGGCGGAGCGACAGCCGTGAGCGGTATCTCGCCGAGCCCCGCGACCTCGTCGTCGTAGGCGACGATCGAGAGCTCTCCAGGCACGTCGATGCCGGCCGCGGCCGCCTCCTGCATCATCTGGAGCGCGAATTCGTCGGGGTGCACGAGTACCGCGGTGACGCCGGCCTCCACTGCCTCCTCCAGGTATCGCCGCACGTTTCGACGCATGTCCACGCTGTCCCAATCGGCATGGCCGTAGTCGAACACGGGTCGATGGACGATGCATCCAGCAGTTTCGGCTGCGGCCTCGAAGCCTGCACGGATCTCGGCGGCGTGCGGATTGTCGAACGACCAGCCGCCGACGTGCCGGTGCCCGAGGTCGATGAGGTGCGACAGCGCGATCTCGGCTCCGTGTCGATGATCCGTACGGACCGAATCGACCACGCGACCGCGGGTCGGGAACTCCCACACCCGCTCCAGCACCGTGACCGGCACGGGTGAGGACTCGATGAGATCGCGCAGCGGACTGTCGGCGAGCTCGGAACGGCTCGGGGTGATGAGGATGCCGTCCAGCCCGAGCGACACCATCCGCTCGAACATTCTGCGCTCCTCGGCCGGGTTGTAGTCCGAAATGGCCAGGACGAGCCGCACGCCCGCGAGTCGTGCGGCCTCCTTCGCTCCCGCGATGATCTCGGTGTAGTAGTAGCCGTGCGTGGGGGCGATCATCCCGATCGTCGCGACCGGTCCCCCGGTTCCTCGAGGAGCGAGGCCGAACGTCGCGGCCAGCTGCTTGACCGAGCGCGGCGCCGACCCCGGTTCGATCTCGGTCGCGGCGACCGAAGTGGCACCACCGTGGACGCGCGCGAGCTGTCCTTCCCGTTCCAGTTCGGCCAGATCGCGCCGCAGCGTGATCGGCGAGATGCCGAGCCTTCCCGCGAATTCGGAGACGGACAGCGTTCCACGCAGGCGCAATTCGCGCAGAATGGCGGTTCGGCGTTCGGCAGCGATCACTCGGCGACTCCTTCGGCACGGCGCAGCTGTACCGTCGACTGCGCGTGCGCCCATCGTAAGCCCGTTCCGATCATTGTCGATCGTTTGATCGTTCTGCGATAGCGGTGCTCCGTCCGGCCGGTAGCGTCTTCCCATGCCCGATGTCCTCCCCGATCTGACTGTCTTCGATCCGGTCGGGATCGCCCGGAACGCCCCGTACCGGCCGTATCCGTCGGCCGGCGACACCGCCTGGCGGACTCGAGATCGGGCAAGCACGGCCGACATCCTGGCCGCTGCCGCACGAGTGGCCGACGAACCCGTTCCGACGCTCGACTCCGGCCGCTGGCTGGCCTTCCACCGACGTGGCGAACGCACGCCGTACGAGACCCCCTACTTCGAACGACGACGACGACTGACGCTTGCAGCGCTCGCCGCTGCGCTGGCCCCGAGTCCCGGCGCGGATCAGGATCTCCATGCCGCCGTGAGCGTCATCCTCGAGGAGGTCACGTGGTGCGTCCCGGCGCACAACAGACAGCCCGGCGGCGATCTCGATGAGCTTCCCGATCCGGAGCGGCCGGTGATTGATCTGTTCGCTTCGGAGACCGCCGCTCTGCTGGCGTGGACTCTCGCCGTCCACGAGGAGCGACTGGGCGCCCTCGGCACCGCCATCCTCCATGCCGTGTCTCAGCGCCTGCTCGACCCGTTCGAGCGGGATGCACGCGGATACTTCTGGTTCGGGCTCCCGAGCAATTGGAATCCCTGGATCATCTCCAACGTGCTGGCCACGGCGCTCATCGCCCCACCTGAGGATGCCCGACACACCGAGCGCATCCTCCGCACCTGCGTCGACAGCCTGGACGCATACGTCCGCGGGGTGCCGGAGGACGGCGGCTGCCCTGAAGGCGTCATGTACTGGTGGCACTCGGGAGCTCGATTCTTCGAGGCGATCGAACTGCTGGGTCTCGGCGACCCGGATACCGCCGCACAGGTGCTCTCGTCGCCCCTCGTGCGCCGGATGGCAGAGTATCCGCTGTCCGTCGCGCTCGGGGACGGGGTCTGGAACGCGGCCTTCGCCGACGGCCGCCCCCGGATGGCAGCCCGCAGCGGAGGCTCCATGAACGAGCGACACGCTCCGGCGTTGCTGCACCGATTCGGTCGAGCGGTCGGCAGCGACGACGTCGCCGAATACGCGCGGGTCATGCGCGGACCTCAGCCCCCGGTGTCGCTCCCGCTCCCGCTCGGCAGAGCGCTGGCCTCCCTGTTCGATGACCAGTGGTGCGGTCTGCCGCCGCTGCACGACACGCGG
The DNA here is from genome assembly GCF_022788845.1 of Microbacterium sp. CIAB417. Lineage (NCBI taxonomy): Bacteria > Bacillati > Actinomycetota > Actinomycetes > Micrococcales > Microbacteriaceae > Microbacterium > Microbacterium sp. CIAB417. Next base: position 542,085 of record NZ_JAHZUT010000004.1, on the reverse strand, counting down.
CCGCTCGGCACCCGGATCCTTCCTGACACCGGCGTGTTCTCCGCCGATGCCGGCGCCCTTCGACTGGTCGCGAAGGGCGGCCACAACGATGAGCCGCACAACCACCTCGACGTCGGCAGCTTCGTCGTCGGCGTGAGCGGTGAGCCGTTGATCATCGACCTCGGCTCCGGCCTGTACACCGCGAGCAGCTTCACCGATGCGCGTTACGAGCAGTGGTTCACCCGATCCGAATACCACAGCGTCCCGATCGGAGCCGGCAACACCCAGCAGGGTGTGGGGCCCGCCTTCCGAGCGTCCGACGTCAGCATCGGCGGCGGCGAGGACTGGTCCTTCACCCTCGATCTCGCCACCGCCTACCCGGAGGGCGCGTTCACCCGATGGACGCGGGCGTTCCGCCCGAACGCGGTCGGTCTGGAGATCACCGACGAGTGGGAGGCCCGCGACACCCCGGCTGTGATCGTCATGCTGGCACGTGCACCACAACGCGTCTCCGAAGGCTGGGAACTCATCGGCCCGGACTCGGGCCGGCCCCTCGTCCTCCTCGACGTCGACGCGGACGTCGACTGCGAGGTGATTCCGCTGAATGATCCGGTCCTTCGCGCGAGTTGGGGCGAAAGCGTCACGCGCATGTTCCTTCGCCCACAGGGCACGCGGTCTCTGCGCATGGCCCTCCGCGCCCTCTGACCGCAGAGGCGCGATCATTTTCGATCGTTTTGCCCATTGAAGTTGATCGTTCTCGACGACTGCGGACAGACTCCAGAGGTCGGACGATCAGCGCCGGCGCAGCGCAGCACCGAGAGGACGTCCATGACCGCGACCCGCCCCACCGGCGCCTCGACGCGTCCCGTCGTCGCTGTGAGCCTCGGACACCCGTGGCGGCACACCGTGCTCGATGCCGACGCCCGTCTCGCCATCGGCCGGCACGCGGATCTTCTCGATCTCGACCCCATGACCCTGCGCCCGCTCGACGAGGCTCATTCGGCCCGAGACGCGAGCATCCTCATCACCGGCTGGGGGACGGCGCGCCTGGATCGCGATGCGCTGGACACGCTGCCGGGACTGCGCCTCGTGGTGCATGCCGCGGGAACGGTTCGCGAGCTGGTCACCGACGCGCTCTGGGAGCGCGGCATCCAGGTGTCCACAGCCGCGGATGCGAATGCCGTCTCCGTCGCCGACTTCACCGTCGCCCAGATTCAGCTGTCGCTGAAGAACGCGTGGCGACTCGCCGCGAGCAGCCGGGAGGCCGGCGCCGCCGCGCGCCGATCGGGCGTCCGCGGAATCGATGGCGCGGTCATCGGGCTCGTCGGTCTGGGGCGCATCGGCTCACTCGTCGCCGGACGGCTCTCCGAGCTGGACGTGCGCGTGCTCGCCTACGATCCCCACGTCCCTGCCTCCGCGCGCACCACGGCCGATCTCGTCGACCTCGACACTCTCTTCGCGCTCTCGGACGTCGTGTCTCTGCACGCTCCGCTGACCGCATCCACGACCGGCATGATCACTCGGGACCTGCTGCTGCGGATGCCGCAGCGTGCGACGTTGATCAACACAGCTCGCGGTGCACTCGTCGACAACGACCTCCTCGCCGACGTGCTCGCCCACCGCAGCGACCTCTTCGCCTTGCTCGACGTCACCGATCCCGAGCCGCTCCCCGATCGGCATCCGCTCCTCACCCTGCCGAACACCTTCGTGACGCCGCACATCGCCGGCAGCCTCGGTACAGAGGAGGCGCGCCTGGGCGCGCTGGCAGCCGAGGAGATCGAACGCTTCGTCACCGGCGAACCACTGCTCCACACCGTCGAGGAAGAGCGCCTCGCCCTGTCCGCCTGACCACCACCGCAACACAAGAACAAGGAGTTCAAGGATGAAATCCCGCAGAGCACCGCACGCGATCCTCGGCATCGTCGCCGTGTCAGCCGCCGCGCTGACCGGCTGCAGCACCGCCGCACCTCAAGAAGAGAGCGGCCCCGTGACGATCCAGGTGGGCGACTACCCCACCCCCGACCAGGAAGCGGCTCGCGCCGTCTTCGACGCTCGCCTCGAGCAGTTCAGCGAGCTCCACCCGGACATCACCGTCGAGCCGATCGAGCAGGTGTGGGAGGCGCAGACGTTCCAGGCCGGCGTCGCCGGAGGCACTCTGCCGACGGTGCTCAAGGTGCCGTTCACCGAGATCCAGGGCCTGATCGCCCGCGGCCAGGTCGCGGACATCACGACCCAGCTGGAGGACGCCGGCATCGCCGAGCAGCTCAATCCGCAGTCGGCGACCATCGCACAGGATGCGGACGGCCAGCAGTTCGGCGTCCCTGTGAACCCCTATGCCATCGGGCTGTATTACAACCGGGAGCTGTTCGAACAGGTCGGTCTCGATCCGAACGCCCCGCCCACGACCTGGGACGAGGTCGTCGACTACGCCGCGACCATCTCGGAGAAGACCGGCAAGACCGGGTACGCCCAGATGACGACGGAGAACACCGGCGGATGGATGCTGACCGCGCAGATCTACAGCATGGGCGGCAGCGTCGAGAACGACGAGGGCACGGAGATCACCTTCGACGACGCCGCGGCAGCCCAGGCGCTGGAGTACCTGCGACAGATGCGATGGGACGACCAGTCGATGGGGTCGAACTTCCTCTACAACATGGCCGACATCGGCAAGGACTTCGGTGCCGGCGAGATCGGAATGTTCCTGTCCGCACCGTCCGGCTCGTACGGAACGGTCATCAACACCTACGGCATGGACCGGTCGGTCGTCGGGATCGGGCCGGTGCCGACCGGGCCCGGCTTCGACGGCGAGGTGCTTGCCGGAGGGTCGGTCGAGATCGTGAGCCCGAAGGCCACGGAGGCTCAGAAGGAAGCAGCGGTGAAGTGGATCGAGTTCGCCGACCTCTCGCTGTACAGCGACGAGGACGCGGCCAAGGAGGCCGCGGAGGCCTCGGCGGCGGATGGCGGCAGCGTCGGCATCCCCCGGGTCAGTCCTGTCGCACCCGAACTGTACGAGAACTACCTGGAGTGGGTCGAAGAGTTCATCAACGTGCCGCAGGAGAACGTCCAGGCCTACAACGACAACCTGGCCGAGGTCGAGCTCAAGGCCGAACCCGTCACCGCCGCACAGGATGTCTACGGCATCCTCGACTCCGCCATCCAGAAGGTGCTCACCGAGCAGGATGCGGACATCGCGCAGGTGCTGGCCGACGCGGCCTCCGCCGCGCAGGACAAGGTCGACCGCGCTTCGCGCTGACCCTCAGGGGAGGGAGCGCGGTCTCCCTCCCCCCCCGACCGCGAAAGGCACGACATGACCGTTCTCATGGACGCCGAGCTTCCTGAGGCGACTGCGGAGGCACCCGCCTCAGCGACGCCTCCGCGCCGGCGACGCCGGAACCGGTTCGGACGCGAGCAGCTCTGGGCCGTCGCCATCGCTCTGCCGGTCGTGCTGACGTTCCTCTACTTCTCCTGGGGACCGATCGTCTCCGGACTGGTGCTCAGCTTCCAGCACACGAACTTCGTCCAGGCACCTGAATGGGTCGGCTGGGACAACTTCGCCTATGTGCTCACCGATCCGCTGCTGTCCAAAGCGATCGTCAACACCCTCTGGTACGGGCTGCTCTGCCTCCTGATCGGATTCCCGCTGCCGATCATCCTTGCCGTGGCCATGTCGGAACTGCGTGCCCGCGGCGGCGTCTACAGCGTCCTCGCCTACCTTCCCGTGATCTTCCCGCCGGTGGTGTCCATCCTGCTGTGGAAGGTGTTCTTCGATCCCGCACCCACCGGACTCTTCAACACTGTGCTCGGTTGGTTCGGCTGGGGTCCGCTGGCCTGGCTGAACTCGGCGACGACCGCGATGCCGTCCCTCGTCCTGGAAGCGACCTGGGCCGGGGCGGGAACGAACGTCATCATCTTCCTCGCAGCGCTCACCGCCGTCCGCAACGATCTGTACGAAGCCGCGGAGCTCGACGGTGCGGGGATCTGGCGGAGGATCTGGCACATCACGTTGCCTCAGATCCGCGGCATCATCGTCGTCCTGATCCTGCTTCAGATCATCGGCACGGCCCAGGTGTTCTCCGGACCGTTCCTGTTCACCAATGGCGGTCCGGACAATGCGACGCTCACCGTGCTGCTGCTGATCTACAACTATGCGTTCGTCAGCGGTGACTACGGGGCCGCCACGGCCTTGAGCGTCCTGCTCGCCGTCGTGCTGGCGCTGTTCGCCGCCGTGTACAACCTCGCGACCCGAAAGCTGGGACAGGACTGATGAGCACACGCGAACCCCGAGAGCGCACGGTCGTCTCCGACCGGGATCTGCAGCGACCGGCCGTCCGATGGAGCATGCGCCTGATCGAGCTGCTCGTCGCGGTCTCACTCGTCGTCGTCGGCGCGGGCCCCATCGCCTGGCTGTTCAAAGCAGCGACGTCGACGGCTCAGGACACCGTCAAAGAGCCGTTCGCCCTCTGGCCGAGCGGATTCCAGCCGCAGATCATGGGGCAGGCATGGACGCAGCTGGCCGTCGGTCAGTCGCTCTGGAACACGGTCGTCCTCGCCCTCGGATCCTGGGTGGTCACCCTCTTCGTGTGCGTCACCGCAGCCTACGTCCTGTCCGTCCTGCGTCCGAAGTGGGGCAACGTGCTCTCCGCGCTGATCCTGGCGACGCTGTTCATCCCGGGCGTCGTCTCTCTCGTGCCCCTGTACCTCACCATCCTCGAGTTGCCGGTCACCGGCGGGACCCTTCTCAACACCTATTGGGCCGTGTGGCTGCCCGCAGCCGCGAACGCCTTCAACATCGTGATCATCAAACGATTCTTCGACGCTCTCCCCCAGGAGCTCTTCGAGGCCGCTCGCGTCGACGGCGCGGGCCCGCTGCGCGTGCTGTGGTCGATCGTGCTTCCACTGTCGCGTCCGATCCTCGGGGTCGTGTCTCTGCTTACGATCATCGCCGCCTGGAAGGAGTTCCTCTGGCCGATGCTGGTGCTCACGGACACTGCCCTGCAGCCGCTCTCGGTCTCGCTGCCGCGCCTGTCCGGCACATCGGAGATCTCCCTGCTCATGGCCGGCCTCTTCATCGCCGTGTTCATTCCCGTGGTCCTGTTCCTGGTGTTCCAGAAGCAGTTCCTCCGTGGCGTGGGCATGACCAGCGCCGTCAAAGGCTGACGGCACCTCACCAACAAACCATGAAAGAGAAGGAGCACTCATGTCCGAGGACGCACGTGAGAACGCATCGGACCCCGGCGCGGCCTTCGGCCTCGCCGATCGCATCCACCTCACCCGCCGCCAGCTGTTCGGAGCTGCCGCGGTCGGCGTGATCGGCGCCCAGTTGCTGCTGGACGCCGCCCCGGCGTCCGCGGTGGCGGACACCGATCTCGTGCTCGCCGGCACGGGATTCTCCATCCGCGCCGACGGCGGCCGGGTCACGCTCCTGGACGCTGCCGGCACGCAGGTTCAGCGCTTCACGGGCTATCGCTCCGGCGTCCTCAACCTCACCACCGGCACGAGCGCGCTCGGAACCGCTCCGGACGGCACGCCGGCACTCATCGTGACGTGGGATGTGCCGCCCAATGCCCCGGCGGGATCGTCCGTGCGCGGCACGTTCACCCCACGCGGGCGCAGCCTGGAGATCGTGTATGACGTGAACCTCCCCGGCGCCACGACGATGAGCACGGGGATGATGAGGCGTGAGCCCGTGCCCGCGGGCACGGTCACGGAGACCTTCCACGGTCCCGCCGACTGGGTGAGAGATCCGCGCGGCGGCATCCCCTATCAGGACGGTGCGCGCACGATGTTCGTGCAGGAGCGCGGAGACACGGCTCTGTCGATCGTCGCCCCCGGTGCGAATTCCGGGTGGCGGGACAACGGCGCGGTGCATCTCCCCGCGTCTCCGGTGTCCGCGGGCGTCTTCCGCGCGACAGCACGGGTCGTCCTGGGCCCCGCGGATGAGCGCCCTGCGATCGTCGAAGCGATCGCGTCACGACGTGCGCTGGCCGTCGAGCTCAGCACCGATCGACCGTTCAACATCTGGGAGACGGCGGCGGAGCCGCTGATCGTCCACGCGCACGTGTACAACGGTGCTCCCGGCCGTGAGGTGATGTTCACCTGGGTGGCGCATGACTTCGACGGCCGCGTCATCGCCGAGAAGACGCACCGCGCAGCCGTGGGTGCCGGGTCCACGATCACCGAGGACCTCGGGGTCTCCCTGCCCGGCCGGGGCATCGCGTTCGTCGAACTCACCGTGACGGCCGGCGACGATGCCGCGTATGAACGCACGAACATCGCCGTCCTGCCGCCGCACGAGTTCTCGGACGCGCCGTCGTTCTTCGGATTGTCCGCCGACTATCTGCGCGGCCCCGTCGCCGAGCGCGAACTGATCCGCCGTCTGGGCCTCCGTCGAAGCCGCCACGCGCATTTCACGGCCGAGGAGCTCGCCACCTACGGCTTCACCCAGCATCGCCTGCGCACACCGGCGAGCATCGACGAGTTCGACGGAGACCCGATCGCCCTGGCCGGTTACGTGAGCAGTGAACTGGACCTCGCCGAGAAGGCGCAGGCCACCCACTACGAGTGCGCGAACGAATGGAACATGCGCGGCGGCGTGCGCAAGGGGGTGGGAGCGGAGAAATACGTCACGAAGTGGGCGACGGCGTTCCGTGAGGAGATCGATCGCCGCGGCTCGAAGATGCGGTTCATCCCGGTCGCGCTCGCGGGCATGGACGACGTCTACGCCCGGAAGATGTTCGAAGCAGGACTCGCGGATCGTGCTCATGCGTTCAATCTGCATCCGGGCCGCGGCAACTTCACGCCCGACTACGCTCCCACACCCTCCGAATGGGCGACCGGTGACGGCGGTTCGTATTGGAACTACTACGGAGCCCTCACGGAGGCCCGGCGGCAGATCGACGAGTACGCCGGCGGCGACATGGAGTTCTGGTTGACCGAGGCTTACACGCCGACCAAACCGAACTCGTGGTGGCACGACACCTACCGTCACGCCGCCGAGAATACGCTGCTGACGGCAGCGCTCGCCCCGACCAAGGGCGTCGATGTGATGCAGTGGTTCCAGTTCTACGACAACGTGAAGGCGAGTCCGGTGGGCGCCGACCCGGACAACCCCGAGTACCACTACGGTCTGCTGCTGCGAGATCTCAGCCCCAAACCGCATCTGCTCGCACTGGCCAACGCGGCCGAGCACCTCGACGGGGCGCGTTTCCTGCGATGGCTGGACCTGCCGGACGAGGCTCGAGGACTGCTCTTCGACACCCCGCGAGGCGAACTGGTCGTGCTCTGGTCGCGCGCAGACGGTTATCTTCTCAACACCGCGGGAACGCGTGACGGCTCCTTCTTCCCTGCAGAGGAACCCTGGGTCGACACCTGGGAGACCAAGACCGCGTTCGGGTTCGGCGCCACCGCGACCGTGAAGGAGATCGACGCGATCGGACGCGCGCGGACCCTGACGCCGAAGGACGGCCGAGTGACGATCACACTCGACGGCGCGCCACGGCTGTACTACGGGCTCGACATCGGGTCGGATCCGGCCGCCTCAGCGCCGGGAACGACGACGCTGCGGGCGTCGGCGTCGTCGGATGGCAGCATCGCGCTGCGGATCGACGTGCGCAACGGCGCGCAGGCCACCGCGGTGCGCCTCCACGAGAACGGCAGGCCCTTGCCCCTGGAGATCCTCGCCGTCCGGTCGTCGGGGAAGCAGAAGTCGACGATCGTGCTGCGCGGCAGAGCCGCCGGTGCGTATACCTACACGGGTGAGGTGATGAATGCGCACGGGTCCACGGTGACGACCCGTGCGCGCGTGCGGATCCCGTAGCGGTGCGCCGGGGAGGGGATGCGTAGGGGATGATCGAAAGACCATGTCTGCGCTCCTCTCCCCTGCTCACCTCTCCGAAGGCGCCGACCCGGACGCCGTCTACGCGGCGTTCGTCGAATGGGCGGAGTCCACCGGCATCCGTCTGTACCCGGCCCAGGACGAGGCCCTCATCGAGATCGTGTCGGGGAACAACCTGATCCTGTCGACGCCGACCGGGACCGGGAAGTCGCTCGTCGCGATCGGCGCGCATTTCGCGGCTCTCGTCGACGGCCGCCGCTCGTACTACACGGCCCCGATCAAAGCGCTCGTGAGCGAGAAGTTCTTCTCACTCGTCGACGTCTTCGGGCCCGACAACGTCGGCATGGTGACGGGAGACTCCGCCGTCAACGCCGACGCCCCGATCATCTGCTGCACGGCCGAGATCCTCGCGAATCTCGCGCTCCGGCAGGGCCCGGATGCCGAGGTCGGCCAGGTCGTCATGGACGAGTTCCACTTCTACGGCGATCCGGACCGCGGCTGGGCATGGCAGGTGCCGCTTCTCGAACTGCCGCAGGCGCAGTTCGTCCTGATGTCGGCGACGCTCGGCGACGTGACCGAGCTCGCCCAGGATCTCACCCACCGCACATCCCGCGGGACGGCGACGGTCACGGGCGTCGAGCGCCCGGTGCCGCTGCATCACTACTACGAGACGACGCCGATCCACGAGACGATCGAGGAGCTGCTCTCCACCGGCCAGGCGCCGATCTACATCGTGCACTTCTCCCAGGCCGCCGCCATGGAGCGGGCGCAGGCGTTGTCGAGCACCAGGATCGCCACCCGTGAGCAGCGCGACGAGATCGCCGAGCTGATCAAGGACTTCCGCTTCACCACCTCGTTCGGCAAGACGCTCTCGCGATTCCTGCGGGCGGGCATCGGCGTGCACCACGCCGGCATGCTGCCGAAGTACCGGCGCCTGGTCGAGCAGCTCGCGCAACGCGGGCTGCTGCGGGTCATCTGCGGCACTGACACGCTCGGCGTCGGCATCAACGTCCCGATCCGCACCGTGCTGCTCACGGCGCTGACGAAGTTCGACGGCACCCGGATGCGGCAGTTGAACGCCCGCGAGTTCCACCAGATCGCCGGTCGCGCGGGCCGCGCCGGGTTCGACACCGCCGGAACGGTCGTCGCGCAGGCGCCGGATCACGAGTCCGAGAACCTCGCCGCCATCCGCAAGGCGGGCGACGACCCGAAGAAGAAGCGCAAGATCATCCGCAAGAAGGCGCCGGACGGCTTCGTGTCCTGGGGCGAGCCGTCGTTCCAGAAGCTGGTGGCCGCCGAGCCCGAGACGCTCACCTCGCACATGCAGATCACGAGCGCCATGATGCTCAACGTGATCGGCCGCGGCGGCGACGTGTTCGCGAACATCCGCTCGCTGATCTTCGACAACCACGAGCCGCGCACCCGGCAACGGGTGCTGGCCGTCCGCGCACTCGGGATCTACCGCACCCTGCGCGAGTCCGGCGTCGTCGAGGACGGACCCGACGGCATCCGTCTCACGGTCGACCTGCAGCCGAACTTCGCGCTCAACCAGCCTCTCTCCCCGTTCGCCCTCGCCGCATTCGAACTGCTGGATCCCGATTCCGCGACCTTCGCGCTCGACATGATCTCGATCGTCGAGGCGACGCTGGACGACCCTCGTGCGATCCTCGGCCAGCAGGAGTTCCTGGCCCGCGGTGAGGCCGTCGCCGCCATGAAGGCCGAGGGGATCGATTACGACGAGCGCATGGAGCTGCTCGAGCAGATCACCTACCCGAAGCCTCTCGAGGAGCTTCTGGATGCCGCGTTCGAGACGTTCAGCGCGGCGCAGCCCTGGATCCGCGACTTCGAGCTGCGGCCGAAATCGGTCGTCCGCGACATGTACGAACGCGCCATGTCATTCGGGGAATATGTCGCGCAGTACAAGATCGCCCGCTCCGAGGGCGTCGTGCTGCGCTATCTCTCGGATGCGTATCGCGCCGCCTCCCAGACGATCCCCGAGGAACTGAAGAACGAGGACCTGCGCGATCTCATCGAATGGCTCGGCGAGCTCGTGCGCCAGGTCGACTCCAGCCTGCTGGACGAATGGGAGGAGCTGCGCGCCGGCACCGACAACGGCATCGTCGACCCCCATCGCCCGGATGAGGAGCCGATCGTGCCGCCGGCGCCCAAGCGGCTCACGTCGAACGTGCGCGCGTTCCGCATCCTCGTGCGCAACGAGCTGTTCCGCCGCGTGCAGCTCGCCGCCCGCGAGGACGTCGACGCGCTGGCGGAGCTCGATCCCGACTTCGGGGCGGATGCCTGGGATGCCGCCCTGGACGGCTACTTCGCCGACCACGACGAGATCCTCACCGGCGCGGACGCCCGCAGCTCAAAACTGCTGCTCATCACGGAGGGCCGGGATGCCTGGACCGTCCGTCAGATCCTCGACGACCCGGCCGGCGATCACGACTGGGGCATCTCGGCGACCATCGACCTCGCGGCGTCGGACGAGGCCGGCGAGGCCGTGGTCCGGGTGACGGCCGTCGATCGGCTGTAGGGCGGGCGTTCCGCCGCCGGGTGCACCCGTCAGCCCGCGACGCCCGCCGAACTCCGCGGACTCGCAACCGGAACCCGTGCGCCCGCAACCAGCCGAGCCACCAGCTCCTCGTAGTCGACGCCGGCCGCAGCGAACATCCGCGGCACCTGCGAGGCGGCCGTCATCCCCGGCATCGTGTTCACCTCGTTCAGCACCGGGCCCTCAGGTGTGAGGAAGAAGTCGATCCGCGCGACCCCCGAGCACCCCAGCGCGTCGAACATCGTCAGCGCCGCCCGTCTCAGAGCGGCGTGCTCCGCGGCATCCAGAACCGCCGGGACCGTGAACCGCGCGGACCCGTCATACTTGGTCTCGGTGTCGAACAGCCCATCGGTGCTGATCTCCAGCGGCGGAGCCGCCCACCTCGTGCCGTCGGCCTCGCGCAGCACGGCCACGTCGATCTCGCGCCCCCGCACGACCTCCTCGACGAGGATGCGCCCGTCGTGCTGCGCCGCGGCGTCCAGCGCACGGCGCAGCTGCCCGGCCTCCTCCACGAGCGAGACCCCGAAGCTCGACCCCGCCGACACCGGCTTCACGACGACCGGCTCCTCGAACTCGACGTCGCCGATGTCGGATGCCGCGACCAGCCGCCCCCGCGCGGTGCGGATCCCCACCGCCTCGGCGACGAGCTTGGTCGCCCACTTGTCCATGCCGATCGCCCCGGCCCCGACCCCGGATCCGGCCACGCGCGCCCCCGCCAGCGCGCAGAGCGCGGCGAGCGCCCCGTCCTCGCCCAGGACGCCGTGCACGACGGGGAGAACCACGTCCGCGCGGCCGAGCAGGACGACGGCAGCGGCCAGCGAGTCCGCCACCCCCAGTCCCAGCGGACCCGACTCCGAGGACCACACTCCGTCCCGGCCGATCGTGAGCGTGTCCACGAGGGCCCCCCGGCCCCGCAGCGCGTTCACGACCGCGGCGGCCGACGCGAGGGACACGTCGTGCTCCGCATTCTGTCCTCCGCCGATCACGACGACGTGGTTCATTCGATGCTCCTTCCGATACGCGGCCCAATGCCGGTGACGATGGTGTGCGGAATGGTCGCGGCCCAGCGCGCCCATTCCTGGATGGTCGGCGCCGCTCCGCCGGCGGGTCCGAACACGGTCGCGATCGCTCCACGTTCGACGAGGACGTCGCCGGTGTCGACGACGACCTGATCCATGGACACCCGCCCGACGATCGGATGCCGCGCACCCGCGATCTCGACGCCGCCGCCGGCCTGCTCGCGCGGAATGCCGTCGGCGTAGCCGACCCCCACGACGCACAGGTGGGTGTCGGATGCCGTGACGTGATCGGCGCCGTACCCGACGGCGGTACCCGCCGCCACGCGCGCGGCGTGCACGACCGGGGCCGTGAGCCGCCCCGCACCGACGAGGGGCACCGTGTCCGAGGGATCGATGCCGACCAGTCCCGCCCCGACGCGCACGAGGTCGAAGTGCGTCGCGGGGTCGGTCAGGGCGCCGGCGGTCGCCGCGAGGTGCACGCGGACGGGACCGAACCCGGCGCGCAGGACCGCGTCCCGAGCCTGGCGCATCCGCAGCACCGCCGGAGTGTTGGCGGCCGGATCCGCGTGGTCGGCCAGAGGCAGGTGCCCCATCACGCCGACGACGTCGATGAGGCCGCGGTCGCGTCCGTCGCGGGCGACGCGCAGCAGCTCGTGCCACTCGCCGATCGGCGTGCCACCGCGGGCCATCCCGGTGTCGAACTGCAGGTGGACGCGCAGCGGGGCCACGGCATCATCAAGCAGATCGCGCAGCTCGTCGACCGAGCCCACCGCGACGTCCACGCTGCGCGCGGCGGCCAGCGCGGCATCCACGCCCGCGGGGTTCAGCCAGGACAGGATCGGCTGCTCGAGGCCCGCCTCCCGCAGCGCGACCGCCTCTGTGACGTCGGTGACTCCGAGCCACGTGGCCCCCGCCGCGACGGCGGCCCGGGCGACCGTGACGGCGCCGTGCCCGTATCCGTCCGCCTTGACGACCGCCATGATCTCGCTCGACGTCGCGGCGCGCACACGCGCGACGTTCGCCGCGATCGCCGACCGGTCGGTGCGCAGCGTCGGTCGGGGCATCCGGCCGAGGCCCGAACCTGCCGGCGCTGGCGGCTCGGCGGAGTTCGCGTGCGCCGGAGCATCTGCATGGCTCGGGGACGGATGCATGATCGCATCCCGTCGTCCCGTCGTGCATCCGTCCCCTGACCGTTCATCTGTCCCGGGCGCGATGAGGCTCACGACTGCATCCGCGGGTCGTCGGTGGGGTCCGCGTACATCTGCGGACAGCCGTGGGCTTCGGCATCCGGCCGCAGTTCGTAGTGCCAGCGCTCGTTGGCGTAGATCTGACACAGGCCGTAGTCGTCACCGTGCTGGACGAGCCAGTCCAGGGCGTCGTCCCCGCCGAGGTCGACGGCGTCTCCCGTGACGTGAGCGGAGGTCTGCGGCGTCGCCACCCAGCGGGCCGCCTCCTCGGACGAGCCGTACTCGGCGACCGCGTTGTCGAGGAGCCACTGCTGGTATTCCGGAGTCCGCCAGCCGCTGTTTACCCGCAGCTCGATGCCCTCGTCCGCAGCATCCGACGCCGCCGACCGCAGCGCCTCGAGGAGCGCGGGATCGAGGTTCGCAACGGCCGGGCTCTCGTCGTCGAAAACGCTGGGATGCGCGTCGCCCAGACGGCCGTCCGCGGCCGTCGGCTCACCGGTCGAACCGGGCTGCGACGCGGTGTCCGTCTCGGCCCCGGCGAGAGGCGGAAGGGTCGTGGTTCCGTTCGCGGCCGACAGCGCCTGGAAGACGAACACGAGGGCCGCCGCGGCGATCACCACCGTGAGGGCGAGCAGTGCACGACCGCGCCGGGCGGCGCGTGAAAGGGCAGGACGAGCATTCATGGGAACCAGTCCACGCGGTGCCCTGTTGCGAGAGCGTATGCGATTTCTCATATGCTCCCGATATGCGCGCCTGCGTAGGATGCCTGACATGCGCGTGCTGATCGTCGAGGACGAGCCCTATCTCGCGGAGGCGGTCCGTGACGGCCTCCGACTCGAGGCGATCGCCGCTGACATCGCCGGAGATGGCGACACCGCCCTCGAGCTCCTCGCGGTGAACTCCTACGACATCGCGGTGCTCGACCGCGACATCCCCGGACCCTCCGGGGACGACATCGCCCGCTGGATCGTCGCCTCCGGCAGCGGCATCCCGATCCTCATGCTCACCGCGGCCGATCGACTCGACGACAAGGAGACCGGGTTCGAGCTCGGCGCCGACGACTACCTGACGAAGCCGTTCGAGCTGCGCGAACTGATCCTGCGCCTGCGCGCGCTCGACCGGCGCCGCGCACATGTCCGCCCTCCCGTGCTCGAGATCGCGGGACTGCGGCTGGACCCGTTCCGCCGCGAGGTGTTCCGAGACGGACGCTATGTGTCCCTGACCCGCAAGCAGTTCGCCGTGCTGGAGGTGCTCGTCGGTGCCGCGGGCGGCGTCGTCAGCGCCGAAGAGCTGCTCGAGCGCGCGTGGGACGAGAACGCCGATCCCTTCACGAACGCGGTGCGCATCACGGTCTCCTCGTTGCGCAAGCGCCTCGGCGAGCCGCAGCTGATCCTCACGGTTCCGGGGGTCGGCTACCGGGTCGGAACGGATGCCGATGCCTAGGCGCCGCGGCATGAGCGCGCGCCTCAAGCTCACCCTGAGCTATGCCGCGCTCGTGGTGGCATCCGGGGTCCTCCTGCTCGCGGCGGTCGCTGTATTCCTTCTGCGGTATGTTCCCGACGGCGGGATCATCGCGGACCGCTTCGTGCCGAACCAGAGCGACCTGATCCGTGCCTTCGTCCCGGCTGCGGTGCTCGTCATGATCGTGCTGCTGGCCATCGGGATCGGCGGCGGATGGTGGCTCGCCGGGCGCATGCTCGCCCCGCTCGACCGCATCGGACGCGTCGCGCAGGATGTCGCGCACGGTTCGCTGTCCCAGCGCGTCGCGATGGAGGGTCGAGGGGACGAATTCCGCGACCTCGCCGACGTGTTCGACTCCATGCTCGACCGTCTCGAAGCGCATGTGGCCGAACAGCAGCGCTTCGCCGCCAACGCGTCGCACGAGCTGCGCACGCCGCTGGCGATCTCGCGCACGATGCTCGAGGTGGCGCGCACGGATCCCGATCGGGACGTTGATGCGCTGATCGACCGGCTGCAGGACGTCAACACGCGCGCGATCGAACTCACCGAGGCTCTGCTGCTGCTCAGCAGAGCGGAGCGGCGCGCCTTCACGCGCGAGCGGGTGGACCTGTCACTGCTCGCCGAGGAGGCCGTCGAGACCCTCGCCCCGCTGGCGGATCGGCGAAGCATCGCGGTCGACGTCGGCGGGGATGCCGGGATCGTGTCCGGATCGGGGCCGCTGCTGCAGCAGCTCGTGACGAACCTCGTGCACAACGCGATTGTGCACAATCTCCAGGCGGGGCTCGTGTTCGTGCGGACCCACGTGTACCCGGGCTCGGTGGCACTGGTGGTCGAGAACAGCGGGCCGGAGCTGCCCGAGCCGCTGATCGCGACGCTCGCCGAGCCGTTCCAGCGGGGTGCGGAGCGCACGCGCAGTGAGGATCACGTCGGCGTCGGACTCGGTCTCGCCATCGCCCGGCGGATCGTCGAGGCGCATGACGGCTCGCTCGTCCTGTCGCCGCGCCACGGCGGAGGGCTCGTCGTCACGGTGTGGATGCCGCGCATCGCAGGCTGACGTCGCCACGAGCATCCGCCGAGGGTGGTGCGGATGTCGGGAGATCCCCCGGACGTCGGGCGACGCGCGGGCGAGTCACCGGGCACCCGGGAAACCTCCCGACATCCGCACCCGGCGGATCAGGCCGCGGTGCCGCGCTTCGCCGCGATCTCCCGGCCGTAGGTGCGAGCGGTCTGCTCCGCAGCATCCTTCAGCTCCTGAGCCGCATCCGCGAACGCGTCCATGGCGGGGTTCACGCCGACGAGGGTGAACGGCCGCTGCACGACGCGCAGGTCCAGGCCCCAGACGTCCTCGAGCACGCGGCGCAACCAGCCGGTGGAGTGGTCCCAGCCCTCCTTGGGCGTGCCGGGGCCGTAGTTCCCGCCGAGCACCGTGACGAGCGTCGCGGGCTTGCCGTTCAGCGCCGTGCCCGTCGGGTCGATGCGCGGGTCGGTGTAGGCGAGGTCGAACCAGGTCTTGAAGTGCTGCGAGACGCCGTAGTTGTAGAGCGGAACGGCGAACAGGAGCGCGTCCGCTCCGATGAGCTCGTCGGCGAAGGTCGTCGCCAGCTCCCGGGCAGCGGTCTGGGCCGGAGTGCGCTGCGCCTCGTCGACGAAACCACCGGTCACGGCGTCGACCCAGGCGGTCGCCGGCACCGGGTCGAGGGCGAGGTCACGGCGCGTGACCGTCGAATCCGGATGCGCGGACGTCCACTCCGCCTCGACGAGGTCGGCGAGCGAGCGGCTGGCGGAGGTCGCGGGCAGGATGCTGGCGTCCAGGCGGAACAGGGACATGAATGACCTTTCTCTTTTCGTAGTCGCTCTGTTTTTCTTAGCGACTCCGGTCAGCGTAGCACGCTAGACTGAGGGCATGGCCGAGACCGACGAGGGCGTTCAGATCTGCGACGCCGCGGTGACACTGGCCTTCAGCGTGCTCGGGAAGCGCTGGAACGGCATGATCGTCGCGACCCTGGGCACCGAGGCCGCCTCGTTCGCGGCGCTGCGGCGTTCGGTGTCCGGCATCAGCGACACGGTCCTGTCGGACCGTCTGACCGAGCTCGCCCAGGCCGGGCTCGTGGCGCGCACCGTCGAGACGGGTCCTCCGGTGTCGGTCTCCTACGAGCTCACCGAGAGCGGACGCGGGCTGCTTCCCATCCTCGACCAGCTCGGCCGGTGGGCATCCGCGAACCTCGGCGCCGCCGCGCACTGACGACGATCCGGCCGTCTGGCGCCGCTCGACGACTCCGCATCGGGGGCCGGCACGCCACCCGTCGGACCGTTCGTGCGAAAGCGTCCGACGTCTGGCGTGTCGGCCCCCGGAGTGATCCGCTCCGCCTCTGACACGAACGCTCGCCGCGCACTCACCAGGGGTTGGGCTTGTAGTCCTTGAGGAACACGCCGTACAGGTCGGTACCGGCCTCACCCTGCACGATGGGGTCGTACACGCGCGCGGCTCCGTCGACGAGGTCGAGCGGCGCGTGGAATCCCTCCTCGGCGAGCCGGACCTTCGTGTAGTGCGGCCGCTCGTCCGTGATCCAGCCGGTGTCGACGGCGGTCATCAGGATGCGGTCGGTCTCGAACATCTCCCCCGCGCTCGTGCGCGTGAGCATGTTCAGCGCCGCCTTCGCCATGTTCGTGTGAGGATGCCCCGGCCCCTTGTACCGGCGGGAGAACTGACCCTCCATGGCCGACACGTTCACGACGTACTTCCTGTCGAAGGAGGATGCCGCCATCGAGGCGCGCAGCCGCGAGATGAGCAGGAACGGAGCCGTCGTGTTGGCGAGTTGCACCTCGAGCATCTCGAGCGGATCCACCTGCTCGACCGACTGCACCCAGCTGTTGACACGATTGACATCGGGGACGAGCCCGCCGGCGTCGATCGCCGTGCCGTCCGCGTGCTTCTCGAGCGACGACGAACCCGGCGCCATCGCGAGCTTCGCGAGCTCCTCGGCGGTCAGCGCCTGGCCACCCTGCTCGGCGACCGTGCCGGCAAGCGCCGCCACCGACAGCAGCGGGTGCGAGTCCACCGAGGCCTGCAGCGCCTGCGGGTGCGGATCGGCCGTGTGCCCGAAGGTCTCCATCTCGGGCAGAGGTCCGTCCGGCAGCGGCTGCAGCTCGGCATCCGCCAGCAGGGAGTACGCGCCGGGAGAGCGCCGCACCGTCTGCGCGGCGTTGTTGATGAGGATGTCGAGCGGACCCTGAGCCGCGACCGAGTCGGCGAGGCCGATCACCTGGGCCGGGTCCCGCAGATCGATCCCGACGATGCGGAGGCGGTGCAGCCAGTCCGCGGAATCGGGGAGCGACGTGAACCGGCGCACCGCGTCGCGCGGGAAGCGCGTCGTGATCGTCAGGTGCGCTCCGTCGCGCAGCAGGCGCAGTGCGATGTACATGCCGATCTTGGCGCGTCCACCGGTGAGCAGCGCCCGACGGCCGGTGAGGTCTGTCCGCGCGTCCCGCTTGGCGTGGCTGAAGCGCGCGCACTCGGGGCACAGCTGGTGGTAGAAGGCGTCGACGACGGTGTACGGCTGCTTGCAGATGTAGCAGTTGCGGGGCTTGAGCAGCGTCCCGGCCGACGGAGCGTCGGTCGATGCCGCGAGGGGAATGCCTCGCGTCTCGTCGTCGATGCGGTCGGGCGCTCCGGTCGCGGTGTTCGCGACGACGGCCTTGTCCGCCTCGGCGATCGCGTCGCGGATCTCCTTGCGGCGCACGCGCTTGGCAGCTTTGAACATGGCTGCCGTGGCCCGCCGGACGGCGATGAAGTCGGGATGATCCTGATCGATCTCGTGCAGCGTGGCCAGCACGCGCAACGTCGTCTCCAGATCCGCGGGGTCGATGCCGGAGTCCAGCAGGGGATCGGGAGCATCGGTCATTGCGCCGATTCTACGCGAGCGACCTGGGCATCCCCTCGCCGTGCCGACCCCGGCGCCCCGCCTCCGCCCCTGCCGACGGGGAACCGGGAACCCCCGGGGAGAACGGCACGGACACGAGCGGATGTCCCCGGTGCGGCGTACCGTCGTCCTCATGAGCACCGGATCGCACGGCATCGTCCCCGCCTACCTGCTGGCCCGCCTCGCCGAGTCCGGCCGGTTCCCCCGCGCCGCCGACGCCGCGCGCCAGACCCTGCTCGCCGGGCGGCCGCCGTTCCGCGGCCGCATCACCCTGTCGATCGACGCCGACGGCTCCCTGGTGGCCGAGCTCACGGATGCTCCGAACCGCACGATCAGCGACGCCCAGAACACCGAGACCCTCCCCGGCGTCGTCGTCCGCGCCGAGGACGACGGCCCGGTCGACGATGCCGCGGTCAACGAGGCCTTCGACGGGCTCGGCGCCACCTTCGAGCTCCTGCTGGCGGCGTTCGCCCGCAACTCCCTGGACGACGCGGGCGCTCCGCTCGACGCCACCGTGCACTACGGCGTCGACTACGACAACGCCTTCTGGGACGGAGAGCGCATGGTGTTCGGCGACGGCGACGGCGAGGTGTTCCGGGGGTTCACCGGCGCGCTCTCCGTGATCGGCCACGAGCTCGCGCACGGCGTGATCCAGCACACCGCTGGCCTCGTCTACCAGGGGCAGTCCGGCGCCCTGAACGAATCGATCGCGGACGTCTTCGGCGCCCTGACCGAACAGCACGCCGCCAGGCAGACCGCGGAGGCCGCCAGCTGGCTGATCGGCGAGGGCATCTTCACCGATGAGGTGCAGGGCAGGGCGCTGAGGTCGATGATCGAGCCCGGAACCGCCTATGACGACGATGAACTCGGCAAGGACCCGCAGCCCGCGCACATGCGCGACTTCGTCACCACGACCGAGGACAACGGCGGGGTCCACATCAACTCCGGCATCCCGAACCGCGCATTCGCCCTCGCCGCGCAGAGCCTGGGCGGCCACGCATGGGAGCGGGCGGGGCAGGTCTGGTACCGCGCGCTGACCGGCGACCTGTCCTCGACGGCGGACTTCCGCGCGTTCGCAGATGCCACTGCGGATGCCGCAGCCCACCTGTACGGTGAGGAATCGGAGGTGGCCTCGGCCGTCCGCACGGCGTGGACGACCGTCGGCGTCTATGCAGATGAGCGATCCGCACCCCGATGAGGTCGTGACGATCGTCGTCGTGCGCACCGGCGGTCTCGCAGGGCTGCGGCGACGTTGGCGTGTCGACGCTGGCGCGGACGACGCCGACCGCTGGATCCTGCTCGTCCGGCAGTGCCCGTGGGATGCTCCGGAGCAGCTCGACCCCGATCCCGAGCGGCCCGGCGACAGCGCTCCGCCCGAGGCGGATCCGCACCGCACGCCGGACGAGGAGGATGCCGATCGCTCCCGCCCGGCATCCGAGAGGGCGGCCGGCACGCGAGCGGCGGTTCCCGCAGATGGTGAGTCCGCGACCGCCGGCGCCGCGGATCGGTTCGTCTGGAGCATCCGCGCCCGCACGCCCGAGCTGCGCGTCGAGCAGGAGGTGCCGGAGCAGGCGCTGGTCGGTCCGTGGCGGGAGCTCGTCGAAGCCGTCCGCTCCGCCACCTGACGGCCCGCGCGTCGGACCCCGGACACCCCTTGCGGCGGATGCGCCGTCGGCGCAGGGTGGAACCAGAGTCCGACGAAGGAGTGGGAGCACCGACATGCCGCAGAAGATCGTCCCCAACATCTGGTTCGACCGCAACGCCGATGAGGCCGGCGGCTTCTACAGCGAGGTCTTCCGAAACGCCAGCGCGTCAGTGGGCGCGCGCTATCCCGACGACGTCCCGGACTGGCAGTCGTCCTTCGCGGGTCAGACGCTGACCGTCGACCTGCACATCGACGGCTACCGGCTGGTCCTGATCAACGCGGGCGACGAGTTCCGACCGAACCCCTCGATCTCGTTCATGCTGAACTTCGATCCGCTCGCCTTCGGCGGAGACGCTGAAGCCGCGCGACAGGCGCTCGATGAGACCTGGGCGGGCCTGTCCAGCGGCGGTCGCGTCCTGATGGAGCTGGGCGAGTATCCGTTCAGCCGCCGCTATGGCTGGGTCGAGGATCGCTTCGGCGTCAGCTGGCAACTGCTGCTCACCGATCCGGAAGGGGACCCGCGCCCCTTCATCATCCCGCAGCTGATGTTCTCCGGCCCGGTCCAGGGCAAAGCGCAGGAGGCGGCGGAGTTCTACACGTCGCTGCTCGAGGACTCCCGCGTCGGGTTCATCGCCGAATATCCCGAGCAGACTGGTCCGGCCGCGGCCGGAGACGTCATGTTCGGCGAGTTCTGCCTGGCCGGACAGTGGTTCTCGATGATGGATTCCGCCGTCGAGCAGGACTTCACCTTCACATGCGGCGTGTCCCTCGAGGTGCGCTGCCGCGATCAGGAGGAGATCGATCGGCTGTGGGAGCGGCTCAGCGCCGTCCCGGAGGCCGAGCAGTGCGGCTGGCTCGCCGACCGGTACGGCGTGAGCTGGCAGATCGTCCCCGAGAAGATGGGCGAGCTCATGTCGCGCCCCGGAGCGTACGAGACGATGATGGGACAGAAGAAGATCGTCATCGCCGACTACTGAACGGACGACGGATGGGAATGTTCACGCAGCGCCCCGAGGAGAAGAGCGCCTGGGCGGCGCTGCCCGGGGAACCGCTTGAGACGGATGCCGCGGACTCGCTGCCCGCACCCGTCGTCGACCCCTCGACCCTCGGACTCGGCGGGACCGTCGAGTCGATCGTGTTCCCCGTTCCGCCACCCGCGCCCACGGCGGCCGAGCACGGCGACGCCGCTCCGCCGGAACCGTGAGCATCCGCATGTGTACAATCGTACACATGCCCACGAACCCGCGCTACGACCCCGAGCGCCGCGACCGCATCATCGACGCCTGCCTCGACGTGATCGCCGAGCGCGGCGTCGCCGGGACGACGCACCGGCGCGTCGCCGAGGCCGCGGGCGTCCCTCTGGGGTCGATGACCTACCACTTCGCCGGGATGGATGAGCTGCTGCGCGAGGCGTTCACGCGCTTCTCGCACTCCATCGCCGACGGCTTCGAGGCCCGGCTCGGGCACGAGATGACGCGGGAGCAGGCCGAGGACGCCGTGGTCGATCTCATTCAGCAGGACGTCTTCGCCGGACACCGCGAACTCGTCCTCTCCCACGAGCTGTACACCCTGGCCGCACGGGATGAGCGTTATCGCGAGCTCACCAGCGCGTGGATGGCGCGCAGCCGCGTCGCATTGGAACGCCATTTCGATCCGGTCACCGCGCAGCTGCTCGACGCGATGATCGAAGGGGTCAGCATCCACAGCGCGCTGGATGTGACGCCGACGGACCGCGCCCTCATCCGCGAGGCCGTCCGGCGTATTGCGCGCTGAGCGCCGCGCGCAGCGGGCTGTGGTCAGGCGAGGTGCTCCGGCCGCGCCCCGAGTCCGATGAACCGGCCCGTGATCCGGGTGAGCCTCGGGTGATCGCGCACCACTCGCAGCGGAAGCGGCAGTCCGGTGGCGGCATCCGTCGTGGCCAGCAGAGGACGCTGCAGTGCGCGCTGCACGGCCTGCGTCACCCGCATCGGCCATTCCCTGCGGCGCTGCACGCGGCGCAGGTCGCGGGTCGTCGGCATCCGGTCGCGGAGGATCGGCCCCAGGATGCGGGCGGTGGCCACGGCATCCTGGATCGCGAGGTTGATGCCCACTCCCCCGGCCGGCGACATGGCGTGCGCCGCGTCCCCGATGCAGAGCATGCCGTCGACGTGCCACCGGCGCAGGCGCTCGAGCCGCACGCGGAGCAGGTGCACCGCGTCCGGGCCGACGTCCGCGACCGGTCCGGCCATGCGCGGCGAGATCGCGGCGACGCGCCGCCTCATCCGCGCCACGTCGTCTTCGGAGCCGGTCCAGGATCCCGCAGGGATGACATGCGCGATCTGGAAGAAGTCGCCGCGATCGATCGTGATGATCATGCCCGCGCCGGCCTGGATGAACGGATACGACTCTCCGGGAGCCTTGGACAGCCGGAACCAGAGGACGTCCATCGCCGCGGCGACGCCGACCGGCGTCAGCCCGGCGGCCGCTCTGAGCTCCGAGTCGCGACCGGAGGCGTCCACGACCAGACGCGCCCGGATCTCGACATCGCCTTCGGGGCCCGTGGCACGGACTCCGACGATCCGTCCGCCGTCACGGATGAGGGTGTCGGCGCGCGTCGACCGGAGCAGACGGAACGAAGGGAGCGCGGACGCCGCGTCGGCCAGCAGATCCAGGAAGTCCCACTGCGGCATGAACGACATCACCCTGCGACGCGTGGGCAGATGCGTGAAGTCGGCGAGCGTCAGCTCGGTCCCGTGCCAGCTGATTCCGATCCGGGGCATGTCGGCGTGCGGTCGAGCGAGGAAGGCGTCGAGCAGCCCGAGCTCACCGAGCAGCTCCTGCGTGGACGGATGGATCGTGTCACCGCGGAAGTCCCTCAGGAAGTCGGCGTGCTTCTCGAGCACGGTCACGTTCACCCCCGCACGCGCGAGCAGCAGTCCGAGCATGAGGCCGGCCGGCCCGCCGCCGGCGATCACGCAGTCCGTGTCGAAACGGGCATCCATGCGTACAGCATGGCGTGCGCCGGAGTCAGAATGGAAGCATGATCGACGCCGATCCCGACGCGCACCTCCTCGGCCCCGGCCTGCTGCCGACACCGTTCACAGCCGATGAGATCCGCGCGGCGGCAGGCTCCGGCAAGACCATCCGGATCCTCGTCGAGCACCCCGACGGCACGCGCACGCTGCGCGTCAACCGGTTCCGCGACACCGATGCGGACGGGGCGACGCTCGAGCGCTGGACGTCGGGTGAGACGGGAATCGTCGAGGGCGCGATCTCGAGCGGTCGGGTCACCTGGAGCGAGCTCCAGGGTCACGCGGCCTTCCCCTCGGATCGCACGACACTCTCGACCGAGACGCTCGATCTGCCGATCGGACGCGTGGACTGCCTGCGCTATGAGGTGCGCGAGAACCCGGACGCCGCGCCGGACACGTTCTGGTTCTCCGTCGCGCATCCGGGCATGCCGGTGCGGTTCGAGACCACTGTGGACGGCGGCGTCCAGCGTACGACTGTCGTCGCGATCGAGCGTGGCTGAGCCGGATACGCTGGTGCCGACACCGAGGGGGATCTCATGCCGACAGCCGACATCGCCGCCCGCCACCTGCAGCACGCGCGGGATGCGCTCGCCCGCGGAGACGTGCTCCTGCATCTGCAGCTGGACGTGAGCCTGCTGACCGGAGAGTCCTCGTCGTGGGGCTCGGCCGGGAACGTCATGTCGACGGATGAGACGGTCGGGTACTTCCTCAGCGAGGTCGAGCGGATCGGATGGCGCCTCGAGCACACCGGGTACACGTTCGTGGAGAGCGGCGCGACGACCTCGCAGCGCATCTTCGGCACCGGGGAGGGCGTCGTGAACCACGGTGCCGTCGCCGGCTACTTCACCTTCCGCCGCGCCTGAGCACCCTGCCGCACTGACCGCCCCTCAAGGCGGGACGCGCCCGGGACGCGAGCATGGCGCGGCTACGCTCGAAGGATGACGATCACCGCCGCCGCAGACGGCTCCGCCCTCGGGAACCCCGGCCCGAACGGCTGGGCCTGGTACATCGACGACGCGAACTGGGCCGCCGGCGGGTCGCCGCACGGCACGAACAACCAGGGCGAGCTGCAGGCGGTGCTGGAACTGCTCCGCGCGACCGCCGGCACCGACGAGAAGCTGCTCATCGAGTGCGACAGCAAGTACGTCATCGACTCCATCACCAAGTGGATGCCGGGGTGGAAGCGTCGGGGGTGGCGGAAGTCCGACGGCGGCCCGGTGCTCAATCGCGACCTCATGGAGGCGCTCGACGAGGCGATGCGCGGTCGCGACGTGTCCTTCTCCTGGGTGAAGGGCCACGCCGGGCACCCGCTGAACGAGGCGGCGGACGAGCGCGCGAACGCGGCCGCGAAGGCGTACCAGCAGAAGCAGGAGCCGCGCCGGGGCCCCGGCTTCACCCGGGCGTCGGATGCCGGAGCCGCGGTCGCCGGAGCGGCGGCCGTCGCCGCAGCTGCCGGCAGCACCCCGCCGGCGCGCGAATCCGCACGCCCCCCGGCATCCGACACCGCGGCCGTCGCCGCGGCATGCGCGCCGTCGCCAGCGGCAGCGGCATCTCTCGCCGCACCGCTGTGGGCTGAGACGTCCGACCTGCTGGCAGGACTGGACTCCCCCGCCGTCGACGCGATCGACCTCCGCGTCTCGCTGACGCCGGACGAGCACGCGCGGCTGCGCGACCGGGCGGACGCCCAGGGCGTGTCGCTCGAAGAGGCTTTGCGCCGGCTGATCTGACGGCTTCAGTCGGCTCGCGCGGCCCCCTCGTCGACGAGCACCCGGGTCCGCGGGAGCGCCTCCGGGTGCTCCTGCTGCAACCAGGTCATGAGCTTCTCGCGCACCTCGCAGCGCAGATCCCACTGATCGGCGGAGTCCTTGGACGACATCACGAAGCGCACCGTCACGTGGCCGCCGACGGAATCGGTCACCACGGCCCCGGCCGAACGCCGGTCCCAAGCGGGCGATGCCTCGACGATCTCGAGGAACTTCTCGCGGACGGCATCCATCGGCACCCGCCAGTCCAGGTCCATGTAGACGGTCCCGAGGATCTTGTCGGAGTGGCGCGTCCAGGTCTCGATCGGCGTGGTCGTGAAGTAGCTGCACGGTACGACGAGGCGGCGTTCGTCCCAGATGTACACGACGACGTAGGAGAGGTTGATCTCGCCGATCCTCCCCCACTCCCCTTCCACGACCACCACGTCGCCGACGCGGATCGCGTCCGTGAAGGCGATCTGGATGCCGGCGATGAGGTTGCCGAAGATGGACTGCGCCGCGAGCCCGGCGATGATGCTGACGATGCCCGCGGAGGCGAGCAGGCTCGTGCCGACGACGCGCAGCTCGGGGAAGGTGAACAGCGCTGTGCCGACGGCCGCCACGCCGATGAGCACGAGGACGAGCCGGTGGATCACGATGATCTGGGTCCGCCGGCGGCGCATGTCCGCGCCGGCGAGAGTGACGTCGTTGCGCAGCAGGAGCCGTTCGAAGCCGAAGGACACCAGGGCCGCGATGAGCCAGGCTCCGAACAGGATCGTGAGGATGAGGAACAGCCGCGCGGTGGCCGGCCACCACTGCTGGTCCGCCGGCTCCGTGATCGCGCACGCGATCCACAGCCCCACGACGAGGCACACCGACACCCATGCGCGACGCACCCGACGCTCCAGGTCCTTGACCCAGGGCACCTTCCGGCTCACGATCGCCGAGATCAGCCTCATCAGGACGGCGGCGGCGAACGCTGCCACCAGGGCGATGACGATCGCGACGGCGGTTCCGGGCCAGGATGTCCAATCCATCATCACCCCACCGTACGTCGGGGCCGCGCCTGCCTGCGAGCCCGGACGGCGCCGTCCGGGCGTACACTCGCACCATGTCGACGCCCGCGCGGAGAATCGGCCGCATCCTTCTGGGATCCGGACTGGTGTTCGCCGGCGCCGCCCACCTGACCTTCGCCCGCCGCGAGTTCCGTGCGCAGGTGCCCGAGTCGCTGCCACTCGATCCGGACACCACGGTCGTCGCGTCGGGAGTCGTCGAGATCGGGCTGGGCACCGCGCTGCTCGCCGCCCGGAGACGCCGCGGCCTCGTCGGCGTGATCGCCGCGCTGTTCTTCGTCGCCGTCTTCCCCGGGAACGTCTCCCAGTGGATGCACCGCCGCGACGGCTTCGGGCTCGACACGGACATGAAGCGGTTCGTGCGGCTCTTCTTCCAACCGGTGCTCGTCGCGGTGGCACTCTGGTCGACGCGCCGACCCCGCTGATCTCACAGCCGCCGGACGCTGTCAACCGGCATCGCACCCGTGCGCGCGGAGCCTACGGTGGGTCATCACCGGAGGAGATGATCGTGGACAGCATCCTGTACCTGTGCTTCGCCGGCGCCTACGCGGCGCTGCTCGCGTGGGGCCTGATCCTGCTCGCCCTTCGCGGACGTCCGAGTGCGTCGGACTTCGTCCTGCTCGTCATCCTGGGACTCGTCTACGACAACGCGATCCTCGGCTTCGGGGCGATGATCGGCGAAGGCCCGGCCCTCGAGGCGGCCAACGCTGCGCGCTTCTGGCTCCACGCTCTCCTGACGCCGCTGCTGGTCGTCGTGGCCTGGAGCATCCTCGCGCGTTCCGGCATCCGATGGGCGATGCGGCCGGCCGCGGTCGTCGTCGCGGTGCTGGTGACGCTCGCGCTCATGGCGTACGAGATCGTCGTCGGCGCGACGGGGCTCGTCCTGGAGCCGGTGCGCGAGTACGGGTCGCTGAGCTACGACGATGCGAGCGCGGCATCCGGTCCGCCGCTCATGGTCCTCGCCGTCGCCGCGGCTCTGCTGGTGGCGGGAATCGGCGTGTGGGTGCGGCGGCGCTGGCCCTGGCTCACGATCGTGACGGTGATCATGGTGGCGGGCAGCGCCGTGCCGATCCCGGTCGACAGCGGCGCCGCCACGAACGCATTCGAGCTCATCCTACTGATCGGCATCGTCGCGACGATCGCCTTCCAGGACTCGGCGGAACGCCGAGACCGGCCGACCCGCGTGGGGTCGGCCGGTCTCGGGGCGGATTCGGTTCGGCTATGAGCGCGTGCCGGCGAGCACCGTCTCCTCGAGTCGCGCGTAGGAGGACTCCATGCCGTCCGCCATCCCGGTGGCGAGGATCATGTCGCGGGTGTCCTTGTCGGGATACTCGATGAGCAGCGTGATCAGCGTCGCGCCGTCCTCCTCATAGAGGTTGAGATCGTTGAGCGTCTCGGTGGGCATGCCCTGCATGCGCTCGGTGGTGACCGCGCGGCGCGGCGGGTCGAACTGCAGCACTTCGCCCTCGAAGCCGAACGGCTCGCCCTCGGTGTCGCCGACCGGAGCCCACGAGGTCCGGTGCGATGCGCCGACCTCGGTACCCGGAACGCATTCGGTCATCTCCCAGCCGTCCGGTCCCAGCATCCACTTCGCGAGCAGCTCCGGGTCGTGGTGGGCTCGCCACACGAGATCGCGCGGCCCGTTCACGAGTCGGGTGATGCGCACGTGCGTGTCGTCCAGGAGCTCGACCTGGACGCCTTTGCCTTCCGCGTAGTCGCGCAGATCCTGCAGGACCGCGTCGATCTGCGCCATCGCCATCCGGGTGCCCTCCACGGCGCCCATCTCGACGACCTGCTCCAGCGCCTCGGCGGACTCGAAGTAGCTCGTGTTCACCATGCGGCTTCCGCCCTCGGTCTCCGAGAACGTGAACACCATGCGCATGGCGGGGAAGTCCTTCAGCGGCTCGCCGTTCTCGTCGGCGAAGGTGTCGATCACCTCGAAGCCCGAAGGCCCGTCGATCGACAGGAACTCCCACGACCCGGTCGAGCTCTCCCCGCGGGGGCCGCGCATCGTGTAGATCGCGCGTCCACCGACCGTGTGGTCCCACGCGGTGAAGGTGGCCGGCCACCCGGGAGGGCCCCAGAAGCG
Source organism: Microbacterium sp. CIAB417 (assembly GCF_022788845.1). Classification (NCBI taxonomy): domain Bacteria; kingdom Bacillati; phylum Actinomycetota; class Actinomycetes; order Micrococcales; family Microbacteriaceae; genus Microbacterium; species Microbacterium sp. CIAB417. Next base: position 514,568 of record NZ_JAHZUT010000004.1, on the reverse strand, counting down.
CTCGAGCTGACGCGGATCGCTGTAGGCGGCCCAGAGGCGTTCGACCGGCGCCGCGAAGTCCGCGATCACGGTCATGGTGAGGTTCTCGGCGTCGGTGATGACATCGGTGACAGGCATTTCATTCTCCTTCGGTTTCGGACGCCGGCTGGGCCAGCAGGTCGTCGAGGCGGGCGATGCGCGCCCGCCAGAGGTCTTCGTATCGGGCGAGGAGCGCCCTGGCGCGGGCGATCATCTCGGGATTCGCGCGGACGAGCCGCTCGCGTCCTTCGGCGCGCTTGACGATGAGGTGGGCGGCTTCGAGCACGGCGACGTGCTTCTGGACGGCCGCGAAGGACATGTCATAGTCGGCGGCGAGCTCCGAGACGGACTGCTCCTGCTCGATCGTCCTGCGCAGGATGTCACGCCGCGTCGACGTCGCCAGTGCGTGGAACACACGGTCGATCTCCGCTTCGCTCAGTTCTTTTTGTACAACCATTTGGTTGTACGTTAGGGCAGCGCGGATGGCGTGTCAAGAGGTTTCTGTGCTACCGCTTGCTGGAAATGCCCCGTAAGCGCGGACGGTCCTCTCGGTGGTGCCTCACCGCGAGGATCGATTCCATGTCAGGCGGGGCCGAGTTCGAACCCGTGCTGCGAGCCCGGCAATCATGTCAGAGGTTGGTATCCACGCCTGAGGCCCGCTCGGCGCTGAGAAGCAGGGCCGAGTGGTCGAGGTCGCCCTCGCCGTTCGCGACCGCGGACGCCATCAACTGGCCGACGATCGCACCCAGCGGCGTGACGACCCCGGCCTGTCGCGCGGCAGTCGCGAAGATGCCGAGGTCCTTGTGATGCAGCGCGATGCGGAATCCCGGTGCGAACTCGTGCGCGATCATTCCCGCCGCCTTTCGATCCAGGATGCGGTTTCCGGCAAGGCCACCGGCAAGCACTCGGACCGCCGGCTCGAGATCGACACCATGAGCTCTCAGAAACACCAGTGCCTCGGCGACCAACTGGATGCTGCCGGCGACGAGCAACTGGTTCGCCGCTTTTACGGTCTGGCCCGCGCCTGTCGGGCCGACATGGATGATCGTGCGTCCCAGAACCTCGAACAATCCGCGAGCCCGTTGAAGGTCGTCGGCTGATCCCCCGACCATGATCGACAGAGTGCCGTCGATCGCCGCCTGCTCTCCACCGCTGACAGGAGCGTCGAGCACCGACAGACCTCTCTCGTGCGCCCGGGCGTCGATCTCACGCGAGACCTCCGGATCGATCGTGCTCATGTCTACGAGGATCGTGCCGGTCCGCGCGTGTGCGACTATCCCGGCGTCGCCCAGGTAGACGTCTCTGACGTCGGGGCTATCGGGCAGGATCGTGATGACCGCGTCGGATGCCGCGATCGCAGCGGTCAGCTCCGCCGTGCGCCCGCCCATGGCGACGAATCGGTCGACCGCCGATCGTGAGCGATTGATGCCGATGACGTCGTTCCCAGCTGCCAGCAGGTTGAAAGCCATGGGCGCGCCCATCACGCCCAGACCGATGACGGTGATGATCACGAACGAACCCCTTCATTGATGGAGGACGGGACAGTGGCGATTGCCGCGCGAGTACGCTCGATAAGGGCGGTGAGGTCACCGTGCGAAGAGAGTGCGTCTCCGAGGAGGAGACCGCTCAGTCCGACCAGTGCAGCGCCAGCGCGGATATACGATCCCGCCTCCGCAGGCTTCACACCGCCTGTCACGAACAGTGAGATATCCGGCAACGGCCCGACGAGTTCACGAAGATAGTCCAGTCCACCGAATGGTCCGATCGGGGATACCTTCACGATCGGACTGCCGTATTCGGCAGCCCGCACGATTTCCGTGGGGGTGAGCGCTCCCGGAATGTACTCGATGCCGGCCGACGCGGCATGCACCACAAGGGTCTCATTGAAGATTTGACTCACCAGGAAATCGGCGCCGGCATCGATGGCCGCGTCGACGTGCTGTCTTGTCCGTACGGTCCCGCATCCGACCCGCACATCGTCGGGCAGAGCGGAACGTACTGCCCGCAGCGCCCTGATCGCACCCCGAGTGGTCAAGGTGAGCTCGATCGCGCGCACGCCCCCTGCGACCAAGGCTGCGGCGACGTCCACGAATCGGCTCGAATCCGGTGCCCTCAGCACCGCCACGACCGGCACACCGTCCATCTCACTCAGCATTGCGAAACTTCCCTTTCAGCCAGTCCAGTTGAACCCGCCGATGAGCAGCACCGCCGCCTTCATGCTGGTTGAACGGGTAGGTCACTATCTCGGCCGAGGACTTCCACGCGTTGCGCGCCGCGTACACCGTCGACGGTGGACACGTTCGATCCATCAGGGCGACGGAGAAGAGCGCGTTCGGCCGCGCGCGTGCCGCAAAGTGAACTCCATCGAAATAGCTCAGGGTGCGCGCGATTCGCTCGGCGCTCGCCCGATGACCTGCGAGATATTCAACGATCTCGCTGTACGGGTGCGAGTCCGTCAGAGTCATCCCACGGGGGATGTCGCACAGGAATGGCACGTCCGGCATGGCCACCGCGATCCCGTCGGCGAGCGCTGCCGCCGCGATGGCGGTCCCGCCGCCCTGGCTCCGCCCCGTCACGGCTATCCGCGCGCCGTCGATGAGAGGATGCGAGCGCACTACGTCGACGGCCAGCACAGCGTCGGTGTACAGGCGGCGGTAATAATACGACGCCGGGTCCTCTATGCCGCGAGAGACCAGACCGGGGGCAGCGGGACCCGACCCGTGCGGATCCGGTGTCTCCCCCATTCCGGCGTGCTTCCAGCCCTGCCCGCGCGTATCCATCACGAAGTGCGCGTAGCCCGCCAGCGGCCATGCATGAATCTCGTGAGCGTGACCACGTCCACCTCCGTATCCGATGAACTGCACAACGGCGCCGAGCGTCCGTTCCCCTCTGGGAATATGCAGCCACCCCCGGATCGGGTCACCACCGAAGCCTGCGAACGTGACGTCGTACGTCTCCACGAGCTGTAGGCCGTTATCGACGCGCGCAAAAACGGCCGGCCAGGACATGCGACGCGCCTCCTGGAGCGTCTCCGTCCAGAAGCGATCGAAATCCGCAGGCGGACCCGACAGCGACCGGTATGTCTCCAGTTGCGCAGCGGGCAGATCGAACAGCGCCATTCCTAGTGCCGCTCCGCGTCGCACTGATCCTGAAGGCTCCACACGAGAGCAAGGTCTCCATCGGATCGAGTCGTGCTGAGAACGGAAGACAATGCTCGCTGCCATTCGAGATTCGCCTTGCTCGAGCGCATCATCATGCGCATGCGGGCGCGATCGACGACCTGAAGGGCGTGAAACAGGTCGATTCCGTCACGCTAGATCCGCCAGTCTTGCACTCCGGCCGCGAGCAGGTCGTGCGCGAGCGCCTCAGGAACGCGGGCGTGGAGCGCCTCGTACGCCTCCTCGCGTCCCGGTATGAGTCGCGTGCGGAGCGCGATCCGTTCCATGAGCAGACTCCTTCGCCGATCCTCGGTGCTTTCGAGTCTGTCAGCGTCCGTCGTCCTGATTCCGCAGGATCGATACCTGTCCGGTCTTGGTGAGCATCTGTCGCAGAGGTCGCAGCGCTCGGCTTCCGTTCCGGCGAGCGTCCACGGGACCGACTCACCGACCGGTCAGTCGGGCACGGCGAACAGAGTCTGGACGACCTCGAGGAAAGCGTCGACGACGCTGGACGGCTGGTCCTTCATCGTGACCACAGCCATCGCAAGGCTGGTATCCATGTCATCGAACTCACGGAGCACGAGCCCTGGCAGAGAGAGCGCGAGGAATGCCGAAGGCACGATTGAGACTCCGACTCCACCAGCCACGAGGCCGAGCACGGTCTGCGTCTCAGACGCATGCTGCTCCACTCGGGGGCTGAATCCGGCGCGACGGCAGATCTGGACGATCTTGTCGTGGAGCGAAGGCGACCGCTCGCGCGGCGACATGATGAACGGCTCGAATTCGAGGTTGCGCACCCGGACCCGCGGAGCGGAAGCCAGCGGGTGCTCCGCAGGAACGGCCAGCATCAGCCGATCCTTCTTCACCACGCGGATGTTGAGGTCGTGATGACGGCCCGGTTCGCGAACGAACCCCACCTGCAATCCGCCCGACCGGAGCATCTCCAGCTGTTCCGTCGCGCTCATCCCCTGAAGATCGAGGTGAACGCCCGGGTAAAGGGATCGGAATGCCAGCAGCACCTGAGGCACGATGTCGAAGCCGGCACTGACCACGTAGCCGATGGACAGCGTCCCTGCCTCGCCACGGGCTGCCCTTTGCGCGCTTTCGATCGAGCTGCTGAACTGCCGCAGGGCAGGTCGGCACTGGTCGAGGAAGACTCGACCGACTTCAGTGAGAACCACCCGGCGACTCGTCCGTTCGAAAAGCGTCGCCCCGAGCGCTGCCTCCAGGGTGCGGATGGATTGACTCAACGGCGGCTGCGCCATATGCAGCCGCTTCGCCGCATTCCCGAAGTGGAGTTCTTCCGCCACGACGACGAAATGGCGCAGATGCCGGATTTCTATCCGTCCTGTCGACGCCGAGAGCAACGCAGGATCATAGCCGTCTGGCATCGCCTATCCCTTCCGAGCCGCGGTGCTCGAACGGACCCATCCTAGTTGTGCCTCGTTCCACAAACCGAGGTTGTGGAGCCGTACTCCGCCGACGCCCAGCTCCCGCGCCTCAGACAGACGAGCGGACAGGGATTCACGGCTGACGATGTCCGGCCGCTGCACGCGAATGCTGATCCATGCCGAGGCACCGTACTCGGCGACGGCAGATCGCATGGCAACCGCTGCCGTAGCGTCATCCAAGCCGTCGGTGGATACGACGACGCCTTCTGGTCGCACCGGCAACTGCGCGAGAACTGATGCCGGAAGTGCAGCACGCGATCCGGTCGCGATTGGGTCCGCACCGGCATGGATCAGAACCGGAAGCGTTCCTGCGGAGTCGAGCACGGCGGCAGTGTAGCGCTCGACGATCCTCGCCCGTGCTTCAAGGACCAGGGCGAGCGGCTCAGCAGCCACGAAGGACTCGAGCGGCTCGATGCGCTCGTGCGACAGGGAGGCCCGCACCGCGTCCGCGAACGCATCACGACACTGGCTCGCGACTCCACCTGCCTCATGGATCGCCGCGCTGCAGCCTTCACAGAAGCAGATGGAGAGAAGGAAGTTCCTCACCTGATCCACGAGCACACCGGCCTTGTCGTGTCGTGAGCCGTGTGCCCATCCGTGAAAGCCGGTCGCCTCGATCTCCAATCCGTCGACATCGAGCCTCTTCGCCGCGTCCCCGACAAGTCGTCGTCCGTAGTCGACGACCTCTGGCCGACTGGGACATAGAGCATGACCGAGTACGTCCCCGGTGGCGTTCCGCAAGGCTGATGAGGGATTGCGCTCTGCGAGTGCAGACGAGTGGAGAACGGAGATCCACGCGCGCCGCCGCAAGGGCAACCGAGAGGCAGCCCGAAGCGCGTCTTCGGCGAGCGCGGCATCCGTGATCACAGGACGCACTCTCGCGCCGCGAAACGACGAGGGGTCCGGTCGCCAATAAAGCGCCGCCGTCGGTTGTTCCCACACCACATGGTCCAGCCTGCGCGGTCTCAGCTGGCGAACGGAGTGATATGCGGACGCTATCGAGATAGAACTGCACCCACTTTCGGCTAGTTGTTCCAGCGCGGGCAGGTCATCGAGCACATCCCAGGGGTACGCGAGGATGCCTATGTCGAGATCCCTGGTCACCATCGCGGACGCGCGTCTTCCCAGTCCGGCACGTAACGACGCATGTAGCCCACATCGTCGCGTCGCATCGGCCCGAAGCGGCGATGATTTTCGTGCAGTTCCGCAAGTCGGTCGGCATCCAACTCGACTCCCAACCCGGGAGCATCCGTGAGCTTCACAGCGCCGTCGACAATCTGAAGGCGCTCGACGACGACGTCCGCCTCCTGCCAGGGATAGTGGGTGTCGCAGGCGTGGAACTGACCCGCCAACGTCGATGCGACGTGGGCCATGGCCGCGAAGCTGATCCCGAGGTGCGAGTTGGAATGCATCGACAAGCCCATCCCGAAGGTCTCACACACTGTTGCGAGGTGCTGTGTGGCCCGGAGTCCGCCCCAGAAGTGGTGGTCGGCAAGCACGATCGACGCGCTCCGTTCTCGGACTGCCTCTCGGATGTCGCCGAATGCGGTGACGATCATGTTCGTGGCAAGAGGCACTTCGACCGAGCGAGCGACCTCCGCCATCCCGGCGTGGCCGGGGGTCGGGTCCTCGAGGTATTCCAGAACGCCGGTCAGCGCCTGGCCCACCCGGATGCTGGTCGAGACGGACCAGGCAGCATTCGGGTCGATGCGCAGCGGCATCTCGGGGAAGCGCTCGCGCAGTGCCATCACCGTCGCGATCTCCAGGTCCGGTGCCAGCACACCGCCCTTGAGCTTGAGTGAACGGAAGCCGTACAGAGCCACCATCCGCTCGGCGAGACGCACCACGTCGTCCGGCGTTGCCACCTCGCCCCATGAGTCGTCCTCACGAGCATCGATGTGGGCTCCGAACTTGTAGAAGAGGTACGCCGCGAAGTCGACGTTGTCGCGAACGCGCCCTCCGAGGACGGTGCTGACCGGAACACCGAGTATCCGTGCTTGGAGGTCGATCAGGGCGCACTCGAATGCGGCGAGGATCTTCGCCTCGAAGCTGCCCGCGAACGTCCCCGGCGCCGGCAGCACGCTGGTCCAGCGCTCTGGATTGGCTTCACGCGAATGGCTGAGCCCGAGCAACTGCTGCATGCCTGCGAGATCGAATGGGTCGTGTCCGATCAACCGGGGAGCTCGCTCGACGATCGACGAGACGAGCCTCGGGTCTCCGAACGTCTCCGACAGCCCGATCAGACCGTCGGCGGACTCGACCTCGATGATGAGCCGTGAGACCCAGGGTTCATGCACACCGGACGAGTTGCGCAGCGGCGGGTCAGGTACGAGGACAGGCGTGCACCGGATCTGCCCGATACGTCGACGGTCACCCATTGCTCTCGCTCCCTGCACGGTCGGCAGCGGGACTCCGCAGCGCCGCTAGCAGGCCGGCATCCACGTCGAGATGATGTCCGGTGATCGCGGACGATTCCGAGGAGAGCAGGAAGCGGATGCCATCAGCCACTTCGAGGGCTCGCACCCCGCGCCGCAAGGGAGTGTCTTCTGCGTCGATGCCGACCGCGGCCGGTCTGACGCCGTTGACGCGGATGCCGTGCTCCCCCACATCCACGGCCGTCGCTCGCGTGAACGACTCGACCGCAGCGCGACTGGCGTCATACACCGAACGGTAACGGTGCGCACGGGGCACGCCAGGAGACGACAGCGTCACGATCGCTCCCGGATGAGATCGAGCGATCCACGCGCTCACAGCGGCACACACGAGACGGATCACGGGACGGACGTTGGTCGCGGCCATCCGGTCCCAGTCTTCCGGGGCGATCTCCCACACAGGGATTCGTGGTCCGGTGGTCCCGGAGCAAAGCGCCAACGCGTCTGATTCCGCGGCCAGGCGTTCGGCGCGCGCGAGTCCGTCTTCCGTGTCGAGGTCGGCGACGTGAACGTCGACGGCGTCGCCGTACCGATCGGCCACTGACTCACGACTCCGCTCGTTGCGAACGACGGCGGTGATCCTGGTGCCGTCTGCGACGAGCCGATCGACGACGGCACCTCCGATCTGACCGGACGCACCTGTCACCAGGATTCGGGCGGGCAGTTGCACAGCGACGCTCATGCGATCACGTCTCCGATTCCGGGAGAGGAGGGCGGGGAGATGGTGCCATTCGACGCAACGCGATGGCGCGGGGTGGCATCAGGCCCGGCGACAATGACCTCGAAGGAAGTGGTGTTGGAGATCGCGCAAGCCAGGTGCAGGTTGGCGAGACCCCCGCCATGGATCTCGGCCCTCATTCCGAACGCATCGGCGAGGTGGGCGATCCGCAGGGCTCCGGTGATCCCGTCTTTGTAGTGGACGCCCGTGCGCACGATGTCCGCTGCGTCGTTCACGATGAAGTCGGCTATGTTCCGATGGAGCCCGGCGCTGGTCTCGCCGGAGAGGATCGGGATGCGCGCACGGGATCGGAGTCGTCGGTACGGCTCGACGCCCCATTCCCTCATCGGCTCTTCCAACCATGCGAAGCCTGCGTCTTCGAGGAGATGCGCCAAGCGGATCGCATCTGAAAGATCATGTGCGCCCGAGGCATCGAACATCAGCTCGACGTCGTCTCCCACATGCGCCCGCAATGCGCTCGCAAGCTCACCGTCACGCCGGACGTCTCCCCATGCATGCAGCTTGATCGCACGGAATCCCTGCTCGAGACAGAGATCGGCGATCCGCCGGTACTCGTCGACCGTCTCATACGTCACTGTGCTGGCGTATGCCGGAACCACGTCGCGGAATCCGCCAGCGAGCTTGTACAGAGGGAGTCCTGCGGCCTGCGCTTTGATGTCCCAGAGCGCGACGTCGACGGGACCGAGGAAGTAAGCGGGAAAGTGCTGCGTTCGGTCCGCTTCGTGCAGCAGATGCCATATTCGTTCCACCATCAGGGCGTCCTGCCCAATGAGCAGAGGCGCTATGGCTTCTTCGACGAGGATCGCGCTGGAACGGCCCTTGGGAATGCGGCTCGTCCCCGCTACGCCATCCGACGTCTCGATCCTCAGGTTCGCGGTGTGCTGCGTGGGACCTGACGCCGCAAGACCGTCGCGCCATCGGAATGCCGGAGCGACGGGCGCCTCGTGCACCTCCGCGGTGACTCGAGTGATCTCCATCGTGCTCATCCCTTCAACGCACCTGACGAAAGCCCCTCGACCACCTGGCGCTGGAAGAGGATGTAGACGACGATCACCGGGATGATCGAGATGACGATGCCGGCAGCGACCAGCCCGTACGAGCTCGCATACTCGGACTGGAAGCTCGCCAGGCCGAGCGGCAGCGTGCGCGACCCCGGGTCGGTGACGAGGACGCTCGCGTAGATGTACTCGTTCCACGCACCGATGAACTCGATGATGCCGACGGTGGCGAGCGCGGGACGGACGAGTGGGAGCACGACACGTCCGAATATGCGGAAGTGACCCGCACCATCGATCGCGGCCGCCTCACGCAGCTCGCCCGAGACTTCGTTCATGAACGCGGCTAGGAGGAACACCGCCTTCGGCAGAGAGAACACGGCGTACACCAGGATCAACGACCAGATCGAATCCCGGATGCCGAGATCGGTCATCTTGAGGAACGTCGGAATGATGAGCGCTTGCAAGGGCACGCCGAGTCCCACCGCGAATGCCAGGTAGAGGATGCTCGAACCGCGGAAGGGTATGCAGGTGATCGCATAGGCGACGCCGCAGGCGAGCGCCAACCCGAGCGCCACGCTGACGATGGCGACGATCCCGCTGTTGAGGAATGCGGTGCCGAGTCCACCGACTTGCCACGCCTGAACGAGATTGTCGAGGCTCCAGGTCTGCGGAAGGCCGAAGGGGTTGGCGAAGATCTCCCCGTTGGTCTTCGACGCGGTGATCATCACCCACGCGAGCAGAAGGAGCACGAAGAGGGCCAGCCCCCAAGTGAGAATCCATCGAAGGATCGTGCCGATCGCGTTCACCGTGATTCCTTCCGTGCTCGGAAGAACATCGGCAGGAGGAATGCGAGAGCGACGATGAACATGATCGTCGTCGCAATCGCGCTGCCGTAGCCGTAGCGGAACTGCTGATAGCCCTGCTCGTACAGATAGGAGCCGGTGACCTGCGTCAGGTTCGCAGGGCCGCCCTGCGTCAGCAGGAGCACGAAGTCGAACACCTTGAGCGCGGTCGTCAAGGACAGGATGATGCAGACCCCGATGGCGCCTCGGATCATCGGGAGGACGACATGCCAGAGTCGCTGGCGGGCGTTGACGCCGTCGACCTCGGCTGCTTCGAGGACTTCCTTGCTCAAGCCCTGCATGGCCGCCAGCAGGATGATCATCATGAGCCCGTAGTGTGTCCAGATCAAGGGCAGAGTGACGGCGGTCATCGCAGTCGCTTCGTCGCCGAGCCAGTTCCGAGCGAACCCCCCGAGACCAAACGAGCGCAGCGCGGAGTTGATCAGTCCGAAGTTCGTCTCGTAGAGAAAGCTGAACAGGAGAGCAACCGCGACGCTCGAGATCACGACGGGAATGAAGTAGATCGTCCGCAGGAAGCCGTGTCCCCGCACCTTGCGGTACAGGAACCAGGCGAGGAGCAGGGCGACCGGGAGTTGCACGAACAGCAGAAGCGCCGTCATGTAGGCAGTGTTCACCAGGGCTCGCACGAAAACCGGGTCCTGCACCAGGTCGACGAAGTTCTGGATCCCGATGAATACCGGATCGGTGATCGCGTTCCATTGGAAGAAGCTGTAGAACACCGTCTCCCCGACAGCCGCGGCGAAGAACCAGCCGTACAGAATGATGGCCGGAATCGTGAAGACGAGCAGTGGAAGCCAACGATGGCGCCATCCGCCGAGACGGGAGCCTCGCGCATGTGTCGCCACGGTGGCGGAACCGTCGGATGCTCGCGACGTCGATGCGGCGCCATCGGGATCCGGCACCTGCCCCCTCGCTTGGCGAGTTCCGGCACCCACGTAGTGCGTCGTCATCGGTTCTCCTGACTTCTCGCGGCTCGTGGGGTCATGATGCGTCTTCGAGCACGGCGCGGAAGGCGTCAGGCACATCTTCCGCAGAGATCTGACCGATGAGGAGCTGCTCGGTGAGCTCCTGCAACCCAGCAAGCTCCTCCGGGGCCAGGTACTGCTCGAACAGCGGCACGACCTCATCTCCTTGAAGTCCCTCACGGAGTTCGAGGACTTCGACGATCGACGGCGAGAGCGCTGCCTCGTCGAGATCGAGCTTGTCGAGTGAGATTCCAGCTGGCACGCCGGAGACCTCGACGAGATCAGCGGCCACTTCGGGGCCCGCCAGGTACGTCATGAGTTCCCACGCGGCATCGCGCTTCGCGGGGTCGTCGTGCGCTTTCTGCGACATGTAGACGAAGTAGTTCGACCCTGAAACCATCTGAACCGGGCTCTCGCCATCGATCGCGGGGAACAGGCTCACATCCGTGGTCTCACCAGCATCCTCCGAGAGGTTTCCCAGCGTCCAGGAGTCCTGGTAGTAACTGGCGGCCTGACCTGCGTTGTACAACTCGAGGCTCGGAAGTGTCGTCAGGGATTCCGCCCCGTCGGGGAACGCGCCAGCAGAGCGCAAGTCGATGATCGCCTGCGCCGACTCGATCACCTCATCGTCATACCCTTCGCCGGTGTCGGCGAATTCGCGCAGGTCTTCGTTACTCCCGATCAGCTGCGCGATGTACAGCTCGAGGAGGTACCGCTGCGCCGTCACATTGGCCGAGATGGGGATCTTCCCGGTGCCGGCGACCGTCGGCACCGCATCGATGAGCTCGGCGAGCGTCACAGGCACGTCCACTCCGGCGGCATCGAAGGCAGCACGGTCGGTGAGATACATGTGGATGTACGTGTTCATCGGCAGCCCATAGATCTCGTCTCCACGCTGGGCAGCGCCGAAGAGGGTGGGGTCGTACAGCTCGCCCACCTCGGAGTGCTCGGCGAGGAGATCGCTGATGTCAGCGACGCGTCCGGCGTCGATGTATGTCGACGTGCGGTTGAGTCCCCAGTGCAGGAAGACGTCGGGCTCCTCACCAGCTGCCATCTGGGTGGCGATGCGCTCCCCGATCGCGTTGCCCGCCGATTCCTCGATCACCAGGTCGATCTCGGGGTGATCCTCCGCGAACCGCTCGATCGCGGGCACGAAGGCCGCGGCCTGCGGCGCCTCGCCGACCCAGCCGTGGCCGAGACGGATCGTGACCGCCTCGCCCCCGGGAGCCGATGGTTCGGCGGGGCCGGCGCCGCATCCCGCCAGGAGCAGTACAGCAGTCATAGCGCCGGCAGCGGTAAAGGACAGGTTCTTACGCGTGATGCGCTTCATGACGCGCCTCCTCTTTGAGGTCGTGAAGTTCCGGTTCCTCGCGGTGGTGATCGGCGAGGATGGGTGTGAATTGGATTCTTGTAAGCAAAGCACCTAGATAGCACCGCATCTAGATTCATTTCGTCTTGATTGGGCGGTGGTTCGGCATCGGAATCCTCATGCCCTCCAGCGTCGACCAGAGTGCTTCAGAGGCGATATGGACTGCGGATGCAACGGCTGCTTCCACCTCCGAGACCGATCGCAGGCCCAGGACTGTGCGCTCGACGGCAGAGAAGAGCGAGGCGTACTGCACCGCGGCACCGTTGAGCGTGAAGCCGTTCTCGATACATGCCGCTGCGATGGCGCGCGCCCGCGAGAGGATCTCCGGCCCGGCGGGCTTGTAGTCGAAACGCGCGCCATCCACTGGAGCTGCCAGGATGCCGCTGTTGAAAATGCCGGCCGCATGCACACCGATGGAGCGCTGGGCACAGGATTCGACGAGGTCGAGACCCGACTGATCGAGCAGCGTCAGGCGCCCGGCGAGCATGACGACGTCGATGTCTCCCCCGTCGACGAAGCGTCGGGCGACGTCGACGATGTTCGTACCGACGCCGACCGCGCCGACGACTCCTTCGTCTTTGAGGCTGTAAAGCGTCGCCAAGCCCGTGGTCATTGCAGCGTCCATAGCCGACTCCGGATCATGCAGGTATGCCACTTCGACCCTGTCGACCCCGAGCCGGGTCATGCTCGATTCCAGGGAACGCATCACGCCGTCACGGGAGAAGTCGAACCGCCGTCGGACCCGGTGTCCACCGACAAACCGATCAGGAGCGATCTCGTCGTCGCAGGACTCGAGCACTCTGCCGACCTTCGTCGAGATCTCGCAATCATCCCGACGCACGGTTCTGAGGAAGCGGCCGAGCCGCTCTTCCGCAAGCCCACCGCCGTAGTGCGGCGCCGTGTCGAATGCCCGGATTCCCGCCGTGTACGCCGTGCGCAGCGCGGCCTGTGCGTCCTGCTCGGCGACGGGCGCGAAGAGACCTGCGAGCGGTGCTGTACCGAAGCCCAGGTCGGCCACGTTCATCGATCGTCTCCTCTGCTTCCGGCGATTCGTGGAGCCTGAGACGATCATCGCCGCGAACTGACATCCGATTGATATGCGGGGCCTATCGATCGACCTTCTTCAGATGCCGACTTCACGCAGGGTCGACGGTGACCGCGACGTTGTCGAAGGTGAATGCGCCGGCATGGCCCGATCCGATGCCGACATACACGGCTCCTATGTCCGAGGCGGGCGCACGGAACGGGTGACCCGCCCCCCTTTCTGTTCCGTTGATGAACACTCGATAGCTCTGGGTAGTCGTGTCAGCGACGATCTTGACCGCGTAGAGCGAGCCTGCCGTGATCGGCGCCAACTCGGTGTAGGTGGATCCGTCGAAGACCTGCAGCTTGCCGCCGTACGCGATGAGCGAGACCACTGGCTGCGTGCCCAGTCCTGGCTCGAAACCGGGAGCATGCATGTAGAGCAACGACTTCCAGGACGAAACATCGCTCAGCACGTAACTCGCGTCGACGTTGACGACGCCGCTGAGCGTACCGACGTCGAGGATCGCCGCGCTCGCGCCGGTCGCGCCCTTCGTGATCGAGACCGCTCGATTGTCCGTCGGCGTCGAATCCACGGTCGACACCGAGCCCGCCGTCGAATAGACCGCCCAGCCTCCTGGAAGCACTGTCCCGGACGTGGCATTGAAGGTGTCCTTGCGTATCGTGTTCGAAACGCCCGGCTGATAGTCGGGTGTTGGTCCCGCTTTCGCCGTGATACCGGTCCCGGTCGTTCCGTTGCGGAACGAGACGTTGTTGCGTGTGCCGACTCCGGTCTGAAGGTGGATGTTCTTCGCTACCGTCTGGAACACGTTGTCTCGCACCGTCGCATACTCGGTGTAGTTATCCAGATACACCGCGGCGATCGGTGCCGTTGTGAAGTTCCACGGGCCCTTCACGACGTGGTGAACCCAGTTGCCATGGATCTCTGTACCGAGCTGGCGACCGAGCGTGTAGATGCCACCGCCGTCACCGATCAACCGGTTCGTGTAGGACACCTCGTTGTATCGGATCTTGTTGTCACCGCCGCCGCCATCGAGGTGCGCACGTTGCTGGAACCCGACTTGGATACCGGTGTAGTAGCCGTCCGTGATGAGGTTGTGTTCGATGATCGAGTCGCTGAGATAGAAGGCTGCGACACCCATGCCGTTGGCGTAGTCGCGTCCGAATCTACTGATGGTGTTGTTGCCGACGAGGATTCTCGACGTCTGCTCGGCCACTGTCGGCTTGAGCTTGGAGTAGGCGTCCAGGTGGATGGCGTTTCCCGCGATGAGATCGAAGTCGTTCGAGACGATACTGATGTCGCGCGTTGCTTTCACCGTCTGCATGCCGTGCGCCCCGAGGAGCATGAATCGAGAATTCTCGACGGTGACCCGCTCGGCGAACGCGAGGGTGACCGCTGCCGGGACGATATCGACGTGACCGGTTTCGATCGTGACCGGCCGTGGGAGCACACCCTGAGTCGTCACAAGGCCCGACTGGGACGGCTCATTCCACGTCGTGTGGGCGAACGTGATGCCGGAGAAAGTGACGTCCGTGACGGATCCACTCGCGGTTCCCGCGAGCCGCACAAGGGTCTCCAAGCGCGGCGCCGTGATCGTCGTGGTGTTCATCGCCTGTCCGGCTTTCGGCTTGTAGTAGACCGTATCTGCACCGGTATCGAGGAACCACTCGCCTCCCACATCAAGGAAGTCCAGCGAGCCTTCGAGCCGGTACGGGCTGTCGTCGTAGTACTTCGCCGCCTGCCCGAATCCGATGGATCTCTCCGGCTCCATGAAGGAGACCGTCGATGTGACGCCGCCGGCGTCCGCGACGATCTCGTCGATGCGCAGGATGTTCTGGTACCACCAGCTCGTCGAGATGAACTCGGTACCAGAGCGATCCCCCGCGGGGATGTCGCCCGTCTCCACGGTGTACGTCCTGGCCGCGGGGTCCGCACCTGAGGCGATGAGGAACGGGCCGCCATCGGAGGGAGTCTCGAGGTTCGGCGTGCGTGCACGAACGCCGCGATCTTCCGCGACGTAAAGCTGGCGGAAGTCCAGCCCTTCGGCGTCCCGCTGGTAGATGCCGAGTGTCGGGTTCGACAGGGTCCACCCCGTGGTGAAGTCGGCCCCGCCAGAAAGCGTGACGTCGGCTCCGTCCGCGGCGACATAGCGGACTTGATGACCATTGGTCCCCGAGTCTGAGGCTCCGAGTTCGAGGGTCTCGTCGAGCTCGTATCGGCCATCATCGAGCGAGACCACGATGTCGCCTGTCATGTTCGAGTTGATGGTCCGCACTTTGGCGACGGCGGCTTCTAGGGAACAAGGCACGCTCTGGCTGCAGGCCGATCCGGTACCGGACGTCGACACGTGGACGAACGTCTGAACGTCTTCGGCAGCGGCACTCACTGGAGGCGCTGCCCCGAAGACCGAGGCTACGAGCGCGACGCTCAACAAGGGGGCGATCCTTCGGACTGCGGACATGTGAACTCCTTCGTTCACCTCCCAGTAAGGCACCGCCGTCCGTCGCATCCGGACCGTTTTCGTCTGGATCGAATCCTGCGCAAGGGTCAGAAGCCGGTGCAGGTCGCGCGGCCCCGGCACAGCGCCGCACTCACCCCTCGGGTGCCCGGTACCGGGACTCGTCCTCGAAAACCGTCTGCGCGTCAGAATCGAGTTCGAGGCTGACCGCCCCGCGACCATCGGAGAGCACGGTCATCCGGGACCCCACGACCGGGACTCTGTCCGCGCTCGTGCGCATGTGCCCCGCGACGAGCCTCCGTGCCCCGTCCTCGTCGTAGGCGACCTGGACAGTGAAGAACGGGTCGTCCCAGAGCCAGTAATTGCGGAACGTCACTTCCGTGAGAACGCCGGGAATCCTCGTGCCCGTCTCGCGCAATCTCGCGAGCTCCGCCTGCCGTGATCGCGCATGCCGTATGGCCGGCCCCACCCGGACCAACGTGAAGATCGCCCACAGTCCGAACACGACCCCGATCAGCACCGCCAACTCCCGGGGAAGGTCGGTGGCCGTGACGATGTGAGTCAGGTCGAACGGCGGCGCCGGTTCCATCCGGAAGCTGAGAGCGCCCCACACCCCCGCGCCCACCGCGAGTCCGCCCGTCACCGTCACGCTCCCGAGCAGGCCGGCGACCCGCGGTTGACCGAAAACGCGGCGGGCGTGCGTCCGAACGGAACTGGTCTGGATGAAGGCGAACGCCGCTACGACCACGGCCGCGGCCAGCCCCCACGGACTGCCGAGCCAGCTCAAGGCAGGAGTCGTCGGGTCGATTCCGAGCAGCCCCATGTACGGGACGGACGACGCCACCGCCCACAGGGCCGCGGCTGCCAGCATCCGCAGCACCAGGACATGATCGACCCGCCCGACCGGCTGGCCGGGTGCGAGCTGGGTCATGCGGGTTCCACGATCCGTCGTCGACAGGACCGGCATCATCTGCTGCGTACTGTCTCCCATCCGCACCCCCTCCTCGGATTGCGCCCAGGCACCTGGCCTCGATGCCGAAAGTACACCCGAACCCTCGCTACAGTGGGCACGTGCGCAAGATCGCCGACGCCCCGTCCCCCGAGCTGGTCGCACTGATCGCGCAGGAACGACTGCCACTCGCAGCGAGAACCCTCGTCTCCACGTTCACTCCGAAGCTCGGCGGTCCCTACCCCGCCTGCAGCAGGATGGAGCTCGCCGAGTTCCTGGCCGAGCACGGACAGGTGCCCAAGCACGCGTACACCTGGCGTCCGGACCGCTTCCCGGACGGAGCACTCGCCCGTCTCGTCATCGAGCTCGTGCTCCTCTGGGAACGCGCCGGCCTCGCCGCCCGCGGCATGAGTTACGAGATCGGCGAAGTCGTGCTCCTCGACGCCGGAGAGGCCGCGCTGCGACAGGAGAACCCGCACGCCGCCGTCCTCGCCGCACTCGGGGCCCGCTGACACCGGCGGAGCCACATCGCCCCTCTTCAGTTCCGGGCGATCGGCACCCCGTCGGACGTAGAGTGGATGCGGACGGTTCGTCCGAGAAGAGCTCCCGGCACCGTGCCGCCCGGAAGGGAGCCATCGTGGCTCAGTACGACGTCTCGGGCCGTTCCGCGATCGTGACGGGAGCAGGCAGCGGGATCGGCAGGTCGGTCGCGAAGCTGCTCGCGGCCAACGGCGCGTCCGTCGTCGTCAACGACCTGAACGCCGAGAACGCGCAGTCCGTCGTCGAGGAGATCCGCGCAGCGGGTGGCACGGCCGAGGCCTCGGCCGGCGACGCGACAGACACCGCTTGGATCGCCTCCTCGGTCGAGCTCGCCAACGGCCTGGCGCCATTGCGCATCGGCGTGAACAACGCCGGCATCGGCGGTGCCACCGCGCCGACGGCCGACTACGAGGATTCTGCGTGGGACAAGGTCATCGCGATCAACCTCAACGCCGTGTTCCGCAACATGAAGGCGCAGATCCCTTCGATCCTCGCCAACGGCGGCGGATCGGTCGTCAACATCGCCTCGATCCTCGGCAGCGTCGGCTTCGCCGGGTCGCCTGCCTACGTCACCGCCAAGCACGGCGTCGTCGGCATGACGAAGACCGCCGCGCTGGAGTACTCGGCGCAGGGCGTGCGCGTGAACTCGGTCGGTCCCGGCTTCATCGACACGCCACTGCTGGCGAACATGGATGCCGCAGCCAAGGACTTCCTCGTCAGCAAGCATCCGATCGGCCGGCTCGGACAGGCCGAGGAGGTCGCGCAGCTCGTCGTCTTCCTCGCGAGCGACGCCGCGAGCTTCATCACCGGGAGCTACCACCTCGTCGACGGCGGGTACACCGCGCTCTGATGCCGTCGTGGCCCAGACTGAGGACATGGACACCGTCCCCGGCCTGGAGCCCGACGTCGATCACCGCGACGTCGAACGCGCCTTCACGGCCGCCGGATGGTCGCGGATCGGCGCCGGCGACTGGGCGATCGCGCTCGTGTCGCCGGACGGCGCGACGGTCGCCCGCATCAGCCCGTTCGACCCGACCGGGCCGTACACCGCCGAGCTGTACCGCCGTGCCGAGCACACCCTTCTCGTGCCGCGCCTGTTCGCGCACCGGCGCCTCGCGGGCGGAGGTGACGTCCTGATCATGGAGCGCCTGCACCCGGTCGACCCGGCGGATGCCGCCGGGCTGCACCGCCTCATCGCGGACGAGGACGACAGCGTCGCGGAGCTGACCGGCATTCTGCGCGACCTCCACGAGCGCGCCCTGACCGAGCTGCCCTGGTGCGGACCGATCGACGCGAATCCGTCGAACGTCATGCGCGGATCCGACGGACGGCTCGTCCTGACGGATCCGTTCTACGCCGACGGCCCGGCGCTGTACGCCACGGCCGGGTCGGATCCGGATGCCGTGGTCGCCCGCATCCCCGAGGATCAGCGCCGCTTCATGACCGAGATCCCGCTGGCCGCCTCCGGACCATGGTCCGACGAAGACCGGGAAGCGATGCGCGCCGCGCTTGCCGCCGCGGACGCGCGGCGCTGATCCTCCGGTTCCGCGCCCGGTCTCAGCCGCGCGCCGGCTTCTTCTCCAGCACTCCGGCGAGCGCGAAGGCGACGAGCCCGGCGACGGGCGCCACGAGCAGTCCCGCCTGAAGGCTCACCGTGTCGGCGATGAAGCCGACGAACGGCGGCGACAGCAGGAAGCCGAGCCGCAGCAGCCAGGACACCACCGTGAGACCGGCCCCGTGGCGGAGCCCCGGCAGTTCGTCGGCGGCGTGCATCGCCGCAGGGATGAGGGTGGCGATGCCGAATCCGACCGCCGCGAAACCGGCGATCGTCCCCGGAACGCTCGGGAACGCGAGTGCGAGCCCCATGCCGACGGCGGCGATCAGCCCGCCGGCCCGGGCGACGGCGCGCTGACCGAAGCGGTCGGTCATGCCGTCGCCCAGCATCCGGCCGACGAACTGGGCGCCGACGAGCGCGATGAATCCGAGGGACGCGATGGCGGCGGGGGCGCCGAGCGACTCCGACAAGTAGAGGGTCGCCCAGGTGTTCCCGGCGTCCTCGGCGACGGCGCCGGCCATCGCGATGAGGGTGAGCGCGACCAGCGCCCACGCGATGCGCGGGCTGAGACCGCGGCGCGCCGCGCCCTGGATCTCGGGGACGTCGGCCACGGCATCCTCGTCCGTCTGCTCGTCTCGACCCGGCAGGCAGAACCTCAGCGCCACGAGTGCCACGAGGGCGAAGACGGCCGTCGAGATCGACAAATGGATGCCGACCGGGATCTGCAGGGCGATCGCGGCGGCCGCCATGCCGCCTCCGAGCACGGCGCCGATCGACCAGATCGCATGGAACGAGTTGATGATCGAGCGGCCGTACTGCTTCTGCACGCGCAGGCCATGGGCGTTCTGCGCGACATCGGTGATGGCATCCGATGCACCCCCGATGAACAGAGCCAGGGCGAACAGCAGCGCTGACGGCGAGAGCGCGGCGGCGAGCAGTCCGAGGCCGGTGAGCACGGTGCCGACGGCAGCGACGCGCGCCGACCCGAGGCGGCGGATGAGCACGGCCGCGGCGAGGCCCGCGACGATCGCTCCGGCGGGGAACGCCGCGACCGAGACCCCATAGGCGACGTTATCGAGTCCGAGCGCGCTCTTGATCTCGGGGTAGCGCGGCAGGATGTTCGCGAACAGCGCGCCGTTGGTCAGGAACAGGGCCGACACGGCGACGCGAGCACGGCGCACGGCGTCGTCCGGACGGGGAGGGGAAGTCACGCGTACAAGTGTACATCTGGCGTCGGGCGCCTGGATCGCAGGAGACCCGCCGTTCGCCACCGGATGTTCATCTGCCGTTGACGCCGCGGACGGCTGGCATCCCTAGCGTCCCGTGCGGCGGCACCCGACGCCACTCCCCCTCGCCCTCACACCCGTACGGAGGTAGCGCATGTCCTCCCATGCGTCCGATCACCCCACTCCACCGCGGCGCCGACACCGCGCCGTCGTCGCGGCCGGCGTCGTCACGGTCCTCGCGGCCTCGGCCGCGCTCACGGCCCCGGCCGCGCAGGCGGCCGAGGAGTCCGCGCTGTCCGCGTTCGACGCCGTGGACCCGTTCATCGGCACCGAGATGAACGACGCCAACAACGGTCGCGGCAACGACCACTACGGCAACACATTCCCGGGCGCGACCGTGCCGTTCGGGATGGTGCAGTCGAGTCCGACGACCTACCAGACGTCCACCGGAGAGCAGTACGGCGGCTACGAGTACCAGTCCGACCAGCTCCGCGGCTTTGGGATGACCCGCCTGTCGGGCACCGGATGCCGCTCGAACTACGGCGGCTTCGACTTCCCCGTGCTCCCGTTCGCGGGCGAGCTGACCAACGGCGCACTGCCGTCGAATCCGGCATCCGCCATCGGCGACTACTTCCTGGACTACTCGCACGACGGCGAAGTCGCCGATCCCGGGTACTACTCGGTCGACCTGGCGGGAGTCCAGGCCGAGCTGACGAGCACCACTCGCACGGCGGTGAGCCGGTACTCGTTCGACGACAACGCCACGCTCCTGTTCGAGGCGGGCGGATCGAACAACCAGGTGCACGCATCGGACATCGCCTTCGACCCGGCCACCGGTGAGCTCAGCGGCTCCGTAACCGCCAACATCGTCTGCAACGGCGGAGGCCAGTACACCGCGCACTTCTCTGCGACCTTCGATCAGCCCGTGGAGTCGTACGGCGTGTGGACCCCCGACGGCGTGCAGGCGCAGGGCACGCAGGCGCAGGCCGCCGCGAAGCACGGCGCCGGCGCCTGGCTGACCTTCGCCGACGGAGCCGACGTCACCGCGAAGATCGGCCTGAGCTACGTGTCGGTCGACGGGGCGCGCGCGAACGCGACGGCCGAGGCCGCGGACCTCGACTTCGACACGGCTCGCGCCCAGGCGCGCGCGGTCTGGGAGCAGGCGCTCGGCACGATCGACGCCACCGGGGGCAGCGACCGCGACCGGATCACCTTCTACACCTCGCTCTATCACGCGCTGCTGCATCCGAACACGTTCCAGGACGTCGACGGCACCTACATCGGCTACGACGGCGAGGCGCACACCGTCGAGGACGGCCGCGACTTCTACGTGAACTTCTCCGGGTGGGACACCTACCGGGGTCAGTCCCAGCTGGTCGCCCTGCTGTACCCGGAGCGCGCCAGCGACATCAACCAGTCCATCGTCGACATGGTGACCCAGTCCGGAAAGTGGACGAGCTGGCCGTCGTACAACCGGATCCAGACCAAGATGAGCGGCGACTCGCTGCAGAACATCGTCGCCGCGACGGACGACTTCGGGTCGACCGACTACGACCGCGCCACAGCGCTGGCGACGATGATCGCGACCCAGACGCTGCCGATGACCGACACCGGACGATCGGATGCCGTGCAGTACGGCAGTCTCGGCTGGATCGACGGCGACAAGCAGGGTGCCGCCACCTCGCGCACGCTCGAGTACGCCACGAACGACTTCGCCATCGCGCAGCTCGCGCAGCGCCTGGGCGATCAGGACGCGTATGAGCTCTTCTCCACGCGCTCGCAGAACTGGAAGAACGTCTTCAACTACGCCCGCGAACACGTCGACGCCCGCAACCGCAACGGGTTCATGAACACGTCGCTCACCACGCAGGGCGCGCAGTTCGAACAGTCCACCGGCCTGCAGTACGGCTTCAACGTCTCGCACAACATGGCGGACCTCATCGAGGCCCGAGGCGGCATCGATCAGGCCACGACCGACCTCGACAGCGTCCTGCGCGACCTCGACGGCGGCGCCTTCAGCGACACCGCGTACATCGCCAACCAGCCCAGCTTCGGGCTGCCGTGGGTCTACAACTGGCTGCAGGCTCCGCACAAGACGACCGAGACGCTCTACCGCGCCGCGGACGAGCTGTTCACGACCGCCCCGGACGGCCTGGCCGGCAACGACGATCTCGGCTCGTTCAGCGCCTGGTACGTCTGGGCGAACCTCGGTCTCATGCCCGCGATCTGGGGCACCGCGGATCTGCTCGTCTCGGCTCCGATGTTCGAGCACATCGAGATCACCTCGATCGGATCGGACCGCGTCATCACGATCGATGCGCCGGGCGCCGGCGACGACCGCCGCTACACGACCGGCCTCGCCGTCGACGGGACGGCCCAGACCGCGTCCTGGCTGCCGGCCGACTTCGCGCGCGAGGGCGGAACGCTCGCATTCACCATGGCGGAGAGCCCGGGCAGCTGGGGCACCGGCGCGGACGATGTGCCTCCGTCGTACGACGCAGGCGTGAACGCCCGGGGCGCGGTCGGCATCACGGACGACGGCGCAGTCAACATGGGCGGGCTGGATGCCGGAGGCGTCACGCTCTCCCGTCAGGATCTGGAGAAGGCCGGCATCACCGGCGGATCACAGAT
Source organism: Microbacterium sp. CIAB417 (assembly GCF_022788845.1). NCBI lineage: Bacteria > Bacillati > Actinomycetota > Actinomycetes > Micrococcales > Microbacteriaceae > Microbacterium > Microbacterium sp. CIAB417. The sequence continues at coordinate 492,171 of NZ_JAHZUT010000004.1, read as the reverse complement.
CCCGCTGGGCGAGACCGGCGTGGTCTTCACCTGGCCCGACACGCAGGCCGGAGAGGCCGACCACTGGATCCCGAGCGGGCAGGTGCTGGAGTTCGGCGATGTCGCGGCATCCGGAATCTCGTTCCTGGGCACCGCGACCAACGGACCTTCTCGCGGCACCGCCATCGTCACCTATTCGGACGGCACCACGCAGGACGTGGACGTGCGGCTCAGCGACTGGGTGCCGGGCAGCATGGAGCCGGGCAACGTCCGCGTGATCGAGCTCACCAAGCGGAACACGCTGAACGGCGGATCCGACTCGGCGCGGCCCGTCGTGTTCGGCACCTCCGTCGTGCCTCTCGACCCGGAGAAGACCGTGCGCAGCGTCGCCCTGCCGACCGCGGTGAGCAAGGGCATCATGCACGTTTTCGACGTCGCCCTGCGGCCCGTGGAGGCGGTCGATCCGGGGGAGCCGGAGCTTCCGACGCGTCCCGAGCCGCAGCAGCCGACGGAGCCGACGACCCCGGAACCGACCGAGCTCGACGGCACCGCGGTCGTGGACGCCGGCACCGAGTGGCGGTTCCATGACACGGAGGACGACCCGGCGGACGGCCTCGACGCGAAGACGGGCTGGACGGCGGCGGACTACGACGACAGCTCCTGGAAGACGGGCGTCGCGAGCTTCGGGGCGAAGAACGGCGCGATCGCCGATCTCGGCGGTGGCTTCACACCGACGACGCTGGTGACGCAGCACAAGTCGAGCGGCGAGAACATCGAGGCGTTCTTCTTCCGCACCTCGTTCGATCTGACCGCGGACGAGCTCGCGCAGGTCACCCAGTTGAACGGTGAGCTCGCCTACGACGACGCCGCGCGCGTGTACGTCAACGGCGAGCTGGTCGGAGGCTTCGCCGACGCCCGCATCGACGAAGACGCCACGAGCAACATGGTGTACGCCGGCGGCAACGGGACGGCGCCGCTGACCGGGTCCTTCACGGTTCCGGCATCCGTCCTGCAGGAGGGCGAGAACACGATCGCGATCCAGGTGCACAACACCAATGCCACGAGCTCGGACGTGTTCCTGCAGCTTCGGTCGCTGACCATCGCCGCGAAGGATGCTCCGGCCGCGATCTCCGATGTGCTGCTGCACGTCGGATCCGATGAGACCCGGCGCAACCTGACCTTCTACACCGACCGCGAGATCGCGGCGCAGGTGCAGATCGCCCCGGCATCCGCGCGGGAAGGTGCCGAGTTCCCTGTCGCGGATGCGCGCGTGATCGACGCCGCGACCGCCCAGGCCCGGGACGGCCGGTTCTCGAACCAGGTCGTGATCGACGACCTGGCCGAGGAGACGGCGTACCTGTATCGGGTCGGCAACGACGAGACGGGCTGGTCGCGGTCGTACGAGCTGTGGACCGGCACGTTCGACGAGACGTACAGCTTCGTCTACCTCACCGACGCCCAGATCGGCGCCTCCGGCAGCTGGCAGAACGACCGCGACCGCTGGGCCGCGGCAGTCGACCAGATCGACCAGTTCGAGAAGGACGCGTCGATGATCGTCAGCGGTGGCGACCAGGTCGAGACACACCGCTCGGAGGACGAGTACGCATCGCTCATCGCCCCGGAACTGCTCAAGCAGCTGCCGTTCCAGGCGACGATCGGCAACCACGACAATCAGTCCGACCAGTTCAACTCGCACTTCTTCACCCCGAACCGTTCGGAGACCCACGGGTACGAGAGCACGGAGGGACGAGCCGGAGGCGACTACTGGTACACCTACAACGACGTGCTCTATCTGAACATCAACACCAACGCACGCAGCACGGACGAGGAGGACCACGCGGCCTTCCTGCGTGAGGTGGTCGAGGAGCACGGCGCCGACGCGAACTGGATCGTCGCGGTCATGCACCACTCGCTGTACTCGGCGGCGTTCCACTCGGTGGAGCAGGACGTGATCGAGCGCCGCGCGGCGCTGGCACCCGTGTTCAGCGAGCTGGGCGTCGATCTCGTGCTCGCCGGGCACGATCACATCTACACCCGCAGTTACCTCATGGACGGCACGACCCCGGTCGGCGATCTGGATGCCCAGGAGCAGTCCGGCGTCACGCTCGCCGCCGAGGAGGGACAGGTGCTGTACGTGACCGGCAACTCGGCCAGCGGCAGCAAGTTCTACGGTCTGGACGCCTCCTCTCCGGAGGCCGCGATCAAGGACCAGTCGAACCAGCCGCAGTACACGGATGTGGACGTGTCGCCTTCCGCGATCACCCTCACCACCTACCAGACGATGGACCGCACGGTGATCGATCAGGTGACGCTGACCCGTACCGTGGACGACGCGAAGGGCCCGGAGTTCTCCGGGCTGGATGCCGAGGCCGAGGTCACACAGGGCCAGCCGTTCGATCCGCTCGAGGGCGTCACGGCGGTCGACGAGATCGACGGCGACGTGTCCGCGGCGATCCAGGTCGAGGGCACGGTGGACGTCCGGACTCCCGGTTCTTATCCGCTGGTCTACCGGGTGGCGGACAAGGCGGGCAACGAGACGGTGTTCGAGCGCGTCGTGACCGTGACAGCGGTGGAGCCGACGTTCGGAGGCGTGCCGCCGACCCGCGAGGTCGTCGCCGGCACGGAGTTCGATGAGCTCGAGGGCGTCACGGCGGTGGACGCGAACGGCGTGGACATCACCGACCGCATTCAGGTCGAGCGCATCACGCCCGACGTGTTCGCGCGCATGTTCGTTCCGGAGGACTCCGAGGGCTTCACACTGCGCTACACCGTGACCGATGACTACGGCACGACTGCGACGGCCGAGACCGTCGTCACCGTGGTGCCGACCGCCGAGCCGACGGATCCCGGGCAGGGCGGCGGTTCCGGCGGCGTCGGCGGTCCTGGGTCCGGCGGTGAAGCGGGAGACGGCACGCTGCCGGCGACCGGCGGCCAGGTGCCCGCGTTCCTGTGGGCACTGGGCGTGCTGGCGCTGTTCGCCGGCGCCGCACTGGTGGCGCGACGCCGCATGACGCGGGTCTGATCCGGCGGCGACTCCCGGGGGCCCGCAGGTTCGCCTGCGGGCCCCGTTCTTCGCGTCTGCGTCAGCACCTCTCGTCGCGACCTGGTCGCGGATCACATCTCTCGCCTCTACGCTCGGGGCATGACGGAGCTGACCCAGCCCACCGGCCGCGAGCACTCGGTGCAGGCCGTGCCGCGCCCGGACGGGAGCGCGCCGCGGGCGCTCGTGCTCGGTGCGACCGGCTACATCGGCGGGCGGCTCACGCCTCGGCTGCTGAACGCCGGATACCGCGTGCGCGTGCTCGCACGGGACGCGGCACGCGCAGCATCCTTCCCGTGGGGTTCCGACTGCGACGTGGTCAAGGGATCGGCGGACGACGCGGATGCCGTGCGAACCGCAGTGGCGGGCGTCGACATCATCTACTACCTGATCCATTCCATGACGGCCGGCAGGGGTTTCGAAGACGCCGATCAGCGCGCAGCCGCAACGGTCGCGCAGGCGGCGAGAGCGGCCGGCGTCCGGCGCATCGTCTACCTCGGCGGGCTGCATCCGGAGCACGCGCGACTGTCCGCGCATCTGCGATCGCGTGTCGAGGTCGGGGAGATCCTGCTCGCCTCCGGAGTCCCGACGCTCGTCCTGCAGGCGGGGGTCGTGATCGGTTCGGGCTCGGCATCGTTCGAGATGATCCGGCACCTCACCGAAGTGCTGCCGTACATGCCGGCGCCGAAGTGGGTGCGCAACAGGATCCAGCCCATCGCGATCCGCGACGTGCTGCACTACCTGCTGGGAGCCGCGCGCGTCGGGCCGGACGTGAACCGCGCCGTCGACATCGGCGGACCGGACGTGCTGCGGTACGGGCAGATGATGAACGGCTACGCCGTCGAGGCCGGGCTCCCGCAGCGCGCGATCGCCGCACTGCCGGTGCTGACTCCGGAACTCGCCTCGCACTGGGTGAACCTCGTCACCCCCGTGCCGCGCGCGATCGCCCGACCGCTGGTGGCCTCCCTGCAGAACGAGTGCGTCGTCAAAGACGACGTCGACGCGCTCATCCCGCCACCGGAGGGAGGGCTGACCCCGTACCGCACGGCGGTGCGCCTCGCGCTCGGACGCGTCGACGCCGACAGCGTCGAGACGAGCTGGCAGGATGCGGAGGTCTCCGGCGCCCCCAGCGATCCGCTGCCCAGCGACCCTGAGTGGGCGGGGCGCACGGTGTTCACGGATGTCCGGAGCGTGCACACGATCGCGTCGGCCGAAGAGCTCTGGCGCGTCATTCTGGGCATCGGTGGGGAGAACGGGTGGTACTCGTCACCGTTCCTGTGGGCCGTGCGCGGATGGATGGACCGCCTCCTCGGCGGGGTCGGGCTGCGCCGTGGCCGCCGCAGCCGATCGCGAGTGCGGGTGGGCGACGCCGTCGACTTCTGGCGGGTCGAAGAGGTCGCCGAACCGGACGAATCCCGTACAGGGCTGCTGCGTCTCCGAGCCGAGATGAAGGTTCCGGGTTCCGCCTGGCTGGAGCTGCGCGCTGTTCCCGACGGCGCAGAGGCTCTTTACGAGCAGCGGGCGATCTTCTTCCCCCGGGGGCTGACCGGCCGGTTGTACTGGTTCGCCGTTCTGCCGTTCCACGGATCGATCTTCGCCGGCATGGCAGCCCGGATCACGGGAGCGGCCGAGGGCGCGAAGGCGGCGCCCACGGTCGATCCGGTCCCGGAGGCCGACTCTCCCTAGGTGCGTCGCCGCCCGCCGAACAGGGCGTGCAGCAGCGGCAGCGCCGACACTCCGATCAGGATCCAGCCGAGCACCGGTGCCGCCGCGAGCAGCAAGGCACCGCCGATGACGAGTGCCATGAACAGCACCGCGGAGACGACGCGCCGGCCGATGCCGACGAGGATGTCGAGGCGCCGCTCGAGGCGCGACGTGTCGAACGACAGCGTGCCGTTGTCGGCACGGGAGATGACGTCGTCGACGCGTTTCGGCAGGCTCCACAGGATGCCGGCGTTGGCGGCCGCCTGCTTGCCGAAGTCCTGGATGAGGTTGCCGCTCTCATCCCTGAGCAGGCGGGCCGCGTACGGCTCCACCGGGTCCCAGATGTTGAAGGCGGGATCCAGCGCGCTGCACAGGCCGGATGTGAGCGACACCGCCCGGATCAGCAGCAGCAGGTTCTCGGGCAGCTGCACCGGCAACTCTCGCACCGTGTCGGTGAATTCGGTGGCGAAGCCGGTGAACTCGCGGGGATCGACCTCGCGCAGTTCGGCGAAACCCATGCCTCCGAAACGCGCGAACAGCGTCGTCAGGGCGCGTTCCAGCTCGCGGGTGTCGGCGGACGGCAGGAGGACGCCGATCTGCTGCGCGGCGCTCACCAGGCCCTTGCTGTCGCGCCCGGCGACCGCGATGACGAACGTGCGCAATCCCGCACGGAGCGAATCCGGGACCTCGGTCATCATGCCGAAGTCCACGAAGGTCAGATGCCAGGACGGCCCTTCCGCGTGCGGGGCGCGCGGCGTCACGAAGATGTTCCCGGGATGCGGGTCGGCGTGCACGAAACCGTGCGTGAAGACCTGGTCGAGCATGACGTCGGCGAAGACGTTCGCCACCTCGGTCGGGTCGATGCCCGCGGCGCGCAGAGCGACGGTGTCGTTGATCTTGATCGCGGTGACGTCCTCGAGGGTGAGCACGCGCCGCGTGGTGCGCTCCCACACGACGGCCGGAGCGGACACGCGCGGATCGTCGAGGAAGTCCGCCGCGAACCGCTCGGCTCCGGCCGCCTCGTGGAGGTAGTCGATCTCCTCACGACACGTGCCGGCGAACTCCTCGACGAGCGCGGGTGCGTCGACGCGGTCGCGCACGATCCGGACTCGGCTCGCCCATCGGGCCACACGGCGGAGGGCGGCGAGGTCGGTCGCGACGATCTCGTCGATTCCGGGGCGTTGCACCTTGACGACGACCTCGCGCAGGCCGGTCTCCTCGGCATCCTGATCCGACAGGCGGGCTCGATGCGCCTGGCCGAGGGATGCCGCAGCCAGCGGAGTCTCATCGAACCAGGCGTAGGCGCGGGCCAGCGGAACGCCGATCTCGGCCTCGGCGAGCGCACGGATGTCGGGGAACGGGACGGCGGGGACCTCGTCCTGCAGCCCCTCGAGCTCGGAGGTGATCTCAGGCGGAAGGACGTCCAGGCGCGAGGACATGAACTGCCCGACCTTGATCATGAGTCCGCCGAGCCCCACGGCGAGGTCGTGGAACCGCCGGGCGAAACGCTGCATCCGGGCGGCGCGCGTGCGGTCGGCGAGCGCCGTCATGCCGAATCGAGGCAGGACGAGCTCGTACCACCAGATCTTCAGGAACTCACGGGCCGCGAACGACACGATGCGCCGATAGCGTGCCCGGTGCCGTGCGGCCGGTGGCGCAGGCTCCGCCGCGCCCACGACCCCGCCCTCACCCGCTCGCTGAGCGCGCCCTTCCCCGTCCGCCCGGTCAGCGGATGCGTCGCCACCCGTCGGGTCAGCGAATCCATCGCCGCCCGGTCGCTGAGGGCGCTCCTCCCCACCCGTTCGCTGAGGGCGCTCCTCCCCACCCGCTCGTTGAGGGCGCTCCTCCCCACCCGCTCGTTGAGCGAGCGAAGCGAGTCGAAACGCGTCCGTTCCCGGGCCCCGCTCCCCCTCGGCATCCGCCGTGTCCATGCGCGCTCCGATCAGTCGCCGGCGAGGATCGCGTACAGCTTACGTCGCGCCTCGTCCAGGACGTCGACGGCCTTCTGGACCTGCTCGGGCGTGCCGGTGCGGGCGACCTGGGCGGCGACGCCGGCGAGTTCCATGCCCGCTTTCGGCAGTGCGGTGAGGTTCGCGGCGGAGCGCCCGCCGAACGCCTCCCACGGTGCCGGCTTGTCCGCGGCGGCCTCGGCCTCGGCGATGCCACTCTCGGTGAGCGAGTAGGTCTTGCGCCCGTTCTGCTCCTCGGCGGTGATGAGTCCCTCGTCGGCGAGCAGCTGCAGCGTCGGATACACCGACCCGGCGCTCGGCTTCCAGGCCCCGTGGGACCGATCCGAGATCTCGCTGATGATCTGGTAGCCGTGCATGGGCTGTTCCGCGAGCAGGGCGATGACGGCCGCGCGGACGTCGCCGCGCGCCATGCGGGACGGCCCGCCGGTGCGCTGCTCGAAGTTCTGCCGGAACTGCTCGAACGCGTCGAAGATCGATGCGCCGGGGCCGTTCGGCCCGAAGCCGGAGCCGAATCCGGGAGTGGGGAATGGACCGTTCATGATGACCTCCTCGAAGTGAGCGATAGTCAACGATATATCGTTAAGATGCGAAGCGGAAGGCCTCGGTGGGCACGCGGGCTTCCCAGATCGAACGATTAACGATAGATTCCTTCCGTTCTTCGATGAGAGGCTGGACATGGGAAACGTGACGATCGTGGTGCTCAAGGTCGTGATCGCCGTGGCGCTGCTGGGGTCGCTGGCGGTGCAGGCGCTGATCGTCCCGGCGCTGTGGCTGGATCTCGCCGGCGAAGAGCTCTGGGGGCGCATCGCGTTCGTGGGCATCGCCGTGCTCGGCATCGTGTCGATGCAGGTGTTCGCGGTGTGCGTGTGGATGCTCCTGACGAAGGTCCGGCGCGGGTCCATCTTCTCGGCATCCTCGTTCGGGTGGGTGAATGCAATCGTCGGATGCTTCGCGGCTGCCGCCGTGCTCGCCCTGGCGCTCGCGGTCCTGCTGGCGCCGGGGTCCGTTGCGCCGGGCCTGGTCGGACTGATCTGCGGGGCATCACTCGTGCTGGGAGGGATCGCGCTGCTCGTCGTGGTGATGAAGGCGCTGCTGCGCCAGGCGATCGCCCGCGAGGACGAGGCGCAAGCGTTGCGCAACGAGCTGGGCGAGGTGATCTGATGCCCGTGATCGTCGACATCGACGTCATGCTCGCGCGCCGCAAGATGGCCGTCGGCGAGCTCGCCGAGCGCATCGGCATCACACCCACGAACCTCGCGGTGCTGAAGAACGGCCGCGCGAAGGCCGTGCGCTTCACGACGCTGGATGCTCTGTGCGAGGTGCTCGACTGCCAGCCCGGCGATCTGCTGCGCTGGGTCCCGGAGGGGGACGCCGGCTGACGCCTGCGGGGCTTCCGAGATCCGGCGAATGCCGCGAGATCCGGATCGTTGCGGCGCTTTCGTCCGGATCTCGCGCGAGCATCCGGATCTCGGGGCGAGCCGGCCGTGCAACATCAACCGTGAACGGCGTAGGTCCCTTCCGGATAGAGAGCGGGCACGTGGGATGCGACGTACTCGGTGAGCTGCCGGACCACTCGCCGGATGTCATCGCCCGCGTAGTGCGTGCGCTCCCAGCTGGCGTAGAGCGCGCAGCGCATGGTCTCGCCGTGGTGGCGCAGCTGTCGGGAGACGAGGCCGAACCGCGGTGGCTCGACGACCACGCACGGGCCGTGCCCCGCGGCGGAGCGGGCTTGGATGATCGGGGCATCCGCGCCGAGGGAGGCCATCTCCAGCGACCACCCCTCGCCCTCGGCCGCTTGCTGGATCTGAGCCCAGGCCGCCGATCCCTTGCCCGCCGTCAGGAAGGGCCCCGCCAGGAGCTCGCGCAGTTCCACGTGTTCGCGATCGGCCAGCGGGTGGGACGCGGGCAGCTGGCAGAGCAGCGGCATCGTCAGGACGCGGGTGCCACGCAACCGGGGTGACGGCGGGGCGGTCGTGATGGCGATGTCCGCCCCCGCGCGGAGTCGGTCGTAGGTCTCGACGGGAGACGCGATCATGACGTCGGAGATCGGGCCGCCGCGAGCGATGAACGGTGCGAGGACGAGGACGCTGGTCATCTCGGGGGCTGCCGCGACGAACGATCGCTGTTCCTGCACGATCCCGTTCATGACCTCTCGGGCGCGTCGACCGCGGCGGACGAGGTCGCGCGCCATGGGCTCGAGGCGCTCGCCGGCGTACGTCGTCACCATCCCGCCAGGCAGCCGGCGGAACAGTGCCGCACCCACCCGACGCTCCAGCGACGCGATCTGCCGCGAGACGGTCGGCTGCGTCCGGATCAGGCGCTCAGCCGCAAGACTGACCGAACCGCTGTCGACGACGGCGACGAAGGCCTCCAATTCCCGCTCTCCATACATGCATAAATCGTATAGCCGCACCCACTTTTCTCATTGGACGGGCATAACGTGCTGCCGCCAGGATGGCCTGAACCCGAGTCCCCCGACAGAGAGGCCCCCGATGGCCGTTTCGCACACGGAGATCACCCCCGCCCGTCAACGTCGCTCGATGGTCGGCGCCTTCGTCGGCACGGCGATCGAGTGGTACGACTTCTACATCTTCGGCACCGCTGCCGCCCTCGTCTTCGGTCGAGTCTTCTACCCGGAAGTCGCTCCGGGGGCCGCGTTGCTGGCGTCGTTCGCGACGTTCTGGGTCGGCTTCCTCATGCGCCCAGTGGGCGGTCTCGTCTTCGGCCACTTCGGCGACAAGCTCGGCCGCAAGAAGGTCCTCGTCATCACGCTCGTCCTGATGGGGGTGGCGACCACCTTGATCGGACTCCTTCCGACGTACGCTCAGATCGGCATCCTGGCGCCGGTGCTCCTGGTCGTCCTGCGAGGACTTCAGGGCTTCGCGGTCGGCGGAGAGTGGGGTGGGGCGGTGCTCCTGTCCACGGAGAACGCCAGGGCGGAGAAGAAGGGTCTCGCCGGCGCCTGGGTGCAGCAGGGCTCACCGGCCGGATCCATCCTCGCGACCGTCATGTTCCTCCTCGTGGGGCTGCTGCCCGACGAGCAGTTCATCACATGGGGCTGGCGGATTCCGTTCCTGCTGTCGGCCGTGCTCGTCATCGTGGGTCTCGTCATCCGCGTGAAGGTCGAAGAGTCGCCGGACTTCGTCGTGGCGAAGCAGACGCAGCAGACGGTCAGCGCACCGGTTCTCGTCGCCATCCGCACCGCACCCGTGCTCATCGGCCTGGGCGTCCTCGCGTCGGTGATGGGGATCTCGAACGCCTACTTCTCCAACACCTTCCTGCTGGCGTGGACCACCGGTTCGCTGGGGATCGACCGCCAGCTGATGCTGAACATCTTGCTGGGCATGGCCGTGCTGCAGTTCATCTGGCAGCCGATCGCCGCGAAGATCGCCGAGCGGTTCGGCATCGCCCGGGTCATGCTCGCGGGCCTGCTGCTCAGCGTCGTGCTGATCGTGCCCTACTTCCTGGCGATCCAGGCCGCCGATCCCGTATGGATCACGGTCACCCTGTACGTCACGATCCTCGGCAGCACGGCCTACTACGCGCTGCTGGCGACCTTCCTCGCCTCGGCCTTCCCCGCGAGCATCCGGTACTCGGGCGTCTCGCTCGCGTATCAGCTGTGCGCCACGATCTTCGGCGGTTCGACGCCCCTGCTCGCCCAGTGGATCCTCAACTCCAGCGGCGGGAGCGTCTGGGCGGTGGCGGCGTTCTACGCCGCGGTGGTCGTCCTCACCATCGTCGGCGTGTGGGGCCTGCAGCGCCGGATCACGCGTCAAGCGGCTCCCCAGGAGGCAGCCGTCTGACATGCGCATCGACACGATCTTCACCAACGGCCGCATCCGCACGCTCGACCCGCAGCGCCCGTTCGCGCACAGCATCGGCACGCTCGGCGACCGCATCGCCGGCTTCGACGATGACCTGCACGGCGTCGAGGCCGACCATGTCGTGGATCTCGGCGGCCGACCGGTGCTCCCCGGATTCCACGACGCGCACCATCACCTGTCCTTGACCGGATTCCGGCTCGCGTCGCTGAACCTGCGGCCGGGAGCCGTGAACTCCCTGGCCGACCTGTACGACGCCGTGCACGAGTACGCGAAGGATCTCGCGCCGGATGCCTGGGTGCGCGGATCGGGCTACGACCAGAACTTCCTCGAGGACCATCCGACGGCCGAAGCACTGGACCGAGCCGCCGGCGGGAGGCCCGTGATCCTCGAGCATGTGTCCGGACACATGCTCGTCGCGAACACACGCGCCTTCGAGCTGGCCGGCTACCCGCGCCGGGAAGGGTACCCGGAGATCTCCGGCGGAGGCATCCCGCGCGATCCGGACGGGCGCCCGCAGGGCCTGCTGCAGGAGTCGGCCATGGCGCCCCTCTATGCGCTCGTACGGCCCGTTGCGCTCGAGGACGTCCAGCGCCATCTGAGCCTCGCGAGCGACCAGGCGCTCGCCTACGGGCTGACGTCGGTGACCGAACCCGGGATCGGCGAGATCCGGATGGTGGGCAACAGCCCCCTCGACTATCACGCCTACCAGACCGCCGTCGAGCAGCGGATGCTGCGGGTTCGTACGACGCTCATGCCCTACATCACCGTGCTCCACCCGTTCGAGGATCTGCCAGACAAGGACGTGCTCGGGCTGGACCTCGGCATCCGCACGGGGCTCGGCGACGACATGCTGCGGGTCGGTCCGGTGAAGATCGTCGCGGACGGGTCGTTCATCGGACGGTCCGCGGCCATGCACGCGTGCTTCCACGGCGAGTCGGACAACTTCGGCGTGTTACTGCACGAACCCGAGCGGCTTCGGGAGTACATCGTCGGCGCGCATCGCGCAGGGTGGACGGTCGCGACGCATGCGATCGGCGATCGGGCGATCACGCACGTGCTCGATGCGGTCGAGGAAGCGCAGCGCGTCGCTCCGCGCCCTGGGGTCCGCCACAGGATCGAGCACTTCGCCCTGGCGAGCGACGCGGATATCGCCCGCGCGGCCCACCTCGGCGTGATACCTGTGCCGCAGGGCGTGTTCCTGTCGGACTTCGGCGACGGCATGGCGGCCGCCGTCGCAGAGGACCGCCGCGAGGACATCTACCGGGTCAAGTCGCTGGCGGAAGCGGGCATCGTGCTAAACGGATCCACCGACTCGCCCGTGTCCGACGCGAACCCGCTCGTGTCGTTGCGCGACATGGTGCTGCGCCGCACCGGGGAGGGCCGTGTGCTCGGCGAACGCGAGCGCATCGACGTGGACGAGGCCGTACGCGCGTACACGTACGGCTCGTCCTACGCGGTCGGTCAGGAGCACACGAAGGGCACGTTGAAGACCGGGATGCTGGCGGACTTCATCGCCCTCAGCGACGACCTGTACGAGATCTCTCCGGAGAGGATCTCGGAGCAGGAGGTCACCTTGACGGTCGTCGGCGGACGGGTGGAGTTCGGCGACGCGGGCTGATTCCTGCGGGCTTCCCGAGCGTCAGTCGAGTTCGCGCAGCTCCGACGTCCGCTCGCCGCCGGCATCCCCGGTGTTGACCGTGCCCTGCGGCTCGAACAGGAGCGCCTGCACCTCGCCCTCCGCCTTCGGGCAATGCTCGACGCCCTTCGGCACCACGAACACGTCGTTCGGGCCGAGGACGACGTCGCGATCGCGGAGCTGGATGGTCAGCTCGCCGCTGATCACCAGGAACAGCTCGTCCGTGTCGGGATGCGTGTGCCAGACGAACTCGCCCTGCAACTTGACGACCTTGACGTCGTAGTCGTTGACGCTCGTCAGACGGTGAGGCTGCCAGTGCTCGGCGATCGAGGCGAGGGCGGTGTCGATGTTGCGGACGTCGGTGGTCATGAGATGAGCGTACGGCGCGCCCGTCCGCAGGCGGCGCGGAACCGTGTCAGGCCGTGCTCTCCCGGACGACCAGCGTGTGAGGCGCGACGATCTCCCGCGCGGGCAGCTCCGGATCCTCGATGCGCTCGATGATGCGGCGCACCGATTCCCTGGCGATGAAAGGCGTGTCCAACGAGATCGTGCTGAGAGATGGACGCGCGAATCGCCCCTCCTCCACGTCGTCGATGCCGATCACCGCGACATCCTCGGGCACACGCAGGCCAGAGTCGAAGACGGCGCGCATGGCTCCGATCGCGAGGAGATCCGAGAAACAGAAGATCGCATCCGGCGGGTCCTCGAGTGCGAGAAGCGCCTGCGCCGCACGGTAGCCGTCGATGCGGCTGTAGTGCTCGGCGGTGACGACGTAGTCCGCTCGCCCCTCCAGCCCGGCATCCGCCAGTGCCGCCTCGTAGCCCGCCGAGCGCTGCAGCGGCGTCGCGTACTCCTCCAGCGGCTGCGACCCGATCGCGGCGATCCGCGTGCGGCCGGTCTCGATCAGATGGCTGACGGCATCCCTCGCCGCTGCCACGTTGTCGATGGCGACGTGGTCGTAGCGGCCGTCGAAATCGTGCTCGCCGAGGAGGATCAACGGCATCCGCGTGGTGCTGGACATGTCCAGCAGCTCGGACTTCGTGACCAGCGGGCTGAAGAGCAGCCCGTCGAACAACATGGTGCGGTCCTCGCCGGTGAGCAGCTGACGCTCGCGCTCGTGGTCATGCCCGGTCTGATCGATCATGACGCGGTAGCCGACCTCGGCGGCCGCCTCGATCACGTCGCGGGCGAGTTCGCTGAAGTAGGGCACGTCGATCTCGGGCACCACGAGCGCCAGCATGCCCGTGCGTCCGGTGCGCAGCGTTCGCGCCACCGGGTTCGGCCGGTAGTCGAGCTCCTCGATGGCGGCGAGCACCTTCGCGCGCATCTTCTCGCTGACATGCGTGTACCCGCTCACCACGTTGGAGACGGTGCGCATCGACACCTGTGCGCGTTCTGCGACATCGCGGAGTGTGGCCGGCATCCCGCCATCCTATCGTTTGCAACGTGTGCAAATCTCCGGTACTGTTTGCATACGTTGGCAAACGCGTCGACGGCACCACACACCGCACCGTCCTCATCCACACAAGGGAGTGTCATGAACCGCAATCCGAACCGGCCGGCTTCGCGCCTCGCCGCGATCGGCGGAGTCGCCATCGCTGCGCTGGCACTGACGGCGTGCGGACCCGACATCACATCGGGCTCCGACGACACTGCAGCATCCGATCGTCTGCAGGCACCGACCGCCGAACAGCCCGAGGGTGAGATCACCATCTGGGACCGTTCCGGCGACCTGTACGAGGTCTTCGACGCCGTCATCGACGAGTTCAACGAGAAGTATCCCGGCATCACCGTGCACCACGAAGCCGTCGACATCAACGCGAAGCTGCAGAACACGTTGATCACGGGGACCGACGTCCCCGACGGCGTCTTCCTCGATGACGCGCTCGTCAGCAGTTATGCCGATCATCTGTGGGACGTCAGCGACGTGCTCGCACCCTATGTCGACGACATCGCGCCGCAGAAGATCGACGCGACGACGGTCGATGGGGGTATCTACGGCGTTCCCTACGATCTGAATCCCGGTCTGCTGTACTACAACGCGGCGGCGCTCGAGGCCGCGGGCATCGATGCGACGACGATCGAGACCTACGACGACCTGCTCGACGCGGCTCGTGCGTATCAGGATGCCAAGCCGGGCTCGAAGCCGATCCATCTGGAGCAGAGCGCATTCCTCGGACAGCTCCAGCTGGAGATGTACGCGAGTCAGCTGGGCACGTCGATCGCAGATGCCGACGGCGAGCTCCGGCTGGACAGCCCGGAGTACGAGCAGATCCTGACGTTCCTGGACACGGTGCAGACCGAGGGCCTGGGCACGCGGGCCGAGTACCTGAGCCCGACCGACATCGCCGAGCTCGAGAACGGTAACCAGGTCTTCTACCCATGGGCCATCTGGTTCGACTTCGCGCCGCAGCAGCTGCTGCCGGAGACGAGCGGCGACTGGCGGGCGATGGAGCTGCCCGCATGGGAGGACGGCGGCGCGCGCAGCGGCGCGATGGGCGGATCCTCGTTCGTGCTCCCGAAGGACGGCGAGAACGCGGACCTGGCGTGGCTCTTCTACGAGTTCCTCATGTACGACGAGGCCGGGTACAGCGCGGTCTGGGGAGTCAACGACATCTATCCGACCGGGCTCAACACGTCGATCCCCGCGTACCTCCCGGCCGCGGATCCGACCGAGCCGCTCTTCCAACCGCTCGAAGCGCTGGGCGGTCAGGATCTCTGGGAGGTCGCGACCACCGCCGGGGCGCAGATCCCGAGCGGAACTGCCATCCCGTCCTGGTGGAACGGCGCCGTAGACTACCTCGGCAACGACATCCAGAAGATGCTGGACGGCGACCTCACGCCCGCCGAGGTCATCAGCAGTTCGACCGAGGGCATCCAGTCCAACCTCATCGACAGGCAGTGACGGACCGATCCGGATGACGACCTCCACCCTCCCCTCCGCGGTGCCGCAGCGCACCCGCCGCCGCCCGAGCGGAGCGACGCTGAAACGGCGCTCCGCGCCCTACCTCTTCGTCCTCCCCTTCGTCGTGATCTTCCTCGCGTTCAGCGTGTACCCGCTGATCTTCACCGCGCGGCTCAGCTTCACGAACTGGCGCGGCTCCGGCGCCGCGGAGTGGGTGGGCTGGGGCAACTACGCCTACCTGCTCACGAGCGAGGCGTTCTGGAGCTCGCTCGGCAATTCGGCCGTGCTCTGGCTGCTGATCGTCCCGGTCCAGATGGTGCTCTCGGTGATCGTGGCCGTCCTGCTGAACTCGGCGAAACTCCGGATGCGCGGCCTCTACCGGGTGGCGTTCATCGTTCCGTTCGTCACTCCTCTCGTCGCCGTCGCGCAGATCTGGGTGGTGCTCTTCGACCAGCAGTACGGAGCGATCAACGCTTTCCTCAGCCTGTTCGGCCTCCCCGATATCGGCTGGCTCACGACGAGCGCCTGGGCGAAGCCGACGCTGGCTCTGCTGTTCCTGTGGAAGACGACGGGCTTCATCGTCATCATCCTGCTCTCGGGGCTGCAGTCCATCGATCAGTCGATGTACGAGGCCGCCGAACTGGATGGAGCATCCAAGCTCCGTCAGCTGTGGAGCATCACGGTGCCTCTGCTGCGCCGCACGATCATGTTCGCGGTCGTCCTGCAGACGCTCGCCGTCTTCCAGATGTTCGCGGAGCCGTTCGTCGTGACGCAGGGCGGGCCCTACAACTCGACGACCACGGCCGGTTACTACCTCTACAACCACATCACGCGGGGCGACCTGGGCACGGGAGCGGCGAACTCGTTCCTGCTCGTCATTCTCGTGATGGTGCTCTCGCTGTTCTTCGTCCGGATGCTGCGAGCGAAGGATTGACATGACCGATACACTGACCCGTCCCGCCACGGATGCTGCAGCATCCGTCTCCCGGCAGCGAGCCGTGCGCCGCCCGCGTCCCCGCATCGGTTCGCACGCGTTCCTCCTGCTGCTGATGATCGGCTTCCTGGCGCCGGTCGCCTGGGCGATCGTCTCGTCGTTCAAGCAGCCGAATGACATCATCCGCGATCCGCTCGGATTCGATCCCTCGACGTTCACGCTCGACAACTTCACCGCGATGTTCCAGGACGTGCCGATCGCGCACGGCTTCCTCAACACGGGGATCGTGCTGGTCGTGAAGGGCGGCATCACGCTGTTCTTCGCACCCCTAGCGGCGTACGCCTTCGCGAAGTACGACTTCGCCGGGAAGAACCTCATCTTCGGCGCGGTGCTCATCACCCTGATGCTGCCGACGATCGTGCTCATCATTCCGCTGCTGCTGGAGATGAAGGCACTCGGATGGGTCAACACCTACCAGGCGCTCATCCTGCCCGGGGCGATCGACGCCTTCGCGATCTTCTGGATGCGACAGGTGATCAGCGCCGTGCCCGACGAGCTGCTGGACGCGGCACGGGTGGACGGCTGCAGCGAGTTCGGCATCTTCTGGCGCGTGATCGTGCCCGTCATCCGCCCCGGCCTCGCCGGACTCGCGGTGCTCACGATCATGAACATCTACAACGACTTCGTGTGGCCCGTGATCGTCGCCAGCTCCGAGCAGATGGCGACGCTGCAGGTCGTCCTGTCGACGCTCGCGCAGAACATCACGGGCAATCGGATCGGCGCCGACTACGCGACGGTCACCGGCGAGCTCCTCGCGGCGAGCTCGATCGCCCTCATTCCCTTGCTGGTGCTCTTCATCGTGCTCCAGCGTCACTTCATCAACGGCATCCTCGCCGGCAGCGTGAAAGGCTGAACGTGTCCCTCTCCACCACCGACTCCTCCCCTGTCACCATCGCCGATGCGGCGGTGCCACGCCCCGAGTATCCGCGTCCGGATCGCGACCGGTCGGAGCGATGGCTGACGCTCAACGGGCAGTGGGGGTTCGAGGCCGACGGCGTCCGTGCCGACATCACGGTCCCCTTCGCCTGGGAGAGCGCTGCCTCCGGCATCCGACAGACCTGGCTGGAGCGGGGAACCTACCGTCGCGAGGTGACCGTGCCCGTCGAGTGGTCGGGGCGGCGGGTCGTCCTGAGCTTCGGCGCGGTGCATCATCGTGCGATCGTCCGAATCGACGGCGCCCTCGTCGGCGAGCATGTCGGCGGATACGAGTCGTTCGAGTTCGATGCGACCGCGTTCCTCGTGCCGGGGGTGGCGTCAGAACTGACCGTGGAGGTCGACGCACCGGCCGACAAGCGTGAGATCGCGCACGGCAAGCAGCGCTCCATTCCGCGCGACGACTACGACGGGGTCTCGTTCACGCCGACGTCCGGCATCTGGCAATCGGTCTGGCTCGAGGCGCGAGGGCGCACGTACGCCCGCTCGATCGCGCTGCGTGGCGACAGCCTGACCGGCATCGACGTCACGGTCGGGTTGTCCGGCGATGCCGTGGTCGGCTCGATCGTCCGGGTTCGGACGGCAGATGCAGAGGTGGAGCTGATCTCGGATGCCGCGGGTCTGGCCGCCGGGCGTCTCGAGCTGTCCGAGCCGCGGCTGTGGCAGCCGGAGGACCCGCATCTGTACCGGGTCGAGGTCATCGTCGGGGAAGGCGAGGCGGCGGATCGCGTCGTCGCGACGACGGGGCTGCGCCGGATCGAGACCCGCGGCGAAGAACTCGTGCTGAACGGATCACGGCTGTACGTGCGCGGCGTCCTCGACCAGGGGTACTGGCCGGACTCGGGCCTCACTGCGCCGGACGCCGAAGCGCTGCGGAAGGACATCGCGCTCGCCCGCGAGCTGGGCTACAACCTCGTGCGCAAGCACCTGAAGTTCGAGGACCCGATCTGGCTGCACGAGGCCGACCTCACCGGGATGCTCGTGTGGGCGGAGCCGGCGTGCCCGAGCCGGTTCTCGGCGGCCGCGGCCGAGGCGTTCGAGGCGCAGTTGCCCGCGATGGTCGAGCGTGACGGGAACCACCCGAGCATCGTCATCTGGGGGTTGTACAACGAGGAGTGGGGCCTGGACTGGGACATCCCGGGCAGCGCCGCGCGGGCTGAGGCAGCCATGCGCGCCTACGACCTGCTGCGCACGCTCGACGACACGCGCCCGATTGTGGAGAACTCCGGCTGGGCGCACGTGAAGAGCGATCTGGTCGACTGGCACTACTACGAACCCGACATCGCGACGTGGGCGCAGGCGGTAGCGGATCTGGCATCCGGCGAGCGCGAGGCGTTCCCTGTCAGGCTCGGGCCGGACTTCATCGTGGACAAGTCGTTCTACGGGTCGCCGGCCTTCCCACGCCACGGCGTACCGATCCTCAACAGCGAGTACGGCGAAGGCTTCACGAGTCTCGAGCGAGCATGGCACCTGCGGTGGGAGACGCAGGAACTGCGCCGGCACGCCCGCTACTCCGGCTACGTCTACACGGAGTTCTCGGATGTCGAGCACGAGTGCGCCGGGCTGCTCACCGAGGACCGTCGCACGAAGGATTGGGGCGGACTCGTTCCGGCCGATGTGAACGCCGAGACGGTGCTCGTGCTGGACCTCGTGCCCGCTCGTGCTGGCGCTGACCTCGCGACGCCCGTGAAGGCGTTCGAGCTGGATGTGCACGTGTCGCACCACGGGCGCTCTGCGCTGGACGTGCAGATGCACGGCGCGTGGGTCCGCGCAGGAGCGTCGATGGATGCTCTGCCCGGGGACGGCATCGTGACCACTCAGCCCTTCGTCGTCGAGCCCTTCGTGCTCTCGGATGCCGTGACGCTTGCCGTGCCCGCTCGTGACACGGCAGGGCGCTTCCTGGTCTGGGCGACGGATGCCGCGGGCGCCGTCGTGGCACGAACGTTTCTCGATGCGGCCGAGGTCGAAGCCCCGAACCGGCGCGGGGCACGCGACGGCGAGTTCGTCGGCGTGGAGGTTCCGGGGGAGGCGTGAGAGGCGGGCTCAGGCGCAGGTGCCCACCAGAGCCTTTGCGTCATGCATAGCGGCGCACAGCTTCGCGAATCTCCTCTGCATGCTCATAGATCTCATCTAGGTCCACGATCGCGTGGCGGGTTTCCGTCTTGTCCTCATCGAGCAGGCCGAGATACTTCTGCTTGCCGTTGAAGTGCAGTCTGGCGATCGGCTTGCGGTTGTTGTCGTCGAGCAGAACAGCAAAATAGCTCTTCGCATCGCGCTGCGTCACGCGCTGCGGCTTGACCTCCCCACACGCGATGGCCTTGACGATCTGATACCCCTCGAGCTCCTCGAGCGTAGTCTCGATCTCGGTGTCGCGGTCGAGGTCGGCGTCCGCGACCTCGACACTGGTTGCCGGGGGCACGTCCGCAATCTGACTGGCGCCGCTCACTCCGAGCGCGGTCTTGAGCCTGTCGTTGACGCGCTCGGTCAGGAACTGGTGCGCGGCCTTGTTCACGAGTCCAGTGAACTGCTGCCGAACTCGTTGCGTAAACGCGCCATCGTAGACGCGTGCGGTGAAGAACTTGACCCACTCATCCGTAGGCTCCCGGAACTGCGCCGCGATCTCGCGTTTGAGTGCGCCGATGTACTTGAGTTCTTCTGCCGCGCTGATGATCGAATCGAGGTCGAAGCTCTCCTTGCTGAGCTTCTGAAGTTCCGAGATGAGGGTCTCGTCAATGTCGAGCAGATCGAGCACCAGGAACGGCTTGGAGTCCATCCGATTCGGTGCGTCGAGGTCTGTGTAGAAGTGCCAGACCGCACCGTTGGTGAGGACCGCGATTCGCGCGTTCGTGACGGAGAAATAGCGGAACAGCTGCGAAGCGTGCTCGATCCTCAGCGCACCCATCGAGGGCTTGCATTCGATGAGGATCTGCACCTCACCGTCGCGCATGATTGCGTAATCGACCTTCTCGCCCTTCTTGGTGCCCACATCTGCAGTGAACTCGGGCACTACCTCGAGCGGGTCGAAGACGTCGTAGCCGAGAATCGTCGAAATGAAGGGCATGACGAACGCGTTCTTCGTCGCCTCTTCCGTCCCGATCGCGGTGGCTTGGTTTCGCACTTTCACTGCGAGGGACTCAAGACGCTCAGCAAACTCCACGTCGCTCCGATCTCTCCATTGATTGAGGGTTAGTCCAGACGATAGCGGACCTAGCACCCTTCCAGCGACGAGCGTGGTCGACTGAAGTATCCCGCACCCGTTGCGAACACACGCCCCCGACAGTTGGCAGCACCGCAAGGCCCACCTTCGGGCACAGCTAGGCTTCGAACAGGCCATCGAGGTGGACAAGGGAGCATCGCGTGGAACGGCAAGTCCATGTCGTGGGAGCAGTGTTGATCCGCGGCGGTGCCGTGCTCGCCGCCCAACGAGGTCCGGCGATGTCGTTGCCCGGGAAGTGGGAATTCCCCGGCGGTAAGATCGAACCCGGTGAGTCTCCGCAAGAAGCGCTAGTCCGCGAAATTCGCGAAGAGCTTCTCTGCAGCATCGTCGTTGGCAAGCGGATCAGCACTACGACGCAGGACTACCCGTTCGGCGTGGTCACCCTCACCACCTACTACGCCACAGTCGTCGAAGGTATTCCTCGCCCCACGGAACACGCTGATCTTCGATGGGTCCAATTGAGCGAGATTGGGGGCCTTGACTGGGCTCCGGCGGATATCCCTGCGGTTGAACGGATCATCGGCGACAACCTCAGATAAGGACCATCGCTACGCGGCGAAAAGTGCGTACTTCGCTGCTAGCCGCTCCTTCGAAGGATGGTCGGCCGCACGCCGCGGCAGCGTCAAAGGTCGCCCGTGCATATCCTGAAGCCCGTGCCGCAGCATCGGCCCGTCGACTTCCTCGAGGAGGGCTCGGTCGATTCGGACTTCATAGTCGGGAGTTATCCCTAGCAGATTCTGATCATAAGAAGCGTGATGGATCTTGCAGAGCGCCAGTCCGTTGGTCACGTCGGGGACGCCTCCAGCGTGTGAGTCAGCAATGATATGCGCAGCATCGAGCAGCTCGGCGTGCTTGAGGTTACAGATGGCGCACGAACTTTCATACGCACGGAGCACGCGGGCCCGGAACATCGGCTGGTGAAGGCGGGTTTTGACGAGGCGCTCGGCGTACCGCCGCTCATACTCCTTGAGGTGCAGCGGGTCGTCGAAGTACCGGAGAGATTCATCGAGAGCGATCCTTACGATGCGCTCCAAGGGATCATCATGCACGATGTACGCCGGGTAGAAAGCGACGAAATAGCCCGGTCGCACGCCGAGGAAATACACAAGTGGGTCCGCGTTCTGGTACGCGCGACGAAGCTTGACGTTGTCGCCACCTTCGCGAGATTGGTACGAGTAGGTAACGAGGCCCTCAGGGCTGATCCCATCTGAGTACTCCGTCTTCTTCGAACTTGTCATGATCGTCAAGGTCGAATCGAAGTCCGCGGGGTTCCGAATACCGCGGCCGGTATCGAGCAGCGGAATCCGCTGCCCTTGGAACGTGTAGTTGATCAGCTCACCCCGGCTGAACTCGTATGCACCTGCGCTACGTCGCGCATCGAGCCAGCGAAAGACATCCTCTCGGATAGCAGCCTGTTCTCGGAGCGGACGGTTCACGCTCTCAACATATCTGCATCGTGGGCAATGCGACCCGACCACCGCCTCATCCGGCTGCTACCGTCACTCCCATGCCGTCTGCTCAGACCACCGAAGCCCTCCGCACCTTCGTCGAGGCCCGGGACTGGTCCGCCTTCCACACCCCGGAGAACCTGGCGAAGAGCATCTCGATCGAGGCGGCCGAACTCCTCGAGCTATACCAGTGGACGGAGAGCCCCGACCAGCAGCACGTGGAGGACGAACTCGCCGATGTCGTCAGCTACTGCATCCACCTCGCGAACCGGCTCGGTGTGGACCTCGACGAGATCGTCATGCGAAAGCTCGCCAAGACTGAACGCAAGTACCCGGTCGAACTGAACCAGGGCACGATCAACAAGCACGAGCCGCAGGCATGACCAGCATCCGCCACGTGCGGTTCGAAAGAGCTCACGTCGATGACTGGGCCGCGCAGGATCCGCAGCACACCAACTGGCCGGTCGTCTACGTCATCGACGGAACGCGCAAGCTCTACGTCGGCGAGACCACCCGTGCCCACAAACGCATCCGGCAGCACCTCGAAGGACCGAAACGGGATGCGGGCCTGGACAGCATCCGTGTCGTCGTCGATCCCACCTTCAACAAGTCCGCTTGCCTCGACCTCGAATCGCACCTGATCCGTTGGTTCTCGGGTGACGGGCAGTACAGCATCCTCAACGGCAACGACGGGCTCACCGATGCGGACTACTACGACCGGGCGCTGTATCGGGAGTCGTTCCGCGACATCTTCGAGACGCTGCGCTCCGAGGGCCTGTTCAGCCGCAGCATCCCGCAGATCGAGAACTCCGACCTGTTCAAGCTGTCGCCGTTCAAGGCGCTGGGCGACGATCAGGCGATCGCGGTCAGCGAGATCGTCGAGGGCTTCCTGGCCGACCTGGCCGACCCCGCAGAGCGTTCCACACAGGTCGTGCAGGGCGATCCCGGCACGGGCAAGACGATCATCGCGATCTACCTGATGAAGTTGCTCGCCGACATCCGCGATTTCGAGCACCACGACGACATCGAGCCGGACTCCATGTTCTCCGAGTTCTTCGTCCCGGAGAACCGCGAGCTTCTCAGCGGTCTGCGCATGGCTCTGGTGATTCCCCAGCAGTCGCTGCGCGAATCCGTCAAGAAGGTCTTCAAGAAGACGCCGAAGCTCGACCCATCGATGGTGCTCACCCCGTTTCAGCTCGGCGAGTCATCGGTCGAGTACGACCTGGTGCTGGTCGACGAGACGCACCGGCTCGGACAGCGCGCGAACCAGGCATCCGGTGTGCAGAACAAGAAGTTCCGCGACATCAATGTCGACCTGTTCGGCGCGGACGACCCGACGTACACCCAGCTCGACTGGATCAAGAAGCGCAGCCGGCACCAGCTGCTCCTCGTCGATGGTGCACAGAGCGTGCGTCCGCACGACCTGTCGCCCGCGATTCTGGATGCCGAGCTGCGCGATGCCCGGAATGCCCATCGCCATTACCGGCTGACCACTCAGATGCGGGTGCGCGCCGGCGCGGATTACGTAGAGTTCATCCGGTCGGCGCTACGCGGCGAGAACCCTGCACCGATGGATCTCGGCGCCTACGACCTGCGCTTCTTCGATCATCTCGGGGACATGCGTGCGGCTATCCGGGAGAAGGATGCCGAGATGGGCCTGTCCCGCCTGGTCGCCGGCTACGCATGGGATTGGAGATCTCGGCGGGACCGCGCCGCCTTCGACATCGACCTCGATGGCGTGCGGATGCGGTGGAACAGCACCGATAGGGACTGGATCAACTCGCCGGGCTCGCTGGAGGAAGTCGGGTCGATCCACACCGTGCAGGGGTACGACCTGAACTACGCCGGTGTCATCATCGGGCCCGACCTGCGCCTGGATACCGCGACCGGCCGGATCGTGGCCGACCGCGAGGCCTATCGCGACAAGAAGGGCAAGGAGAGCACCGGGCACCTCAAAGAAGCGTTCGGCGACGACGAGCTGCTCGTGTTCATCCGCAACATCTATGGGGTACTGCTCACGCGGGGGATCCACGGCACGTACGTGTACGTGTGCGATCCGGGACTGCGCGAGCGGCTGCGGCGGCTACTGCCCTGACGCCTCACCACATGCCAGTTCATAGGACAGCTCCGCACGACGACGGGCCGCGCCTACCTTCGATGGCTCTTTGTTCCCGACATGGAAATGATCCAGGTGGGGGCACGGGTACGCCGTCAGCGTGAGCCTCTTCGGATAATCGTGAAGACAGACAACCCACGCCTCCTCTAGCGACGTGTACGCGATCATTCCGGCATCCAGACAGATCTGACGTCGCTCATGGGTCGGGCCCAGTTCAGTCCGCTCCTCCACCGCGGCGCGCCAGAGTCGGGCCTCACCCAGTGGAGCCGATGGTCGTTGGTGTGATGTCCGCCGCGCACGTTCCTTTCGACGATGCCTTCGACGCCGTTTCTCCGCGGCGCGCCGGCCACATCGCGCGGAGCAGTGCAGGGGTTGTTGCCCGGGCCAGACCGACCTCTCCACCGTTTCGCAGCAATGCGCGCACGTCACAGTCACCGTCACCTTGTCCACCGGCGGATCATCTCAGGCGCTTCCGACGTCCGAACGCTAGGCCCCGATCCCCCGCATCAGCACGCCCACCACGGCATCCACCTGCTCCGCCCCCAGCACCTTCCCCTGCAACGCGGCATAGCTCGCCAACGCGACGAACTGATCCGCGATCACCGCGGCGTCCACGTCCGGCCGCACGTCCCCGGCCTCCGCGGCCCGCTCGAGACGCGACGAGACCCACGCGCGAATCGGCGCCGCAAGCCTCTCGTTCAGCGCGGCTCCCAGCTCGGCATCCGTCGCGGTCACCGCGATCAGCGCCCTCGCAAGCGCGACCCCCTCGACGTCCCCGAGAGAGGCGGACATCGCGGAGAACCAGGCCCGGAGGTCGCTTTCGAGATCCGACGTCATCGGCAGGACGACGTCCGCCCCCGGCACCTCCCCTTCCAGCAGCGCCTCACCGAGTATCGCGGCCTTCGACGGCCACCAGCGGTAGATCGTCTGCTTCGACACCCCGGCTGTCGCAGCCAGGCCCTCGATCGACACGGACGAATAGCCCTCGTCGACGAGGGCGGCGCGCATTGCCGCCAGGACCGACTGGCGGGCCTTCTCACTACGGGGACGAGCCACCCCACGAGCGTACCGAAGGCGTACAATAAATGGACGCACCGTTGCGAAATAGAGAAGGAGCACGACATGGCCCTGACCGCACACTCCACCATCGGCGAATGGCTGAACGACGAGGTCGGCGGACCTCTGGTCCGCGGACTGTTCGAGAAGACCGGCGCCGATCCCGAACTCCTCACCCCGGTGCTCGGCCTGCCGCTGCAGCAGCTCGTCGCGATGAGCCAGGGCGCCCTGCCCCAGTCCGTCGTGGATGACCTGGTGCGCGCCGCCAACGGCGGCGAGATCCCCGCCGACGACGAGAACGCCAGTTGGACCGAGCAGCCCACCGCCGGACGCTTCTCCGGCAAGACGGTGATCGTCACGGGAGCGGCGTCCGGGATCGGCCGGGCCACGGCATCCCGCATCGCCCGCGAGGGCGGCCGCGTCATCGCCGCCGACATCTCCGCCGAGAAGCTCGACGCCCTCAAGGCCGAACTCCCCGACGTCGTCACCGTCGCGGGCGATCTCACGCAGCAGGACGCCATCGACGCCGTCATCGCCGCTGCGGGCGAGCGCATCGACGGCCTCGCCAACATCGCCGGCATCAACGACGACTTCTCCCCCGCCGGCGAGACCACGGATGCCGTGTGGGACCGCGTGATCGCCATCAACCTCACCGCACCGTTCAAGCTCATGCGCGCGGTGCTTCCGATCATGGAGAAGAGCGGGCGCGGCGCGATCCTCAACGTGTCGAGCGAGGCCGGCCTGCGCGGCAACGCCTCGGGCAACGCCTACACGGCCAGCAAGCACGGCATCATCGGCGTCACGAAGTCCGCGGCCTTCATGTACGGGCCCAAGGGCATCCGCGTGAACTCGGTCGCTCCCGGGGGCGTCGCCACCGGCATCCCGATGCCGCCGAACATGTCGGAGTACGGCTCCGGACGCCTCGCCCCGTTCCAGCAGGCGATCCCGACCGTCGCGACGGCCGAGCACCTCGCCGCGTCGATCACGTTCCTCCTGTCGGACGACGCCGTCAACATCAACGGCGCCGTCCTGGCCTCCGACGGCGGCTGGTCGGTCCAGTAGCCCTCCTGACTGATGCCGGCCCGGATGACTCGGAGCCGGCATCCGTCATCGAGCGCCCGTCACAGCGCGGTCATCGTCTCCCGCGGGTGCTGCCCGAACAGCTCCTTGTCGTCGCTCGGTCCGGCGTCCTCCTTGACGGCATGTCCGACCTGCCGAGCCGCGGCGGCGCTGCGCCCCACCCGCACGGCGTCCTCGCGGTTCTCGAATCCGGTTCCGAGTGTGCGCGACTCTCCTTCGATCCGGTTGAACCAGATCCCGCTCTGCTGGAACGTCTCGATATCGCCTGAAGCCACGACAGCCCTCCTGTCTTTCGGTTCTCCCTTCCTAGAACGTCCCCGCCACGCGCACGAGGCCCTTGCCTTCGGGCTCGTGCCCCGTTAACGCGCACGCGCGGCATCGTCGGGAGCCCGCCGAATCGCGGCGCACCTCCACCGCACGCCAGAGCCGGCGCCTACACTCGCACCCATGGATTCCGCCGACGTCACCACCCCGTCCCAGGCGGAAGAACTCGCGTCCCGCATCCTCGGCCGCCGAGACCGTCCCCTCGTGCTCGTCTCCGCCGATGCCGACGGGCTGTTCTCCTTCGACGTCGCACGTCTGCGCACCGAGCTGGACGGTCTCGCCGACGTCGTCACCATCGCGACGGGCGCCGTGACCCGCCATCTCGAGCAGCTCCTGCCTCCGAAGACGCACGCGTTCGGAGGGGCGGCGCGGTCCTACCCGATCGACTTCGGCACCGACCCGGCCTGGACGCGCTCGCACCTGCGCTTCCCCGGCCACGCCACCACCGAGGACCTCATCGACGACGCCCTGCATCAGACCGTGCAGCGCACCGTGGAATCGACGCCGACCCCGAGCATCCGTCGCGCCTCCGGCATCGTGCAGGGCTTCGTGGCGGGCGGCGACCGCGCCATCGTGCGCCTGGACGACGGATCCACCGTCACCGCGACGGCGGCCCTGCTCCCACCCGACATCCCGCTTCTCGCCGCGCTCATCGAGAACGAGCCTGTCGCCGGCATCCTCGAAGGAACGGAACTGCACCCCGAGCCGCTCGCACCGGACCTCGATGCCTTCCCCGACGGCTCGCACACGCTGGCGCTCGTCGTGAAGGTGACCGATCTGCGGGCGACCGTCCAGCTGCATCCGCAGATCTCCGTGGTGCTGCGCCGTCGCGACGTCGACACCGGCGACGGTCCGGTCGGCGACGTGCTCACGGTCGGGGACGTCGTCCGCGTGCGAGTCCATCGGATGCCGGGAAAGCCACCCGCCCTCAGCCGCGCCGAAGCCGACCCGGACGCTCCCCTGCTCCCGTCCCTGCCTCTGGTCATCGGCGGCGCGCCCTGGCTCGGCGAAGGCCGCCCCTCGCGACGGCAACCGGAGGCCGCGGCTCCCGCATCGTCCGAGAGCGCGGTGCCCGCGGCATCCGGAATGATCCCGACCACCGCGTCCGTCGACTACGCGACCCGCGGCGACATCGCGGCGCTGTCCCATGAGCTCACGCAGCTGCACGCGGACATGCTCGCGCTGACCAACCTCGTCGCCCGGTCGAGCGGAGGGAGCGGCACGGACGACCATGAGCTCACCCGGCTGCGGCGCGAGAACGAGCAGCTGCGCGCGAAGCTCGCCGACGAACGCGCCGAACGCGCGAGCACAGAGGCGAAGCTCACCGCAGCCGAACAGGACCGTCGCGAGACCGGCCGCGCCCTGCGCGATGCTCGCCGCGCCGCGGAACGCTCGTACGTGGACGCCACCGCCGACGGCATCCGCTTCGAGATCGAGCGCACCTGGGGAAACCGCACCTCACCCGGCGAGCGCGAACGTTGGCCGCTGCGCGAATACACGCTCGGCTCCGACTTCATCGCGTCGCTCGAAGCGCTGGACGAGGGGCAGCTGAGCAAGGCGATCCGCACCTGCGTCGACGCGATCACCGGACGCGACCGGGAGATCCCGGCGCGCGACCTGCATCGCCTACGCACCGGTGAGGGTGGTGGCGACCCCTACGTCGTGCGCGAGGACGGCGCCCGCTGCATGCGCTCGAGCGTGGAGCAGAACGTCGCCGGCGCGCGACGACTGCACTACTGGGAGCTTGCGGGCGGCGCCGTCGAGCTCGGGCGGATCGTGCACCACGACGACACGAAGCCCTAGGACCCGGCCGGCGACGAAAGGAAGGGCGTTCCGGATGTCGGACGCCGGTGCGAGAATGCCCGCATGCTGCTCGCGGAGCTCGTCGACACGACCGAGGACGTCGCCGCGACCTCGTCGCGCCTCGCGAAGATCGATGCTCTCGCACGGCTGCTCGAGCGTGCGGACCCGAGCGAGCTCCCCGCCCTCATCGGCCTGCTGCTCGCCAGTCCCCGACAGGGCCGGCTGGGCGTCGGATGGCGCGGACTCTCCGCCGTCGACGTCGCGCACGCCGAGGAGGCAGCGCTCACGGTCGCCGAGGTCGATCTGGCGCTCGACGCGATCGCCGCAGCGGCCGGCGCCGGGTCGACCGCGCTCCGCGCGAGCCTGCTCGCCGATCTCGCCGCACGGTCGACCGCCCGCGAGTGGGATCTCCTCATGCGCGCGCTGCTGGGCGAACTGCGCACCGGCGCACTCGGCGGCGTCCTGCTCGACGCGATCGCCCGCGCCTCCGATCGCCCCGTGGCGACCGTGCGCCGGGCCGCGATGCTCTCGGGCGACCTCGGTGAGACCGCCCTGCTCGCTCTGACCGGGACGGCCGAGCAGCTCGAGTCCGTCGGCCTTCGCGTCGGACGACCGGTGCTGCCCATGCTCGCCGCCACCGCCGCGACGCCCACGGCGGCGCTCGAGATCACCGGCGAGGCCTCGGTCGAGTACAAGCTCGACGGCGCCCGCATCCAGGTGCACCGCCACGGCGATCAGGTCGGGGTCTACACCCGCAGTCTCGCCGACATCACCCATCGCGTCCCGGAGATCGTCGAGATCGTCCGGGCGCTGCCCGCCCGCGACCTCATCCTGGACGGCGAGACGCTGGCGCTCGACGAGGACGGCGGACCGCGGCCGTTCCAGCAGACCATGTCGCGGTTCGGCGCCGAAGTCTCGCGCGACCTCGCCCTGCGCCCCTGGTTCTTCGACCTGCTCCACATCGACGGGCGAGACCTCATCGACGAACCGCTCGCGACCAGACTCGCCGAACTCGACCGCATCGCCGGGGAATGGCGGATGCCGGGGGTGGTCACCTCCGACCCCGGCGCCGCCGAGCAGCTCTCCCGCGACGCGCTCGCCGCAGGGCACGAGGGCGTCCTCGTCAAGGCGATCGACTCGACCTACACCGCGGGGCGCCGCGGGAAGTCCTGGGTGAAGGTCAAGCCCGTCCTGACCTACGACCTCGTCGTCCTCGCGGCGGAATGGGGATCGGGGCGTCGTCGCGGAATGCTGTCGAACCTGCATCTCGGCGCCCGCGACCCCGACGGCGAGTTCGGAGACGCCGGCGGCTTCGTCATGGTCGGCAAGACCTTCAAGGGACTCACGGACGACCTGCTGCGCTGGCAGACCGAGACGTTCCCCTCGTACGAGACCGGGCGGTCACCGCACGCGGTGCTCCTCCGGCCCGAACTCGTCGTCGAGATCGCGATCGACGGAGTGCAGCGCTCGCCGCGCTACCCGGGCGGCATCGCGCTGCGGTTCGCGCGGGTCAAGACGTACCGCCCCGACAAGACGGCCGCCGAGGCCGACACGATCCAGAGCCTGCGCGCGCTGCTGCGCGGCTGAATCCCCACCCCAGATGCCGCGTCCGCACACGGCGCGACGGAATCCGCGCGATTGTAGGGGCCGCGAATCACCCTTTCCGCGTGACGTCAACCCCGCTGAGATTCATGCACTCGACGATTAGCGTCGGACTCCCGACAGGAGGAGTTCGCGATGACGCTGGAAGTGGTGTCACCGACCGCCGCACTGCTGGACGGCCGGTACCTGCTGCAGGATCGTGTGGGGCGCGGCGGAATGGCGACCGTGTACCGCGCGGAGGACACGCACCTCGGCCGCACGGTGGCGATCAAGATGATCCACGAATCGGACGACGGGCCGATCTCGGCCGATCGTGCGCACACCGAGAAGGCGTTGCTCGCCGCTCTCAACCACCCCTCGCTCGTCGCCCTCTATGACGCTCAACTCGAGCCGCATCGTCCGCGTTATCTCGTCATGGAGTTCATCGACGGGCCGACGCTGGCCGCGCTGATGGCCGAGGGCACGCTCGCGCCGCGAGCGCTCGCGCACATCCTGCAGGATCTTGCCGACGGACTCGCCGCCGTGCATGCGGCAGGCGTCGTCCATCGCGACGTGAAGCCGTCCAACGTCCTCCTCGCCTCCACGGGAGATCCGGATCGCCCGTGGTCCGCCAAGCTCGCCGACTTCGGTATCGCGTGCGCTCTGGACCGCTCGCGAATGACGGGACGCGGCGTCGTACTCGGAACGCTGGCCTACATGGCGCCCGAGCAGCTCCGGGACACCGATCCGGGCACTCCCGTCGACATCTTCGCCCTCGGCATCGTCATGCTCGAGGCGCTGACCGGCGAATCCGGATATCCGTCGCTCGGCTCCGACCGCGCGTCCGCTGTCACGCGCGCGACCCGCCCGCCGTCCCTCCCCGACGACATCGACGAGCACTGGCGAGCGCTGCTCGACCAGATGACGCGACTCGACGCGGCCGAGCGTCCCGACGCGGCTGCGGTCGCACGCACGGCCCGGAGCATCGCGGCCACCAGCGCCGCGACGCCGCTCGTCGCTCCGCCTGCGCCGAGCGCGGCTCATCGTTCCGACGCCGGCGCCGGCACGACGGCGCCGACCGCGGTGCTGCCCACCGCGGCCGGACGTGGTGCGCGACGACGGATCGGAGTCGCATCCGCCCTCACGCTCACCGTCGCGGCGGCCGTCGCCGTCGGTGCCGCGATCATCACTCAACCGGCCGGTGTCGTGCAGGGCGGCCTGATGACATCCGTGACGTCGCTCGACGCGGGCGATGTCACGGATCCGGTCGACCCCGCGCCGGATGCAGTCGACCCCGAACCGGCGCTCCAGGACCAGCAGGACCTGGGCACGGCCGACGACGACCGCGGCAACCGAGGGAAGGGCAGCGGCGAGGATCGCGGCGACGGCTCTTCGCAGGGCAACAGCGGCAAGGGCAACAACGGCAACGGCAACGGCAACGGCAACGAGGGAAACGGCGGGACGAAAGACGACAAGGGCAAGGGCGGATGATGCGGGTCAGCCGCGCACGTCGAGCACCCAGGTCACGCCGAACCGGTCGGTGAGCATCCCGAAACCGGGCGACCAGGCCGACGCGGCGAGGGGCTCGATGACTGATCCGCCCGCCACCAGTGCCGTCCAGCGCTCCTGCAGCTCACCGAGGGTGTCGGCCTGGAGGGACTGGAAGAAGGTGCGGTCCGTGATCGTCGTCCCGTTCTCGCGCCGCGTCGTTCCGGCCGTCTCGGCGGGGTCGCTGTCGTCGCGGCCGGGAATGTCGTAGGCGAGCAGCCGGAAGCCGTCCGCGGCGTCGAGCCGCCCGAAGACGACCTTGTCCGCGCCGGGCAGCTCGGCCGGCATCCCGACGTCCCGATACCGCGTGATCGAGACCTCGCCACCGAAGACCGAGCGATAGAACTCGAGAGCCTGGTGGGCGGTGCCGCCGAAGTTGAGATGGGTGGTGGTCGTGAGGGTCATGAGACTTCCTGTCCTGAGAGAGAACGACGGTCGGTGCGCCGTCGGATTCCACGATCACAGGCATAGCGGTCAGTTTCGGTCCGCTTCTCGAGGCAGGATGGACGCATGACCCACAGCCCCTCGCGCATGCTCGAGCTGCTCTCGCTGCTGCAGGTGCGCCGGGACTGGCCGGGACACGTCCTCGCCGAGCGCCTCGCCGTGACCCCGCGCACGGTGCGCCGCGACGTCGATCGGCTGCGCGAGCTCGGCTACCGGATCGACGCGCTCAAGGGACCGCACGGCGGGTATCGTCTCGCACCGGGTTCCGAACTGCCCCCTCTCCTCTTCGACGACGATCAGGCGGTCGCGATCGCCGTCGCCCTGCAGACGGCATCCGCCACCGGCGTCGACATCGATGAAGCGGCCGCGCGCGCCCTGGCGACCGTACGGCAGGTGATGCCCTCCCGACTGCGGCACAGGATCGACGGCATCCGCTTCGCCGGCCCTCGGACGAGCGGGGTCGGCGTCGACCCCGCCGTTCTCGAGGCCGTGACCGTGGCCGCGCGCGATCGTCACGTCCTGCGCTTCGACTACGGCACAGACCGCGACCGGCGTCCGCGGCGCACCGAGCCGCACGCCGTCGTCGCCCGCGAGGGACGCTGGTACCTGCTCGCCTGGGATCTCGACTCCGCCGACTGGCGCACATTCCGCCTCGATCGCATGAGCCCGCGCATCCCGACCGGCCCGTCGTTCGTACCGCGACCGCTGCCGGCGGCGGATGCCGAGACCTACCTCGCCGCGCGCGCGAAGGGCTCGGACGCCGAAGACCGCTGGCCCTGCGTCGGCGAGTTCGTGATCGCGCTGCCAGCCCGCGAGGTCGCGCCGTGGATCGGCGACGGCACGCTGCAGGAGATCGACGCGAACTCCTGCAGGATCACCGTCGGGTCCTGGTCATGGACGGGGGTACTGGCCGCGACCGCACGGTTCGACGCGCCTTTCACGATCGTCGGCCCCGAAGCCCTGTGCGAGGCCGCAGAGACGCTGGCCCAGCGGTTCACCGCCGCCGCGCGTCCGCTCTCCTGACACCCACCGCTCGCGCCGGTGGGCGGAGGTCGCCGCACGGGCTCCGCTGCTGCCCGCGATCAGTCGAAAAGCCTACGCACCTGCTCGACGCCGGGGAAGGGAGCAGAGTCCCGGCGCTCGGGTGCGGGCTCACGTGCGGCGGCGTCCGGGTCCATCAGACGGCGCATCCCGGCGCGCACGATCCCGGGATCCAGGGATGTGATGCCGCTCAGGGCAAGGATGGTCACGCCCTGATCGAGTGCCGTCATGAGGCGCGCGATGTCATCGGCCGGAAGACTCTCGTCCTCAGATCGCGCTTCGGTCACGACACGCGCGTACGCGTCGATCATCATCTGCACGCGTTCGCGCAGCGCAGGCACGAGCTTCTCGTCTCGTGCCGCCGTCGCGATGAACTCGAGCGTGGCGAGCCCGAACCCTCGCACCATGTCGGCGATCTCGACGCCGCTCTCCGTCCTCGTGCCGGAGGCGGAGGTGGACACCTGTTCATCGGACGAGAGCGGATCCCAGTCCGAGTCGCGAAGCATCGTCAGGTTGAACTCCATCAGCGCGAGAAACAGGTCCGGCTTGCCGCTGAAGTTCGAATAGACAGCACCTTTCGAGAATCCGGCTTCGTTGGCGATGCCCTCCAGGCTCGTCGCGTGATAGCCGTCGCGAGAAAACGCGTCGAGCGCCGCGAGTATGAGCGCCTGGCGGGTTTCCTGCTGCCGTTCGGCTCTGGACCGCCGGGAACGGGAAGCGGGACGATCGGCCATCCGCCCACTGTACTGGTTGACCTACTGACCGAATCCAGATACCGTCAGTATTCGAGATACCGACGGTATCCGAAGGGGGGACGGGCATGACTGCAACGGTTCTGGAGCTGAAGGACGTCACTCGACGGTTCGGCGATGTCGTCGCGAACGATGCGATCAGCCTGCAGGTACGGGCGGGAGAGGTCGTCGGGCTGCTCGGCCACAACGGGGCAGGCAAGACGACGTTGGTCTCGCAGATCGTAGGCCTGCTGAAGCCGGATGCCGGCACCATCCGTGTCGCCGGCATCGACGCCGTCGCCACCCCCGCCCGTGCGCGTCAGCGTGCGGCACTGCAACCCCAAGCGCAGGCCCCGCTCGACGGCATGACGCCCCGGGCCGCGATCGAGATCGCCGGGCGACTGCGCGGGCTCTCCCGCCGGGACGCCGACCAGAGCACGCGCGCGATCGCCGATGAACTCGACATCAAGGAGTGGCTCGATTGCCGAGCGACCCCGGACGGCGGCGGAATATCCGGCGGGGTGCGCCGCCTCACCGCGTTCGCGATGGCCGCCGTCGCCCCGGTGCCGCTCGTCGTTCTCGATGAGCCGACCAACGATGTGGATGCCGCACGACGGCGGCGGCTGTGGAAGACCGTTCGACGACTCGGCGATGAGGGTGCCGGCGTGCTCCTCGTCACACACAACGTGGTGGAGGCGGAGCGCGTCGTCGACTCGCTCGTCGTGCTCGATCGCGGCAGGGTCGTCGCGGCGGGGTCGCCCGGTCAGCTGCGGGGTTCCGGCGACGGCGATCTGCAGCTCGATCTCTCGCTGCATCCGGACGGCGCCGATCCATCCGAATCCGTCTCCGGCATTCCCATTCCGATCACGCGACGCGTCCGATCCGGACGCCGAGTGCTGCTGACGCTCGCGGCTGCCGATGCCGCCGATGCGGTCACGTGGGCGACGGCGCTGCGGGCCTCCGGCCGCATCGAGGGATACGCGCTGACCCCCGCCACACTGGAGGACGCCTATCTCGCCGCGACCTCGAGCGTTGCCACGGAAACGACGGATGCTGCTGATGTATGAACCGCAGATCGTCTCCGCTCCGACGACCACGCCGGCGCCACGGCGCGCCGGCGTCTGGCTCGGCTACACCACCCTGTTGCGCTGGACTCTCGCGCAGACCGGCACCATGCTCCCGTTCGTCATCGTCGTGCAGGCCGTGCTGGCCGCCGGGATCATCATCGGCTTCGGCCTGCTCATCCCCGACATCGACACCGCGTCGGCGCAGTTCCTCTCCACCGGTGCCCCGACCGTGCTGCTGATGATCGTCGGGCTGGTCATGGTCGCCTCGGGCGTCGCCCAGGCGCGCACGAACGGCACGTTCACCTATCTGCGCGCGCTGCCCGTACCGCGGGCCCTCGTGCTGCTGGCCGACCTCACCGTGTGGCTCGGCATCATGCTCCCGAGCGTGGCGGTCGCCGTCATCGTGGCGCATTGGCGCTACGGATTCAGTTACTCCTTCGACTGGCCGCTGCTTCTGACGGCATCCGTCCTGACCGCCCTCACCGCCAGCTCCATCGGGTACGCGATCGCCGTTGCCGTGCCGCCGTTGATCACCCAGCTCGTCACCCAGGTGCTCGTGTTCTTCGTGATGCTCTTCTCACCGATCACCTTCCCGGCCGACCGGCTTCCCGAGTGGTTCCAAGCCGTGCATGACCTGCTTCCCTTCCAGCCCGCGGCGGATCTCATTCGCGCAGGGCTGGTCTCCGATGCCTATCCCGCGAGCGGACGGGACCTGATCGTGCTGCTGATCTGGTGCGCTCTCGCACTGGCGATCAGCATCCGAGCGATGGTACGGCGAGCCTGAGGCATCGACGGATCGCAAGCCTGCCGCGCCGGTAGACTGAGACCGCCCCGCCATACCTTCTGCCACTTGGAGCGCGCGTGACCACCGCCCCCGAAGCATCCGCCCGTCAGCACGTCCCCGACTCCGTCGAGAACGCGATCGCGACCCCCGAGAAGGAGCAGCCGTACGGCGCTCTCGGCCTCAAGGACGACGAGTACGCGCGCATCCGCGAGATCCTGGGCCGCCGACCCACGAGCGGTGAGCTGGCCATGTACTCGGTGATGTGGTCCGAGCACTGCTCCTACAAGTCGTCGAAGAACTACCTGCGCCGTTTCGGCCAGAAGGTGTCCGACGAGATGAAGGAGCGCCTGATGGTCGGCATGGGCCAGAACGCGGGCGTCGTCGACGTCGGCGAGGGCTGGGCCGTCACCTTCAAGGCCGAGTCGCACAACCACCCCAGCTTCATCGAGCCGTTCCAGGGCGCGGCCACGGGCGTCGGCGGCATCGTCCGCGACATCATCTCGATGGGCGCGCGCCCCGTCGCCGTCATGGACGCGCTCCGCTTCGGCGCCATCGACCACCCCGACACCGCCCGCGTCGTGCACGGCGTGACGGCCGGCATCAGCTTCTACGGCAACTGCCTCGGCCTGCCCAACATCGGCGGCGAGACCGTCTTCGACGCGGTCTACCAGGCCAACCCGCTCGTCAACGCCCTCGCCGTCGGCGTCCTGCGCCACGAGGATCTCAAGCTCGCCAACGCCACCGGCGTCGGCAACAAGGTCGTCCTGTTCGGGGCACGCACCGGCGGAGACGGCATCGGCGGTGCCAGCATCCTGGCCTCCGACTCCTTCGACGACGGCGGACCCACCAAGCGCCCCGCCGTCCAGGTCGGAGACCCGTTCGCCGAGAAGGTGCTCATCGAGTGCTGCCTGGAGCTGTACCGCGGCGAGCTCGTCGAAGCCATCCAGGACCTCGGGGCCGCCGGCATCTCGTGCGCCACGAGCGAGCTGGCCGCGAACGGCAACAGCGGCATGCACGTGTCGCTCGACAACGTACTGCTGCGCGACCCCACCCTGACCGCTGAGGAGATCCTCATGTCGGAGTCTCAGGAGCGCATGATGGCGATCGTCGCCCCCGAGAAGCTCGACGCCTTCATGGCCGTCGTCGACAAGTGGGAGGTCGAGACCAGCGTCCTCGGCGAGGTCACCGGTGACGGCCGCCTCATCATCGACTGGCAGGGCGAGCGCATCGTCGACGTCGACCCGTCCACCGTCGCGGTCGACGGCCCGGTGTACGACCGCCCGGTCGCCTATCCGACGTGGATCGACGCCCTGCAGGCGGACGCCGCGGAGAACCTTCCCCGCTCGAACGACCCCGAGCAGCTGAAGAAGCAGTTCCTCGATCTCGTCGCGTCGCCGAACCTCGCCGACACCCGCTGGATCACGAACCAGTACGACTACTACGTGCTCGGCAACACCGCTCTCGCCTTCCCCGACGACGCGGGCATGATCCGCGTCGACGAGGAGTCCGGCCTGGGCTTCGCCATCGCGACGGACGCGAACGGCCGCTACTGTCAGCTCGATCCGTATGCCGGAGCCCAGCTCGCGCTGGCCGAGGCGTACCGCAACGTCGCCGTCACGGGGGCCACCCCGACCGCGATCACGGACTGCCTGAACTTCGGCTCCCCCGAGAACCCTGAGGTCATGTGGCAGTTCGGACAGACGGTCGACGGCCTCGCGGACGGCTGCTACGCGCTGGGCACCCCGGTGACCGGCGGGAACGTCTCGTTCTACAACCAGACCGGCGACGTGCCGATCCACCCGACCCCGCTCGTCGGCGTCCTCGGCCTCATCGAGGACGTCTCGCGCCGCATCCCGTCGGGCTGGCAGGACGAGGGCCAGAACATCTACCTGCTCGGCACCACGGCGACCGAGCTCAGCGGATCGGCGTGGGCCGACGTCGTGCACTCGCACCTGGGCGGGCTGCCGCCGAAGGTGGATCTGGATGCCGAGAAGCGCCTCGCCGGCCTCATCGGCGCCGCTCGCGACGAGTGGCTGATCTCGTCGGCTCATGACCTGTCGACCGGTGGCCTCGCGCAGGCCCTCGCCGAGGGCGTCATGCGTTTCGGCGTCGGCGCCCGCGTCTGGCTGAACGAGCTCATCGAGCGCGACGGGGTGGATGCCGCGACCGCGCTGTTCTCCGAGTCGACGGGGCGCGTGATCGTCACCGTGCCGCGTGAGGACGACGTGAAGTTCCGCGGGCTGTGCGAGGGACGCGGGTACCCGGTTCTGCGCATCGGCGTGACGGACACCGAGCCGCAGCTCGAGGTGCAGGACGTCTTCACGGTCTCGGCCGCCGAACTGCGCGAGCGGTCCCGGGCCACCCTGCCGAGCCACTTCGGCCCCACCGTCACCGAGCCGGTCTCGGCCTGACGACGAGTCGGACAGAGGAGTCCCGATGACCGAGAAGCACGAAGAAGCCGAGGACATGTCGCTCTACTCCGAGCGGCGGCAGAAGCGGATCCGCATCACGGCGTGGGTCACGATCGCGGCGCTGATCCTCGTCGGCGGCGGCGCGACCGTGCTCTCCCTCCTGTTCGGCTGAGCAGGTCGGGCGTACCCTCAGGCAGGAAGGGAGGCGCCATGACCATCCGACCTCTGGACGTCGCGCGGGACGAGGACATCGAGGGATACCTCATGGGCTCGCCGGTGAGCATCATGCGCGAGTACATCACCACCCCGGGACGAGGACCCCGTCTGCACCGGCATCCGTACGCGGAGACGTTCGTGATCCACCGCGGCCGAGCCCTCTTCACCGTCGGGGAGGAGCAGGTCGTGGGCGCGGGCGGGCAGATCCTCGTCGTGCCCGCGCTCGTCGTCCACCGCTTCGAAGTGCTCGACGGCGGGACCTACGAGGCCACGCACGTGCACGCGAATGATCGCTTCGTCACGGAGTGGCTCGAGTAGGGCGGCGCGATCGTGACCGATGCCGAACTGCGCGCCCTGCTGGAGGGACTGCATCACGAAGCGGTGGACCGTGTCGCGTCGCTCGACACGACCCTCGCCCAGTTGGCGCGCGACCGCACCGGTCAGAGCGACGACGACGAGCACGATCCGGAGGGCGTCCCGCTGTCGGCCGAGTGGTCGAGATTGAGCGGATTGCGCGACGACGCGAGGCATGAGCTGCAGCACGTGGCCGACGCGCTGGCGCGGATGGATGCCGGGACCTACGGCGTCTGCGCGGCATGCGGTCGCCGCATCCCTCCCGCCCGCCTCGAAGCCCGGCCGTTCGCCGAACTCTGCGTGCCGTGCGCCGAGAAGTCCGGGCGCTGACGGCGACTCCCGCACGGCTAGGCTGAAGCCATCATGGACGAGTTTCTCCAGGGCTTCTGGACCTTCGCCGGGAACTACTGGTGGCTGATCTTCCCCATCATGGGGATGGCCGGTGGTGTCGCGAAGGCCTGGGAGCGCGCCTCGAAGCGCCGGCACGAGCGTCGACTGGAGACCATCAGGGTCAAGGGCGAGATCAAGGCCGCGCAGCTCGCCGCCCGCGGGCAGACCGGGGCGATCAGGACGCCGCGGCGGGAGATCCCGGCAGAGCCTCAGGTGTCGTCGAATCAGCTCCTCGAGCGCCTGTTCGCGGAGCACGACGAGATCACGGCGCGCTGGCTCGACTACGAGCTCGATGTCGCCAAGCTCATCGCCTTCCCCGCCATGAGCGACGGGCGCCAGCCGCTGACGGCGGCGTTCCTGCGTGCCAAGAAGACCGCGGACGCCCTGCGACCGGAGTCCGCCGACGCGAAGGTCACCGAGCAGCAGGTCGCCGAGTACCTCGACGCGGTGGGCAACTACGCCGTCGCGTTCGAGATCGCCGAGAAGGATGCCCGTCGCCTGCGGGATTCGACCTTCACCGAGGCCGAACGCAAGAAGCTCGACAGAGCGCAGCAACTGCTGAAGGTCGCCGTCGACGAGACCGCCACCCAGGCCGAACGCAACATCGCCTACAAACGCGTGCGCGAGGAGCTCGACGGCCTCATCCTTCTCTCCGACGCCGCCGTCGAGGTGCTCGAGAAGAAGGTCGCGAGAGAGATCACCGCGAAGCCGGCGGCAGATCCGTCGCCCGCGGCTCCCGCGCAGGCCGCCGCCGCGCCGACCGTTCCCGAGCCGGAGCGGATGCCCCTGCGCCGCGAGGACGATCGCGCGTGAAGCCCGAGAACGTCACCGGGCCGATCAGTGAGCACGCCGAAGGTCCGATCTGGTGGGCGGGGTGGGGCGGCCTGCGGTGGGTGGACGGCCACCGGGGCGATCTGCTGACGCTGAGAGACGACGGCATCGATCGCCGGCACCTGGACGACGAGTACGCTGCCTTCGTCCGTCCTCGCGCGAACGGCGGCTTCGCCGCGTTCGGCGCGCGGACGCTCTACCTCTCGGACACTCAGGACGGACCGGCCCGCGCCGTGCGCGAGTTCGCGCTGGGAGACGCCCGTTTCAACGACGGCTGCACGACGCCGGACGGACGGATGCTGGCCGGGTCCATGGCCGGACCTGCCGCCGGGGCCGCCGGTCGCCTCCTGCGGATCGACGCCGCTCTGTCGGACAGCACCGTCCTGTCCGATGTCACCGTCTCCAACGGCGTCGCGTTCTCACCGGACGGCAGGACGGCCTACTACGTGGACAGCGCGACGGGCCGCATCGACCGGTTCGACGTCGCGGACGGGGAACTGGTCGGCCGACGGCCGTTCGCCGCGATCCCCGACGGTGGCGGGGTCCCCGACGGCCTGACCGTCGCCGCCGACGGGAGCGTCTGGGTCGCCCTCTGGGGCGGCTCCGCCGTGCACGGATACGACACGGAAGGACGGCTGCGCGAACGCGTCCCTCTCCCCGTCGAGCAGGTGAGCGCCTGCACCTTCGGCTCCGACGATCTCGGCACGCTGTTCATCACCACCTCGGCGCAGGACATGGGCGCCGACCACGGCACGGATGCCGGTTCGGTGTATGCGATCCGGCTCGGGGTCACGGGCATGCCGGTGACCCCGTTCGCCGGATAGCCGCACGTCAGATCCGGGCGCGGCGCACGCGCTGCCGCTGCGCCCCGAGACGATCGATCTCGAGTGTCATCTCATCGCCGTCCGCGAGGTACGGGAACCGGCCGGACAGGGCGACGCCCTCCGGCGTGCCGGTGTTCACGACGTCTCCCGGCTCGAGCACCATGAACCGGCTGAGATGGTGGATGAGGTCGAGCACGGGGAACACCATGTCCGCCGTCGACGAGTCCTGACGGACCTGTCCGTTCACCCAGGACCGCAGCCGCAGTGCCTGCGGATCGACCTCGTCGGCCGGCACGAGCACCGGACCGAGCGGGTTGAACGTCTCGGCGCACTTGCCCTTCGACCACTGTCCGCCGGACGCCTCGATCTGGTACTCGCGCTCCGACACGTCGTTGGAGACGGCGAACCCCGCGATGACCTCCCGAGCATCCTCCGGGGACGACAGGTAGCGCGCCCGCCTGCCGACCACGACGGCGAGTTCCACCTCCCAGTCCGCCTTCTGGGCCCCGGGCGGCAGCAGCACGTCGTCCTCGGGACCGACGATCGTGTTCGGATGCTTGAAGAAGATCACCGGCTCGGCAGGCGGTGCCGACCCGGATTCCGCGGCATGAGCGGCATAGTTCATCCCGATGCAGACGACGGCCTGAGGGCGCGCGATCGGTGCGCCGACGCGCAGGCCCGCGGCATCCGCCTCCGGCAGAGTTCCCGCCGCCAGAGCTCGTCGCACCCGTCCGATGCCGTCGGCCGCGAGGAATGCCCCGTCGATGTCGTCGGTGAGGGACGCGAGATCTCGCAGGGCGCCGTCGTCGTCCCGCACGAAGGGGCGCTCGCGTCCCACCGGTCCGAGTCGCATGAGGTCCATGGCTTCTGCTCCTCCGGTCAGCGGGCGTCGCGGTACGCGGGGTTGACGACGGGGACGCTCTCTCCGGAGAGGTGGCGGATGATGTTGTCCGCGGCATGCACGGGGAGATCCTCCAGCGCCTCCGGAGAGAACCAGGCGGCGTGCGGAGAGAGCAGCACCTCGTCCATGTCGCGCAGGGGCGAGGACGCCGCCAGCGGTTCGCCCGCGAACACGTCCAGTGCTGCCGCGCCGAGATGTCCGGAGCGCAGGGCGTCCGCGAGCGCCTCCTCATCGACGAGCGGGCCCCGGCAGGTGTTCACGACGACGGCACCGCGCTTCATGGTCGCGAGCGCCGCGGCGTCGATGAGGTGACGCGTCGCATCGGTGAGCGGGACGTGCAGCGTCAGGATGTCGGCCGCGCCGATGGCCTCCGGGATCCCGACCGGTTCGCAGCCTGCCTCCCGCACGGACTCCGCGGACGCGAAGGGGTCCGCCACCAGCACGCGGAACCCGAGACCGCGCAGCCCTCTGGCCACGAGCGAGCCGATGCGGCCGAACCCGAGAACGGAGACCGTGGTGCGCGACGGACGCACAGCCATCGGGCGCGCATCCACCGCCTTCCATGCACCTGCGCGAACGGCTCTGTCGTATGCCGGCAGGCCGCGCCCCTGCGCCATGATCATGGCGATCGTGTGCGCCGCGACCTCTTCGATGCAATAACTCGGAGTGTTCGCGACCGCGATGCCGCGCGCTGTCGCCGCGTCGACATCGATCATGTCGTAGCCGATCCCGACCCGGCTGATGATCTTGAGCTCCGGCATCCGGTCCATCACGTCGGCCGTGATCGGAGCCCACTGCACCACGAGCCCTTCGGGACTCCCCTGCGTCGCGATGTCCGCCGGACTCGCCGACGGGGCGCGCTCGGCCCGCAGGCCGGCCGCCCGGAGCGTGTCCTCGATGACGGTTCCGGGGAGATCGCAGTCGCTGATCACGATGAGAGGCGAGGTCATGCACAGATGCTATAGCAAATAGCACTGCATGAGACAGCCGCCTCGCGGGCGCCTCGATTTTGCTATAGCGTTTCTGCATGAGCATTCGCCGCGCCCTCATCACCGGAGCCAGCTCCGGAATCGGAACCGCCGCCGCCCTCGAACTCGCCGGTGAGGGCCACGCGCTCTGGATCACCTATGCGGGGCGCCAGGCCGAGGCGGAGTCGGTCGCCGCGCAGTGCCGTGCCGCCGGAGCCCCCGAGGTGCACGTCACCCGACTCGACCTGCGGGACGCCGCATCGGTGGAGGCGCTCGTCGCCGAGGTGTCGGCGCAGTGGGGGTCGCTTCACGTGCTCGTCAACAATGGCGGGGTCTGCCCGTACACCGCGTACGAGGACATCGACATCGACGAGTGGGATCTCGTGATGGAGACGAACGCTCGCGGAACTTTCCTCCTCACACGCGCGGCACTGCCCCTGCTCCGTCAGGCCGACGGCGATCGATCGGTCGTCAACATCTCCTCCATCGCCGGCCAGGTCGGCGCGCTCCAGACCGGCCTCCACTACGCCGCCAGCAAGGGCGCCATCCTCGCGCTCACCCGCAGCTTCGCTCGCCATCTGGCCCCGGAGGGCATCCGCGTCAACGCCGTCACCCCGGGCCCAGTCGCCAGCGCGATCACCGATCAGCTGCAGGGCGAGGGACGCGCGAGACTCGCGTCGTCCATCCCCCTCGGCGACTTCGGCCAGCCGGCGGACGTCGCCTGGATCATCTCGGCACTGGCATCGGAGCGGTCGCGCTTCATCACCGGCGCCACCTACGACGTCAACGGAGGAGTTCGCATTGACTGATCACCGCAGCGCCCTGGACACGGTGCAGGCCCAGCTCGACGCCTTCAACGCGCACGACCTCGACGCCTTCGTCGCGACCTACGCCGAGGATGCCGTCATCACCGGCGTCGCGCCGGAGCCGATCGTCGGGCGCGACGCGATCCGGGCCTTCTACCGGCCGCGACTGGCGAACCCGGAGCTGTCCTGCGTCATCGACACGCACGTGCTGTTCGGAGCCCGCTGGGTGGTGGCGCAGGAGCAGGTCGTCAA
Source organism: Microbacterium sp. CIAB417 (assembly GCF_022788845.1). NCBI lineage: Bacteria > Bacillati > Actinomycetota > Actinomycetes > Micrococcales > Microbacteriaceae > Microbacterium > Microbacterium sp. CIAB417. The sequence goes on along the minus strand of NZ_JAHZUT010000004.1, from coordinate 448,993 downwards.
CGCCGGCGTCGCGACCGAGACGATCGCCACCTTCGACGTCCAGGACGGCGTCATCGCCCGCGCCTCGATGCTCAAGGCCTGAACTCGCGACGCCGGCGGCGCTGTCGCCCCGCGCCGCCTCAGTCCCGGAAACGCGCGCGCAGCACGGGGTCGACGGAGATGTCCCCGAACGACGCCGTCCAGGCCCCGTCGACCGCGATCGACTGCCCCGACAGGTACGGGGCCTCGTCGGACAGCAGGAACGCCACCACGGCCGCGACCTCGTCCGCCCGGGCGATCCGACCCATGGGCGGCCCCTCGGCGAGCGCCCGCTCGGCGGCTCCCGGGTCGGGAGAGCCTGCGATCTGCGCCTCCAGGTGCGGCGTGCGCACTCCGCCCGGCGCGACCGCGTTGGCGCGGATGCCGAGCCCGCCGTACGTCGTCGCGAGGCTCCGCGTCAGCGCGTCGATGCCGCCCTTGGTGAACTCGTAGGCGGCGTGGTCGATGAAGCTCGCTCGCCCGTGGATGGACCCGACGTTCACGATCGCCCCGGCCACGCCCTGGTCCAGGAAGGCGGAGACCGCCGCGGAACTGCCCCACAGGTAGCCGAAGCCGTTGATGCCGACGATCTCGCGCACGAGGTCCTCGTCGAGGTCGTGCAGCGGCGTGCGCCTGGTGATCCCGGCGTTGTTGACCCAGCCGCTCAGCGGTGCCCGCGCCGTCGCCGCTGCAGCCGCGCGCTCGTGCGTCGATCGGTCGGCCGCGTCGCCGAGCACGACCTCGGCGCACAGCCCCTTCTCCACCGTTCCCGATCCCGGCGAGCGCTCCACTCCGACGACGATCCAGCCGTCCGCGGTCAGACGCTCCGCGATCGCGCGACCGATCCCCTTCCCGCTCCCGGTGACGACGACGCTCTTCATCCCATGCCCCTCTCGAATTCGAAGACCGACTCGACGAAACCGAACCCCAGCCCCGGCGCCGCGGTCGGCCGGACCGTCCCCGTGAACAGCGGACCTCCGCGGATGAGGGACGGGGACGGATCGTATGGATTGCCCTCACGGGCGAACGTCTCGACGCCGATCCCGAGGTGCGCGGTGACCTCGGGATACACGTGCCCCGACACGGGCACGCCGCGCTCCCTCGCCCAGGAGATCAGGTCGAGCGCCGGGGTGACCCCGCCGATCGCCACGACGTCGAGACGGAGCACGTCCACCGCATCCTGCTCGACGAGCGCGCGCAGCACGGCCGGATCCGTGACCTCGTCACCGACCGAGAGCCGCATCCCGGTCTCGCGCCGGATGCGGGCGCATCCCGCCACGTCCTCTGGGAGCAACGGGTCCTCGAGCCACGCGAGTTCGGGGTCGCCCCACTGCACGATCTCCGCGAGCGCCTCGTCGGCGTCGCGCCACCCGAACCCGACGTCCACGACGAGTCCGGTCCCGGTCGGGAGGTCCCGGGTGATGCGGGCGATCAGTTCGCGCATGTAGGCCGGATCGGGTGAGCGGGAGATCTTCACGGTGGTCCATCCCGCAGCCTGCTCCAGCACCTCGTCGGCCACCTCCCCGGGGGTGCGATCGGGTGTCGGATAGGCGGCGACGAGCATCGACGGCCGCGGCGCGTCGCCGACGCCGAGCAGGCGCCACAGCGGTTGTCCGGCGCGGCGCGCGGCGATGTCCCACATGGCGATGTCGACGAGGCCGATCGCGCGCCGCACGAGGCCGACCCGCCCCACGATCGCACTGCCCCGAAGCATCCGCTCCCAGGCCGCCCCCGGATCGTCCGCGTCGGCGCCGAGGGCGTGCGGAGCGATGAGCCGGTCGACGATCTGGGCCATCGGCGCTTCGCGGGAGAGACAGTACGCGTGCCCGGTGTTACCGTGCGCGTCGGTCGCACGCACGGCGCTGTACTCCCGCCGCGTCACGGTCATGGCACCGAGCCGCAGGGGTGCGGGCAGCGGCAGCGCGGAGGTCGCGGTGGCGACGGAGACGATCGAGGTCACTGCGGCCTCTTCGCGAGCGGGATGCCGTAGTCCACCATGAACCCGCCATCGACATACAGGGTCTGACCGTTCATGTACCGGGAGTCGGGACCGACGAGGAAGCTCACGGCTGCGGCGATCTCGCTCGCATCGGCGAGACGCCGGGCCGGGATGCGGTTCAGGATCGTGTCGAGGTCGAGCGTGCCCTGGTCGATGCCCTGTCGGAAGACGCCCGTGTCGACGTAGCCCGGAGCCACGGCGTTCACGCGCACCCCGCGCCCGGCCCACTCCGCGCCCGCGGTCGCGGTCAGGCCGATCACGGCGGCCTTCGTCGTCGCGTAGGGCGCCCGGCCCGCCGAACCGCGCGACGAGATGGAGGAGATGTTGACGATCCGGCCGGCGCCGCGCGCCACCATCCGGCGCCCGGCTGCCTGCAGGCACAGGAACACGCCGTGCAGGTTCACGTCGACGACAGCCGACCACTCCTCCCAGGTCAGGTCCTCGATGGCGCGATGGCGCTGGATCCCCGCATTGTTGACGAGGACGTCGATCGGGCCGAGCTCGGCTTCGATCTCGCGGAAGACCCGCTCGACCGCAGACGGGTCGGTGACGTCGAGTTCGCGCCACAGGATGTCGGCTTCCTCTCCCGCCGCGGTCAGGCCGGGAACGCGGTCCGCCGCGACGACACGGTAGCCGTCGCCGACGAGGCGGCGCCCGATGTCCCAGCCGATTCCTGCGGCACCGCCTGTGACGACGGCGATGGGGGCGGTGGGGGTCATGTCTCTCCTCGGCTCGGGTGCGGTGGTGGTTCGTGGTGCATCAGGTCAGAAGACCTCGGATGAGCTCCGCGGCGTGCTCGATCAGCTCTTCCAGCGCGCCGGGCGCGAGCGGGGTCTGCCAGGCCTGGTAGCCGCCGCGCTCGTAGGCGTCCGTCGTGGGCAGGTAGACGAACCCCGGCCCGTTCGTGAGGTTCATCACGATGAGGGCGACGTCGGGGAACCTCGCGCGCAGCGCGCGCTGCAGGAGGGAGTACGCCTCGCCGGGATGCCCCACGATGATCGCGTCGCCGAGCCGCCAGGCCCAGACGGGATGCCTCACGGTCGGTCTCTCGTCGATGTAGCCCTCGCGCAGATTCCGCGCCCGCCCCAGGCGCTCCTCGCGGGATCGGGGGTCGATGTCCTTCCACTCCTCGGCGAGTTCGTCCAGGGTCGGGAGGTCCCGACGCCGCAGCTCGACGCTGCGCGACGCGCCCGCGACCTGTCGGCTGCCGCCGACGGGGCGCGCTTCCCACATCGCCAGCGGCGCACCGGATTCGACGACCCCGGTGAGCGTGACCTCGTTCCCGGGATCCGGCAGCGCGTCCAGCGCTGCGAGGACGGCGTGACCGAGGGAGCGCCCGTGCCGATCCGCGACGGCGACGTCACCGGTGTACTGCTCCCGCGGGGCGAGCTCTCCCGAAGCGCCCTGAACGAACAGGCACGGCGCTCCGGTGGCGGTCTCCACGATCTCGCGCATGCCGCCCACGTAGTCCGGCGAGACGGTGCGGTTCTGCCAGGCGAGGGTCGTCGGGTGGCACGCGTAGTTCACGAGCGTCGCTCGCACCGCGCCCGCGGCATCGGTCACACGACCGATCACGACCGTGTCGTCGGCTTCCTCCCGCGGATTGAAGCCGACGAGCGCGCGCCCGTCGAGGTCGAATTCGCGGTCGGCCGCGAGCGCGCAGCGTCCGCTGGTCCACTCGATGAGGGCGGGAGAGGCGTTTTCGAGCGCTTCGCGCCCGGCGGCGATCCCGGCTTCGGCCAGTGCCTCCAGGTATCCGGGGATGAGGTCTCCGCCGGGAAGGTGGGCATCGGCCGCGCACAGCACGGCTCCCGCATGCGTGTGCGAGAGCGACAGCATGACCTGGTCGTCGACGAGGCCCAGGCCCGCGAGGATCGCGCCGCGCACCGCCCGCTCGTCGGCGACGCGACGCCACCAGGTGCCGTCCACGGCCAGCAGGACGCGCGGGCGGGCGTCGTCGCCGATCAGCGCGAGGGCGCTGAGGGTTAACGGCCGGTGAGCGCCCTCCGACCGCTCCCAGTCCGCCGGCCCCCAGTTCTTGGCGCGGATGCCCGTCGGCGGGGTGATGTCGCGCCGCGCGACCCCCGCGTTCAGCGAACTGCGCGGAACCCGGATGCGAGCGCCGACGGTGATCGCCCCCGCGGTCGCGTCCGTCCCGGTCTCGCGTGTCATTCCTTCGTCCCTTCGACCGCGACGGCCGATGCCGCATCGACCGGCGCGGTGAACTCCGATCGGCGGCTGAGGACGAACCCGATGCACGCACCGAGCAGCGTCAGCGCGGCGATGAGCAGAAGTCCCCAGATCGCCGACCCTGTGGTCTCGCTGATCCAGCCGATCGCGTACGGACCCGCGAATCCCGCGAGGTTGCCCACTGAGTTGATGAAGGCCAATCCGGCCGCCGCCGCGGTGCCGGTCAGGACCATGGGCGGAAGGCTCCAGAACAGCGGTGTCGTCGAGAACAGTGCGCTCATGCCGATGCATAGGGCGACGAGCGACACGGCGGGCGTGGACTGCGCCACGACCGCTGCGATCAGCGACAGCGCGGTGATCGACAGGGTGATGCCGATCTGCAGCGGGATGTTGCCCTGCCGGCGCGCCGCCCTCTCCCACGGGATCATCGCGACGGCGGCGCAGAGGTTGGGCAGCGCGACGAGCCATCCGGTCGTCGAGTTCGAGAAGTCGCCCATGGCCTGGACGATCGTCGGCAGCCACAGACCCAGCCCGTACGCTCCGAAGACGACACCGAAGAAGAGCAGGATCAGTGTCCACAGCCGCCCGTTGCTGAACACCTCGGCCAGCCGGAGCCTGCCGTGGCGCTGCTCGGTCGCGGCCGTCTCGCGCGCGACCGTGTCGGCGATCCATCGCTGCTCCACCGGGGTGAGCCAGCGGGCGTCCTGGGGCCGGTCGGGCAGCCAGAAGAACACGACGAACGCCAGCAGGACGGCCGGGATGCCTTCCAGGACGAACACCAGCTGCCAGCCGTCCAGGCCCCACATCCCGTGCAGCTCCATGATCCAGCCGGAGAGGGGCGCGGCGACCGCATTGGCGATGGGGTTGGAGAGCGCGAAGACGACCAGCACCTGAGTGCGGTACTGGCGGGGGAACCACAGCGTGAGATACAGCAGCACGCCGGGGAAGAACCCCGCCTCCGCGATGCCGAGGATGAATCGGGCGATCGCGAACTGCGTGCTGTCCTGCACGAAGGCGGTCAGCACGGCCACGATGCCCCAGGACACCATGATCCTCGCGATCCACTTGCGGGCTCCGAACTTCTCCAGCAGCAGATTGCTCGGCACCTCGAACAGCAGGTATCCGATGAAGAAGATCCCGGCGGCGAAGCCGAACGCCGCCTCGGTCATCTGCAGGGCCTCGGTCATCTCCAACTTGGCGAAACCGGCGTTGTTCCGGTCGATGTACGCCACGAGATAGAGCAGCCCGAGGAACGGACCGAGCCTCCAGATGGCCTTCTTCATCGCGCCGGCGCCGACTGCGGCGTCGGCGTCGAGAGCACGCGGCTGGGACATGACAACTCCTTCGTCATCGATTCGGGACTTTGCTATAGCATCTAGCAAAGTCCCGAGGTTGTCCAGCGGCCGACCGGATGCCATAGCATCGGACACGTGCGCAGCGTCTCGGACCAGAACATCGCCGAACAGGTCACGGACGAGCTTCGCGCGGCCATCCACTCGGGCGAGCTCGCACCGGGCGAGCGCCTGGTCGAACGCCGGCTCGCCGCGCAGCTGGGTGTCAGCCACATCCCGGTTCGCGAGGCGCTCACGCGGCTGAGCGAAGAGCGTCTCGTGGTCAGGGAACCGCGCCGCGGCGCACGCGTCGCAGAACTCACCGCGCGCGATCTGGAGGAGATCTCCAGCCTGCGGATCGTGCTCGAGCAGTTCATGGCGACCCGAGTGCAGGAGCGCTGGAACGCGGAGTCCGCCGCCAGACTGGGCGCCGTCGTCGATGCAATGTCCCGCGCCGAGCCGGGCGACATCGCCGAGGTGCTCCGCCAGGATCAGCTGTTCCACGCCACTCTCGCCGAGTTGGCCGATCACCGCTTCCTCGATGAGGTGAGTGCGCAGCTCCGCGGTCGGATCGCCGGATTCCTGCACGCTGCGAACGCCGCGCTGGACCCGGCCGAGCAGCAGCAGCACGTGCACAGTCATCAGCAGATCCTCGATGCGATCGCCAGCGGAGACCCGGACCGCGCCCGCGACGTCATCGCGGCGCATGTCACGGCGGCCTTCGCGCGCATCCGCCTGGCCGAGACCGCGGACGCCGAAGGCTGAGCCCCCGGGAACGCCACCGCGGGGACCGACCGATCCGGCCGATCCCCCGCGGCGTTCCCGATCAGACCGCAAGGTTGCCGGCGAGCACGACGTGCTCGGCCTCCTCGGGGACGGTGCGCTTCACGCCGGTCTCGGCGTTGGCGGTGTGCAGGAGCGTGGAGCCGGAGCCGAACGCCGCGGCGGCCAGCTCGATCTCCCCGCCGTCGAAGCGGCAGCCGCTGGCACGATAGTGGTTCTGCCCGCCGGTCAGCGAGATGTGCTTCGCGTCGCCGGTGAACGTGCTGTCCGCGAGCAGGACGCTCAGCACGCCGTCGCCGCTGCGCGACAGCATCGTCCCCTTCGTGCCGGTCACGCTCGTGCCGCCGATGATCTCGACGGACCGATCGCCGGCGGCGGCGACGACGCGCACGCCGTCGAGGTCGACGCCGTCGAAGCGAAGCCGTGTCGACGACGAGGTGAGGCCGCCGTCGCGATCGCCGCCGGTCAGCCGGCCGCCGCGGAACGTCACGGGGGCGCTGCCTCCGAGCGCGATCCCGTTCACCCCGGCCAGCGTCGTGTCCACGAAGACGACCGGCTTCTTCACCGTCGCGTTCGTCAACTCGCCCCCGGCCGCGAACGTGAACTCGGATGCTTCGATGACGGTGGGCCTCCGGGAGGCATCCGATGCCTGCGTGATGATCAGAGTGTCCGTGGCCGAGCATCCGCGCAACTGCGCGCCGTCCGCGTTGATCCACAGCATTCCGGATCCCTCCAGGGACGGCTTGCCGATGACCTTCACGTCCTCGAGGGTGAGGTCGGTCACCTTCACGCGTGCGACGAACCACGAGCAGACGTGCTGACGGACCGTGATCCGCTTCGCCGCCGACCCCCACGCCGCACCCGAGTTCGCGAACGTCATCAGCCCCGAGTTGCCGACGTAGGTGAGGTCGTGCTCGAACTGGCCGTGCGTCACGAACGGTCCCTGATCGTCGCCGTCGCCGTGGCAGTTCTCGACCAGCCCGTACGCGCTCGCGGTCCAGTCGTTCAGGTGCCGGGCATTCGACGTGTGGCAGTTCGCGACGTAGCCGTACAGACAGTAGATCTGCTGAGTGAGGTAGCCGGCGCCGCCCCAGGTGACGGATGTCGGGTTGGTCAGGTTGCAGCTGTCGGTGGTGAAGTACGTGTTCCAGCGCCGCATCACCAGCGGCCAGAACGTCGCCGTGCCGTCGATGTGGTCGACGTCGCAGCGCACCGCGTACTCGAATGCGATCGGATGCGAACCCGTGAACTGGTCCGTGCCCTTCCCCCGGAACCGCAGGTTCGAGATGCGCACGTCCTGCACCGGCTCGACCCGCCTCCAGGTCATCGAACGATCCTTGCCGAGCGGCCAGCCGTTCTGGTAGTTCACCCGGATGTGACGTCCGTCGACGATCTGGGTCACCTGCACCAACCGCTGCAGCTCCCGCTCCCAGCGGCCGGAGAGCGCGTTGACCTCGGCCGCGTACCAGGCGCCGACCTCGAAGAACGAGGAGTCGCCGACCGGGAACACATCGGCCAGATCGGGGACCGCTTCGCCGAGCTTCGCCTCGTGCACGGCATCCGTGACGGTGCCCTGGAAGAAGAGGACGGCGGCGAAGGGGTCGTCCTCGGCGGCGTTCTCGATGCCCTCGGTCGTCATCAGGTGATTGCCGAAGTCCAGGACGATGTTCGATCGGGTCAGGCGGTGCCGACGGACGAAGTTCAGGTCCGAGTGCGCCTCGATCCGGTGGATCGCCGCGTCGTCCACCATGACGTCCAGGGCGTCGTCCGCAGGCGTCTCCGGACCGAAGATCCCGAAGGCGCGGAAGTCCAGAGTCCCGGTGTGCACGCGCACCCAGACGCCCTTCTTGCCCGCCACGACCGTTCCGCCGTTCGGCTTCGGAGCATCCTTCGACACGAAGCGGAAGAGGCCCCCGCCGCCGTCCCCCGGTGTCGCGTAGCCCGCGACGGCGACGATGTCATCGGCCTTCGCGCTGAGCTTCGCCAGGGCGGCGACGTCGGAGGCCGAGGCGGCCTCCCTGGACATCCGCACGATCGCGGGCTGCGCCGCACTCGCCGGCTTCGCGCTGCCGACGGCCGCGATGCCGCCCAGAGCCGCCGCTCCGAAGCCCGCCAGCACCATACGACGAGTGCGCCCGGTGGCGGTCAGCGCCGTGTCGTTCTCGACGATCTCGGTCATGGATCCTCTCTCTCCGCGGCACCGCCGCGATCAGGGGCGGGCGTGCGCCCGCCGGGTCTCCTCCCCAGAGGTCTGCGGCCTCGCGCTGCGGCGGCCGAGGCGATCGTGTTGCGGTACACCGCGAGGGTGCGATCCGGCGCGACCGGGACGACGGCGTGCTCGCCGAGCCGGAGGATCGCGTCGGCCGCTCCGCCGTACCCCAGGCCGTCGGAGTCGTCCGGAAGCACGAGGTCCCGGATCCCGTCGTCCGTCCACACCCGGAGCGCGTACCGGTCCGAACCGCTGACGCCCGAGACGGTCACCGTCACCGCAGTCTCGCCGACGCGGGCGTGCACGGATCCGAGCACTTCGGATGCCGTCCCGATCGCTCCGTAGGTGCGGACGGCCGAGAGGATCTCCGCGTCGGCCCCGGGCATCAGAACGTCGAGCATCTCCCACGCATGGACCCCGATGTTGATCATCGTGCCGCCCGCCCCGGCGGGATCGTCCTGCCATGCCCGGTCGCCGGAGAGGAAGCCGGCGATGTCGTGCTGCGCGTGCACCTCGATGGCGTGCAGCGCCATCCCTCTCAGGCCGGCGGCGAACTCCTCCAGCGCAGGGGCGAAGCGCAGCACGGAGGACGTGAAGCGCGCAGCGGGCGACACGCTCGCCCACCGCTCGAGACCGGCCGGGTCCGCGGCGACCGTCTTGTTGAAGAAGGCGGGAACGCCCGCATCCGCGCAGGCCAGGGCGACGGCCGCGGCACGAGGCGTTCGCACCGTGACGACGACGACGTCCGGCTCGATGGCGAGCAGGCCGTCGAGGCCCTCGTGCACATCGGCGGCGAATCGCATCGAGAAGTCGCTCAGCCTCGCCGGATCGTCCGCATCCCAGACCCCCGCGATCTCCGCACCGCGCGCCACGAGGTTCGCGGCGTCCGCGAACGGATGCGAATGGGCGACACCGGCGAACGCGATCCGCATGCTCAGCCCATGATCGCGCGCTGCTCGCGGCTGATCGCGTGCTCCAGCGGGCGACCCGCGGCGAAGGCCGCGATCTCGGCCGTCACGATCCTCCCCTGGCGCAACCGCCCCTCGTGCGTACCCGCGGCACGATGCGGCGTGAGCAGCACGCCGGGCGCGGTGCGGAACGCGCTGTCCACCGGCAGCGGCTCCTCGTCGAAGACGTCGATCGCGGCCGACAGTCGTCCGGTCGCGAGCTCGGCGAGCAGAGCCCTCTCGTCCACGAGCCAGGAGCGCGCGGTGTTCACCAGCGCTGCCCCGTCCGGCAGCAGGGCGAGCTCCGATGCGCCGATCAGGTGGTGCGTCTCGGGGAGGGTCGGGGCATGCAGGGCGACGACGGATGCCGTGCGCAGCGCCTCGTCCAGGCTGCGCAGCGGCGCGCCGAGCTGCGCAGCTGCCTCCGGATCCAGAGTGGGATCGACGAGCACGGGGTCCGCACCGAGTGCGCGGACGAGCTCCAGATAGGCCCGTCCGGTGCGGGATGCGCCGACGATGACGATGCGGGCGCCCAGGATCTCGTGCTGGACGAGGGACGGGTCCCACCACCCGGCGCCGCGGCGCAGCGCGTCGTGCATCTGCGGCACGCGGTGCAGCAGCGCCAGGGTGAACGTCAGCGAGACCTCCGCGACGGAGCGCGCCATGCCCGCACCGGCCTGGGTGACGACGATGCCGCGGTCGTACAGCTCGTCCGTGACGAAGGGGCGGATGCTGGCGCCGGTGTGCGCGACCAGCTCCAGCGCCGGGAGGCCGTCGAGGACGGACGCGTCGAACGGACGCGCTCCCCAGCTGGTGACCACCACGCGCACCGCGGTCGCATCCGGCACCTCGGCGAGGTCATCGACGCGCAGGAACGCACCGCCGAGCGAACGAGCGGCCTCCGTGAGCGCATCGAGGTCCTCGGGCGCGAAGAACTCCCGCGCGAGCCCCTCCGGCACGACGGCGACGATCGTCGGCGCGCTCATGAGAGCCACGCGTCCCGGTGCTCGGCGATGAAGGCGTCGTCGTGCAGCTGCGGATAGGCCCGTCGCACGCGGGAGATCTCCTCCGCCTGCCCGGGCGACAGCCCTTCCGAGGGGTCCAGGCACCATATGCCTTCGAGCAGACCCTGCTGACGCAGCACCTCGTGGACGCCTGCGATGACGCCGTGGAAGTCGTTGCCCGGGTCGAACACGGCCTGATTCACGTCGACCATGTCCGCGGACGCCGATCCCAGGTCGCGATAGGCCTGCACGTCGCCCGCGGCCGCGCGATGCGCGGTGTCCAGCATCCGGACCGCCGCCCGCGTGCCCACGGCCCACTGACCGAGCAGGCCGCCGACGAAGCGCATCGTCCGAGGCCCCTCAGGGGAGTCGACGTGGAACTCGGCGAGAAGATCGGACACGATCGCGTCGTCATTGCCGGTGTAGAGCGCGATGTCGTCCGCCCTGCCCGACTCGGCGACACCCCGCACGAGCTCGAGCGTGCGGTAGCGGTCGAACGGAGCGGACTTGACCGCGACGACGGACGGGATCTGCGCGAACTCCCGCCAGAACGCCCGGTCGAGCACCGGCCCGCCGATCGCCTCCTGGAGGTAGAAGCCGATGATCGGCAGCACCTCGCCGACCGCGCGGGCGCGATCGAGCAGTTGCGCGTCATCCGCTCCCGGCACGCGCGGGCTCACGAGCACGGCGTCGTAGCCGAGCGAGCGGGCCAGTTCCGCCTCCGCGACGGCCTGCGCCGTGCCGCCGGACACCCCGGCCACCCGGACGACGTGCTCCTCGGCGGCGTCGAGCTCCTCCGCGGCGAGCGCCAGCACGGGTTCGAACAGCGCGTGCTCGGGATCGCGGATCTCGAACTGCGTGGTGTGGACGCCCACGGCGACACCGCCGGCGCCCGCCGCGATGTAGTAGCGGGTCAGCGCGCGCTGGCGCCGCTCGTCGAGGGCGCGCTGGGCGGTGAGCGCGAGCGGATGCGCCGGGATGACGGCACCGGTGGACAGTGTCTTCGCTGCGGCGGCGCGCATCGCGGGAACCACGAGCATCAGAACTTCCCGTCCCGCACGGCCCACTTCGTCGGCTTGGCGATGAGCGGGAGTCCGTCGCGCAGCCACTGCGCCTGCCACTCGATGAGCGTCTCCGCCGATGCGCTCGGGTAGCCGAACAGCGCCATGCACCGCCGCGCGTCGCTGAGCAGCGCCGTGGGCTGGGGATCGTCGACGAAGGCGACCTCGGTGCCGAGCAGATCGGCGAAGCGACGGGCGATCGATTCGACGCTGAGCAGTTCCGGGCCGGTCAGGTTGATCGTGAAGACGTCGGATGAGGCGTGGGCGAGGCTGCGCAGCACGACCTCGTTCGCGTACCCCTGCCAGATGACGTTGACATTGGACGTCGCGAGCGAGACGGGCTCGCCCGCGTGCACGGAGCGCCCGATGTCCGCGAGCACCCCGTAACGGAGGTCGATGGCGTAGTTCAGGCGGATGATCGCCACCCTCGTCCCGCGCTCCTGCGCGCCGAACTCGAACACCCGCTCGCGGCCGAGGCAGGACTGGGCGTACTCGCCGATCGGCGCCGGCGGCACCTGCTCGTCCGCACCGCCGGATGCCGCGGGGACGAAGGGATACACGTTGCCGGTCGACAGCACGGCGATCGCACTGTCCCGGTAGCGGCGCGCGATGCGATCCGGCAGCGCCGCGTTGACCTCCCACGCCCAGGACGCGTTCGTCGCGGCGCCGAACTTCGCACCGACCATGAACACGACGTTCTCGGCGTCCGGCAGAGCGGAGAGGTCGTCGTTCTCGATGAGATCGAAGGGCACGACCTGCACGCGGGCCGCCTCGAGCCGAGCGCGCACGTCGGCGTCGCCGAAGCGGGAGACCGCGTACACGGTGTCCTGGGTCCGCCCGGCCGCGTCGAGCCCTCGCCGCGCGAGCATCGCGAGCGTGGGCCCCATCTTCCCTCCGGCGCCCAGGATGACCAGATCGCCGCTGCCCTTCGCCAGGTCCTCGACGAGTCCGTCGCTCGGCGTGCCGAGAGCCTGCTCCAGCTCCGCCTCGGAGGCGAATCCCTGCTGTGTCACGTGTCCTCTTCCTTCCATCAGCCCTTGATCCCCGTACCGGTGACGCCCTCTTGCACATACCGCTGCGCGACGAGGTACGCCATGAAGATCGGGATGAGCGCCACGACCGAACCGGCCAGCATCACGCTGAGCGGCACGTTCTGCTGCTGCAGCGACGAGATGCCGACGGTCAGTGTGAACATGTCGTTCGACTTCGCGATGATCAACGGCCAGAGGAAGTCGTTCCAGTGCCACAGGAACACGAAGATGCCGAGAGTCGCCAGCACGGGCTTGCACAGCGGCAGAACGATCTGCAGGAAGATCCGGAACTCCCCGGCGCCGTCGATGCGCGCCGCTTCGAACAGCTCGTCCGGCAGTCCCTCGATGAACTGCCGCATGAGGAAGACCGCTTGCGCGTTCGCGAGGGTCGGCAGGATCAGACCCCAGTACTCGTCAACGCCGCCGAGGTTCGCGATGAGGATGAAGGTCGGGATGAGGGTGACGTGGAACGGCACCATGACCATCGACAGGAACGACCAGAAGATGACCTCTTTGCCCGCGAAGCGCTTCTTGGCGAACGCGTACCCGGCCATCGCCGAGAGGAACAGCACGGCCACGACCGAGACGAGCGAGTACACGAGCGTGTTGAACAGCCAGACGAGCAGGTTCTGCCCGCCGAGCACCTGCTCGTAGGAGGCGAGGGACAGGTCTCCCCAGGGAAGCAGGGATGCCGGGAAGTCGACGACCTTGTCGGGCTTGAGGCTGAGCACGACCATCGCGTAGAAGGGGAAGAAGCTGAAGATCGCAGCGAGGCCGAGCCAGAGCCAGCGCAGCACGATGCCCTTCCCGGAGGGCTCCAGCGCGCGGTAGGAGCGCTGCTTGCCCCGCGGGTTCACAGTGGACAGAGCGGTGGTCATTTCTGCTTTCCGATCACGAGGCGCTGGATCAGCGCGACGATGAGGGTCATCACGAACAGGGCGACACCGGCTGCGGCGGCATAGCCGTACTCGAAGTACTTGAAGCCCTGGTCGTAGATGAGATAGACGAGGGAATAACTGGCGTTGGCCGGGCCGCCCTGGGTCATGACGTAGATCACGTCGAACACCTGGAAGGCGGCGGTCGTCTCGATGACGGCGAGGAAGAAGATCGTGGGCCGCAGGTGCGGCAGGATGATGAACCGGAAGCGCTGCCAGCCGCTCGCGCCGTCGACCAGCGCCGCCTCCTCGAGCTCGCGCGGGATGTCCTGCATGGCCGCGATCATGATCATCATCCCGTATCCGAAGCGCGACCAGACCCCGACGACGACGATCGCCGGGATCACGAGCACCGTGCTGGCCAGCCACGATCCGCCGAGCCCGAGGGGCGTCATCAGCGCCGACCACGGGCCGTCGCTGGAGAAGATCCAGACGAAGATCGATCCGGCCAGCACCAGCGAGGTGATGACGGGCAGGAAGAAGATCGAGCGGAAGAAGCGCGATCCGCGGAACGCGCGGCGCACTCCGAGCGCCATGACGGTCGAGAGCACGAGCGAGATGGGCACCGCGAAGACGGTGTACAGCACGGTCGTCGACAGCGCGCGCCAGAACAGCGGATCGGCGATGAGGCGCTGGAAGTGGTCGAGACCGCGCCACGCGATCTCTCCGGAGATGTCGTAGTCGAAGAAGCTCAGGGCGACGCCGGCGATCGCCGGGCCGAAGCGGAAGGCGAGGAACAGGAGGAACGCGGGCAGGACGAACAGGAGCGCCACCCGCGCTTCCCGCCGCGCCAGGACGCGGGTCGTCAGGCCCGGCCGCTTCCTCGTGGGACTGGTCGTGGTCATGTGCTCAACACCTCATTCGGCTCGATGCCGGGACGCGCCCGCGCGGGCGCGTCCCGGCATCAGCGGGTCACTTCAGCAGCGGCTCTGCGGCGGTCGCGGCATCGTTCAGCGCGTCCTCGGGGGACTTCTGCCCGAGCAGCGACGCCTGGACCTCCGGCGACAGCACGCCCATCAGGGCGCGGGAGCTCTCCGCGAGCTCGCCGACGGTCGTCAGCGGGACGTACTGCTCCACCTGGCCGAGCAGCGAGTCCGCCGCGTAGATCGGGTCGGTGTCGAGCGCGGAGAAGAAGCCGGACGCCTCGAGGTACGGCTTGATCACGTCAGCGCTCGTGGCGAACTCGGCGAAGGCACCGGCCGCTTCCTTGTCCCCCGCGCTCTTGAGCATCGACAGCGACCCGACCGTGCCGTAGGCCACGGACTCCTCGTCCGTGAGCGGCGGGAGGACGCGGATGTTCTCCTCACCCCAGAACGGCTCGAGCTCCGGGACCGAGTTGTTCCAGGTGCAGCCGACCGTGCCCTGGGCGATGGCCGTCTGCTCCAGCGGCACGGACGTGGTGAGCGCGTCGGGGTCCAGAGCGCCCATGTCCGCGAGCTCGGTGATGAACTCGAGCGCGCTGACGCCCTCCGGGCTGTCGAACCCGACCTCGCCCTCGTCCGTGTACACCTCGCCCCCGGCCTGCCAGAGAAGGGGGTAGTAGGTCATGTTGAGGGTGTTCTCTGCGGATGCGGGGTAGTTCAGCACGTACATGCCGGCATCGACGAAGGCGGGCGCGATCTCGCGGATGTCATCCCAGGTCTCCGGGAACTCGGTGACGCCGGCCTTGTCGAACGCTGCCTGGTTGCAGATCAGCGTCATGGCGCTGGTGAGCATCGGAGCGCCCATCATGCCCTCGTCGAGAGTGACGGATTCGGTGACGTTCTCGAGGATCTGGTCCTTGTGGCCGTCGCTCAGGTAGTCGTCCATCGGCTCGATCGACGACTCGTAGGCGGTGAGCTGGTCCGGGATGAGGTAGACGAGGTCGGGACCCTTGTTGGCGGCGATCGCGGTCTGCAGGCTCTCGTCGCGGTTCGCCCAGGGGAAGATCTCGTAGTCGACGGTGATCCCCTCGTTCTCCGCCTCGAAGTCTGCGATCGTCTGATCCCAGAACTCCTTGTGGGCGGCCTCGTCGGCGATCACGGGGTACAGCCACACGGTGACGTGCTGGTCGCCGGAGGCCGCGTCCCCGCCTCCAGCCGAACATCCGGCCACAAGGCCGACGGCGGCAAGTCCTGCGACTGCGCCGATGAACTTCTTGACTCGCATGGTGCTCCTTTGCTGAACCGTCCAGGGTGGTGCCATTATGACAGCACGCTGTGATAATTGGTCAAGAGCTCGTATGTAACGAGTTCGTTAACCGCAGAATCACGACCATTACGCGAGCCGACCGCAATGCTCGATTTTCGCGAGAACGGTGTGCTAATTTGTTCGCACGTTCCCGCCGCCATGAAAGGGAGGAAGGTCGAATGAGCCAGCAGCAGGCGCCGACGCCGCTCCCGGTCCGACTCGCCCTTCATCTGCGCGAGCATGGCGCAGCGACGGTCACCGAACTCGCGCACGCGCTGCTCGTGTCCCGCACCTCCGTCGAGACCGCCCTGGGCGCTCTCCTCGACAGCGGTCTGGTGTCCGACGCACCCGCGGCCGAGGCGAAGGGGGCGGGCCGTCCGGCGCGCCGGTTCGCCTTCCAGGCGGACGGCGGCGTCGTCGTGGGCGTCGATGTCGGCGCCCACAGCATCCGGGTCGTCCTCGCCGATCTCGCCGGAACCGTGATCGCGCAGACCACCGCCGCCGGCCTGGCGGCCGACGCCGACGGCGCCGCCCAGGTCGTCCAGGTCGTCCAGGTCATCACGGATGCCGCACAGGACGCCGGGATCCCGCTCGGGCGCTTCCGCGCCGTCGGCGTCTCCCTCCCCGGGATCGTCGACGACAGCGGGCGGGTGATCGCCTCGGTCGTGATCCCCACCTGGGCGGGAATCGACATCGTCGCTCATCTGCGCTCCGCCTTCGGATGCCCGATCGTCATCGACAACGGCGTGCGCCTGGCGGCGGTCGCCGAGCACCACCTCGGCGCGGCCCGGCTCGTGAACGAGGTCCTCTACCTGTCGGTCGGAAACCGCGTCGCGGCCGGGCTCATCTTCGACGGGCGAGCCCGCCGCGGCGTGCACAACGTGGCCGGGGACATCGGACGCCTCGCATTCCGGGGACTGAACGCGCGAACCGGTCAGATCGACTGGCGCAGCGCAGAGTCCGCCGAGGCCGTGTTCCGACGTGCCGAGGAGGGCGATGGGGAGGCACAGGGAGAGCTGAGCTCTTTCGTCGACGAGCTGGCGCACGGCATCGCCACGCTCGTGATGACGGTCGACCCCGCCATCGTCGTCATCGGCGGCGGCCTGTCCCTCGCGCGAGAGCGGCTTCTCGTGCCTCTCCGCGAAGCCGTCCGCCGGCACATCGGGCTGCCGATCGACGTCCCCATCGTCGGCGCGCGCCTCGGTGCAGACGCCGCCGCCCATGGCGCCCTCATCTTCGCCTTCCACCGCTGCATCGCGGATGTCTACGGCATCCCGCAGATGTCCCCTCCCCCGCTGACACCGCTCGCACCGCCCGAGACGGTCGGCGCCTGATCCTGCAAAGGAGCCCCATGTCCGAGCTCAGAGTCGGCCTCATCGGAGCCGGCGGCATCTCGCGCGTGCATGCCGACGCGTGGCGCGCCCTCGGTGCCCGCGGGACCGTGACGTCCCTGGCCGGCGCGGAGGCGATCGCCGCAGAGTACGGCATGAGTGTCGCCCCCGACGTTCCGACGCTGCTCGCCGAGGTCGACGTCGTGGACATCGTCACCCCGAGCAGTACGCACGCCGCCTTCGCCCTGGCCGCGATCGAAGCCGGCGTCCACGTCGTGTGCGAGAAGCCGCTGGCGGCGACCGCGGCCGAAGCGCAGCGCATCGTCGAGGCCGCCGACGACGCCGGTGTGCGCCTGTTCCCCGCCCACGTGGTCCGATACTTCCCCGAGTACGCGCACATCAAGGCGCGGATCGACGCCGGCGAGATCGGCGAGGTGGCGACCCAGCGCTTCTTCCGAATGGGTTCGGCGCCCGCCGCACCCTGGTTCTTCCAGGAGAGCAGCGGGGGCGGCGTGATCCGCGATCTGATGATCCACGACATCGATCAGGCGCTGTGGTTCGCGGGCCCGGCCGTGAGCGTGTACGCGGTGCAGAACCCCCCGACGGTCGATGACGTCGTGCCGAGCCCCGTCACCGCCCAGGTCGTGCTGACCCACGCCGGTGGCGCGATCTCCCACCTGCAGGCGACCTGGGTCTCACCCGGGCTGCCGTTCCGGACCAGCGTCGAGGTCTCCGGCGATCTCGGACGGCTCGCCTACAGCAGCGCGGACGACTCCTCGCTGCGATTGGACGCCCTGCCGTCCGCCGCGACGGACTACATGCCGCCGATGTCGCCCGCGGACAGCCCCTATTTCCGTGAGATCGCCGACTTCATGACCGCCCTGGGCCAGGGGATCGACGCCCGCGTCACCGGAGCGGACGGCGTCGCGGCCGTGGCCATCGCCGAGGCCGCGTACGCGTCGATCGCGTCCGGTCATCCCATCGCTCTCCCGGAGGTCTCCCGATGACGCT
This sequence comes from Microbacterium sp. CIAB417, assembly GCF_022788845.1. Classification (NCBI taxonomy): domain Bacteria; kingdom Bacillati; phylum Actinomycetota; class Actinomycetes; order Micrococcales; family Microbacteriaceae; genus Microbacterium; species Microbacterium sp. CIAB417. Next base: position 430,974 of record NZ_JAHZUT010000004.1, on the reverse strand, counting down.
CAAGATCGCGATCCTCTCCTTCGCGCACGGGCACGCCCTCAGCTACGTCGCCGCTCTGCAGCAGATGCCCGGCATCGACCTGCTCGCGGCCGATCCCGACGGCGCGTCGGCCCCGGATGCCGCACCGCGCGGCGCCGCGCTGGCGGATGAACTCGGAATCGCGTACGTCGACAGTTACGACGAGGTGTTCGCCTGGGGTCCGGATGCCGTGATCGTGACGGCCGAGAACTCCCGCCATCGGGACCTCGTGATCCGCGCCGCCGAGGCCGGTGCGCACGTGCTGTGCGAGAAGCCGCTCGCCACGACCGTCGAGGACGCGATGGCGATGCGCGCCGCGTGCGACGCGGCCGGCGTGATCCTCATGGTCGCGTATCCCGTGCGCTTCGCCCCCGAGTTCCGCGATGCGCTCGCCCAGGTGCGCAGCGGAGCGCTCGGGCGGGTCATCGGCGTCACCGGCATCAACAACGGCAAGCTCCCGGCGGATCGCGCCTGGTTCACCGACCCGGCGCTCGCCGGCGGCGGCGCACTGGTGGACCACGTGGTGCACTGCGCGGATCTGCTCGATGAGCTGCTCGGAGAGCGCGCCTCCTCGGTCAGGGCGGTCTCGAACGGCATCCTGTACGCCGACCGCGACCTGCCGGTCGAGACCGGCGGGATGGTGACCGTTCGGTATCCGAGCGGCGTCATCGCCACCATCGACTGCTCCTGGAGCTGGCCCGTCTCCTCCCCCACGTGGGGCGGCCTGACCCTCCAGATCGTCGCCGAGCGCGCCACGCTCACGGTCAGCCCGTTCGCCAAGGGCATCGCCGGTCATGACGCGGCGGGCGAGACGTGGGCGCCGACGGGTCCGGATCTCGACGGTCTGCTGCTCGCGGAGTTCGTCTCCGCACTGCGCGAAGGCCGCAGTCCCCAGCCGGACGCGGGCGTCGGCGTTCGGACGGTCGAGATCGTCAGGGCGGCGCAGGCGTCGGCCGCCGACGGCGGTTCCGTGGTGACCATCGGCTGACGGCCGCGCGAGAGCAGACGGACGATGACGACCACGAACCCTGCGGAGAGCTGGCGGGAGCGGGCTCTCGCCGTCATGCCCGTCGGCTCGAGCACGAACTCGAAGGCTCCGACGCTGCTGCCGGAGGAGCCGGAGGTCATCGTCCGCGGGCTCGGGTGCCGGGTCTGGGACGACCGCGGCCGGGAGTTCATCGACTTCCGCAACGCGCTCGGACCGGTCACTCTCGGCTACGCGGATGCCGCGGTGAACGCCGCGATCACGGAGCAGCTGGCCGACGGCGTGCTCTTCGGGCATCCGCATCCGCTGGAGACGATCGCCGCCGAGCTCTTCTGCGATCTCGTCCCCGGGGCGGAAGTCGCGCGCTTCCTGAAGACCGGCGGCGAGGCGCTGGCCGCCGTCATCCGGATCGCCCGTGCCCGCACGGGCCGTGATCGCGTCGTGCAGATCGGCTACAACGGATGGCTGAACAGCGTGGCCGCGGGCGCCCGCGTGCTGCCCGGAGCGCACGCCGACGCGGTCCCTGGTGTGCCGACGGCGGTCGCGGCGCTGCACCACCAGGTGGCGTGGGACGATCGGAACACCCTGTCTGCGCTGTTCCGGGAGCACGGATCCGACATCGCCGTCGTCCTCGTGGCGGCCGACTATCCCTCGCTCCCCGATGCGGCGGGTTTCTACGCGTACCTGCGCGAGATCACGACGCAGCACGGGGCGCTGCTGGCCTTCGACGAGATGGTGACCGGATTCCGCATCGCGGTCGGCGGCGTCGCCGAGCGCTTCGGCATCGCGCCGGATCTCGCCGTGTTCGGCAAGGGGATCGCCAACGGCATGCCTCTCGCCGTCTACTGCGGCCGCCGCGAGATGTTCGCGTCGCTCGACCGCGGCGAGGTCGTGATCAGCTCCACCTATGCCGGCGAGACGCTCTCGCTCGCCGCCGCGGTCGCCGTGATGACGGCGTACCGGGACGAGGACGTCGTCGGGAGGCTTCATCGCACGGGACGTCGCCTGCAGGCCGGCGTCAACGAGATCCTGTCGCGTCGCAGCATTCCCGCGCGCTTGACCGGACTCGAGGTGTGCCCGCAGTTCGTGGCGGAGGATGCGAGTGTCCTGCCGCGTCTGTTCCGCGCCGCGTTCGCCGCCGGGGTCTCGCTGTACTCGGTCGTATACGTGAACCGCGCCCACACGGATGCGGACATCGACGAAGCGCTGCGGAGACTGGACCACGCATGGGGAGCGCTCCCGTGAGCGGGATCGACCTTCACACGCATCTCAGCGACGGGCGCTTCGATCCGGCCGTCTTCGCGCAGGGCGAGCGTCTCGGTGTGACGAGATTCGTGTGCAGCAACATCGGCGCCTACGCCCATCACCCGAGTCCCGACGACGTGCGCGAGATGAACGCGATCATGATCGCGGAGATGGCTCGGCACCCCGGCCGCCTTCTCGGCTACTGCTACGTCAACCCTCGGGGAGGCACCCGCACCCTGAGCGATCTGCGCCACTGCGTCGAGGACGCCGGGATGGTGGGGATCAAGCTCTGGGTGTCGGCCTTCGCGGATGACCCGCTCGTCGACCCGTTCCTGGAGTATGCGGCAGAGCACCGGCTCATCGTGCTCACGCACGCGTGGCGGAAGACCACCGGTCAGCTGCCGTTCGAGAGCACCGCGGACCATGTCGCTCGCGTGGCCGCGCGGCATCCGGACGTCCGCTTCCTCATGGCGCATCTGGGCGGCCAGGTCGAGTCGGCGATCGATGCCGTCCAGCCGTTTCCGAACGTCGCCGTGGACACGTCCGGCACCATCATCGGGGCGGGCGACGTCGCCATCGCGGTCGAGCGTCTCGGCGCCGATCGTGTGGCCTTCGGATCCGACCTGCACCACTCCGGTCTCGCGGAGAACGTCGGCAAGGTGCTGGGCGCCGGTCTGGACGCGGCAGCCCTCGACCGCGTGCTCGGCGGCAACGCGCGACGGTGGCTGAGCGAGGTGACGCAATGATCGGCTCCGAAGCACTCAGGCTCCTCGACGGGTTCCGCGCCGAGCGCGCGATCGACACCACCTGCCACCTGGGCCAGTGGCCCTTCCGTCTGGAGGCATCCGCATCGGTCGGGGACCTGCGTGCGTACGCCGTCCGGCACGGACTGTCGGAGGTCTGGGTGTCGCATCTCGCGTCGCTGTTCGGCTTCGGCACCCGCGCCGGAAACGAGCAGGCCCTGAGGTCGTGCGCGGACGATCCCTTCCGCGTCTTCGTCGTCCTCGACCCCACCGCGACCACGTGGGAGCGGGAGCTCCGGTGGGCCGTCGCCTCCGGTGCCGCAGGCGTCCGGATCGCGCCCGGGTTCCACCGGTACCGCTCGCCGGCGGCGACGGAGGTCGCGATCGCGTGCGCCGAGCTGGATCTGCCGCTGCAGGTGCTGGTGCGGCTCGACGACGGCAGGGTTCGGCATCCGCTTCTCGCCGTCGAGGATCCGCGCCCCGAGGAGCTCGCCGAACTGCTCCGCGCGGCGACGGACACCCGCATGCTGGTCAGCGGGCTGCGCATCGAGGAGTGGGAGCAGACGCGTCGCCATCTCGACGACATCGACCTCCCGCGCGTGCACCTCGACCTGTGGCACGTCAACGGACCGCTGAACATCGTCGACGTGCTGGCGAAGGAGGAGGATCGCTGGGTGTTCGGCAGCGGCTATCCGGTGCAGACCCCGGAGGCGACGATGCTCCAGCTCGCCGCCTCCGCGCTGGAGACATCGGAGCTCGCCGCCCTCACGAGCGGCAACGCCCGGCGCCTGATCTCCCGCTGAGATCGCCGCTCACCGCTGCGGATGGATGATCGCCTTCATCGACTTCGGTTCCGTCTTCGCCAGCATCAGGGCGTCGGCGGTCGCGGCCAGCGGGAAGTGATGCGTCACGATGGCCGCAGCATCCACCCGTCCGTCGGCGACGAGCGCCATCGCGGTCGGCCACGTGTGCGCGTAGCGGTTCACGAGGCTGATCGACAGTTCCCGCACGTTGAGCTTGGACAGCGGCAGCTCGACCGACTGCTTGGGCATCCCGACCATGGCCGCGCGCCCGCCGTTCATCAGGCGCCACAGCCCGTCCGCGAGCGCGTCGGGTGCTCCCGAGCATTCCAGCAGTACGTCGAACTCCGCCTCGTGCGACGTCTCGCCGCTCACCTTCTCGACCTCGAACCCCAGGGATGCCGCGAGATCCAGGCGGTAGTCGGACACATCGGCCACGACGACGCGCGAGGCGCCGAAGGCGCGGGCGACCTGCGCGGCGAGCACGCCGACCGGCCCCGCTCCGGTGACGAGGACGCTGTCCCCTGCTTGGAATCCCGCACGCCGGCACGCCCAGATCCCGACCGACAGCGGCTCGAGCATCGCCCCCTCGTCGAAGGACATGGTGTCCGGCATCCGGAAAAGGTTCCGCTCGTCCATCGCCAGCCGCTGCGTGAGCGCGCCGTCGTGGGGCGGGGTCGCGAGGAAGACGAGGTCGGGACACAGGTGATACCGGCCGGCGAGACAGTCGGCGCAGTCGCGGCAGGGCGTTCCGGGCTCGATCGCCACCCGGTCGCCGACGGCCACCCGCGTCACCTCGGCTCCGACGGCGACGACCTGGCCGGATGCCTCGTGCCCCAGAACGATCGGTCCGTCCACGACCCAGTCGCCGATGTAGCCGACCGTGTAGTACGCGGCATCGGAACCGCAGACGCCGACCGACTCGATCTGCACGAGCGCCTCCCGAGGCGCGAGCGTCGGCTCCGGGCGGTCCACGAGCTCGATGCGTCCGAGTTCGGGCATCACGGCGGTGTGATTCGTCATGCGATCAGCTTAGGTGCGGGCATGCCGGCGGGCTGTGACGCGTTGCACCTGTTCAGCGAAGAAAGGACTCCCCCATGCGCATCGACCTCTCAGGCAGGACCGCCCTCGTCACAGGCTCGACCCAGGGAATCGGTCGGGCGATCGCGGCGACTCTCGCGGATGCCGGCGCACGCGTCGCCGTCAACGGCCGCAGCGCGGCGACGGTGGCATCCGTGATCGCCGAACTCCAGGCCGAGAACCCGGACCGCTCGCTGGTCGCCGCGCCCGGTGATGTGACCACGACGGAGGGCGCGGATGCCGTGCTCGCCGCGACCGGCCCCGTCGACGTGCTCGTCAACAACCTCGGCATCTTCGGCTCGGAGAACGCGCTCGAGATCCCGGACGACGAGTGGCGACGGTACTTCGAGGTGAACGTCCTCGCCGCCGTGCGCCTGATCCGCGCGACCCTCCCGGGTATGAAGGAGAGGGGCTGGGGCCGCGTCCTCAACATCGCCAGTGACTCGGCCGTCGTGATCCCGGCCGAGATGATCCACTACGGCATGTCGAAGACCGCGCTCCTCGCCGTCTCGCGCGGGTTCGCGAAGGATGCCGCCGGCACCGGCGTCACGGTCAACTCCGTGCTGGCCGGGCCCACGCACACCGGTGGTGTCGAGGCCTTCGTCTACGAGCTCGTGGATCCGGCGCTGCCGTGGGACGAGGCTCAGCGCGAGTTCATGCGGGTTCACCGCCCGCAGTCTCTGCTGCAGCGGCTGATCGAACCCGAGGAGATCGCGAACATGGTCGCCTACCTCTCCTCGCCGCTCGCCTCCGCCACGACAGGAGCCGCCGTGCGGGTCGACGGCGGCTATGTGGATTCGATCGTCCCGTAGCGGAGCGGCCGCCAAGACGCTTCGCGCACCGGCCTGCCCTGAGCGGCCGACGCGGGCAGATGTGCGCGGTAGGGTGGCGACATGCACGTCGAGCGCCACGGAGACCCGTCGCGCCCGCGCATTCTGCTGCTGCACGGCGGGGGCGTCGCCGGCTGGATGTGGACGCCCGTGCGAGAGCACCTCGATCCTCGAACGCGGCTGCTGATCCCCGACCTCCCGGGCCACGATCGGAGCGCACACGAGCCATACACCTCGCACGAGCGCACCGTGGGCGACCTCATCTCGATCCTCGAGACCGAGAAGGCCGGCCCGACCACGGTCGCCGGGTTCTCCCTCGGCGCACAGCTGGCGGTGCTCCTCGCGGCGGAACGCCCCGACCTGGTCGACCGCGTGGTCGTGATCAGCGCCCAAGCGGAACCCACCCCCGCACCCCGTCTCGTGCTCGCCCTGCTACGGTCTGCATCGGGGCTGGCGCGCTTCCGATGGTTCGCACGCCTGCAGGCGAAGGAGTTGTTCGTCCCTCCCGCGTTGCTCGACGACTATCAGCGGACCTCGTCGGCGATGACGACGCCGAACCTGGTCGCCGCAGTGGGCGAGAACATCCGCTTCACCATCCCCGACGGCTGGAGGGCCTTCCCCGGGCAGGCGCTGATCCTCGCCGGATCTCGCGAGAAGGCTCTCATGAGGAGGTCTGCAGAGGCGCTTCACCGCTCGTCGCCCGGGAGCACGCTGGAGTTCGTCCGGGATGCCGGACACGGCATCCCGCTGCAGCAGCCGGAGCTGCTGGCACGATGGCTCGAGCACTGAGGATCACCGCAGCGACACCGGCCCCATGACCTCTCGTCGCCGGTCGCGCACCCACACGACCCCCTCCTCCCGCCGCTGGGCGCGAGAGGCGAACCGGTAGCGATACGACACCGCGCGCACCCACCGCGGGCGCTCCCCGTCGAACGGGTCGTCGGCGAGCAGGCGCAGCGTCGGGGCATCCGCCTCCAGCAGCCGCACGAGGAAGGCGGTGAACCAGTCGTCCAGCGAGCGCCCGAGCGGCAGGAACCACATCAGCCAGTCCAGCCGCAGGTGATACGGGGCGAACTGCCGCGGTACGCGACGCACCGCTCCCGGCTTGCCCTTGAACGCGTACTCCGCCCACTCCGCAGCATCCGGATCCGCGTCGCGCGTCCCCTCGACCACGATCTCGATGCGCTCCTTCGTGACTGTCCCGAACGCCCCGTACGCGTTCGCCAGCTGCCATCGGTTGAAGCTCGCGTTCATCAGCTGCCGGCGGGCGAACAGGTTGCGCAGCGCGGGCCAGCTCGGCACGAGGTACAGCACCCCGACAGCCGAGGTGATCACGACCCAGTACGGCGGGATCTGCTCGACGGGGCCGGAACCCGGAATCCCGAACGCCGAGAAGGCGAGCACGATCGTCGCCCAGTTCAGCCACGCGAAGTTGCCGGTCAGGACCAGCCACAGCTGGGTCGCGATCACGATGACGGCCGCCACCGCGCCGACGAGGATCGGCACCGGTCCCGGGACGAACAACGACAGGATCGGGGCGAACAGGAAGAACGGCACGACGAGCTGCGCGAAGTGATTGCCGAGCACCTCGCCCTGGTGGAACCACCGGGGCAGCAGGTGAGCCTGGCGGCTGAGCGGGCCCGGCATGGGCTGGGTCTCGTGATGGAACGTCAGGGCGGTCAGGTCCCGCCACTCGCGGCCGCCACGGATCTTGATCATGCCCGCGCCGAACTCGAGCCGGAACACCAGCCACCAGAACAGCACGATGACCACGGTCGGCACGGGCTCGTGCACAGATCCGAGGAACGCCGCGAGGAACCCCGCCTCGAGCAGGAGCATCTCCCATCCGAATGAGTAGAACGTCTGGCCGATGCTCGTGATCGACATGTACCCCAGCCACAGGGCGAGGAACAGGATCATCGGCACCCAGCTCGGGCCCTGCTGCGGGATGCCGAGGACGAGGGATGCCGAGACGACGATGCCCGCCCAGCACAGCGCCGCGAGGCGCCGATCCGTGTAGCGGAGGCGGAGGAAGAGCGTGGGGTGCAGCATCCGGCGCCGGCTCTTCGACGCCGCCACCCACTCCAGCAACTGTGGAGCGGGGAGCAGGCCGTTCTCTCCCAGCAGCGGACGGAACTGGTTCAGCGTGGAGACGAAGGCGACGAGATACAACGCCGCGATGCCCCGTTGCAGGACCTCGCGCGCGAAGAGGAAGTCGACAGCCGCGAAACCGTCCATGCCGCCAGGCTACGCCTCTCGCACCCGCCGGGTCGGGCGATAGGCTTCCCCGGGACGCCTGCGGACGGCTCCGGTCGTCGGGACATCGAAGGGATGCTCATGGACAACACCGGGTTCGACGAGCTGTTCGGCGGCGCGCCGCTGATGGCGATCCTCCGCGGCATGGGCCCGGAGAGAAGCCTCGCGGTGTCGACGACGGCGTGGGACCTCGGCATCGACGTGGTCGAGCTGCCGATTCAGACCGACGAGGACATCGAGGCGCTGCGCGTGGTCGCCGCCGCGGCGAAGGAACGCGGCAAGCTCGTCGGCGCCGGCACGGTCGTGTCCGCCGAGCATGTCGCCCAGGCGGCGTCCGCGGGCGCTTCGTTCACCGTCAGCCCTGGCTTCGATCTCGAGGTCGTCCGCGCATCGCATGACGCCGGGCTGCTCAGCATGCCCGGCGTCGCAACGGCCAGCGAGGTGCAGCTCGCCATGAAGGCGGGGCTCACCTGGCTGAAGGCCTTCCCTGCCTCGGTGCTCGGGGCATCCTGGCTGAGCGCCATGCGCGGCCCCTTTCCCCAGGCGCGTTTCGTCGCCACCGGCGGCATGAGCGCTGCCAACGCCGGCGAGTATCTGCACTCGGGCGCTCGAGTCGTGGCCGTCGGTTCCGCGCTGGAGGATCCTGCTCAGCTGCCGATGCTGGCTGAACTCCTCGGCCGATGAGAATGGGGCGCCGCCGCGGGCGCTGCGACGCCCCAGACCCTTCAGATGTGGATCACTCAGTCACGACCCAGTCGAGCTGGTCGCCGTTCTCCTCGAGCCATGCGTCGACCGCCTCGGGCTCCTGACCCGAACCGAACTCGTTCACGACCAGGTTCTCGAGCGAGCCGTACTGCGCGTCGTCGAGGGTGATCCGCCCGATCAGCTCCGCGGCCTCCGGGAACTCCTCGGAGAAGCCCTTGTGGCCGACGAAATGCAGCCCCTCGGGATCGCCGTACCCGTCCTCGGTGTCCTCCAACTCCTTGATGTCGAAGACGTCGTTCACCCAGTAGGGCTTCCACAGCGTGACGACGATGTCCTCCTGGTTCCGGATCGCGTCCTCCAGCACCGTCAGCATGGCCGGCGTGGACGACGTGACCAGTTCGTACTCGTCGTCGAGGCCGTAGGAGGGCAGCAGGGACTCCTGGGCGTACGTCGCCGCCCCCGAACCCGGCTCGATCGTGTAGATCTTGCCATCGAAGCGATCTGCCTGTCCGCGCAGATCGGCGATCGAATCCAGTTCGACGTAGGAGGGGACCGCGAGCATGCCACTCGCCTGGTCGTAGTACGTGCCGAGATCCTCGAGATCGGACTCGTATCTCTCCCAGTACCCGGCCTGTGCGACGTCGATCCACGCCGACGGATAGATGTCGATGTCCCCTTCGGACAGCCCCGTGTACAGAGGCCCGGCCTCGGTGAGCGTGGTGAGCTCCACGGTGTAGCCCTGCTTCTCCAGCTGGTCCTTCAGCAGGAAGCTCATACTGAGCGAATCCGTCCAGGCCGGCAGGTAGCCGACGGTGATCGTGCCCTTCTCGTCGGTCTGCGGTGCTGTCCCGGGGTCACCTCCGGATGAGCACGCGGTCAGCGCCAGGGCGCCCCCCGCGCCCAGGGCCAGGATGCCGAGGATGGGACGTGTGCGTCCGGTCATTTTCGTTTCCTTGTCCATGAGATCGGGATGCTGCGGGGAAGTCACTCGGTCACGGCCCAGTCGAGCTGGTCGCCGTTCTCCTCGAGCCATGCGTCGACCGCCTCGGGCTCCTGACCGGAACCGAACTCGTTCACGACCAGGTTCTCGAGCGAGCCGTACTGCGCGTCGTCGAGGGTGATTTGCCCGATCAGCTCCGCGGCCTCCGGGAACTCCTCGGAGAAGCCCTTGTGGCCGAGGAAATGCAGACCCTCCGGGTCGCCCATCCCGTTCAGCGGGTCATCGAGTTCCTTCAGGCCATAGGCGTCGATCGCCCAGAACGGCTTCCAGAGCGTGACGACGACATCCTCCTGCGACTGGACGGCATCGTCCACCACCGTCAGCATGGCCGCGAGCGACGAGGAGGTCAGGCTGTACTCGTCGCCGAGCTGGTGCGCGGGGAAGAGCTTCTCCGCCGCCATCGTCGCCGTTCCCGACCCGGGTTCGATCGTATAGATCCTGCCGTCGAATCGGTCCGCCTGCCCTTTGAGGTCCTCGACCGAGTCGATGTCGTCCACGTAGTCGGGAACCGCGAGGAACCCCTGTGCACCCTCGTAGTAAGTGCCGAGATCTTCCAGATCGTCGCCGTACTTCTCCATGAACGCCTTCTGCGAGATCTCCGGCCAGGCCGACGGATAGATGTCGACGTCCCCCTGGGCGAGCGCGGTGTAGAGCATGCCGGGCTCCGTGAGCGTCTCCAGCTCCACGTCGTAGCCGAGCTTGGTGAGCTGGTCCTCCAGCAGGTACGCGTTGTTGACGGCATCCGTCCACGACGGCAGGAAGCCGATCGTGATGGTGCCCTTGTCCGAATCTCCCGATGCCCCGGCCGAGTCGTTCGTGCAACCGGTCAGCGCCAGAGTGGCGCCCATCCCGAGAACGAGGATGCCGGCGGTGATGTGCGTGCGCTTCGTCATGTTCCGTATGTGTCTTCCGTGTCGTATGTCGTTCCTGCGGGCGCGATGAGAAAAGGGGCGCCGCAGCAGACGCTGCGACGCCCCCTTTCCTCAGGCGTGGATCACTCGGTGACGACCCAGTCGAACTGGTCGCCGTTCTCCTCGAGCCAGGCGTCGACCGCCTCGGCTTCCTCGCCCTCGCCGTACTCGTTCACGACGAGGTTCTCGAGCGCACCGTACTGCGCGTCGTCGAGCTTGATCTGCTCGACGAGCTCCGCGGCCTCCGGGAACTCCTCGGCGAAGCCCTTGTGACCGATGAAGTTCAGGGTCTCGGGGGTGCCCATGGCGCCTTCCGGATCCTCGAGCGTCTTGACGTCGTAAGAGCTGTTCGCCCAGAACGGCTTCCACAGCGTGACGACGACGTCCTCCTTGTTGTCGATCGCCTCGCCCAGCACCGTCAGCATGGCGGCCGTCGACGACGTCTGAAGGGTGTACTCCCCCTCGAGGCCGTAGGTCGGGATCATGGACTCCTGCGTCTGCTTGGTCAGCCCCGCACCCGGCTCGATGCCGATGATCTTGCCGTCGAACATGTCGGCGTTGCCCTTGAGCTCCGCGATCGAGTCGATCTCGGTGTAGCTCGGGACCGCGATCGTCAGGACGGCGTTGTCGTAGTAGGCGCCCAGGTCCTCGAGATCGTCGCCGTACTGCTCCATGTAGGAGGCATGCGTGACCTCGGGCCAGGCCGACGGGTACATGTCGACGTCGCCCTGGGCGAGGCCGGTGTACAGCGGGCCCGCCTCGGTGAGCTCTTCGAGCTCGACCGTGTAACCGAGCTTCTCGAACTGGTCCTGGAGCAGGTACGCCATGCTCAGACCGTCGGTCCACGCGGGCAGGAACCCGAGAGTGATGGTGCCCTTGTCTCCGTCGGCGGAGCCTTCGCCGCCGTCTCCGCCGGCCCCCGTCGCGCAGCCCGCGAGGGCGAGGGATGCGGTGACTCCAAGTGCTGTGATGGCTGTGATGTGCCGGGTGTTCTTCATGGTGCTTCCTTTCGTATGCTGTGATGCGTTCCGTATGGGTTCAGGTGAGTAGTGCGTCAGGCCAGGGCGGACGCCGCGGCAGACGATGCCTGGTTGCGCTGCGCCCTGCTGCGGGCGAGCACGCTCAGCAACGACGAGCCGTACTCGTTCGGCGTGCCGAGCGCGGCCGTGACCCGGTCGAGGTAGACGGCCACCAGCACGACGCCGAGTCCGGCCTCCACGCCCTTGGCCGTGTCGACGGTCGAGATCGCCAGGACGACCTCCTTGCCGAGTCCGTCGGCGCCCGCCATGCCGGCGATGACGACCATCGACAGCGAGAGCATGATGATCTGGTTGACGCCGGCCATGATCGACGGCATCGCGAGCGGCAGCTGGATGCCCCGCAGGATCTGTCCCGGCTTCGCGCCGAACGCCTGACCGGCCTCCACGGTCTCGGAGTCGACCCCGCGGATGCCGAGCTCGGTGAGCCGGACGCCAGGGGGCAGCGCGAAGATGACGGTCGCGACCAGGCCCGGAACGACGCCGATGCTGAAGAACACGATCGCCGGGATCAGGTAGACCATCGCCGGCATCGTCTGCATGAAGTCCAGGACGGGCTTGAGGATGAGACGGACGGTGTCGTTGCGCGCCGACCAGATGCCCAGCGGGACGGCGATGGCGATCGCCACGAGCGCCGAGACGAGGACCAGCGCGAGCGTCTGCATGGCCAGCTCCCACAGCCCCATCGAGACGATCAGCAGGAACGAGATGACCGTTCCGACCGCCATCTGCCAGGACCGCACGAGCCACGCGATGAGCGCGAAGATCGCGATCATGATCGGGAACGGCGTGCCGACCAGGATGTCCGTGAGGCCGTCCACGAGGAAGCGGACGACGAACGAGATGACGTCGAGCAGACCCGCGAGGTTGTCCTTGATCCAGTCGACGACGGCCGAGACCCACTCGCCGAGCGGGATGCGGAAGTTCTCCATCACAGCACCTCCTTCTCGGTCGCGGATGCCACCGGCGCGGCGGCATCCGCGGCGAAGCCCTCCTGGAGCACCGCGTCGATCTCGGCCTGCGGAACCGGCAGGTGCGGCAGGGTGATCTCCTCGGTCGCACCGGGGCCGGGGCCGAGGGCGGCGAGCAGCGTGACGCGCGGGATGACGCCGACGAGGCGCCCTGCGGCGTCCGTCACTGCCAGCGGCAGCGGAGACTCCACAGCGGGGACGAACAGGTTCATGAGGATCTCGTCCTCGGACACGCTCTGCGGGACCGGCTTCACGATGGAGGCCAGCTGCGAGTCCCCCTTGCGGATCATCTTGACCGCGTCGCGGTCGGTGACGATGCCGATGAGCTTGCGATCGCGACCCGTGACGTATGCGGCCGACATGTAGGCGTCGCGCATCTGGCGCAGTGCGGTGCGCGGGCCGGCGGACTCGGCGACGACGGGACGCGGCCGCTCCATGACGTTCGCCGCGGTCAGCACGCGAGCGCGGTCGACGTCCTGCACGAACTGCTCGACGTAGTCGTTCGCAGGATCGGTGAGGATGTCTTCCGGCGTGCCGATCTGGACGATGCGGCCGTCGCGCATGACCGCGATCCGGTCGCCCAGGAACATGGCCTCGTTGAGATCGTGCGTGATGAAGACGATGGTCTTCTGCAGCTTCTGCTGGAGCTCGAGCAGCTGCTCCTGCATCTCGCGGCGGATCAGCGGGTCGAGCGCGCTGAACGCCTCGTCCATGAGCAGGATGTCGGTGTCCGCGGCGAGCGCTCGGGCGATGCCGACGCGCTGCTGCATCCCGCCGGACAGCTCGGAGGGCAGCTTGTCGCCCCAGCCGGCCAGCCCGACCATGGCCAGCACCTCTTCGGCCTTGGCCAGGCGCTCGGCCTTGGGCACGCCCTTCAGCTCGAGCGGATAGGCGACGTTCGCGGCGACGGTGCGATGCGGCAGCAGCGCGAAGTGCTGGAACACCATCGAGACGTTGTCGCGACGGATCTCGCGCAGGCGGGCAGCAGGCACATCGGTGATCTGGTCGCCGCCCACGATGACGGTGCCGTCGGTCGCGTCATGCAGACCGTTCAGCATGCGGATGATGGTGGACTTGCCGGAACCCGACAGTCCCATGATGACGAAGATCTCGCCTCGGTTGACGGTGAAGCTCGCGTCGATGACGGCGGCCGTCCCGGCGTCGAGGACGTCGGTGCGGGATTCGCCGGCCTTCAGGCGGCGGACGGCTTGGTTCGGGTTCCGTCCGAACACCTTGAAGAGATGGCGCGCAACAAGTGCGGTTTCGGTCACGTTTCCCCCGCGGCTCACCGTTCCAGGGTCGCGGTGAGGCCGCTTCGGTTACGCCCGGGTGATGTTCACAAGGCCGTTTCGACGACGCTGCACTGGCGGCACGGACGGCGGATTTCGGATCCCCCGCAAAAGAACATCGACCGTACGCCCACGCCTCTTCGGTAGCACAGCGATTCGAAAGAAGGACGCGGCCGCGGACTGGTCTTCGAGCCACAAGGCCCGCATTCCACCGTAACGAAATGGCCGGTCAGGGCCAAATCCCGGCGTGTCGGACCCCCGTGGAATGGGCGTCTGATCGGGGGATTAGACGATACATCCGCGTATCGGGAATCAGCGTCGGACGCTGCGGGTCACCGTGAACTTCGGGGTGCGGCGGACCTGCCGGGACGGCCCGATCAGGCGGGTCAGTTCCCCCCTGTACCCCAGGCTCGAGTTGTACACGGTCCACAGCTCGCCGCCGGGGCGGAGGATGCGCGCCGCAGCTTCGAACAGGCGCGACGCGGCTGCGGTGTGGACGCTCGTCCCGAGGTGGAACGGCGGGTTCAGCAGGACGACATCCGCAGTGGCATCCGGGATCTCCGACGCGGCGTCGTCGTGCACGACAGCGACTCGGTCGCCGAGTCCGTTCGCGTTCATCGTCTTCCGGGCGGATGCCGCGGCCGCCGCCGAGCGATCGGTCGCGATGACGCGGTCGTCGGGATGGGCGAGGGCCCAGGCCGCTGCGAGGGCGCCGGTTCCGCACCCCAGATCGACGACGGTCCGGTTCCTGGTCCCGCTCGTCTCTTGCGGACTGCGCTCGGCCAGGACGTCGAGCAGCACTCGGGTTCCGATGTCGATGCGCGCCCCGGCGAAGGCCCCTCCGTGCGCGACGAGGGCCAGCCCGAAGTCGGGATGCTCGTGGCGGACCGGGTACGGGGGATGTTCCGGCACGGGACGCGGATGCGCGGCGACGATGAGCCGCGACTTCCGCTGGGCACGCTGCGGCTGCACCTGCGCGAAGGAGCCCGCGAGCACCTCGTTCTGCGCGAGAGTCATGTGCTTGACGCGGCCGCCGGCGACGAGCACGACATCGTCCGCTGCCCACCTCGCCACGGCATCCGCGATCTCCTCGAGCTCGGCCAGCGCTTTGGGCAGCTGCAGCAGAACGAGCCGTACTCCCGTCAGCAGCGCGTCATCCAGTTCGTGCGGCACGAAGCCCGCGAGCCCGAGGGCGAGGGCGTTGCGCGCGAGTGCGCGCCGTCCGGTCGCCAGGTCCTGATGGACGCGGACACCGTCGAAGCCGGCATCCAGCAGAGCCAGCGTGATCGCCCCGTAGCCGTCGCCGATCACGGCGAGCTGAGAACCGGTCAGTCCGCGCTCCGCGGCGAGCTCGATCCCGCGCTCGACGAGCAGCGGATCGGTGGCGTCGTGCGCCTGCAGGTTCGGCGCCTCCACGTCGGGAGACCGGCTCAGCCGGTCGTACGGGAACTCGGGCACGAACCCACCCTAGGCGTCCAGGTCGTCGAGCAGTTCGACGGCCGCCCGCGCGTAGTCCCCGATCCAGCGATCGAAGATGCGCTTGATCGGCAACGGGGCGAGCGTCAAGTGACGCTCGCGCCCGACCTTCCGACCGATCACGAGTTCGGCCCGCTCGAGCACCCGCAGATGCTGCAGCACCGTGGTGCGGTCGAGCTCGGCGAACTGCGCGCACAGTTGACCGGTCGTGCACGGGGAGAGCCGCAGTGCATCGAGCATTCGACGCCGGATCGGCGCGGCCAGAGCCTTGAAGACGAGATCGTCGTCGCCTCTGGCCTCATCCGAATTCATGTTGTAATCTTACAACATGTCTGACACCGAAAACCTCACCGAACTGTCCTTCACGGTATCGGGGCGCATCTCCAAGCCGATCGCCGAGACCTATGAGGCGGTCGCCGATCCGGCGCAACTGTCGCGCTACTTCACGACCGGAGGCGCTCGCGGGCGCCTGGAGGCCGGAGGCGAGGTCTCGTGGGACTTCGCCGACTTCCCCGGACGCTTCCCCGTCACGGTGGTCGAAGCCGTGGCGCCGGAGCGCATCGTCATCGAATGGGAGGGCGAGAACACCACCGCCGAGTCCGGTACGACGACGACCACCTTCGAGTTCGCATCGATCGACGACGGCACCCGGACGCTCGTGACGATCACGGAACGCTCCTGGCGCCCGACCGCGGACGGCGCGAAGGCGGCGTTCGGCAACTGCGAGGGCTGGACGGGCATGCTCGCGGCACTCAAGGCCTGGGTGGAGTACGGCATCGATCTGCGCGAGGGCTTCTACCGCTGAGCCTTGACGGCGACTGAACAAATGTTTAGTCTGCTGTACATGCGTTCAGCATCCGAGGATCTCACCGCCCGAGCGCGCATCCGCGACACCGCGATCGCTGCCTTCGCCCGCGACGGGTTCGACGCGACGAGCCTGCGCGCCATCGCGCGCGAAGCCGGGGTCAGTCCCGCCCTGATCGTGCACCACTTCGGCGATCGCACGGCTCTGCGCGAAGCGTGCGACGACTACGTGGTCGCAGCGTTCATGGACGAGAAGCACGACCTCATCTCGGCCCCCACGCAGGATCGCATCCGCGCCGCACTGAACGATCTCGAGCAGTACGGCGCCTACATCGACTACCTCGGGCACATGCTCCGCGACGGCTCGGCCGCGTCGGACAGACTGTTCGACAGCATCCTCGCCGCCACCCGGTCCGTGCTGGACGAGCAGCGTGCGGCAGGCCTGCTCGAACCCACCAGCGACCCCGAGATGACCACGCTCCTGCTGACCCTCATCGGCCTGGGCCCCGTCATCATGCGCGGCCAGATCGCGCGCGTCCTCGGTGAGGATCAGCTGAGCGCCGAAGGACTCCGGCGCACCACGGTCCCGACGCTCGAACTGCTGACGCACGGCATCTACGCCACGGACGCCTTCCTCGAGGGCGCGCGCAGCGCGCTCGCGGCGGAGAAAGCGGATGCCGAGGCATCCGAGAACGCGGAGGAGCGGCCATGACCGACATCATCGAGACCCGCGGGCTGCACAAGCGCTACGGCCACCGCATCGCACTGCACTCGCTCGATCTGCGTGTGCGCCCCGGCACCGTGTTCGGGCTGATCGGGCCGAACGGTGCCGGTAAGACGACGACCCTGCGCACGCTCGTCGACATCATCCGCCCCTCGTCGGGCTCCGTGCGGGTGCTCGGCGAGGACCCTCGTCATGCGGGAACCGCGCTGCGCCGGCGGATCGGCTACGTACCCGGCGAGCTGCGCCTGGACGGGCGTGTGACGGGGCGCCGTCTCCTCGGGTTCTACGGAGAGGTGTCCGGGTCGCGCGCGGACAACGCGGCTACCAGGCAGCGCGGACACGAGATCGCGGAGCGGCTCGGTGTCGATCTCGACCGGCCGGTGCGATCGCTGTCCAAGGGGAACAAGCAGAAGCTCGGGCTCATCCAGGCCTTCATGCACGAGCCCGAGCTCCTGATCCTCGACGAGCCGACGAGCGGACTCGACCCGCTCGTGCAGCGCGAGTTCCTGCAGATGGTCCGCGAGGCGAGGGATGCCGGCCAGACCGTGCTGCTCAGCTCGCACGTCCTGAGCGAGATCCAGCAGACGGCCGACGAGGTCGCCGTCCTCGCGAACGGACGGGTGGTGGCGGACGGGGACGTCGCGTCGCTGCGACTCGGCTCGATCCGCCGCGTCCGCGCCGGACTCGGCGGGGTGGATGCCGCGGCCATCCGTGCCGTCTTCGAGCGGATCCCCGGGATCGAAGCGCTCGAGGTCTCCCCCGACGACGGCGGCGTGCGGCTGTCCGCCACGATCGAGGGAGCGATCGATCCGTTCGTGAAGGAGCTCGCGCGCCATCCGGTGCACGGCCTCACCGTGGAGGAACCCGACCTCGAGGAGTCGGTGCTGCGACTGTACGGTTCGGATGCGGTCGCCATAGATCCCGCCGCGGCGACGGCATCGATGGAGCGCCCGCCGGCCGAGCCGGCGACGCGACGAGCGCGGCGCGCCATGAGGGGAGGACGCGATGCGTGACAGCTTCCTTCCGGTCTTCCGGCGCAGCGTCCGGGAGTCGTGGCGCGGCGTCCTCGGCTGGACGATCGGCCTGGCCGCCGTCCTGTTCCTCTACCTGCCGCTGTACCCGAGCCTGGGCGGCGACGGGCAGCTGGAAGAGATCATCTCGGCCCTTCCGAAGGAGCTCGTCGAGACGCTGGGGTACGACCAGATCTCCAGCGGAGCGGGGTATGCCCAGAGCACGTTCTTCGGACTCATGGGGTTCCTGCTGCTGACGATCGCCGCCGTCATCTGGGGCTCCGCCGCGATCGCCGGGTCCGAGGAGAACGGCCGTCTCGAACTGGATCTCGCGCACGGCATCGGACGTGGGCAGTACGCCCTGGAGTCGGCCCTCTCGGTGCTGGTGCGGCTCGCCTGGCTCGGCGGTTTCTCAGGCCTCGTCATCTGGGGGCTCAACAGCACGGCCGAACTGGAGCTCGAAGCACCGCACCTCGTGGGCGCCGTCGCCGCGCTGACCGGGCTCGCGTTCCTCACCGGATCCGCCGCCCTGTTCGCCGGCGCCGCCGCCGGCCGGCGCGCGTGGGCGACCGGGGCGGGAGCAGGCATCGCCGTCCTGGGGTACATCCTGCAGGCCCTCGCCAAGCAGTCGGATGATCTGGAGTGGCTGAACGCGCTGTCCCCCTACGCCTGGGTCTACCACCAGCCGCCCCTCGCCGACGGCGTGCACGCGGGCGGCCTGGCGCTGACGTGGGGCCTCGCTCTCGCGCTGTGCGCGGCATCCGCGGTGGCGCTGCGCCTCCGCGACCTCCGGGGCTGACGGCCGACGAAGCGGGTCCGGCGCCATGAGGCGCTGGACCCGCTTCCTCGATGCCGGGGTTGACACGCCTTGGGTTGTATGGTTACTTAGTCGAGTAACTAACCGACCAACCGCGGAGGCATCGTGATCGAAGAAGGCAAAGCGCTCTTCCTCCAGATCGCCGAGCAGATCGAGGACTCGATCGTCGACGGATCGCTGGAGGAGGAGACCAAGGCGCCCTCCACCAACGAGCTCGCCGCCTTCTTCCGGATCAATCCCGCCACCGCAGCCAAGGGAGTCGCCATGCTCACCGACAAGGGCGTGCTGTACAAGCGGCGCGGCATCGGCATGTTCGTCACCGCCGGCGCCCGCGACCACCTCCTCGGCGAGCGCCGCGCCGCCTTCGCCGACCGCTACATCGACCCGCTCCTCGCCGAGGCCCGCACGCTCGGGCTCGGCGCGGAGGACCTCACCGCCCTGCTGCGCGAACGCGCGGCAGCATCCGCCACCGCAGAAGGGAACACCCGCGCATGACCGCCGTCATCGAGGTGCAGAACCTCACCAAGCGCTACAAGGACAAGCGCGCGCTCGACAACGTGTCGCTCGCGATCGAAGGCGGCGCCATCTACGGCCTCCTCGGCCGCAACGGCGCCGGCAAGACCACGCTGATGTCCATCCTCACCGCGCAGAACTTCGAGTCCTCCGGGACCGTACGCGTGTTCGGCGAGCACCCGTACGAGAACGCGCACGTGCTCAGCCGGATCTGCTTCGTCCGGGAGAGCCAGAAGTACCCCGACGACGCGTATCCCAAGCACGCCTTCACGGCGGCGAGCCTGTTCTTCCCGAACTGGGACCAGGAGTTCGCCGACGCGCTCATCGCGGAGTTCCAGCTGCCGATGAAGCAGACCATCAAGAAGCTCTCCCGCGGCCAGCTCTCCGCGGTCGGCGTCATCATCGGACTCGCCTCGCGCGCCGAGATCACGTTCTTCGACGAGCCGTATCTCGGGCTCGACGCGGTGGCCCGGCAGATCTTCTACGACCGCCTCGTCGAGGACTACTCCGCACATCCGCGGACGATCATCCTGTCCTCGCACCTCATCGACGAGGTCTCCAACCTCATCGAGAAGGTGATCGTCATCGACAACGGGCAGATCCTGCTGAACGAGGACACGGACGCCGTACGCGACCGTGCGGTCACCGTGATCGGCAACGCCGCCGAGGTGGACGCCTGGGCCGCCGGGCGCGACATCCTGCACCGCGAGGCGCTGGGACGCGTCGCGTCGGTCACGGCGCTCGGGGCACTGTCCGACGACGAGCGCGCCGAGCTCACGGCATCCGGACTCGATCTCGCACCGGTCTCCCTGCAGCAGCTCGTCGTCCGACTCACCCAGAAAGCCGCCGCGGCGGAGGAGGTCCACTGATGCGACGCACACTCAACGTCATCCGGCTCCAGCTGATCAACAAGGGCACCTTCATCTGGTACCCCCTGATGATCCTGGGCGCCGCGGTGCTCATCTCGGTGCTCATCTACGCGATGATCCCCGTCGACGAGCCCAAGTACGGCGGGGGCGGGCAGGCCCCGCTGTGGTACTTCTTCGCGATCGGGATGTCGGCGATGACCCTCACCTTCCCGTTCTCGCAGGCGATGAGCATCACGCGCCGGGAGTTCTTCCTCGGGACGCTGCTCACCGCGATCCTCGGCAGCGCCCTGATGGGCATCCTGTTCCTGATCGGCGGCGGCATCGAGATGCTGACGAACGGGTACGGCGTCAACGGCTATGTCTTCTACCTGCCCTGGCTGTGGGAGGCGGGCCCGCTCGGAGCGTTCGTCGTCTACTTCACGCTCGCGCTGTTCTTCTTCGTGATCGGTTTCACCGGGGCGACGATCTACAAGAGCTGGGGTCAGATGGTGCTGCTCATCGCCAGCTTCGCGATCGCGCTCGTGCTGGTGGGGCTGGTCTTCCTCGTCACCCGTCTCGAGCTGTGGGGGCAGGTCTGGGAGGGCATCCTGACCCTCGGCGCCGTGGGCCTGGCCCTCTGGGGTCTGGTCGCCGTCGCGGTGCTCTCGGTGGTGTCGTTCTTCGCGTTCCGCCGGACGATCCCGTAGGTCGTCACGATCCGCAAGTCGTCGAGACCCCGTCCTGTTTACGAGACCTCTCGTTGTTCACGCGAACAGCGAGAGGTCTCGTCGGCAAGACGGGGTCAGTTGCGATTTCCGGCAGAAGGACGGATGCCGCGGCATCCGTCCGTCAGATCGCGTCGTCCGCGGCGACGACGTCGATCTGCCACATGCGCGAGTCCGGATCGGAGCGGTCGTGCGATCGCTCCGCCTCACGGATGAGGCGCGAGAGCGCATCGCGGAGGGCCCCGAACTCGGCCTCGGTCAGGTGCAGGTTGCTGACCATGAGCGTTGCGTGCGTTCCAGGATCGGGATCACCCGCGGTCGCGACGGAGTGAGCGACGACGCGCCGCACGAGCTCGGTGTGATCCTCGGCGATCGCCGCGATCACGGTGTTGCCGAGTTCGATCTCCTCGGCGTCGGCACCCGCTCCGATGCTCAGCGAGTCCCGGATCGGGGTCCAGACGCGGTCCCGGCCGTCGCGCGCCTGCTCGGGCGCCTCGACGATGATGCCGGCATCCGCGAGCACCCGCAGGTGGAAGCTGATCTTGTTGGCGGGCTCGCCGAGGTCCTCGGCGATGTCGGCGGCGCGGACGAACTCGCGCCGCGCGAGCACCCTCATGATCCGGCGGCGCAGCGGATTGGCGAACGCCTTGAGCATCGCCGTGGTCATCGTCCGGTCCGGACGCACCTCCGGATCCTCCGCCTTCTGCGCCATGCACCGATCATACTCACACCAAAACTTGCGCAATAGTACTTGCGCAACTCTTCTTGCGGATCTACTCTGAACGCATGACCACCACGACGACGCCCGCGAGCCTCTGGAGCAACACCCGCTATGTGCTGTGGCTCGTGAGCGACACGAGCAAGGGTCTCGCGACTGCGCTCGTCGGCTTCGCGATCCCCCTCATCACGCTGGCCGTGACGAACGACCCTGCGCAGGCAGGGATCGTGGGCGGTGTCGGCATGGTCGTCCGCCTGATCACCACGCTCTACGGCGGAGTGCTCGCCGACCGCCACGGTCGGATCGCGCTCATGCTCGTCGGCGCCGGAGTCGCGACGATCCTCGCGGCGGGCTTCACCCTGCTTTCCGTCGGCGACGCGCTCACGTTCGGGACGATCCTCGTCATCGAGGTGCTGCTCATGATCCGCGCGGGGCTGTTCGAACCGGCGAGCGAGAGCGCACTGAAGGAGATCGTCCCGGACGAGACGATGGGCCGCGCCCAGGCCGCCAACCAGGGCAGGGACGCCGCGCTTCAGCTGGCCAGCGGACCGCTCGGCGGCCTTCTGCTCGGCGTCGGCGCCTGGCTCGTCGGCGTCGTCATGACTCTCGGCTATGTCCTCGCCGGCGCCACGGCCTGGATGCTGCGGCGTTCGGCCCGGCGTGCCGGCATCCGGGATCGTCCGTCGGATGCCGCGGCGGACCGCGACGCGCTGCTCGAGGGCGCCGCCGTGCCAGGCGCGACGCTCCCCCACGGCGGAGTGGACGCCGTGGAGGCCGCCGCCGTGCTCGAGGGCTCGGTCCCGGATGGCGTGTCCGCGGCCGGGCGCGTCGTCTCGGAACAGGCAGAACCGGCGACGGCCGTACCCGGTACTGCCGCGGCGAGCGCGTCCACCGCTCCCCCGAAGGCGAACGCCTGGAACGAGATCCGCACGGGATTCGCCTGGCTGTTCTCCCGCCCTGATCTCAGCGGCGTGCTGCTGATCATCACGATCGTGAACCTCGGCTTCAACGCCGCGATCACGACGGTGATCTACGGACTGCAGCAGGCCGGGTACTCCGAGCTCACGATCGGCACGCTGTCGGCGATCCTGGGCGCGGTCATGCTCGCGGGCGCGCTCGTGGCCCCGATGCTCGTGCCCCGCGTCAAGGCGGGCACGCTGACGATCGTCGGACTCGCCGCCGTCACGATCGGCGCCGCCGTGGTCTCGATCGTGGAGAACCCGTGGTGGATGGCAGCGGTGCTGGGGGCGTCGGTGTTCCTGCTCCCGGCGCTGAACGCGTCGATGATGGGCTACTTCATGGTCGCGACTCCCACCGAGCTGCTGGGCAGGGCGAACAGCGCCGCGGGGGTCCTGGGCATGGGAGCGATGCCCCTCGCCCCGCTCATCGCCGGTTTCGGGCTCACCCTCGTGGGCCGGACGAACACGATCCTGTTCGCGGCGGCGCTGTGCGCGGTCTCGGTCGTGCTGGCCGTCACCAACAGGTGGCTGCGCGCCCTCCCTGCCGAGTCCGGCTGGGCGGCGCACGCCAAGCAGTTCGAGATCCGCTGAGCTCGGCATCCGGCGCAGCCCGGTCGGCTCAGGGCTGTCGCCGCATCCCGATCGCAGCGATGACCGCCCCGAGGAGCAGGACGACGGCCACCCCTGCCACGGTGCGGAACTGCGCCGCACCGGCCGCGTGCACGACGTCCAGCAGCGAGACGGATGCCGCGGCCGCATCGACACCGGCGGCGAGTCCTTCCCCTGCCCGCTCGGCGACGACCGAATCCACATCGCCGGGAAGTGTCGCAACCAGCGATGCGCGGTACGCGAGCGTGCCGATCGCACCGGCCGCCGCGATCCCGAAGGCCGATCCGAGTTCGCCGGCGACCTCCTGCACGGATGCGGCCGATCCGGTCTTCGCGATCGGCGCGCTGGAGATGATCAGATCGCTGACCAGAGGGTTGACCACGCCCTGTCCGAGCCCGGTGACCGCCATGGCCGCGACGATCCAGACGGCGGGCGCCTCGGGCCCGAGAATCGCGAACAGCACCGACATGCCCGCGACCGCTGTCACGAGTCCCGCGACGACGGCGGTGCGAGCACTCCAGATCCGCGCGAGCGTCGGAGCCAGAAGCGCACCCGCGATGTTGACCGCGACATAGGGCAGGGTCCATATCCCGGCTTCCAGAGCACTGAGGCCGATGACCCACTGCAGATGCTGCGCGAACAGGAAGAAGGTCCCGACGACGGCCAGCAGCGTCAGGACCAGCGTGATGAGCGCCGAGGCGACGCGCCGCTCGGTCACGATACTGATGTCCAGCAGCGGATCGCTCAGCCTCCGCTGCCGGCGGACGAACAGCGCGATCAGCACGACCCCCGCCGCCGCGATCGCGGCGTTGACGGCGACGGATCCCGGCGAGTGCGACGCGGCGGTCGCGAGCTCCTGCAGCCCGGAGACGACCGCGAGGATGCCGGCGGACGACAGCAGGATGCTGAGCAGGTCGATCGATCCGCGGTTGCGCTCCTCGCGTTCGGGCAGGCCGGCGCGCCCCAGGACGACCAGGACCAGCACCGCCGGCACGTTGACGAGGAAGACCGCGCCCCATTCGAACCACTCCAGCAGCACGCCGCCGACGAGCGGTCCGATCAGCCCGCCGACGCTGAAGGCGCTCATCATCACGGCGATCGCGGTGCGCCGCTGGCCGTCATCGGCGAACATCACCCTCAGCAGGGAGAACAGCGACGGCATGAGGGTCGCGCCGGCGACGCCCATCAGCGCGCGAGCGCCGATGAGGAACTCGGCGCTGGGTGCGAAGGCGGCCGCGGCGGACAGCGCGCCGAACGCCGTCGCACCGATGAGCAGCAGACGCCGGGGCCCGAATCGGTCGCCGAGTCTTCCCATCGTCACGAGGAAGCCCGCGACGAGGAACCCGTACGCGTGCACGATCCACAGCGACTGCGAGGCAGTCGGGTTCAGGTCGCTGCTGATCGCGGGCAGCGCGAAGAACAGCACGGTCAGATCGATGGACAGCAGCAGCATCGGAACGACCAGCAGCGCGAGCCCGAACCACTCGCGGCGGGTCGCCCGGGTGACGGCGGGCACGGTGGTGTTCATAGGGCTTCTCCTGTCAGCATCCGTTTGATTACGTACTGTAACGTAACGCTTCGTTCGGCGGTAGAGTGACTCCGTGTCCCAGGCAGAGGAAAGCCCATCGCGGGCGACGGCCGGCCGGCCCCGCGACCGCCAGATCGACGACGCGCTGCTGGATGCCGCGTTCGCCCTCCTGAACGAGCACGGGTACGCCGCCCTGTCGCTCGACGCCGTCGCGCGCCGCGCCGCCACCTCTCGGCCGGCGCTCTACCGGCGCTGGCCGAATCGGGCCGCGCTCGCGCTGGACGCGATCGCGCGAAGACTGGAGACGCCCGCCGTGCCGGACACGGGTTGCACCCTGTGCGACATCGCCGAGGGGTTCGGCGTCTTCCTGTCCGCGCTGCGCAGCATCCGACCCGATGCCCTCGGCGGGCTGTACGGAGAGTGCTACCCGGATGCCGAGCTGAAGGAGCGGTACGCCGCCACCATCGTGCAGCCCGCGCGCCGCGCGGTCGCCCTCATGCTCGATCGGGCCGTCGATCGCGGCGATCTGCGAGCGGACGTCGACCGGGAACTGCTGCTCGACATCCTCGGCTCGCTCGTCCAGTACCGGGCGATGTTCGGTCGCGCCCATCTCACCGACGCCGAAGCGGAGTCGGCGATCGAGATGCTGCTGCGCGGCGCCGCGGTGGACTACGACGCGCTCCTCGCGCACAGCCTCGCGGAGCCGCGGCCGCATGTCGACGATTCCGGAGCCCACGTCGTGCACCTGCACGAAGGATGACCCCGCCTGCCACAACCCCTAGTCACCGCTGAGTGCACGGGATGCCGTCGAGTGCACGGCCTGGCGAGGTCTACGGGCCGTACTTTCGACGCGACGTCGTGCTGTCGGCGGAGACGCGAACGGCGATGCGCGCAGAAGCCAAGCTCCGGATGCCGGGGCTACAGTGCCCCGACGAGAGCCGCTATGCCCGCGACTGCCGAGACCGCGGCCAGCACGAGGGCGATCGCGATGAGCACCACGTGCACCTTCAGGAAGGCCGTGGCCCTGCCCTCGGCATCCCTCGCGCGCGGGTCCTGAGCAACTCGGACGTAGAACCGCGGCCACACGATGACGTTGAACGCGGCATTGAGGAAGAGGAGGATCGCGAGCGGAATCACCCCTCCACGGTATCCCGCCCCAGAAGAGCCCCGTTTGCACGGAGTCCATGTATCAGATGGCTCTTGCCCTCCTCCTGGTAGTTGTGAGCACAATGAGCACCATGACCGACGCCTCCCCCGAAGGCGCCGTCGGCGACGGGACCGCGCGGTGGGAACGCGCGGCCGCGCTCTTCGCTGACTGGCGTGCCGGCGATGCACGCGCCATGGACGACCTGGTGCGCCTCATGACCCCCGTACTCTGGCACGTCGTGCGCGCCTACGGCCTCGAGCGCACCCTCGCCGAGGATGTCGTGCAGTCCACCTGGCTCGCGCTCGTGCGCAGTCAGGAGTCGGTCGCCGATCCGAAGGCGATCTCCGGCTGGTTGACGGTCACCGCCCGCCGCGAGGCGTGGCGGGTCGCCAAGCAGCATCGCGCCGCGACCGCGACCTCGGACGAGGTGCTCGAACCGCTGCTCCCGCACCAGGCCTCCACGGAATCCCAGGTGGCGGATGCCGATGAGGCCGCGCGGCTCTGGGCGGCGCTCGAGACGCTCACCGAACGATGTCAGCGTCTGCTGCGCGTCGTCGCGTTCGACGACCGGCCCGACTACGCTTCGATCGCCGCAGATCTGGAGATGCCGATCGGGAGCATCGGCCCGACCCGTCAGCGGTGCCTCGCGAAGCTGCGCACCGCGCTGGTGGACGCCGGAGGTGCACGATGAGCGATGACGAGCTGTTCGCCCGCCTGCGCGCGGCTGCCGAAGCGCTCGATC
Organism: Microbacterium sp. CIAB417; assembly: GCF_022788845.1. Classification (NCBI taxonomy): domain Bacteria; kingdom Bacillati; phylum Actinomycetota; class Actinomycetes; order Micrococcales; family Microbacteriaceae; genus Microbacterium; species Microbacterium sp. CIAB417. The sequence goes on along the minus strand of NZ_JAHZUT010000004.1, from coordinate 404,484 downwards.
CGGTCCCCGAGGACCTCGCGGACCGGATGGTCGCCGTCGTCGCGGTGGCGGACCTGTCCCGCGAGTACGCGCTGCTCACGCTCATGGAGGGCATCGAGTCGCCGGTGCGAGGAGACGCCGAGACCACCACCCTGCAGTTCAGCGACGGCTCGGCCACGGTGCTGCTGCACATCAGCGGGGCCGAGGGCGGCGCCCGCCGCGTGGACGGATGGATAGACGCCGAGGCGTCCGAGGTGCGCCTCACCCAGGGTGAGCGCACCTGGACGACCGAACCGGCCGAACACGGCCGATTCGCGTTCGAGGACGTGCCGGCGGGGCTGTGCCGCGTGCAGGTCGTCACCCAGGGCGACGTCAAGGATCTGCTCACGCCTCAGTTCGAGGTGTGAGCGTCACGGGGGGAATGAGCGCGGCGGCCCGCCCGCCGGGAGGGGACATCCATGGAGCAGCCGAGGAACTGGAACTGGCAGGACAGAGCCGAGGGATCGATCCCCCGCGGCAGAGCGCTGGATCCGAGCGTCGACCCCGTCGACGGCATCCGGGCGTTCCCGACGGCCTATCTGCCGACGCGGATGCTGATCGCGGAGAAGCCCGATGAGGACAACGGCGCCTACGATCGCGACCTGAAGATCCTGACGGATGCCGCCCGGTCCTTCGGCTGGCGCCTCACCCTCGAGCCGACGGATCTCGTGCGCTCTGGCCTGCGCTCCGACAGCCTTCCGGGCATCGCCGGGCTGCGCCGCGCCCACCTCACGACACCCGACGAGCCGGGCGAGGGCGAATCGCCGGTCGCTCCGGATGCGTGGCGCGTGCTGCAGCGGGCCCGCAAGGTCTCCCGCGGACCGCTGCCGCGCGCGAGTCTCGAGCATGTCCTGTCGATCGACCCGGTGGGCCTGAACCCCTTCACTCGGACGAACCCGTTCACCCGCACCAATCCGTTCACCCGGACGAACCCGATTCGGGGCGCGGGGGGCGTGGGCAGCGACGACTACCTGGAGCCGGGACGTGGCGGACGCCAGCCGATCGCGTGGATCGGTCCCGAGCCGGTCCGCGGACCCGACCCGAAGAAGGGGCGCCGCGCGGTCATCGCGGTCCTCGACACCGGCTGCGGAATCCACGACTGGCTCCCCGATTCGATCGTCACGCGTGGTCTGACGCTCGACGGCGTGCCGATCGGGCTGACCGGAGACGACGACCCGGAGCGCTTCCCGGATCTGTACGGGCAGCTCGACGGGGACATCGACGCCGTCGCCGGGCACGGGACGTTCATCGCCGGCATCCTCCGTCAGACGGCGCCGGACGCCGACATCGTCTCGATCCGCGTGGCGGGTTCCCTCGGCGTGGTCGACGAGAGCACGTTCCTGGAATCCCTCGCCGCCGTGGTCGAACTGCATCGCCGGTGGGTCGCTGGCGAGCCGGACGGCCACCCGATCGACGTCCTCAACCTCTCGCTCGGCTACTACCACGAGACGCCGACCGACGGCCTGTTCTCCCTGACGCTGTACGACCTGCTGCGAGCGGCCCGCGAAGCGGGGATGGTCGTCGTCTGCTCCGCAGGCAACGATGCGGTCGATCGCCCCTCGTTCCCGGCGTCGCTGTGGGCATGGCCCGGTTCCGACAACGGTCTGCCCAAGCCCGACAAGGGCGTGCCCCAGGTGTCGGTCGGAGCGCTGAACCCCTCGCTGCGCTCGCTCGCGCTGTTCTCGAACGTCGGCCCCTGGGTGCGCGCGTACGCCCCCGGCGCCGCGGTCGTGTCCACGACACCGGCGTTCACCGGCGGCGCTCAGGCGATGACCCGTTCCGACTTCGACGGCTTCGACCGCCAGACGGTCGACCCCGACGACTACCGGGGCGGCTTCGCGGCCTGGAGCGGCACGTCGTTCGCCGCCCCGTACGTCGCGGGGCGCATCGCCGCGGCCCTCGCGCCCGCCCTGGCACGCTCCACGTCGGTGCCGGCGGCGGGTGTCACGGCGGCGGTGGATGCCGTGCTCGCCACGCTCCCGCCGGACACCCCGTTGCACTGACGGATCTACGCCTGCATGCCGCGCCAGACGACGTCGAACGCGGCGTGCAGGCGCGCCCGGGCCTCCGGGGAGTCCATGCCGTCGCCGCGCACCACGATCTGGTAGTACGCGGCACCCGCGATGGCGTCGAAGCACGCCTCGACGTCCAGATCCGGTCGCAGGATGCCGCGTTCGATGCCGGCGCGGAACGCGTTCTCCATCGGCACGCGCCGCCGCGCGACGTGGGAGTGCCAGTAGGCCTTCTGCAGCGCCCGATCGGCCATGACGAGCCGGATGCGCTGCCGGAAGCGGATCTCGGAGTACCCGGCCGCCGTCACGGACGCCGGCTCCCCGAGCATCGCCGCGAACACCGCCTCCCGCAGATCTCCGTCCGTGCGCACCGGCGGCGGGACCGTGCGCCCCACGTCCAGAGCGGCCGCGATGAGCGCGGTCAGCGACGGCCACCGGCGGTACAGCGCGGCGCGGCTCACCCCGCTGCGCTGCACCACCCGCGAGACGGTGACGTCCTCCTCGGCGTCGATCAGCGCGAGCGTGGCCTCGATGATCTGGCCGTCGATGTCCTCGTCGCGCGGGCGCCCGGGACCGCGGCGCACCGCGGTCCCGGTCTGCGTCGCCGTGGCGTCCTGTACGAGCGGACTCGTCATGCGGCCAGGGCCTTCTCGCGCAGTCGCGCGATCGTGTCCTCGCCGAGCCCGGCGGCCCGCAGCGAGGCGAGCGGGTCGCCGTGTTCGGACCGCAGCGTCTCCAGGACGATCCGCATCGAGACCTCCATCGAGCCCTCGAGCAGGCCGGAGGTGTCCGGCTGGTCGAAGTCGAACCCGAGCGCCTTCCACATCGCCCCCATGACGGGGCGGTTGCGCTCCATGATCGCCGCCATGTTCTCGCCGGTGCGAGCGTAGTCGGCGATGATGTCCTCGTCCGAGGCCCCGAGCGTCAGCAGCAGCAGCGCTGCGAGGACGCCCGTGCGGTCCCGACCGGCCGCGCAGTGGAACGCCGTCGCGCCGAGCGTGTGGGCGATGACGTTCAGCGCGGTGACGAGTTGTGGCGCCGCGCCCTCGATCATGCCGAGATACATGCGTCCCATGCCCTCATGGCTGAAGTCCGCGGCCGACCTCGGGGTGGCGCCGCCGATGTCCGCGATCAGCGGCAGGTGATGGTACGAGACGGGGTAGCCGGCCAGCGGCCCGCGGCCGGTCGTCGCGACCTCGAGCGGCGAGCGCAGGTCGATGATCGCGGTCAGCCCTCCTGCCACGAGGCCTTCGGCGACCTCCGCAGTGACGTAGGCGAGATCGTCCGTGCGGATCGCCATGCCCTCGCGCAGCACTCCCCCCTCGATGGGGATCCCGCCCAGATCGCGCAGGTTCACCGGGGCGCTGAGAGTGAGCTCGATCGTGGTCATGTGATTCTCCTTCGGATGAGGGCGCTGCCCTGGTCGATCAGCGTGACGAGCACGATGATGCAGATGATGATGGCGCTGAGGTGTCCGTAGTCGTACATCCGCATCGCCGTGGTGAGCTCGAGACCGATCCCCCCGGCGCCCACGAGGCCGAGGATCGTCGCGCCGCGCACGTTGCCCTCGAACAGCAGCAGCGTGTACGACACGAGCAGGGGCGCCGCCTGCGGCATGACGCCGTACTGGATGACCTGGCGTTTGGAGGCGCCGACCGCCTGCATGGCGACGATGGGGCCGTTGTCGACGGACTCCATCGCCTCGGCGAAGATCTTCCCGATCGATCCCAGCGAACCGAGCGTCATGGCGAGGATGCCGGCGAACGGCCCGAGCCCGACGGCCGAGACGAACATCAGCGCGAACACGAGATCGGGAACGGAGCGGATGATGTTCATCACCCACCGGGAGGGGTAGTACAGCCATTTCGGGGCGAGGTTGGATGCCGCACCGAACGCGACGATCAGCGACAGAACCGCGCCGAGCACGGTGGCGATGATCGCCATCTGCAGCGTCTCGAGCAGCAGCGCGAGGATGACCCCGATCTTCGAGAAGTCCGGCGGGAACAGCCGGGAGAGGAACTCCCCCATGTTCACCGCGCCCTCGCCGAGCTTCACGAAGTCGAAGTCGACGCCTCCCGCCGACCACAGCAGGACGATGATCGCCACCGGGATGCCGATGAGAAAGCGGGTCCGGGGGATCGAGAAGGCCCGTTCGAGGCGCGAGCGCTCGGCGGCGGACAGTTCGGGCGCCTCGCGCCGGGTGCGCGGTTCAGGCGTCGTCGTCGTCATCGTCGTCCTCCTCGTCGTAGAGCACGGCCAGCTTCTCGGCATCCAGGTCCGCCGTGCGGGCGGAGACGAGCATCTCGCCGTGACGGAGTCCGACGATGCGATCGCTGTGAGCGAGGGCGAGCGGCAGCACGTGCAGGCTCACGAGCACCGGGATGCCGTCCTCGGCGGCGATGCCCCGCAGGAGCGCCAGAACCGAATCCGACAGCTTCGGGTCAAGTGAGGCGACCGGCTCGTCGGCGAGGATCACACGCGGCTGCTGCATGAGCGCCCTGGCGATCGCGACGCGCTGCTGTTGTCCGCCGGACAGCGAACGCGCCGGTTCCTTCGCCTTGTGCGCGATGCCGACACGGTCGAGGAGCTCCATGGCGCGGCGGCGGTGCGCGCTGGAGAAGCCGCCGATCAGGTTCAGCGGGCCGGCCTCGTGCAGCGCCCCGGTGAGCACGTTGGTGAGCACGCTGAGCCGCGGGATCAGGTTGAACTGCTGGAACACCTGCCCGACCTCGCTGCGCACCGTGCGCAGCTCGCCGCGACCGAGGTTGGTGATGTCGTGTCCCGCGACCCGGACCGAGCCCGCCGAGACCGGAGCGAAGCCGGTGAGACTCTTCATGAGCGTCGACTTGCCGGACCCGGAGGCGCCGAGCAGGGCGACCGTCTCGCCGGGGAACAGATCGAGGTCCACCCCGTCGAGCACGGGCTTCGCGCCCTGCTCGTAAGAGACGCGCAGTCCGCGCACGGTCACGAGGGGAAGCGCCTGGCGCAGCTCGGCGGTCGTCACCGGGACGGTCCCGGCCTGGGGGACGGATGCCGCGGCATCCGTCCCCGCCTTCGTCACGGTGCTCATTCCTTGAGGTCCTCGAGCTCGACACCGGCCACCGACGCGATCTCGGCGAAGGAGGCGAAGACCTCGGGCTCGGGGGCGATCTCCACCTCGAGGCCGATGAAGGAGCTGTAGGCCGACAGCGCCTCGGCGTTCTCCTCGGAGAACACAGCCGGGATCGCCTCCTCCAGGAGGGTGCGCGTCTCGTCGTCCAGCGACTGGCGAACCAGCACCGTGCCCATGACGTCCATGGAGGGGCTCTCGCCGATGCCGCGCCACTCGCCCTCCGCGAAGGGGAACATCGGCGCGCCCAGCTCCGTGAGCATGATGGCGGTGCACGCGGCATCCACCTGCCCCTGCTCGAGAGCGGCGAAGCTGCCCTCGTGTCCGCCGGCGAAGATCGCCTCGTAGTCCTCGCCCTGCTCGAGACCCGCCTCGTGCAGCATGTAGACCGGCATGAAGTATCCCGAGCTGGACGCCTGGTCGGCGAACGCGACGGTCTTGCCCTCGAGGTCCTCGAGGGTCTGGACGGGCGAGTCCTCGAGCACGACGCACGTCGACACCGGGTCGTCCGAGCCCTTCCATGCGAGGAGGGCGTCCACCTCGCCGGTGTTGACGGCGAGCGCCGAGGGGAAGCCGCTCATGATGCCGATGTCGACGTGGTCGCTGCGGATGGCCTCGACGACGCTCAGGTAGTCGGGGACGTCGGTGACCTCGACCTCGCGGCCGGTCTCCTCCTCGAGCAGATCGACGAGGGCCTCGATGGGGTTGACGGCGGTCGGATCGTCCGACACCGGCAGAGTCGCGATCGTGATCGGAGCGTCGGCGGACGAGGCGGCGTCCGCTTCCGGGGGCTGGCAGCCGGTGAGGGCGAGAGCAGCGATGCCGAGCATGCCCACCGCGGGGAGGGTGTAGCGGCGCATGGGTGACCTTTCGGTTCGGAGAGGAATTGCGAGAACACCTGTATTCGAACTCGCCCGGGTGTCCGGCAATTACGAGACCGGCGTACTTGAAACGGAACGTCGGGTGAACGATCGGTGACGCCGCTCCCGGCGTCATCTGCTCGCGGGCGGGGCGGGAACACGGCATCCTGGTCGGATGGGGATGACGGCGCGGGAACTGTGGGAGCGCGGACGCGCCGCCGCCGACTCCCAGCGGTTCGCGCAGGCCCGCCGTCTGCTCGAACGGGCCGCGGCTCATCCCGAGACGGATGCCGACCTGCGAGCGCGCATCGCCGGAAGCCTGTCCTACGTGCTCGCCCAGACCGGTGATCCTGCCGCGGGCGAGGCGATGGTCCGTGAGGCGCTGGCGGGCGAGGGCCTCAGCACCGAGACCACGGCCGTGCTCGCCGGCCAGCTCGGGGTGATCTGCACCAGGGCGGGACGACTGGACGAGGCCGAGGAGCTGCTGACTCGGGCGGTGGACGGACTGGACGGGATCGCCCTCGCGAACTGCCTCATGAACCGGTCTGTGGTCCACATGCAGCGGCGTGCACTCGCGGCGTGCCGGGCGGATCTGGAGCGCGCCACCGGGATCTACGAATCCGCCGGAGAGAGCGCGGCCGCCGCCGAGTCGCGCCACAACCTCGGCTATGCGGCGCTGCTCGCTGGCGATCTGCTGACGGCACTCGAGCTGATGGCGCGCTCACGCCCCGTGATCGCGGCCGAGTCCGACGTCAGCGCGGCGATGAGCGATCTGGACCGCGCCGAGGTGCTACGGGACGCCGGTCTCGTGGACGAGGCGGAGCATCTGCTGGAATCCGTCGCCGAGGTCTTCGGCGCCGCGGGGATGCGTCAGGCGCGCGCCGAGGCCGAGTTCCACCTGGCGCGCTCGCTGCTGCAGCACGATCCCGCCCGAGCCGCCGACGTCGCCCGGGTCGCCGAGCGCCGGTTCCGGGCGCTGGGGAGCGACAGCTGGGCCGCCCGCAGCGCCGCCGTCCGCCTGGACGCGCTGGTCGCGGCCGGGTCGCCGCCGCCGGCCGTGCAGTTCACCGACGTCGCCGCCGCGCTGGACGCGGGCGGGTTTCCCACCGAGGCCATCGCCACGCGTCTGACCGCGGCGCTCGCGGACGGAAAGCGCGGCGCGAGCTCCGACCCGCTTCCGCGGGTGCCCCGGAACGCGCCGACGCCGCTGAAGCTGCGTGCCGCCGAGGCCCGCGCCGCCCGGGCCACCGGAGCCCGGTCGCGGCGCATCGTCGCCGACGGGCTGGACCTGCTGTCCGACTGGCAGCGCTCCTTCGGCGCCCTCGATCTGCAGGCGTCCGTCGCCATGCACGGCACTCGGCTCATCTTCCAGGGGCTGCAGTCCGCGGCGCGGAGCGGGGATCCCGGCATCCTGTTCGACTGGTCCGAACGCGCCAGGCACCTCAGCCAGCAGGTCGTCCCGGTCCGCCCCCCGCGCGATCCCGCACTCGCCGACGACCTCGCCGAGCTGCGGATGCTGCGCGCCGAGCTGAGCGGAAGCGAATGGACCACGCATCCGCAGGTCCGCGCGCTCCGCGACCGCGTGCGCGATCGGCAGTGGACGGCCACCGGAGCCGGAGACACCCGGCGTCGGGTGTCGATCCAGGAGGTGCGCACCGCGCTCGATCCGGGCCCGGCCGTGCTGTCGTACGTCTTCACCGGCACGGAACTGCTGTGCGTCGTGGTTACGGCGGGGGACGCGCGGCTGGTCCGGCTGCGATGGGCCGACGTGGAGGCTGCGGTCCGCGGCCTGCGCGCCGATCTCGACGTCGCCGCCGCTGTGCGCTCGGGCCCGATGGCCGGGGTGGTCGGCGCGGCACTGGAGGAGCGGATGCGGGTGCTGGGCGACGCGCTGCTCGCTCCGGTGCTCGCGGCGGCGGGCGGCGCCGCGCGTCTCGTCCTCACCGTTCCGGGCGCCCTCGGCGGGATCCCGTGGGGGATGCTGCCCGTGATGGCGGGGAGGCCGTTCGTCCTCGCGAGCTCGGTGTCGCGGTGGCTCGACGAGCGCACCGGAGGCCGGAACGTGACCGGCGCGACGCGGACCGCCGGGTTCGCCGCCGGCCCGCGCGTTCCGCGTGCGATCGAGGAGACGCGCACGGCGGCATCCGCCTGGCCGGACGCCGTCGTGCTCAGCGGAGAGGACGCCCGCGTGGACGCGGTGACGGCTCTCGCCGACCGGGTCGATGTGCTGCACATCGCCGCGCACGGTCGGCACACGGTCGACAATCCGCTGTTCGCCGGTTTCGAGCTGCACGACGGGACGCTGTTCGGCTACGACGTGGACCTCATCCCGCAGGTCCCGACCACGGTGGTGCTCTCGGCGTGCGAGCTCGGCCGGTCCTCTGTCCGGTGGGGCGAGGAGGCGCTCGGGATGACGCGGGTCTGGTTGCACGCCGGCACCCGAACGGTGATCGCCGCGCCGACCGTGGTCGCCGACGACGTTGCGGGAGAGCTGCTGGCTGCCGTGCATGCCGGGCTCAGCGCCGGGGAGGATCCCGCCGTGGCGCTGGCCGAAGCGTCCGCGGCGACCGGACTGCGCACGCCTTTCCAGGTGCACGGCTCGGCCCTCTGATCTGCGCGACGGACTGGTCGCGAAGAATTTCTCGATTCGATGTATCAGATCGTCGGGACCGCGCTCCTGATGTTCAGACGATGTCACGCGAAGCGTCGGAAGGGCAGACGCGAGGGAGGCGCGGGAGATCTTCGATTCTGGGGAGGCGCATGGGGAGCGCCGGAGATCGACATCGGCTGCTCATGGGGGTGTCGCGGTATGCAGCCGCGGCACCCTCACTGGGTTCAGGGCGCTTGTCCGACTCGCCGCGCACCGAGCGCAGCGGTGGCACGGACGCCGAGGTGGAGTACGAGGGTGGCCAGGAGCACGGCGCCCGCCACGAGCAGCAGCTCATCGACGCCGAGTCCCGCAGTCAAGGATGCTCCTCCGAGGCCGGCCCCGAGCGCGGAGCCCAGCGAGATGGCGCTGCCGTTGAGGGCCATGACGACGGCGACGGACTCGGGCGCGAGCGCGCCGAGACGCGCCTGCTGAGGCACGGCGAATCCGCCGTTGCCCACGGCGCACACGAAGAACCACGCGATCGCGGCGACGGCGCCCATCAGACCAGGAAGCAGCAGCCCCGCCCATCCGAGGACCGAGGCGGCGAGCAGTGCGAGGATGACGACGCTCAGCACGTTCTCCGGACGGAAGCGGTCCGAGAGCCGGCCTGTGAGCACGTTCCCCATCAGGCTGGCCAGTCCGTATCCGAACATGACCGCCACGAGCGCGAGGCCTCCGCCGACTCGTGGCCCGACGATGAGCGCCGCGTAGGTGAAGCACGCGTAACTGGCGCACATGACGCCCGTGCTGACGAGGAGGCCCCCGAGCAGCCGGGGCCTGCCGAGTGGACGAAGGGCGTCGCGCAGGCCGCTGCCGGTCCCTCTCAGCAGGGGCAGCTTGATCCGTATGCCGACGAGCGCGACGAGGCCGACGGCGGCGATCAGGAACAGGGGAGCACGCCAGTCCGTCTGGCCGATCACCAATCCGACGGGCACTCCCAACGCGGTCGCTGTGAGCCAGCCGCCCAGCACGAACGAGAGAGCGCGGCCTCGCCGGTGCACCGGCGTGCGGGCGATGACGTAGGCGCTGACCGCGGCGTTGAGCAGGCTCGCGCCCAGCGCGGAGATGACACGACCGGCCATGGCCCAGCCATAGGCAGGAGCCACGGCGACCAGGAGGTTCCCGGCGATGAACACGGCGAGCGAGAGGACGATGACGCGGCGCCGCTCCCAGCCGCCGGTGAGCGCGCCGAGCACGGGACCGGCGACGGCCGTGGTCAGCGCGAACACCGCCATCAGCTGGCCCGCCGCAGCGACGTCGACGCTCAGATCCGCCGCGATCGCCGGCAGCAGCCCCGCGAGCACATAACCGTCGATGCCCATGGAGAACGTGGCGACCGCCAGCCAGAGCAGGACGGGGACGCCGATCCCCTGGTCGTTCTCCTTCGGGTCGTCAGCCACGGCTTTAGGCACGTGCGGTCGCGTCCGCCGGAGCGGCGGCATCGATCAGCTCCGCCGCCCTTGCGAGCATCCGCCGGTAGTGGTCGGCGTCGTAGCTGTACGCGGTCAGGGTGAGCGTGCCGTCCTGATCGGCGAGCTCCTTCGCCGCGGCAGGCCCGTGCAGGTCGCGGACGGCCTGCAGCGCGCGATGATCGAGAAAGGCCTCGGCGACGACACGGTGCCGGATCGACTCCCACGGCACTCCCCCCGGTCCGGGGTAGACGAGGAACGCATCTCCGCCGGGGAAGCTAGCGTCCGCGCACGTGTCCCGGAAGGGGTCGATGCGCCGTCTCGAGAGACTGCTGTTGTAGAAGTTGAAACCCCAGTGCAGGAACCCGGCAGCTCCCGAGCAGAACAGCTGCGCGCCGAGCACGCGGCTGCGTGACGACGGCAACGAGATGAACCGGTTGGCGACCAGACGGTTCTGGGCGACGCAGTAGTACAGCCACATCGGCGCGGCGCCCGCGGCGAGGAAGGGGCCCGCGTGGTCGTTGGCGACCACGGGAATCGGTATGAGACCGGATGCGTACAGCGAATAGTCGCTGATCGCATCGATCACCTGCCGGCCGTCGAGGAGGTCGGCGACGACGGCACGCGCCGCCGAGTAGGTCTCGACCTGCTGTTCGGTCGGCTCGTCGGAGATGTGGAAGAACACGCGATCCGGATCCCACTCCGCGTCCAGGACCTCGAGCAGCGCCGGCAGCAACTGCTCGAGGAGGGCGCGGTAACGGGGGTCGTCGGCCGCGACGTGCCACCCGAACCGGTGCTCCAGCCGGTCACCCGTCGTCACGTAGATCGCGGGCGTCGTCTTCGCCCCCCATTGTGAGAAGAGGTGGGCGATCTCGAGGTAGCGGATGCCGTTGCTGCGGCAGAGTGCGATCCACCGGCGCAGCAGACGGAAGTCGAACGCGTACCGTCCGTCGCCGGCATCGCTGATCCCCACGAGCTGCGTCGGTGTGCGCACACCACCGACCTCGGTGTCCAGGGGTGGAGTCCACACCGGTGTCAGAACGGCGTTGATGCCCGCTCGGGCCGCGGAGCCCAGGAAGCGATCGATGGCGGCCCAGTGCTGTTCGTCGAACACCTCGTATCCGTAGTGGTCGGCCAGGCCGTCGCAGTGGAACCACTCGGCATGCGGGATGTCCAGGTCCGGGAGGCCTGCCTCCGGAACGTGCAGGGCGAGGCTCGACGGGTCCGCGACAGCCTCCCCCGTGACCTCGGACAGCACCCGGACACCGATCTCGTGCCGGCCGCTCTCAGCCCCGGCCTCGATGCGCAGGTCGATCCAGGCGGCCCGCCACTGACCGGGGACCGGGGCGATCGTCGCTTCCGCGACGGGACGAAGGAGGTCGGGATAGAGGCCGGGGGCGGTGCGCAGGTAGTGGTCGTCCGCGTCCTCGAACGCCGGCAGCTCGACCGGGACGAGCTCCACGCTGCTGACGGCTGCGCGCACACCCTCGGGCAGCTGCAGCTCCAGCCGCACGCCTCCCAGTCGCACGGCATCCGCGAGGTACGGCGGAAGCACGGCGACCTGGAACGACGCGACCTCGCCGCGGAAGCCCACGAGCGGTATCGAGCGATCCAGCTCGCGCGGAGGCGCGTCGGGGAACACCTTCTCGAGCGAGTCGCACAGGACGACGGACCATGCGGGGCGTTCGGATGTCATCGGCTCTCCTGGAGTCTTGTCGATCGGTCGCAGGCGCTCAGCCCTTGACGCTGCTGGATGTGACGCCCTCGACGAACTGGCGTTGAAGGATGAGGAAGAGGACGAGCGGGACGATGAACGACAGGGTCGCGCCCGCCATGACGAGCCCGTAGTCGGTCGCGAACCGGCCCTGCAGCTTCGCGACCGCGAGCGTCACCGTCTGCAGCTGGTCGTTGGTGATCGAGACGAGCGGCCAGAGGAAGTCGTTCCAGGTCGTGAGGAACGTGAAGACCGTGAGGGCGACGATGACCGGCCGCACGACCGGCAGGACGACCTCGAGGAAGATCCGGAACTCGCTCGCGCCGTCGATGCGCGCCGCCTCGATCATCTCGTCCGGGATCGACGTCATGAACTGGCGGATGAGGAACACTCCGAAGGCGTTGATCACCGGGAGGAAGAGCGACACCCAGGTGTTCAGGAGGCCGATCTCGCGCATCATCGTGAAGAGCGGGATCAGGGTGACCTGTGCGGGGACCATCATGGTGGCCACATACAGCCAGAACAGTGCTTCCGACCCCGGAAACGGCTTCTTGGCGAACGCATAGGCCGCGAGCGAGCACACGATCGCGTTCACCACGCAGGCGAGGATCACGACGCCCAGACTCGTCAGCAGGGCGGCACCGAAGCCGTTCTCGGTGAACAGGCGCACGTAGCTGGTGAGGTCGATCCTGTCGGGATCGATCGCGATCGTGATCGTGGTCGTGCGCTGGATCGACGTCACGGCCATGAACAGGAACGGGACGATGGCCAGCAGTGCGAAGGCCGACAGGACGATCGCACCGCCCGCATCGCCGAGGCGCTCCCAGGGCCCCTTCCGCGCGGTTCGGCGCGGTCCGGACGGTCGAGGGCGGGATGTCGTGACCGTGTAGGTGTCAGCGACCATTGCTCTTCACCACCTTGCGCTGGATGATGGCGATCGCGAGGATCAGCACGAACAGGATGATCGCCATGGCGCTGGCGTACCCCATCTGGAAGTTCTTGAACCCCGCTTGGAAGATCATCATGACGATCGTCGTCGTGGCGCCTCCCGGCCCGCCGCCCGTCATGACGTAGACGAGATCGAACACCTGGAACGACCAGATCGTTCCCAGGATGATCACGAGCAGCGTGACAGGACGCAGAGCGGGAATCGTGACGTGCCAGAGCTGCTGTCGACGAGAGGCGCCGTCCAGCGCGGAGGCCTCATACAGATCGGTCGGGACCTCCATGATTCCCGCGTAGTAGATCACCAGGAAGTAGCCGATGTTCTTCCACACGGTGACCAGCGCGACCACGAGCATCGCCAGGGTCGGGTCTCCGAGGAAGTTCGCCCGGTCGAAGCCGAGGACGTCGATCACGTTGTTGACGACGCCGTCGTTCGTGCCGAGGATGGTCCGCCAGACGACGGCGACGACGACCATCGACGACATCACGGGGATGAACAGGGCCGAGCGGACCACGGATCCGAACCTGTTGCGGAACCGCTTCGCGATCAGATCGGCCAGGACGAGCGCGATGATCGTCTGCAGCGGCACGGCGATGACCGTGTAGACCAGGGTGTTGACCAGCGAACGCAGGAACGCGTCATCGTCCAACAGCTTGAGGTAGTTGTCTGCGCCGATCCAGCTGGGGCTGCCGAGCACGGAGTACTTGGTGAAGCTGAAGTACAGCGACATCACGATCGGGATGATCACCACGAGCAGCAGGATCGCGAAGCTCGGGATGATGAAGGGGACTCCGCCGAAGGACTTCAGCGGAGATCGGCGCTTCGGGCGCACGTCTGTCATCGGTCTTCTCTCGTCTGTGGTGCGGGTCCGCCGCCGCGCGACGGACCCGCGTCCCGGATCACTGAGCTTCGGCCAGGGCCGCGTCTCCGGCGTCCGCAGCATCCTGCAGAGCCTGCTCAGGGGTCTTCTGCCCGAGCAGCATCTGCTGGAGGTTCTGGTACAGGGAGTTGTAGACCGCGGCCCCGCCGGCAGCGATCGGCAGCGAGTGAAGGACGTCGGCCTTGTCCTGGTACGCCTGGGCGAACGCCGAGCTCTCATCGGGTTCCTCATCCGTGGCGATCGGCGGATAGGCGACGATCTCGTCGTGGAAGACCGCCATCTGGTCGCCGTCGAGGATGTACTCCACGAGATCCGTGCACAACTGCTTGTCGGGGCACGCCTCGAGCATCACGAGAGCGTCGCTCGCGACGAACGTGCCCTCCTGCTCACCCTTCAGCGACGGGACGAACTCGGCGTTGATGTCGGTGCCCTCGAGTTCGGGGAGCGTTCCGTCGCTGCCGTACATGAACGCGGTCTCACCGCCGAGGAACGCGGCCTTGACCTCGTCGGTGCTGAGCCCCAACACCGTGTCCGGCATGTAGCCCTCGTCGAGCAGGGTCATGAGGTACTCGGCCGCCTCGAGCCCTTCGGGACTGTTGAACGCCGTCTTCGAGCCGTCCTCCGTGAGGATGTCGCCGCCTGCCTGCCACAGCAGCGGGAAGAAGGTGGAGTTCATCATGCCGCGGTCCGGCGCGCCCCACTCCTGGAGCAGCGGCGTGATCCCGGCGTCCACGAGCTTCTGGGAGTCTGCGAGGAAGTCGTCCCAGGTCTCCGGGAGCTCGGTGATCCCCGCCTGCGCCAGGAGGTCCATGTTCGCCCACAGGACGCGCATGCCGCCGACGACGAAGGGCATCGCGTACTGCTGCCCGTCGACCTGCCCCTGCGGCAGGTACAGCATCCGGTCCTGGACGTCGTCGGAGAGGTAGTCGTCGAAGGGCACCAGCGCACCGTTGGTGACGTAATCACCCATCATCTCGGTGTACATGTAGCCGACCGCAGGTCCCTCGCCGCTGGAGACCCCGGTGAGGTACTTCTCCTCGTAGCTCGCCCAGGGGATCAGCGTGACGTTGAGCTCCACGCCGTGCTCCTCCTCGAACGGCGCGAGGATCTTCTCCCACGTGGCCTTCTCGTCATTGCTGCTGGCCGAGGCGAACGCGGTCGGAAGCCAGACCTCGAGCGAGTCGGCGTCCCCTCCCGCTCCGCTGCCGCATCCGGTCAGAGACAGGATCAATCCCGCCGTGACTGCGGCTGCACCGAGGGCAGTGTGCTGTGACTTCATCGTTTTCGCGCCAATCTCTCCGTCGAGTCGTCCTGCGGAATCTCTTGCACGGCCGGCGTCAGCGTCGGCGTGTTCTGACTATATACGAGTTTCTTGCATCATTTCGAGCAATATCAATCATTTTTTGCGGGCACACGTCGTCGTGCCCGAGGAGCGCTCCTCAGCGGGCGATCAGCACCTCGTAGCCGGCGGTCTCGAGGGCCGCACGGGTGTCGTCATCCAGTCCGGAATCCGTGATGACGGTCCGGAAGAGCTCGGCATCCCCGATGGCGGCGAAGGCCGAGTGACCGATCTTGCTCGAATCGGCGACGATGACCGCTCGGCGCGACCGCAGCGCCATGAGGCGGTTCACGGCGGCCTCGCGTTCGTCGTGGGTGCTGGCGCCGACCTCGGCATCCAATCCGTTGATCCCGATGAACGCGATGTCGAGTTGGATGCCGCTCAGCAGCTGCTCCACGAAGGGTCCGACGAGCTCGTAGCTGCGCGAGTGGATGACACCGCCGGTCACGACCACCTTGATGTCCGGACGCGTCGCCAGCTGTGCCGCGATGTTCACGGCGTTGGTCACGATCGTGAGCCCGTGCAGCGCGACGTCCTCGCTCGCCGCCAGGGCAGCGGCGATCGCCGTCGTGGTCGTTCCTCCGGACAGCCCGACGACGGAACCCGGTGCCACCAGCTCTCGGGCCGCCTGGGCGATCATCGCCTTCTCGTGGGTGCGCTGGTGGCTCTTGTATCGGATCGGGAGCTCGTACGCCACCGACTGCGCCACCGCACCCC
Source organism: Microbacterium sp. CIAB417 (assembly GCF_022788845.1). Classification (NCBI taxonomy): domain Bacteria; kingdom Bacillati; phylum Actinomycetota; class Actinomycetes; order Micrococcales; family Microbacteriaceae; genus Microbacterium; species Microbacterium sp. CIAB417. The sequence goes on along the minus strand of NZ_JAHZUT010000004.1, from coordinate 388,830 downwards.
CGTGAGTGCGGATGAGCAGACGCTGCTCCGCCAGGCTGTCGAGATCCCGCCGAGTGGTCGCCGGCGATGCGTCCAGCTGCTCGACGAGCTGGTCGACAGACACCTCCCCCTCCGCCGCCAGCAGATCGAGGATGGCGCTCAGCCGCGCCGCGCGCTTCATCTCGCGTCCTCGAGGGCGAACAGACGCAGCATCCTGGCAGCCTCGGCCGCGACGGCGTCGCGTCCCGGTGCGATGTATCTGCGGGAATCGACGAGATGCTCGTCCGCGGCGAGACGCTCGCGGACCGCGCGGGTGAAGAAGCCGTTCAGGTGAGTCGAGACGTTGATCTTCGTCATTCCGGCGCGCACGGCATCCACGATAACGGCATCGGGAACGCCGGACGATCCGTGCAGCACCAGGGGGACGTCGAGGGCGTGATGCAGCCGTCGGATGAGGTCGAGGTCCAGCACGGCGCGGCGATCGGTCATCGCATGGGAGCTCCCCACCGCGACGGCCAGGGCGTCGACTCCGGTGGCCGCGACGAACGCCCGCGCCTGCGCCGGGTCCGTGCGGACTCCGGGCGCGTGCGCCCCGTCCTTTCCGCCGACCTCGCCCAGTTCTCCCTCGACGTGCACCCCGGCGGAGCGGGCGCGGGCGGCGACCTGAGCAGTGAGCGCCACGTTCTCGTCATAGGGCAGCGCTCCTCCGTCGAACATGACCGAGCCGAAGCCGAGGTCGATCGCCTCGTCGACCAGTTCCGGCCTCTCGGCGTGGTCGAGGTGGACCGCGACCGGCGTCTCCGCACGCCGCGCGATCGCGAGCGTCGCCAGGGCGATCGGTTCCAGCCCGCCGTGATACGCCGCGCAGTTCTGCGAGATCTGCAGGATGACGCCGATTCCGGCGCGAGCGGATGCCGCGACGAGCGCCTCGGCGGTCTCGAGGTGGATCACGTTGAACGCCCCGACCCCGCGACGGGCTGCGGCGGCGTCGGAGACGAGTTCACGGGCGGGGACGAGGGGCATGCGGAGTCCTTTGTACGGATCGGATGCCGGGAAACCGCTCCGCGCGCGAGAAACCGTCGCTGGGGCGGTTTCTCATACGGCCGGTGGTTTCTCGACGATGAGGGAGCGCTCGAGGTCCCGCCACCGCGGGGAGATCTCCCCGGCGAGCGGCATGAGCACGGCGGCGGCCGACCAGGCGGCGGCTCGGCGCAGGATGACCTCGGTGTCCCGGATACCGGCGTCCAGCAGACATGCTGCCGCGGCGACCGCCGCATCCCCGGCACCGGTGGGATTGCCGGCGAGCGGCGCGGGCAGCCGCGCGCGCCACTCCCCCGTCGAGGTGACGGCGCAGAGCCCGTCGGAGCCGAGCGAGAGGAGCACCACGCCGGCGCCGCGGCGCACCAGCTCACGCGCCCCTTCGGCCGGATCGACGATGCCGGTCGCCTCGACCACTTCGACGCGATTGGGCTTGAGGACGGCGGCTCCGGCATCCGCGGCCGCCAAGAGCCCGGGGCCGGAGGTGTCGACGATCACGTCGATGCCGTCCGCCGCGGCGATCAGAGCGGGCAGCAGATCCGCGGGAGCACCGGGCGGAAGACTCCCCGCGATGATGAGCACGGAAGCCGCGGCCGCCTCCTCCCGCACGGCGGCGATCACCGCCGCCCATTCCGCGGGTGACGGGTTCACGCCCCGCTCGTTGACGATCGTGCTGTCCCCGAGCGTCCGGTCCACCCAGGCCGCGCTGCGGCGCGTCGGAGCGTCCACCGGGATCAGCCGATGCGGCACTCCGCTCGCCTCGAGATCCGTGCGCAGCTCATCTCCGGTCCGTCCGCCGGCCGTGGTGAGGGCGAGCACCGGTGCCCCCTGCGCGTGGGCGACGCGGGCGACGTTCAGACCCTTTCCCCCGGCGCGGGCGGCGCCGGTGTCCGCGCGGTGCGAACCGCCGATCTCCAGGCGATCGACGACCCAGGTGAGATCCAGCGCCGGGTTCGGCGTGACGGTGAGGATCATGTCAGCTCCCTGGCACGCAGCGCCGCGCCGATCAGACCCGCGTCGCCCTGCAGCTGCGCCGGGATCACCTCCGGCATGCGGTGGAAGCTCAGCCGCGCGGCGAGGCGCGTGCGCAGCTCGCCGAACAGCGCGTCGCCCGCGCGCGAGAGTCCGCCCCCGATGACGATCGCTCCGGGAGCGACGACCGCGGTGAGCTGGGCGAGGGAGAGCGTCAGGGCGTCCAGCGCCTCCTCCCACACACGTGCGGCAATGCGGTCTCCCGCCGCCGCACGCGCGATGACGGCCCGCGCGCCGTCGAGCGGCGTTCCGGACTCCGCGGCGTAGCGGCGGGCGATCGCTCCGGCCGAGGCGACGGCCTCCAGGCATCCCCGCGCCCCGCAGGCGCACTGCGGACCGTCGGCGATCGGCGCGTGACCGATCTCGCCCGCGTAGCCGCCCGCCGTGTGGGGCCGGCCGCCGATGAGGATCGCGCCCGCGATGCCGGTGCCGATGATGAGGAAGACGACGTTCGCGTGGCCGCGCGCGCCGCCGAGGCGGTGCTCGGCCCAGCCCGCCGTGCGCACGTCGTGGTCGAACGCGACCGGCAGACCGAACGACTCCTGCGCCAGGGATCGCAGCGGCGCGTCGCGCCAGCCGAGGTTGCTCGAGAACACGCCGGTCCCGGCATCCGCGTCGACGATGCCGGGCACCACGAACCCGAGCGCCTGCGGCACGACATGGGGATGCCGCGAGCGCAGGTCCTCGGCGAGGACGCCGAGCTCCCGGATCAGTCGCCGGGCTGGGTCCTGGCCGGAATGCGGGGTCGGCGTGCGGCGCAGCTCGAGCGCCGCCCCGTGCTCGTCGAACAGCGCCGATTTGATGTCCGTCCCTCCCACGTCGAACGCGAGCACGGGTGCGCCGGCCCCGATCGCGACGGAGGCCTCGGCGGACGACGCGGAGGTGCTCACGCGTCCAGGATGACCGAACGGGTGAGGTTGCGGGGCTGATCCGGATCGAGGCCCCGGGCGAGGGCGCGCTCCAGGGCGACGCGATGCAGCCGGGCGAGGTCCGCCATCGGATCGATGTCCTGCTGCACGAACCGCCCGCCGGTCGCCCGCACCTGTTCCGCGAGACCGTCGGGGGCGCTGCCGAACTGCCACGTGATGCGACCGGGGGCCGCGATCGCGATCGGGCCATGACGGTAGTCCATCGACGGGTAGGACTCGGTCCAGCTCTGCGAGGACTCGCGCAGCTTCAGTGCGGCCTCGTGCGCCAGGCCGATGGTCCACCCGCGCCCGAGGAACGTGTACTGCTCGGCATCGGTGAGTGAGAGGTCGGGCTCCGCGGCCAGCACGGTCGCCGCATCGGCGATCGCGGCGCCGAGGTCTTCTCCGAGCGACGCGCGGAACAGGGCGAGCGCCGTCGTCGCGAAACGGGTCTGCACGACGGATTCCTCGTCCGCGAAGGGCAGCAGCACCGCATCGTCCGCGAGGTCGACCAGCGGCGAGGCCGGGTCGCCGATCACCCCGATCACGGGGATGCGGCCCCTCACGCGTTCGGTGAGCTCGAGCACCTCCGTCGTCGTGCCCGAGCGGGTCAGGGCGACGATCGCGTCGTAACCGCGGTCCACGAAAGCCTCGGATGCCGCGAAGGCATCGGTCTCGCCGGCACCCGCGGTCTCCCGCAGCGCCGCGTAGGACTGGGCGATGAACCAGCTCGTGCCGCATCCGACGACCGCGACCCGAGCACCGGAGCCCGGCAGCCGCTTCTGCTCGTCGCGCAGGTCAGCCGCGCGTGCCCAGGTCTCGGGCTGCGAGAGGAGTTCGGCGCGCATGTGCGCGCCGGCCGGCGTTTCGGTCATCGAGGAGCTCCTTCGAAAGAATGCGCAGTTGTGATTGTTTCTGCTGAATTAGATCATAGAGTAGCGGGAGGAGCTCAGAGAGGAGCACCATGCACGGAGGATCGACGCACCAGCGCCAGGGTCTCAGTGAGCCGGGCGAGTGCTTCTCGGGTCGGAGGCAGGCCACCGGCGCGCAGGGCGAGCAGCCCCGCCCCCACGACGCCGTCCTCCACGGGGATCACATCGAGACGGTCCGCCGAACCGCCCAGCCGACCGGTGAAGGCGTCGCGCACCGGACCGGAGCGGAACAGCACGCCACCGCCGACGACCAGCGGTCCCGGCTCGGTCAGCACTGCCAGCAGCGACTCGGCGAGACGCTCGCCCGCGCGGCGCAGGATGCCCGCGGCCACCGGGTCCTCGACGCAGCGGAACGCCAGCGGCGCGAGCGATGCCAATTCGATCGGCGGCAGGGCATACAGGGCGGAGACGAGTTCTTCGAGCTCCGGCGACCGCTCCGCTCCCGGGCGGGGCTGCGGATCGATGCCGAGATGATCCAGAACCGCGCGCGTCAGGGCGGTCATGCGGCCGACGCCGTCCAGGTCCCGGATCGCCGCCTCGGCGACGCGCTGCCCGATCCAGAATCCGCTGCCCCGATCGCCCAGCAGCCAGCCGAGGCCGTCGGCCGTCGCCTCGATGCGCCCCTCGGCGACCCGGATCGCGCACGCGCCCGTCCCCGACACCACCGCGTAGCCGTTTCCGGACGCCGTGGCGCTGAAGTACGTCGCGAGCAGGTCGGACTCGAACACCACCCGCCCGGTGAATCCGGCGGCGCTCAGCTCCGCCTGGAGCGACTCGGCTCCCGCGCCGGATGCCGGTTGCCCCGCCACGGCGGCGGCGATCACGGACACCTCGCTCAGCGCACGGCCCGCGGATACCGTCGCCGCGCCGACCGCCTCGAGCACCGCGCCGACGGCGCTCGGGCGCCCCGCGGAGACCGGATTCCCGCGTCCCGCGACGCCGTATCCGACGCATCGTCCGTCCAGCGTCGTGACCACGGCCCTGGTCGCCGTCCCACCGGCGTCCACTCCGATCGCCAGCATGTCGTGACCCATATGTTATGCGTCCTAACTTGACCTTGGTCGGCGGTGAGAATAGTTTTCACCCCAGCAGGAACTTTCAACGGCGAGTTCTGGAGGCAATGGTGCCACGCAGCCTGAGCGCCGACAACGGCGCGATCATCGGCCGCATCGCCGCGCGCCGGCGCGGCATGCCCGTGGCGCTGTCGAGGATCGCGGATCTGGTCAGCGCAGAGCCGACCGCCGCCGTGGAACTGAGCATCACCGAGCTCGCCGAACGGGCCGGCAGCTCGCCCGCGAGCGTCACGCGTTTCTGCCGCTCACTCGGCTTCGACGGGTACACGCAGTTCCGCGTCGCGATCGCGACCGAGCTGGGGCGCGGCAGTGCCGAGCAGACCTGGCGCACCGACATCGGCGCGGAGTTCGCGCCCGACGATTCGCCCGAGAAGATCCTGCGCACCCTCCTGAGCGCGCACGTGCGCGGGCTGGAGACGACCGCGGAGGGCATCGACCTGGAGGCCGTCCGCCGGGCCGCGCACGCGGTCACGGCCAGCCGGCACGTCGACATCTACGGGCTCGGCGGCAGCGCCGGCATCGCCGAGGAGTTCCAGCGCCGTCTGCACCGGATCGGGATCAGTTCGCACGCCTGGTCGGACGTCCACGACGGGCTGGCCAGTGCGGTGCTCCAGGACGAGAGCTCGGTCGCGATCGGGGTGTCCAGCACCGGCCAGACCACCGAGACGGTCCAAATGCTCGACCAGGCCGGTGCCGTCGGCGCGTTCACCGTCGCCATCACGCACGACGATGAGAGCTGGATCGCGGACGTCGCCGAGGTGTCGATCACGACGGCCGCACCGGTGGGCTATCTGCGCCCGGACGACATGTCGGTCAAGCACGCGCAGCTGTTCGTGATCGACCTGCTCTACCTCTTCATCGCGCAGCGGATGTTCGATCCGGCCGCCAAGCGGCTCGCCGCGACGGCCATGGCGGTGTCGGGTCATCGACGCCCTCGCACAGCGCCTCGGCCGGATGAGACCCGGGAGGCCGTCGGATGACCGCGACGCCGTCCGACCTGTTCCGCGAGGCGCACGAGCGCCTGGCCCGCCTCACCGCGGATGCCGAGGCCGGCGCCCACGACGCCGCGATCGACCTGCTGGTCGCCTGCGTCGACGCCGGCGGCGTGATCCACGCCTTCGGGACCGGGCATTCCGAGGCGTTCGCCATGGAGATCTCCGGCCGCGCCGGCGGGCTGATCCCGACCAACCGCTTCGCACTCCGCGACCTCGTGATGCACGGCGATCGCGAGGCGGAGGTGCTCACCGGCGCCCTGGAACGAGAACCGTGGGTGGTGGACGAGCTCATGGCGACGGTCCCGGTCGGCGAGGACGACGTGTTCCTGATCGCCTCGAACTCCGGCGTGAACGGGTCGATCGTCGGGACGGCCCTGTGGGCGAAGGAACGCGGGCACGACGTCATCGCAGTGACCAGCCTGGAGCACACCAGGCGCGTTCAGCCGAAGCATCCGTCCGGCAAGCGGCTCAGCGAGATCGCTGACGTCGTGATCGACAACCTCGCCCCTTACGGCGACACGACGCTCGAACTCGCCGACGGCGTCGGCGCCGGAGCGATCTCGTCGATCACCGCCGCGTACATCGCGCAGCTGCTCACGCTCGGCGTGGCGGGCCGGATCGTCGCCCGCGGGGAGACCCCGCCGATGTACATCTCCGCGAACATCCCGGGCGGGGACAAGCACAACTCCGCCCTCGAGGACCGCTATCTCGGACGCATCCGGCGCGGAGCCTGACCGCTGAGAGCCGAAAGAACCCCTACGAAAGGTACGAAGATGGAACTCACCGAATCCTCCATCAGCCGCCGCACCCTGTTGCGCGGCGCGGCAGCGACGGCGCTGCTGCTGCCCTTTGGGCTGTCCCTCGCATCCTGCGCCGCACCGGGCGGCGGTGGCGGAGGCGGCGGTCCCGCCGGCGAGGTGACCTCGGACAACCCGTTCGGCGTCGCGGCCAACACGACCGTCGACGCGGTCATCTTCGACGGCGGGTACGGCGTCGACTACGTCGAGAACGCGGCCGAGATCATGTCGGGCAGCAAGGGGCTCGACGGCGTCACCGTCAAGGTCTCCGCCTCCACCAAGATCGCTCAGGAGCTGCAGCCGCGCTTCGTCGGCGGCAACCCGCCGGACCTGGTCGACAACTCCGGCGCCAACTCCATCGGCTGGAACACGATCCTCGACCAGCTCGAGGACCTCAGCGACGTGCTCGAGGCCGACAACCTGGAAGGGCAGAAGATCGCCGACACGCTGTTCGACGGCGTCAAGGCCCCTGGTACCTTCGGGGACAAGTTCGCCGCGATCAACTACGTGTTCACCACGTACGGCGTCTGGTACTCCGGCAGCCTGTTCGAGGAGAACGGCTGGGAGCCGCCGCAGACCTGGCAGGACCTGAAGCCCCTCGGCGAGGCCGCCAAGGCGAAGGGCAAGTACCTGTTCCTGTGGGGCAAGGAGGCGGCGACGTACTACCAGACGTTCGTGGTCGACTCCGCGGTCATCCAGTCCGGTGACGACGTGCGCCTTCCGCTGGAGAACCTGGAGGAGGGCTGCTGGTCGCACCCGACACTGCAGTCGATCCTGACGATCCTGCACGACCTGATCCAGTCCGGCTACGTCAAGCCCGGCGGCGGCGGCACGCAGTTCACGCAGGCGCAGGCCCAGTGGAGCCTCGACCAGGAGGCGCTGCTGTACCCGTCCGGGTCGTGGATCGAGAACGAGATGAAGAAGACCACGGCCGAGAACTTCCAGATGAAGGGCGTCCGCGAGATGCCGCTCGACGGCAACGCCACGACGCCTGCCGGATTCATGCGGGCCGAGGCCGGCGAGCCGTTCATCGTCCCCTCCAAGGCGAAGAACGTCGCGGGCGGCAAGGAACTGCTGCGCACGATGCTCTCCAAGGAGGCGGCGTCGGCCTTCTCGAAGTCGAAGCTCGCCCCGACCGTCGTCAAGGACATCGTCCCCGAGGACGGCTTCGGCTCCACGGCGCTGGTGTCGCAGGTGGAGATGATCGCGGCCGCCGGAACCGGCATGTTCACGATCAAGTCCTTCAACCTCTACGGCATGAACTCCGACCAGCTGCCGATCTGGAACTCGTTCCTCGACGGCAAGATGACGGTCGCCGAGATCACGTCGCAGCTGCAGGCGCTGACCGACAAGATCCGCGAGGACGACTCCATCGAGAAGATCGAGATCAAATGAGCCTCAGCGCTCCTCCTCTCGACGCGGCTCCCGACACCAGGGCCGTCGTCACCACCCGCACGGGGCGCCGCAAGGCGCCCCGTGCGGGCCTGCGCAGGAGGATGACCTTCGACTACGTCTCGTTCCTGCTGGTCTTCCTCGGGCTGCCGGTGGCGATCTTCCTGGTCTTCGTCATCTCGCCGTTCGTCCAGGCCGTGTACTACGCCATGACGAACTGGACGGGCTTCTCGCCGACGATGGACTTCATCGGCGTCGACAACTTCGTGAAGCTGTTCCAGGACCCGACGTTCCTGCAGGCCATGGGCAACAACATGCTGCTGGCGATCGTCGTGCCGCTGATCACCATCGTGATCGCCCTGATCTTCGCGAGCATGATCACCGTCGGCGGGCCGAGCCACGGCCAGGTGCGGGGGCTGCGGGGGTCGAGCTTCTACCGGGTCGTCTCGTTCTTCCCGTACGTCATCCCTGCGATCGTGATCGCGATCCTCTGGAACATGATCTACACGCCCAGCGGCCTGCTGAACGGCCTGCTCGGCGCGGTCGGGGTCGACACGAACGGCTTCGCCTGGCTCGGCGACGAGCGCACCGCGATGGGCGCGACCATCTTCGTCATCGTCTGGAGCATGGTCGGCTTCTACATGGTGCTCTTCATCGCCGCGATCAAGGGCATCCCCGCCGAGACCCTCGAGGCCGCACGGATCGACGGAGCCGGACGCTTCCGGACGGTGACCTCGATCGTCCTCCCGCAGATCCGGGACAACGTGCAGACGGCGTACATCTACCTCGGCATCCTCGCCCTGGACGCCTTCGTGTACATGGCCGGCCTCAACTCCACCGGCGGCCCGGGCAACAGCACTCTGGTGATGAGCCAGTACCTGTTCCGCACCGCCTTCGAGAAGGGCCAGTTCGGCCTGGCCAGCGCCATGGGCGTGGTCTTGGCCGTCATCACCCTGCTGTTCGCCGCGATCGTGATCGGCGTGTTCCGCCTCATCGGCGGCAAGGACGAAGGAGGTCGCTCATGACGCTCGACACACGTGCGGCGGTCACGATCGACCCCGCGGCGAAGAGCCGGCCGACGACACCGAAGTCCACGACCGGCGACAAGGCCGTGGGCGGTGCGTCCCACGTCGTCCTGGCCGTCTGGTCTCTCGCCGTGATCCTGCCGATGCTGTGGACGTTCATCGGCTCCTTCAAGACCACGACGGAGATCTTCGCCTCCCCGTTCGGCCTGCCGGCGAACTGGAACTTCGACAACTACATCAACGCCTGGGTAGGCAACAACTTCGGCGGGATGTTCCTCAACACCGTCATCGTCGTCGGCGTCTCGCTCGTGCTCGTGATGGTGCTCGGGGCGATGTGCGCCTACGTGCTGGCCCGGTTCTCGGTACCCGGCAGCCGGGTCATCTACTACCTGATGCTCGCCGGACTCACCTTCCCGGTGTTCCTGGCGATCGTGCCGTTGTTCTTCATCCTGCAGAACATGGGGCTGCTCAACACCCTTCCCGGCCTGATCGTCACCTATGTGGCGTTCGCGCTGCCGTTCACCGTGTTCTTCCTGTTCTCTTTCTTCAAGTCCCTGCCCTACGAGATCCAGGAGGCCGCATACGTGGACGGGGCCAGCGAATGGCGCACGTTCTTCCAGGTGATGCTGCCGATGGCCAAGCCGGGGATGGCGGCCGTGGCGATCATGAACTTCCTGGGACTGTGGAATCAGTTCCTGCTGCCGATCTCGCTGAACACGGACCAGAGCAAGTACGTCCTCTCCCAGGGCATGGCGTCCTACGCCTCGTCGGCGGGCTACGCGCTCGACTTCGGCGAGATGTTCGCGGCCGTGATCATCACGATCGTCCCGGTCCTGATCGTGTACATCCTGTTCCAGCGCCAGCTGCAGGGATCGGTGTCGCAGGGCACGTCTAAGTGACCTGTGATGCGGGCCCCGGAACGCTCAGCGGTCCGGGGCCCGCATCACTTCGGGGACGTCGCCCGATAGGTGATCCCGATGTGGCCGCTCGGGTGCGAGACCACCCGGACGAGCTCGAGGCGCCGCTGGCTCAGTGCTGCCGGAGTGAACGAGCGTCCCTTGCCGATGAGCACCGGCACGACGCGCAGGCGCAGCTCGTCGACCAGGTCGAGCTCGAACAGCGCGTCGGTCAGAGCGAGGCTGCCCCAGACGACGATCCGGTCGCAGCGCTTCTTGAGGTCGGTGACCGCGTCCCTCGCGTCGCCCGAGAGGATCTCGATCGAGCCGTCGCCCCAGGGCGCCTCGGTCAGCGTGTTCGAGAAGACGAACTTCGGCAGTCGATTGATCGGCTCCGCGACGACTTCGACCTCCGGATCGGCCGTGGGCCAGTACTCCGCGAACATCCGGTACGTGTTCGCGCCGAGCAGGATCGCATCGACGTCCCGGAGGAACGCGAGCTGGTCGTCGTCGTTCGCGTTGCCGACGTCGGCGGCGTCCATGAAGTCGATGCCGCCGTCCGGTTCCGCCGCGTACCCGTCGACGCTCACGATCTGCTCGACGGTGAGGATGCCCATCCGAGTGCTCCCTGAGAGTCGGTGAATGACTCAACTATGCGCTCGGGTCGACCGCGCATCAACCCCTCCCGCTGAGCCCGGGTCGACAGGCGCTCCTCAGCGCCCTTCGGCCGCCTCGGTGTGGTGGCGGATGACCTCGGCGACGACGAAGTTGAACCACTTCTCCGCGAACTCGGGATCGAGGTGCGCCTCCTCGGCGAGGGCGCGCAGCCGGGCGACCTGCTGCTCCTCACGCGACGGGTCCGAGGGCGGCATGGCGTGCTGCGCCTTGAGCAGCCCGACCTGCTGTGTGGCACGGAAGCGCTCGGCGAGCATGAAGATGAGGGCGGCGTCGATGTTGTCGATGCTGGCGCGCAGGCGCAGCAGTTCGCTCCGGGCGGCGTCGTCGTTCATGCCCCCACGATAGCGTTCCGCTCCGTGCCGGCCGGCGGGCGCCCTCTAGAGTGAACGCATGAGCACCGACGACACCGCGTCCGCGGCATCCGATCCCGTCGACGCGCCCGAGCCCGTCGTGACCGGCGAACGTCCCCGCAAGCGCCGCCGTCGGGCCGAGCGGCCGGAACCGGAGCCCGAGCCGGAGCTGACCGCCCGGCCCGTCGTCGAGCCGGCGCCCTCGACGCGCTCGTTCTGGACCCGCATCGACAGGCCCTTCGTGTTCGGCTTCCTCGTGACGCTCGGCGGCCTCGCCGCGATCGCCCTGGGACTGGCGATCTCGAACCTCTCGACGGTCCTCATCTACATCGCCCTCGCGCTGTTCGCCGCTCTCGGTCTCGATCCGGCGGTGCGGTTCCTCGAGCGGCACCGGATGCCGCGGCCGTGGGCCCTCGTCACGGTGCTCGTGTCGCTGCTCGTGCTGCTGGGCCTGGTCATCTGGGCGGTCGTGCCGGTCGTCGTCGAACAGATCGCGAGCTTCATCCGCGACGTCCCGGCCATGATCGCGGACTTCCAGAAGAGCGACGTGTACGCGACCCTCGAGGCGCAGTTCGGTGACAACTTCGAGGACCTCGTCGCGGACGTCCAGGCGTTCCTCACGAACCCGAGCAACATCGCCGCCATCGGCGGCGGCGCCCTGCAGGTGGGCGCATCCATCGCGAACGGCATCTCCGGCGCGATCATCGTGCTCGTGCTGATCATCTACTTCGTCGCGACGCTGCCGAGCATCAAGCAGGCGATGCTGCGTCTCATCCCGGCACGGGACCGCGCCAACACCGAGATCATCACCGATCAGATCACGGACTCGGTCGGCGGCTACGTCATGGGCATGGTCACGCTGGCGTTCATCAACTCGCTCGTGGTGCTGCTGCTGTACTCCGTGCTCGGACTGCCGTTCCCGCTGCTGCTGGCCGTCACCGCGTTCCTGATCACCCTGATCCCGCTGGTCGGATCGGTGCTGTTCTGGATGATCGGATCGGTCATCGCGCTGTTCACGGACCCGATCCTGGCGCTCGTGTTCGCCGCGATCTACCTCGTCTACATGCAGTTCGAGGCGTACTTCCTCACTCCGCGCGTGATGAGCAGGGCCGTGTCGGTCCCTGGTTCCCTCGTCGTGATCGGCGCGATGGTCGGGGGGACGCTGCTGGGACTGCTCGGCGCCCTGGTCGCCGTTCCCGTCACGGCATCCATCCTCATCATCATCAAGAAGGTGTGGGTGCCGCGTCAGGACGCGCGCGTCTGACGCGAGCCTCGCACAGATACGAGGCCCCGGGAGTCCGTCGACTCCCGGGGCCTCGTCGGTTCACGCTGCTTCAGTTGAGCCCGGCCTCCTCGAGCCACTGCGACGCGATGTCGTCGGGCGACATCTGCTCCTCGGTGCTCTGGACACCGAGCGCGACCAGATCCTCGGCGCTCAGCTCGGCGCTGACCGCGTTGATGACATCGGCGATCTCCTCCGCGACGTCCGCCGACGCGATCGGCACGACGTTCGAGGCGAGGATCAGGTTCTCCGGGTCCTCGAGCGCGACGATGTCCTCGGTCTGGAACGCGGGCGCCGCCGTGTAGATGTCCGCGACCTGGATCTCACCGGCCAGCAGGGACTCCAGCGTCGTCTCGCCCGTGGCCGAGAACTGCAGGTCCACGCCGTAGACCTCCTTGGCGCCTGCCGGTCCGTACGGCCGCTGCTCCAGCTCGGGAGCCCCGCCGAGCGTCACCGGTCCGGTGACCTTCGCGAGGTCGCCGATCGTGGTGAGGCCGTTCGCCTCGGCGAACTCCTTCGTGACCGTGTAGGTGTCCTGGTCGCTGGCCTCGGCGTAGTCCAGCGCGGTGAGTCCCTCGGGGAGCGCCTCCTTCAGGGCGGCGTAGACGTCTTCGGGACTCGTCGCGTTCGCCTCCGCGTCGTAGAACTCGAGAAGGTTCCCGGTGTACTCCGGGAACAGGTCGACGGCACCGGACTCGAGCTCGGGGATGTAGGCGTCGCGCTGCCCGATGTTGAACTTGCGCTCGACGGTGAAGCCCTCGGCCTCCAGGGCCTGGGCGTAGATCTCGGCGACGATCTCGTTCGAGTAGTAGGCCTGCGAGCCGACGACGATCGTGTCGCCGCCTGCTCCCCCGCCCTCGTCGGTCGGTTCTTCGAGCGGGTTGGAGTTCGAGCATCCGGCCAGGACGAGCGACGCGGCGAGCGCCGCGACGCCGCCGAGCGCGATGCGGGACTTTCGTGCGGTGAACATGGTGTTCCTCTCTGGGTTTCTGGCTTCAGGCGGTGGCGGATGCCGCGGCGCGAGCCCGGCGTCCGGTTCGGGCGGTCTGCTGGACGCGGATGCCGGCCGGCACCGCCGCGTGCTGCGCGAGGGCCATCAGCAGGTCGGCGATGAGGGCGAGGAGCGCGACGAGGATCGCGCCTCCGAGCACCTGGTCGAATCGCTGCAGCGGGATGCCCTGGATGATCGGCCAGCCGAGTCCGCCGAGGTTGACGTACGCGGCGATGGTGACCGTGGCGATGACCTGGAGCAGCGCGGCACGGATGCCGCCGACGAGAAGAGGCATGCCGAGCGGCACCTCGACCTTCCAGAACACCTGCCAGGCGGTCATGCCCATCGCCCGCGCCGCGTCGACGGTGCGCCGATCGATCGCCTCGAGGCCGGTGTACGCGCCGGCCAGCAGCGACGGGATGGCGAGCACTACGAAGGTGATGACCGCCGCCTCCGGGACGCGCAGGACGCCGAGCAGCAGGACGAGCAGGATCATCAACCCGAAGGACGGGATCGCACGCGCGGCGCCGGAGATCGCGACCGCGATCTCGCGCCCCCGGCCGGTGTGCCCGATGATCCAGCCGGCCGGGACCGCGATCGCCGCCGCGATGAGCAGCGAGACGATCGTGTAGTACAGGTGCTGCCCGAGCAGGATCGGCAGGGAGTACGGCCCCTCCAGCCGCTCGGGGGAGAACAGCCAGGCCAGCGCGTCCGCGAACAGGTTCATGCGGCCGACCTCATCGGCATCGTGACGCGGCGCGTCGAGGCGACGGCGCGCGTCCACGGCATCAGCATGCGTCCTGCGAGTACGAGGAGCAGGTCGATGATGAGGGCGATCAGCACGACGGCGAGGATCCCGGCGAACACCTCGGCGATGATGCGCCGCTGCAGGCCGTTGGTGAACAGGTAGCCGAGGTTCTCGACGCCGATCAGGATCCCGACCGTGGCCAGCGATATGGTGCTGACGGCCGTCACCCGCAACCCGGCCAGGATGACGGGGCCCGCGAGCGGGACGTCGACCGTCCAGAATCGACGGGCGCCGCCGAAGCCCATCGCCGTGGCCGCCTGCCGCACGGCGGCGTCCACCGAGTCCAGGCCGTCGGCGACCGAGCGGACGAGGATCGCGACGGCGTAGATCGTCAGCGCGACGATGAGGTTGGGCGGGCTGGTCGCCGAGTATCCGAGCGACGCGGGCAGCAGGATCAGGAGCGCCAGGGACGGGATCGTGTAGAGCAGCCCGGTGAGCACGATGACCGGGCCGCGCACGAGGCGGTACCGCCACGCCACCCACCCCAGCGGCAACGACAGCACCAGCCCGAGCACGATCGGGATGATGCTCTGCCGCAGGTGCTCGACGCTCAGCGCGAGGATGAGGTCGAGGTTGTCGAGGACCCAGGTCATATGCCGTCCTCGATCAGCGCGCCCTGAGTCCGCCCCTCCGAATCGACGACGACGGTGCCGCGGCTCGTCTTCTTGAGATGCAGTGCGCGCCTGCCCCGCTCAGCGCCGATGAAGGCCGAGACGAAGTCGTCCGCAGGGTTCTCGATGATCTCGCTCGGGGTGCCCACCTGGACGATCCGCGCGCCCTTGTCGAGGATGACCACCTGATCGCCGAGCAGGAACGCCTCGTCGATGTCGTGCGTCACGAACACGACGGTCTTGTCGAGCTCCTGCTGCAGCCGGATGAGCTCCTGCTGCAGGTCGGCGCGCACGATGGGGTCGACGGCGCCGAACGGCTCGTCCATGAGCAGGATGTTCGGGTCGGCCGCGAGCCCGCGGGCGACACCGACGCGCTGCTGCTGACCGCCGGAGAGCTGACTCGGGTAGCGGTCGGCCAGCGCACGGTCGAGGCCGACGGTGTCGAGCAGCTCGAGCGCGCGCTCGCGCGCCGGCTTCCTGGCGACGCCCGTGAGCCGCAGCACGGTGGCGACGTTGTCGATCACGGTGAAGTGCGGCATCAGGCCGGAGTTCTGCATGACGTACCCGATGCGGCGGCGCAGGGCCACCGGGTCGCCGTCCAGCACGCTGTCGCCATCGATCTCGACGTCGCCGGAGGTCGGCTCGACCATCCGGTTGATCATGCGCAGCAGCGTCGTCTTGCCGCATCCTGAGGAGCCGACGAAGACCGTCGTCCTGCGGGAGGGCAGCACGAGGCTGAAGTCCTCGACGGCGAGGGTGCCGTCGGGGAAGCGCTTGGACACGGAACGGAACTCGATCATGCGGTGATGTCTCCGGTCGTTCGGATCAGGTTCTGAGCGTAGGGGACGCCGCCGACACCCGGAAGGCGGGTTCGTCGGCGCGTCATGATGTGGTCCATCCGTGCGTGAATCCCCTCACCTGTCACTTCGCCTTCGGAGCCGGCGCACGATCGGATGGATCCCGCGCAGCGTCTCAGGCCGCCTGGCGTCCGTATCCTTCGAGCAGACGGAGCCAGATCTCGCTGACCGTCGGGTAGGCGGGGACAGCGTGCCACAGTCGCGAGATCGGGATCTCGGCCGCGACCGCGATCGTCGCGGCATGCAGCAGCTCGGCGACGTCGGGGCCGGTGAACGTGACGCCGAGGATCACGTCCCGCTCGGGATCCACCACCATCCGGGCCTGCCCGCGGTAGCCGTCCTCGTGCAGGCTCGCACCGGCGACGCGCCCCAGGTCGTGGTCGACGACGTCGATCTCGAACCCGGCGTCGCGGGCGGCCTGGGCTGTCAGGCCCACCGCGGCGACCTCCGGTGCGGAGAAGACGACCTGCGGGACGGCGCGGTGATCGGCGGTTGCGACGTGACGACCCCAGGCGTCGTCGCGGACGTCCTCGCCGCGTGCCCGGGCTGCGATGACATCGCCCGCCGCGCGAGCCTGGTACTTCCCCTGGTGGGTGAGGAGCACCCGCCCGTTGACGTCTCCGACGGCGTAGAGCCAGTCGTTGCCGGGCACCCGAAGGGTGTCGTCCACGTCGATGTACCGTCCCGGTTCGAGCCCGACGTTCTCCAGTCCGATGTCCCCGCTGCGGGGGCGCCGGCCGGTGGCGGCGAGGACCTCGGCCGCCGCGATCTGCTCTCCGTCGTCGAGGGTGATCGTGACCCCGTGGTCGTCGCGGTCGACGCGCTTCGTCCCGGTCCTCATGCGCACGTCGACCCCCAGCGCACGCAGGCCGACCGCCACCTGCTCACCGGCGAACGGTTCGAGCGCGCCGAGGATCTCGCCGCGCGCGATCACGGTCACGCGCGATCCGAGCGATGCGTAGGCGGTCGCCATCTCGACCGCGACCACTCCGCCGCCGATGATCGCGAGGGATTCCGGCACCTCCTGCGCACTGGTCGCCTCCCGGCTCGTCCACGGCTTCGCCTCCGCGAGCCCTGGGATGCCGGGGATCACGGCATCCGTGCCGGTGCTGATGGCCACGGCGTGCCTGGCCCGGAGCACGCGGGTGCCGCCGTCCGCATCGGTGACGGTGACCTCGCGTTCGCCGGTGATGCGTCCGTGCCCGCGGGCCAGGTCGATCCCGGCCGACTCGAGCCAGTCGACCTGCCCGGCATCCGACCAGTCGCTCGTGAACGCGTTGCGTCGTGAGAGGACGGCCGCGGCATCCAGCTTTCCCGTCACGGCCTCGGCCGCGCCGGCGACGTGCTGCGCCGCGCGCAGCGCCTGTCCGGAGCGCAGCAGGGCCTTCGACGGCATGCAGGCCCAGTACGAGCATTCGCCGCCGACCAGCTCGCCCTCCACGATGATCGCGGTGAGTCCGCCCTGCACCGCCCTGTCCGCCACGTTCTCGCCCACGGGGCCCGCGCCCACGACGATGAGGTCGTACTCGTCTGTCATCCGCTGCACCTTCCTCAGTCTTGCCGATGTGCAACGCCGAGTCACGGGAATTGTTCCTGGCGGCGCGTTCGCGATTCCTCATGGCGGGTCCGCGATCGACGCGGGCCCCGCATGATCACGCGGGTCGATGCACCTCCGCGCTCAATCCGCGACCTCCTCGGATGTCGGGACCTCGCCTGCCGGGGGCCTCACCCGAGGCGCGAGCAGAGCGGCCGCGGCCGCGAGTCCTGCGGCCAGCGCGAACACCGCCGTGAACGGATCGAGCAGCGCCGCCGCGGATGTGAACACGGTGCCGGTGATCGCGAGGGCCAGGGCGCTTCCGAACGAGTCGGCGACCGTCATGGCCGAACTGTTGAAGCCCTGCGTCTTCGGTGTCGACATCGCCAGTGTCAGCGCGCTGGTCCTCGGGCTCATCAGGCCCATGCCGAGCCCTGCCACGACCCACGCGACCGCGATCACGGCGGCATGAAGCGCCAGTGCTGCGGTCAGGAGCACGAGGGCGACGCCGATGAGCACGAAGATCGTCCCGGCGCGGACCGCCGCCACGCTCGACAGGCGCGCCCCCCAGCGCCCCTGCACCGTCGCGGCGGCGGACCAGGCCAGAGCGCCGCCGGTGAGCGCGAGCCCGGCGAGGGTGGGCGTCAGCGCGTACCGATCCGTCAGAAGGTAGGGCAGGTACACCTGCGCGCCGAAGAAGGCCGCCGCCGCGATTCCCCGGACCAGGATGACGGACGGCAGACCGCGCCGGGCCCTCAGGGTGCCGCGCGGGACCAGCGGGCGGACGGCGATCAGAGCGATCGCCGCGGCGAGGAACGCCAGCGCGGGTCCGGCGCCGGGGATGTCGCCGAGCAGGTTCAGTCCGAGCACGGCGATCGCGGCGAGCACCGACCAGCCCAGGCGTCCGATGGCCCACGGCGTCGCCGGGTCTCCCCCGCCGGACAGGCCGCGCAGGGCCGGAATGACCATCAGCAGCGCTGCGAGGACCAGGACCACCACGCCGAGGAAGACCCACGGCCAGCCCCAGAGCTCCGCCACCAGACCCGCGATGGTCGGGCCGACGAGCGAGGGGATCACCCAGGCCGCGGCGAACCCGGCGAAGATCGCGGGGTGGAGCTCCTGCGGGTACACACGGGCGACGACGACGTAGAGCGCGACCATCAGGCCTCCGCTGCCGAGTCCCTGGGCGAACCGCCCGGCGACGAGAACTTCCATGCTCGGCGCGAGCCCCGCGACGAGCAGGCCGAGGACGAAGACGGTCACGGCGGTGTAGAGCGGCGCCACGGGGCCGCGGCGATCCGACCAGTTGCCGACCACGACCATGCCGATCACACCCGTCGCGAGCGGTCCGGCGAAGGCGAGCGCGTACAGCCGCTCCCCGTCGAGATCCGCGCTGACGGCCGGCATGACGGTCGTGACCGCCAGCGACTCGAAGGCCCCGAGGAACACCAGGGCGCACGCGCCGATCGTGATCCACAGATGGGTGCCGCTGAGGATGCCCGGCGAAGAGGCCGCGGTCGTCGGCGTCGTGTCTGTTCTCGATGTCATGATGAGGACGCTAGGACCTCAAGGTGACTTGAGGTCAAGCGACGGGACATCCGCAGGGAGATGTCGCGGATATCGGAGCATCCGCCCACGCCTCGCCGGACATCCGGGCGATCGCCCGACATCTGTCCCGCGCGCGCGGCGCCCGCCGTCAGCGCACCGGCAGGAAGCAGGTGGGCGTCGGCGCCTGCGTCGTGCGGCGGACGCCGAGGGGAGCACCGGTGCGCTCATCGAGGTCGAGCAGCGTCACCGAGTCGGAGCGCTGCCCCGCGACGAGCAGCTTGCCCTCGAACACGAGGTGATGCCGCGGCCAGTCGACGCCGGAGTCGGCGAGGGCGAAGGGGGCGAGGCGCTCCCCGGAACCCTCGACGCGGAGCGCGGCGATGGTGTTGCTGCCGCGCAGCGCCGTGTAGAGGGTGCGGCCGTCGCGGCTGCGTGCGAGCTCGGCCGGGAAGTCCGTGCCGACCGAGGCGGCGGGACTGACGAGCGTGGCCGACACGATCGACCAGCTGCCGTCCGCAGCGGATGCCAGCGTGAACACCTCGCAGGAGTACTCCGTGACGATGTGCAGGTGCCCGCTCGGATGCACGACCATGTGCCGCGGCCCGGTCCCCCGCGGCAGCGCGACCTCCTGGTCGAGCTCGAGCCCGGACGCGCTCTGCCGCCAGATGCGCACGAGGTCGAACCCCAGGTCGGTGGTCGCGACACGGCCGTCGGGCAGGAAGGCGGCCGCATGAGCGTGGGAGACGCGGGGCTCCGCGCCGGCAGGGGTCGGGTACGGATCGGATGCCGCGGCACCCCGCCCCGGACGGCCGGAACGCCGACCGGTCCCGGAGTCACCCTCGCCCTCACCGAACAGCGCCTCCCGAAGTGCGGCGGCCTTGTCGGCGGCGGGCTCCACGAGACGCCCGTCGGCGGCGATGCCGTAGCGGATCACCTGCCCGTCGCCGTAGCAGGACGCGATCACCGCCGACCCATCAGCGGAGACGGCGAGATGGCAGACGGCTTCCCCGGCGGCGACCGGGTCTCCCAACGGCGCGAGGCTCGCCTCGCCCGTGCGGGCGAACGCCTGCACCGCGGCATCCCCCTCCAGCGCGGCGTACACCACGTCCAGCCGCGGATGCCGAGCCAGCCAGGACGGCGACGGCGCGGCCGCCGCCGTCCCCCGGAACGCGAGCGCCGTCGCCGCCTCCTCGTCGCCGGCGAGCAGGCCGATGCCCTCGGCCGAGCCCTCCATGCCGGCGCCGTAACCGCCGAGCCAGAACCGCGTCATCAGTCCAGCAGGTCGTGGCGCACGATGACCTCATCGCGGGCCGGGCCCGTTCCGATCACCGAGATGCGCGTGCCGCTCATCTTCTCCAGCGCCAGCACGTAGTCCTGCGCGTTCTGCGGCAGTTCTTCGAAGGTGCGCGCGGTCGAGATGTCCTCGGTCCAGCCGGGGAAGTACTCCAGGATCGGCTTGGCGTGGTGGAAGTCGGTCTGGTTCACCGGGACGTCGTCGAAGCGCGTGCCCTCGACGTCGTACGCCACGCACACCGGGATCCGCTCGAGCCCGGTGAGGATGTCGAGCTTCGTGAGCACGAGGTCGGTGATGCCGTTGATGCGCGTGGCATAGCGCGTGATCGGGGCGTCGTACCAGCCGACTCGGCGCGGGCGTCCCGTGGTGGTGCCGAACTCGAAGCCCTGCTTGCGCAGCCACTCGCCCTGTTCGTCGAACAGCTCGGTCGGGAACGGACCCGAGCCGACGCGCGTCGTGTACGCCTTGACGATTCCGACGATGCGGTCGAGCGCCCCCGGTCCGACGCCGGAGCCGGTGGAGGCACCGCCCGCCGTCGCCGAGGAGGAGGTCACGAAGGGATAGGTGCCGTGGTCCACGTCGAGCATCGTCGCCTGGCCGCCCTCGAAGACGACGACCTCGTCGCGGCCGAGCGCCTGATCGATGAGGTGCCCGGTGTCGGCGACCATGGGACGCAGCCGCTCGGCATAGGACAGCAGGTCCTCGACGATCTCGTCGGCGGTGATCGCACGGCGGTTGAAGATCTTCACGAGAAGGTGGTTCTTCTGATCGAGCGCTCCCTCGACCTTCTGACGCAGGATGTTCTCGTCGAACAGGTCCTGCACGCGGATGCCGACACGGTTGATCTTGTCTGCGTAGGCGGGACCGATGCCACGGCCCGTGGTGCCGATCTGACGCTTGCCCAGGAAGCGCTCGGTGACCTTGTCGAGCGTGCGGTGGTACTGGGTGATGATGTGCGCGTTCGCGCTGACGCGCAGCCGCGAGACGTCGATGCCCCGCGCGGACAGCGCCTCCAGCTCGCTGAAGAGCACTTCGAGATCGATGACCACGCCGTTGCCGATGACCGGGGTGACACCGGGAGACAGGATGCCGGAGGGCAGCAGATGCAGAGCGTACTTCTCGTCGCCGACGACGACCGTGTGTCCGGCGTTGTTGCCGCCGTTGAACTTCACCACCCAGTCGGTGCGCTCACCGAGCAGATCGGTGGCCTTCCCCTTGCCCTCATCGCCCCACTGGACGCCGACGATAACGATTCCTGGCATGGGTGTACCCCCTTGCTTTCGCCGGGTTTGCACCGGCCGATGAGCTGGCCCGCTTCGGGCGGCTCCATCCTATCGAAGGCGACCGACGCGCCTTCCGGCGCTCCTACCTCTCCGAGATCACGCGCGCGGAGAGGTTGAGCTCGGCGAGGCGCTCAGCCGCCATGCGCCGCTTCAACTCGAGCGACTCGCCGATCTCGGCGGCCAGCCGCGGCCGCGCGCGGATGAGTTCGTCGACGGTCTCGAGCGGCACGATGACGACGGTGAGGATCTCGGCCGCGACCGTGACGGCCTGCGACCGCTCCCGCGTGAGCGCGGTGTGGCCGATGATGTCGCCGGCCTCCGCGCGCGCGAACTCGACGCGCCCGCCGTCGACGTCGAGAGCGAGGACCGCCTGACCTGTCAGGATGACGGACACCTCCTCGGGGATGACTCCCGCCGGAAGCACCACCTCGCCGACGCCGTATCGCGCCAGGCGTGCCGTCGCCGCAAGCTGCTCGACGTCGTCGTCGCGCAGGTGCAGCGCAGGGGCGATCTGCGTGATCGCGGCGGCGAGACGATCCGGTTCGGTCAGCGGATCGGTCGCGTCGCCGTCCAGCGCGAAACCCTGACGGCGCGCGGCGTACCAGAGCCACGAGAGGTACATCGACAGCGCCGTCGAGGCGTCCGCGGGACCGGGCACCAGGATCGAGACGGTGTACGAGCCACCGCCGCCGTACGAGACGGTCGCGCGCTCGCCCGCGATGCGCATCGGCAGGGCGTCCGCCACGTCGATGAGCAGCGCCATCACCTCGTGAGGCGGATCGTCGGTCGAGAAGGTCACCGACGTCGACGCCGTGTACGGCCCGGCCGGCTCGGTCAGGTTCGTGAAGGATGCCCCCGACAGGCTGGAGTTCGGGACGATCTGGATGCCGGAACCGGTGTCGATGTGCACGGCGCGCCAGTTCACCTCGACGACCCGACCGCGCACACCGGCGGCGTCCAGCCAGTCGCCGATCTTGAAGGGCTGCTCGAACAGGAGGAGCAGTCCGGAGATGACGCCACCGACCGCATTCTGCAGGGCGAGACCGATCACGATGGACGTCACGCCGAGGGCCGTGATCAGGCCGCCCACATCCGCATCCCACACCCAGGAGAACAGCAGAGCCAGGCCGACGACGACCAGGGCGAGCCGGGCGATCTCGACGAAGATCGTCGGGATCCGATCCCGCCACGATCCGGGCGCCGCATTGGCGAACAGGGCGACGTTGAACGAGGACAGCACCAGCAGGATCACGAGGAACCCGAAGACCGTCGCCACGACGCGCACCCACACCTGATCGGCCGGGGACTGGATCGCGAAGGCCAGCAGGGCGAACAGCGCACCGGCGGGCACCACCCAGTTGCGCAGCAGCTTGAGGGGCCCTGCCACGGGATTGCCGCGGCGGCTGAGCGCACCGATGAGCTCGGTGAGCACGACCAGCAGGACCGGAACGCCGACCGCGAGTCCGATCACCCACCAGGCCCAGCCGTCCTGGAACGCCTCGGCCATGTCAGGCGACCTTCCACACGGTCTCGGTGCGTCCCTGCGCTTCGACCGTGCCCGCTTCGACGTAGGTGAACAGCTCCTGCGTGCGATCGCGGACGGTCTGGCTGACAAAGATGCCCGGCTCACCGGTCACCGAACGCACCCGGTAGGCGAGGTTCACGGCATCGCCCCACAGGTCGTAGGCGAGGTTGGTCCGTGCGACCAGACCGCTCGTCACCGTGCCGGAGTCGACGCCGGCGCGGATCGCGATCGAGCTGCCGTTCTGGGCGTTGAACCGCTCGACGGCGTCGCGCAGCCCGCGTGCGAACTCGACGCTGCGGCGGACGTTGTCGACGCGCGGCACCGCCAGCCCCGATGAGGCGAGGTACCCGCCGCGCAGCGTACGGACCTTCTCGACCCCCGCCTTCTCGGCCGCTTCATCGAAGCCCCGCATCAGGGTGTTCAGCAGCGCGATCTCCTGCTCGGCCGTCAGGTCGCGGGCGAAGTCGTCGAAGCCGACGAGCTCGGCGAACACGACCGACACGTTCTCGTGCGCCTCGGTGATCGTCTCGTCGCCCTGGCGATACTTGGCCGCCACGCTCTCCGGCATGAGCGTGTGCAGCAGCTTCTCATTCTCCTTCTGCTGCTCCTCGATGAGATCCTGCTTGATGCGCAGGCTCGAGGCCATGTCGTTGAAGGCGTCGCCGAGGTCTCCGAACTCGTCCCGCGACCCCTGGGGCACCTGCACGTCCAGATCCCCTTCCGCCACGCGGTGCACCGCGCCGACCAGCCGGTGGATGGGCCGTGTGAACACCTGCGCCAGCGCGAGCGACAGCAACGAGACGGCGAGGATGATGCCGAGCAGCGTCAGCAGCACGTTGCGGGTGAAGTCCGCGACCGGGGCGAACGCCTCGGCCGAGTCGATGCGGGCGATGATCACCCAGTCCAATCCTTCGACCTCGAGTGGCGCGTACGCTGTCACGCTGTCACCGCCCAGATAGTCGGTGCCCGTGGTCGTCCCGCTGCGCCCGGCCTGCGCCTCGCCGACCGCCCACGTGTTGACCGGCTGCAGCAGGACGGTGCCCCCGACCTCGACGATCCGCTCGGCGACCGTCGGCGGGGTGCCGCCGCTGATCGCCCGCTGCGCATAGGAGTCGGGGTCCTCGATCAGGCGGCGCGAATTGCTGCGCATGAGATCGTCGAGGCCCACCAGATACACCTCGCCGGTGTCACCGAGCCCCTGGGCCTTCCAGCCCTCGGACCCGGTCGTGACGTCGTTGATCGTGTCGAGGGACATCTGGAAGGCGATCGCCCCGGTGATGCGCTCGTCGTTGCCGACCGGGGACACGACCCAGAACGTGGGGACGTTCAGGGACGGAATCCAGCGCTCGAAATCGGTGAGCACGACCGTGGTGACGGAGTTCGTGGCGACGGCCTCCGTGTACGCCTGCGCCAGAAGCGAATCGCGGTACGGTCCGGTCGAGAGGTTCGTGCCGAGGTCGATCCCCTTGTAGGCGCTGAAGACGACATCGCCCTCGAGGTTGAGCAAGAGCGCGTCCTCGTAGCCGGCCTCGGTGATCAGCCGGGTGAAGTAGTCCCCGTAGCGCTCGGTCGCCGCGGAGTACGTCGAGCCGTCGCCGGCGTCGTTCCGGGCCAGGACCGTGTCGTAGTCGGCGTCGAAGTCCTGATTGCCGAGCGTGTAGTGCAGCTGCGCGTACTGACCGGCGGTCGACTCGGGGATGAAGGCGACGTCGCCGTACTCCTCGCCGGCGCGCGTCTCGAGTTCGGGAATGAAGGTGTCGGTGTAGTACGCCTCCAGCTGAGCGCGCTCATCGGGGGTGAGTTCCTGCTGCTGGAGCTGCTCGAAGCCCTCGTTGATCGCAACGGACATGTTCTGCGCACTGAGATTGCGCGAATTCAGCGAGGCGTCGCGCCGGACGCTCTCGATCGCGTCCGAGACCTCGGCCGCCCGCATCGACCGGATCGTGATCAGCTGGTCCACCGCCGCGTCATGGAGAGACTGCCGGCCGTTGATGAAGCCGATCGCGCCGACGACGATCGAGGAGAGGAGACTGACCGCCAGCAGCATGATCAGGAGTTTGGACTGGATGCTGAGGCCGCCGCCGCGCCGCAGCCACCGCTTCCTCGTCTTCCCGCCTGCCGCTGTCGTTCCGTCGCTCATGCGCCCTCCCTCGCCGTGCGTCATCCCGCTCGGCACGACTCTAGCGATATACCGGTCTGCCACGGAACCCCCGGGACTCCGCGATCACCGCGACCGGATGCCGCGGTCATCCGCCGGCACGCCCACACCGTGCTGAATGCGGAACCAGTGCTCGGCCGCGTCCGCGTCCCGCGCCAGCATCGCTCGGCGCATGCGCTGGTAGCAGTCCCGGCGCAGCTCCCTGGTGCCGAGCTCGACGCGCGACCGCCGCAGAACGCGTTCCAGCACCTGCCCGGCCTCGTGCATGCTCCGCCCGAGCACGGGGTTCCCGGATCGCTGCGCGAGGCAGCCGACGAAAAGGCGCGACGCCAGCATGAGAGCCGCGGCGTCGCCCGCGTCGCTGGCGGCGATCATGCGGTCCAGCAGCCCGACGGCCTCGGCGAGCTCGGCGTCGCCCATCCGCTGCACCGCGAGCTGCAACGCGATCCCCGCCTGCAGGCCCGTGAACTCGAGCGCGGCGGAGACCAGCTCCTCGTCGATCTCGGTCACGCGCGTGTACCGGCTGGGCGAGACCTCGACGAGGCCCGCCCAGGCGAGCCGCTGCAGCGCCTCGCGGACGGGCGTGCGCGAGACGCCGAGGGCCTCGGCGATGTCCTTGTCGTTCAGGTGCTCGCCGGGCGCCAGCCGTTCGTCGAGGATGGCGTCGGAGAGGGCCTCGTGTACGCGCTCACCCAGCGGCACCGGAGCGTCCGGCGGCATCCGGAGCCGCTCTCGCAGCGAGCGCGTGTCGTTCCCCATGTCCGAACTCCCGTTCCGGCTCCAGGTATACCGATATATCCTTCCGCGCGGAAGTCCCGCTACGCTGGCGCCCGGAGGAACATATGACCTGGTGGCCCTACGTCCGTCTCGCCGCGGCCGCACTCGGTGCTGCTGCGATCATCCGTCAGGCGACGATCGCGATCGTCAACGCGCTCGCGGCCGACTCAGCGTGGGCGAGGGATCTGCCGACCGTCATGACGAACTTCTTCAGCTACTTCACGATCCTCTCCAACCTGTCGGCGGTGGTCGCGCTCATGATCGGCGGGATCTGGATGCTGGCGACTCGACGCCGGTCTGACGCCGAACCCGCCTGGCTGGCGACGCTGTTCGTCTGCGCGAGCACCTACATGATCGTGACCGGGATCGTGTACAACGTGCTTCTGCGTCACATCCCGATCGCCGGCATCTCGGACGCCTGGACGAACGAGACGCTGCACGTCGTGATGCCCGTGATCATGCTGCTCGACGTGCTGTTCGCGCCGCGGAGACGGGCCCTGCCCTGGCGCTCGCTGTGGGTCGTCGTGGCGTTCCCGATCGTGTGGGCGATCTACACCCTGGTGCGGGCGGAGTTCATCACCTCGCCGCGCACCGGAACGCCGTGGTGGTACCCGTACCCGTTCCTCGACCCGCACCAGGTGCCGGGCGGCTATCTCGGCGTGGCCGGGTACGTCCTCGCCATCGCTGCGGTCATCGTCGGCATCGGGGCCTTCGTCGTGGGGATCGGGCGCCGCCGTGGTCGCACCCCGGAGCGGATCGCGCCGGAGCCGGCGGCCGCGCAGGGTCACGGCATCCGATAGCCCATCCCGCGGACGGTCTCGATCCGCTCGGCCCCGAGCTTGCCCCGCAGATGCCCGATGTAGACGTCGACGACGTTGGATCCGGGATCGAAGTCGTAGCCCCAGATGCGGCTGAGCAGAACCTCGCGGCTCAGCACCTGACCCGGGTGCCGCACGAACTCCTCGGCGAGCGCGAACTCCCTCGCCGTGAGGTCGATCTCGACTCCGTCGATGCGCGCGCGACGCGCCGACAGGTCGATCGTGAGGTCGCCGTGGGTGAGCTCGGTCACGGCGGGCGTGCGGCTCTGCCGCATGCGCAGCCGGATCCGCGCCAGCAGCTCCTCGAATCGGAAGGGCTTGGCGATGTAGTCGTCGGCGCCGCCCTCGAGACCGGTGAGGGTGTCGCGCAGCTCGATGCGCACCGTGAGCATGATGATCGGCAGCTGCGAGCCGGATCCGCGCAGCTGCTCGAGCACCTCGAACCCCGTCAGCTCGGGCATGTTCACATCGAGCACGAGCAGATCGAACTCGTCCGTGAGCGCGAGCTCGAGCGCCTGCCGGCCCGTGCGGGCGACCCGCGTGGTGAACCCGGCCGCGCGCAGGCCCTTCTCCAGGAACCCGGCGATGCGCGGTTCGTCGTCGGCGATGAGGATGGACGGCATCTCACTCGCCTCCTGTCGGTCGATCGGGCCGATCCAGCGTAACGCCGTCCTCGGAGACGTCCGGCGACAGCGGGATGTCGAGGACGAACACCGAACCGCCGCCGGGCGCGTCGGCGACCCGGACCTCGCCGCCGTGCTGCTGCGCGATGAGCTGCACGATGCTGAGGCCGAGACCGCTGCCGTCCGGACCCCGGCCGCCCTGCTGGAGTCGCTGGAAGCGTTCGAAGATGCGGTCCTTGTCCTCGTCCGGGATGCCGGGACCGTGGTCGCGCACCCGCAGCAGCAGCCGACCGCCCGCCACCGACGAGGACAGCTCGATGACGCCGCCGCCGTGCGTCGCTGCGTTCTGGATCAGCTGCAGCATGGCCTGCGTGATGCGCGGGGCGTCGATCTCGGCATCCACCTCGGCCGCACCGGCGACGACGATCTCCGTGCCGGCGAGCATGCTCGCCTTCTGCGCGATCGTGCGTAGCAGCGTCCCGGCCGGGACGTGCGCGCGCAGCAGGCCCTCGTCGTCGAGGAGAACGGCGACGTCCACGAGATCCCCGACGAGGCGCCCCATGCGCTCGATCTCGTCGATCGCGAGGCGACGCGTCTGCTCGATGTCGATCGGATCCCTGGCATCCATGACGTCGAGGTAGCCGTGCACGATCGTCAGCGGCGTCTTGAGCTCGTGGCCCACGTCGCCCAGCAGACGGCGCTGCGCCGCCATCGCTTCGTCGAGGCGGTCGAGCATGCCGTTCATGGTGCGCGCGAGCCCGGACACGTCGTCGCGGCCGCGCAGCGGCAGGCGCTCGTCCAGCGAGAGCGCCGACACGCGCTCCGCCATCTCGCGCATGTCCCGCAGGGGGCGCAGAAGCCGGGTGGCGACGAACCAGGACACCGCGGCGATCACGGCGACCGCGCCGACCGCCGTGATCAGGTACGCCCTGGCCGAGAGCTCGAGTCCGCCGAACTCGAGATCCAGGTCGTAGACCATGACGAACAGCGCCTCGGCATCCGGATCGGAGGAGACCTCGACAGGGGCGACGAGATACGACCAGTTCGCGCCGTTCTCGCGGTAGACACCCGACACGAGGTCGCCGTTCGACGCCTCGGAGACGACCCGGTCGACGAACGCGCCGTCCTCACCGGGTTCCACGCTGCGCCCGACGCCGGGCACGAGCGCGACCGTCCCGTCGATGATGCCGACGGCGCCGCTGGTCTTGCCCGGGACGAGCACGCGCATGATGCTCGCGAGGGCCTCGGTGGCGTCCGCCCACCCGCCCGGTGGGGGCGTCCCGACGATGAGGCGCGCCGACTCGAGGTCCGCGATGAGCTGCTCCTGCACGGCCTCGGTGATGCGGTGCCGCTCGACGGCGTAGACGACGCCGCCGACGACGAGCATGCCCAGGGCCGCCACGAGCGTGATCACGATCGTCAGACGCGCCCGCACCGAGAACCCGGCGGCGTCGGTGCGCGCGTCGGGTGCGGGCTGCGCACGCGAGGACATGGCATCCATTGTCCGGGATCCGGATGCCGCGACAGCAGTCGTGTCTAAAGGATCTTTCATGTTCGTTTACCGTCCGCCTTAGAAGCGTCCCGCATGCTGGGACGCGGACCGAAGCGCTTCAGCGCGGCCCGGGGAGGAAGCGATGCAGAAGAGGACCGTCGTGACGGCTGCCGCCGTCGGCGCGCTCTGCCTCGGCGTCGTTGCCGCCCCCGTGGTGGCGTTCGCGGTCGTGTCGAACGAATCCAGCAGCCAGGTCATCCCCGGCGGCGTCGTCACCGATGTCGTGACGGTCGATTCGGCCGTGACCGACAAGGAGACCGTGCTGGACGCCACGTCCGAGCCCGACGTCCCGGCGACGGCCGCTCCGATCCCGCCGTCCCCGACGCCCGAGCCCGTCGTCCAGGACGACGACCAGCAGGGCGCTGTCGAACCGGCTCCTCCCGCACCGCCGGCGCCTCCGACGAGCGACGACGACGACTGGGGCGAATGGAAGCAGTGGCTCGAGGACGAGGGCAGGGGCGACTGGGCCGATTGGGACGACTGGAAGGAATGGGTCGACGATCACGACGGCCCGGCCCGGGTCGATCCCGCCGACCCCCGCCACCCGGACGGCGACAAGCACCGCGACGACGATCGTCGAGACGGTCGAGACGAGCGCGACGAAGACTGGAGCCGCTGAAGGACTCCCCCAAGCTCGGCGGCCGACGTTCGCCCCTCCCCAATGCGCGAATCCCCCGTTCGCGTGAACGTCGGCCGCCGGATCTCCTCTCCGCCCTCCGGCCTGCCATACTCGACGCGTGTGGATCGGCTGGATCGAGTTCGACCTGCTTCTCGGCGACGTGCACTCGCTGAAGGAGAAGCGCGCCATCCTGCGTCCGCTGATCGCCGATCTATCGCGTCGCACCGAGGCGGCAGCCGCCGAAGTGGGGGCGCACGACCTGCATCGTCGCGCTCAGCTGGGCGTGACCGTCGTCGGAGCGGATGCCGCCCACGTCCGGGACGTGCTGGATCGCGCCGAGCGGCTGCTCGCCGAGGAGCACCTCGAGGTGACCCTGCTGTCGGCGCGGCGGCGCCTTCACTCCAGCGAGGACTGACCCTCGCCGGGGTTCAGCGCTTGAGCGAACGGATCGCGGCGATCAGGATGCCGAACGCGATGATCGGCAACCCCGTCAGGAATGACCGCGGATTGCCGTTGAGCAGCGGCGCGGCGATGGCCGTCCCCACCCCGATCACGAAGATCGCGACGATCGTCACGCGCCAGAGCGTGTCGCTGCGTGTAGGGGTCGGCGTCGTGCTCATTTCGCTCTCTTCTCGTTCGCGCCGGCGCTGCGGATCCGCGGCGGCTTCCCCACGTTAGACGCCGCCGGCATCACCGTCTGTCGGCCGTTCGGGGGACAGACGGCGGTTCGCATGGGTCCTACTACCCATGGGCAGCGACCGACTTTCGACGTATCGTGCTCGCTGGAGGTGGTGCGTTGTGGGGATGATGTTGCCGAACGAGCTTGTCTGGGTGATGGAGAAGCTGGGGTTCGAGTGGCCGGACATCGATGAGGATGAGGTTCGCAAGGGTGCCACCCTGGTGCGGAACTTCGGGAGCGATCTCGAGGACGTGATCCAGGCTGTGGATCGGAAGATCAACGGTGACGTGGGGTCGGCGATGCGGGGTCAGGCAGGGCCTGCGACGATGTCGGCGTGGAACACGAACCGGTCGCAGAACCTGCAGAAGCTGATCGACATCATGCCGCCGGCGGCGACGGCGATGGACATCGGGGCGGATGCGATCTTCGCGTTGAAGATGAAGGTGATCGTCGATGTCACCTCCACGATGATCACGCTGGTCGCGATGCTGACCAACCCGATCACCGCGGCCGGGGCGGGTCCGATGCTGCTGATCAAGAAGAAGCTGCTCAACGCGGCCGTCGACATCGCCGTCGAACAGTTGCTCAACCAGCTGGCGCCGATGGCGATCGAACCGCTCGCGGAGCAGCTGCCGGCCGTGATCGACGCGATCCTGGACGCCCCGATGGTGGAGGCCACCGCAGGTGACTCGGACGAGTTCTACGCCGACCTGCAGGCACTCGAGGACGCCCGCACGACGATGCAGGTCCACGGCGCCGACATCCAGTCACTGACATCGACGTTCTTCGCGGACTTCTCCGCACTCGACTTCGGAGGAGACGACTGATGAGCGCGATCAAACCGATCATCCGAGAACTCAAGCAGGCCGCCTTGAAGGGCTTCGCCCACGCCGACCACAAGCTCCACCAGCTCACCGCCAACATGGACGGTCACCTCGACACCGTGATCCGCGAGGTCCGTGACCGTGACAACTACGACGGCAAGGTCGACGTCAGCCTCAAGAAGTTCAAGAAGAACAAGAAGCACGACTCGGACGAGTACAACCGTCAGTACGACGAGCAGATGGACACGCTGCAGAAGATGCCGCTGTCCGACTGGCTGAAGAACCGCATCGAGTATCTCGAGAACGGTCGCACCTCGGACTCGCTGCGGGCCCAGCAGGACGCTCGGGACAACGCGCTGAAGGACAAGATCAATGAGCTGCTCGACGCTGACGACGACCTCGACTACGACGACGCGAAGGACCTCGCGTCCGAGTGGCTGAAGGGGCAGGCAGCGACGCATCGTCTCGACGGCATCGCAGGCGGTGACGTCACCGACATCTCTGGCGTCGGCGACACGCGCATCAATTCATCTCTCGGCTCCCAATGGCGCTCTCGCGTCGGGGACATCGACGCCGCCGTCATCGATTTCCTCAACGCCAATCCCGGCGTCGATCTCGACAACACCTTCATCAACGTCGTCCTCCGATAGGTTGGTGCCATGGTTCAGATCGCTGATTTCGTTCCGCACGCCCCGGTTCCGGCGGAGATCATCGAGGAGTACCGGGGTCGCGTTCCGGACGAGTTGATCGAGGTCTGGGAGAACTACGGGTACGGGACCTTCGGTCAGGGTTTCATCCGTCTCATCGACCCGAAACTGTACGAGGCCGAGGTCGGGGACTGCATCGGCAAGACCCAGGGCGACGGCATCGCCATCCCGTTCGCCGTCACCGGACTCGGTGACCTCATCACGTGGGAGCCCAGCCACCCCGGCGTCATCGCGATCATGTATCGCATCGGCGACACCAAGGGGCAGGGGTCCATGAAGACGTTCTTCAACCTGGTCAGACGAGGCGGCGCGGCCCACCTGTCCGACTCCTACGACTGGGACATCTTCCCCGAGGCCGTGGCCGCGCACGGAGAACTGCCCTACGATCAGTCGTTCATCTTCGTGCCGCTGCTCTCCCTCGGCGGGGCTGCGAAGGTCGAGAACCTGCACAAGCGCGAGACGATCACCGCGATCAAGGTGGCGGTCGACCTCCAGGGCGTCATCGGCCACTGACCCGCGGGTTACGCTGTTTCCCGGGGGAACGGCATCGACGTGTCCCCCGGCGCGATCGAGGAGACAGTGATGAACCAGCCCCATCCCGCGGCCACCGGCGGACCAGCGATCCCTCCGCCTCCGCCCGCGCCGGCTGCGCCGATCAGCAGCGTCCCGACGAGCTCGCCGACGTCCCCCGCGGCGCCTCCCGCACCGGCGGCATCGCCTCCGGCATCCCCGGTCGCCGCGGCATCCGATGCCCGGACCACGGACGCCGAGCTCGCCCGCGCGACCGAGGTGCTGCGGGTCATCTCTGAGGCGTACTCGGCCAAGATGGTCGGCCAGGAGCGGTTGCGTCTGAGCCTCCTCATCGCTCTCATCGCCGGCGGCCACATCCTCCTCGAGAGCGTGCCCGGCCTCGCGAAGACCACGGCGGCCAGCACCCTCGCCGACACGGTCCGCGCGCAGTTCAAGCGCATCCAGTGCACGCCCGACCTGCTGCCCAGCGACATCACCGGCAACCAGATCTACGACGCCGCGACCGGATCGTTCCGCACCGTGCTCGGGCCGGTGCACGCGAACTTCGTGCTGCTCGACGAGATCAACCGCTCCAGCGCCAAGACCCAGTCCGCCATGCTCGAGGCGATGCAGGAGCACCAGACGACCATCGGCGGGGAGGTGCATCACCTGCCGCGCCCGTTCCTCGTCATCGCGACCCAGAACCCGATCGAGCAGGAGGGCACCTACGAGCTGCCCGAGGCCCAGATGGACCGATTCCTGCTCAAGGAGATCGTCGAGTACCCGAGCCCCGCCGAGGAGTTCGAGATCCTCAGCCGCATCGACTCCGGCGTGCTCGACCCCGATCGTCACGTCTCCAGCGCGGTCACGCTCGCGGACATCGAGCAGCTGCAGGACATCGCGAGCCGGGTCTACGTCGACGCGTCGATCCGCAATTACATCGTCCAGCTCGCCTACGTCACCCGCAATCCCGCCCCGTACATCGGCGAGGAAAGCGCCCGGCTCATCAAGTACGGCGCCAGCCCCCGGGCATCCATCGCCTTCCTGCAGGCCTCCCGCGCGCTCGCCCTGCTGCAGGGCCGCACGCACGTCGTGCCGGAGGACATCCGGACGCTCCGCCACCTCGTGCTGCGCCATCGCGTGCTCCTGACCTTCGAGGCGGATGCCGAGGGCGTGCGCAGCGAGGACATCATCGATCTCATCTTCGCCGCGGTGCCGACTCCCTGACGCATGCCCTCCCTGATCACCCGGGTGAGGGCGAAGCTCTTCATCCACTCGTCGCAGAAGTCGATGCATGCGCTCGACGGGGCGTACGCGTCCCTGCTGCGCGGCCGCAGTCACGACTTCGAGGACCTGCGCGCCTACGAGTACGGCGATCAGGTGCGCGACATCGACTGGAGGGCGACGGCCAAGCAGGGCTCACCGCTCGTCAAGAGGCATCGCGCGACCCGCATGCACACGGTGATGTTCGTCGTCGACACCGGGCGCGGCATGACCGCGCTCGCCCAGGACGAGCGGCCGAAGAAGGAGCTCGCGATCCTCGCGACCGGAGCTCTCGGCATCCTCACGCTGCGTCACGGCGACGACTTCACGGTGGTCCACGGCGATGCCTCGGGCATCCGCCGGATGGCCCCGGCGCGCAGCGAGGGCGCCCTCGAGCACGCGCTGCGCCGGATCGACCACGCGATCGACACCAGCACCGCTCCCGGGGACCGCGACGGGCTGCTGAGCTACATCGCGCGCACGATCCCCCGACGCATGATCCTCGTGGTCGTCACGGACGAGGCCCCGGTCACGGACGAGACCGAACGCCTGCTGCGCCGGCTGCGCGTGCAGCACGACGTGCTCTGGATCGCGCTGCGCGACGCCGACCCCGTGCTGGACCACACCACCGGGCGCGTGCGGGCCGACGTGTACTCGCGCTGGCAGGTGCCGGACTTCGTCCAGGGCGACGAGGGGATCGTCCGCGAGCTCGCGGCGCGTTCGGCCGCCGAGGCCGCGCACCGCGACGAGGTGCTCGATGCCCTGGAGATCAGCCGGGCGGACCTGGACACCCAGGATGATGCCGTCGGCGCCCTGCTGCGCATGCTGAACCGGAGGGCGAATGTCCGGTTCTGACGAGCTCTACCCGCCTGCCCAGTACGGCTGGGGCTGGCTGCTGCTGGCTCTCGGCATCCTCGCCGTCCTCGTCCTCGCCGCCTGGATCGTCATCGCGCTCACGCGCCCGAAGCGCCGGATGGAGCTGTCGGGCTCCGCGCCGCTCGGCCCCACCAGGATGGACGAGGTCCTCGCGGTGCTGCGCGGGGAGTACCTGCAGCAGATCGACCGCATCGAGGCGGCGTACGGCGAGGGGCGCATCGACGCCAAGCGTGCGAACCTCGAGCTCAGCCGGACGGTCCGAGCCTTCGTGAACGAGTACAGCGGCATCGAGGCGCCCGTGCTCGCGCTCGACGATCTCATCGCCCTGGGCGTCCATCCGGCGCTCATCGACGCGCTGCACCGGCACTACTACCCGAGCGTGTTCCGGCGCGGCCCGGCGATCGACCCGGCACTCGGCATCGAGGCCGCCCGCAGGGTGGTGACGGCATGGAACTAGCGAACATCTGGATGCTCGCGGGAGCCGTCGTCGCGGTGCTGATCGCGGCCGGGGTCGGCCTCGTCGTCGGTCTGCGCCGGCATCGCACGGATGCCGCGGCCGATGCTGCCCCGATCGCTCGCGCGGAGCGGCTGCGCACGCTGCCGTCGTTCCGGCAGGCGGTCCGCCGCAGGGCCCTCGTGCTGTCCGGACTCGTGGCGCTCGCCTCGGTGACCGTTCTGCTGGCCGGCGCGGTCGCCGCGCGGCCGATGTCCTCGCAGACCGTCCAGCCGGTGAACACCAGCCGCGACATCATGCTGTGTCTGGACGTCTCCGGCTCCATGAGCGACGTCGACGTCGAGGTGCTGACGGTGTTCGAGGAGCTGCTGGACGGGTTCGAGGGCGAGCGCATCGGGTTGACGATCTTCAACAGCTCCGCCGTGCAGATCTTTCCACTGACGGATGACTACGACTTCGTCCGGGAGCACCTGGAGAGCATCCGGGCGAGCTTCGACTATGGCGCGGACGTGCCCGAGCACTGGGTCGGCACCCTCAACGGGCCCGGCGCCTCCTTGATCGGCGACGGGCTCGCGTCCTGCGCGATGGGGTTCGACCAGGAAGGCGACGAGCGCAGCCGCTCGATCATCCTCGCCACGGACAACGAGGTCAACGGCGCCTCCATCGTGACCCTGGAGGAGGCCGCGGCGTACACGGCGTCCAAGGGGATCCGGGTCTTCGCGCTGAATCCGGTCGAGGGCAAGGACACCGAGCCGAGCGCGGCGCTCATCGCCGCCGCCGAGGCGACGGGCGGAGCGGCGTACGGGCTGCGCGAGACGGCGACCGTCGCGGACATCGTCGCGGAGGTCCAGGAGGAGGAGGCCGCCGAGCTGCGCGGGCAGGCGCAGGTGGTGTGGAGCGACGATCCCGACCTGTGGATCGTGCTGCTGGTGATCCCCGTCCTGGCCCTCATCGTGGTGCTGTGGAGGGTGCGGCTGTGATCCTCGACCCCGTCCTGAACCCGTGGCTGATCGCCCTGATCTGCCTGCCGCTCATCGCGCTCGCGGTGTTCTGCGTGATCCGGCCTCCGGGCGCACGGGGGCGGATTCTGTGGGCGATGCGGCTCGTCCTCGTCCTGGCGTGCTGCGTGCTGCTGCTGCGTCCCGGCGTCCCCGGTGGGACCAGCCAGACGCTCGCGACGGACACCGACGTCGTCCTCGTGGTCGACACGACGGCGAGCATCGTCGCCGAGGACTGGGACGATGACAGCCCTCGGCTGGACGGCGTCCGCGAGGACGTGCAGGCGATCATGGACGAGTACCCCGGAGCACGCTTCGCCCTGATCACGTTCGATGCGGCCGCCGAGGTGCGGCTGCCGCTGACCACCGACACGACGGCGCTGGCGTCCGCCATGGAGGTGCTGCGGCCCGAGGTGACCGCGCAGTCGCACGGCAGTTCGATCGGCATCGCGAACACGGTGCTCCAGGAGACCCTGCAGGGTGCCGCCGAGTCGTCGCCGGAGCGCTCGCGCATGGTGTTCTACCTCGGGGACGGCGAGCAGACCGCCTCCACCGAGCCCGAGTCGTTCGCGGCGAGCGCCGAGTTCACCGACGGCGGTGCCGTGCTCGGCTATGGCACGACCGAGGGCGGGCCGATGAAGGACACCAGTCTCGGCGGTGCGGGTGGCGCCTACATCCAGTACCAGGGCGGGAACGCCCTGTCGGTGATCGACGAGCAGAACCTGCAGACGATCGCGGATGAGCTCGGCGTCCCCTACCAGCACCGGAGCGCGGATGCCGTCGTCGAGTTGCCGGAGGCGCCCACCACCACGACGAACTATGCCGAGTCCGGCGAGGTCGGCGACGTCATCGAACTGTACTGGGTCGCCGCCGCGCTGATCGGGCTGCTTCTCGCGATCGAGCTCGCCGTGGCGACGGCACGGGTCGCCGGCCTGCGCGGACTGTCCGCGCGGACTCCCCGGACCTCGGGCGAAGGGGGCGCGCGATGACCGAGCCGACTCCCGCCGACGCCGCGGCGGCGCTC
The DNA here is from genome assembly GCF_022788845.1 of Microbacterium sp. CIAB417. Lineage (NCBI taxonomy): Bacteria > Bacillati > Actinomycetota > Actinomycetes > Micrococcales > Microbacteriaceae > Microbacterium > Microbacterium sp. CIAB417. Next base: position 352,120 of record NZ_JAHZUT010000004.1, on the reverse strand, counting down.
CTGGCCGCGAACCGCCGGCGCCGCAGCATCCGCCGCTGGATCGCCATCGGCACGCTTCCGCTCACTCTGGCCGCTGTGCTGTTCGCCGGCAAGCTGCTGAGCATGTACGCCTTCGCCCACCAGGCCATCACATCCCACGCGGTCGGCGATGCCGAGGGGACGATCCGCGCAGGTCAAGGGCAAGAGGTCCTGAACTGGTTCGAGCCGTACAAGGCGCCGTTCAACGTGGGCGTGGGGCTGGCCGCCTCCCAGCAGCTCCCCGAGGCCCGTGCGAAGTTCGAGGAGGCCCTGCCTCTCGCCCACGGGCTCGAGGTCTGCGGCGTGCGGGTGAACCTCGCGCTCGTGATCGAGCAGATGGGCGATGCCGCCCGCGACGAGGGCGACGGTCCCGGGGCCGCCGCGCTGTACGCCGAGGCGCTCACGGTCACGCTGGAGACGCCCGAGGAGTGCGGCACTCCGGAGGCGGACGAGCAGTCCTCCGATCCCCAGCGCAGCATGGGCGACACGCTGGAGCAGTTGGAGGACCGGCTGCAGCAGAAGCAGCAGGAGCAGCCGAACGGCGGCGAGGGCGAGCAGCCTCAGGAGCAGCCCGAGCAGGAGCAGCCGAGCGAGGACCAGCTCGGGGATCTCGAGGAGCGGCTCGACCAGGGCCGCGAGGAACGGCAGGACAACCAGGACGGCGACGGATCCGGCTCGGGGACGGACAGACCATGGTAGATCCCGAACAGCAGCGCGCACGATACGTGACCCACTCGGACGGTGCTCCCCCGGTGCCCCCGCCCGGCGGCTACCGCGGGGCCCGGCGCACGCCGGATCCGGCCGCGCTCGCGACGGAGAACGCGGTGGCCACCCTGGACGCACCGAAGCAGCCGGCCGATGCTCTCGGCTGGATCGCGCTGGTGTCCGGCATCCTGTTCGCGGTCGTCCTGCTCGGCGCCGTCGCCTCCGGCGGCACCGACATCGTCTACGGCGTCACGATGCTCGCCGTGCAGCTGCTCGTGGTCGCCGTGGTGATCGCGGCGCTCCTCACGCCCCGAGGTCGAGCGCTCGGAGCCGCGGCGCTGACGATCACGCTGCTGTTCAACGTCGCGACGGTCGGCGCCCTGGGAGCCGTGCAGACCTCGGCATCCGGGAACTACGAGGGCGCCAAGTCCGAGGAGCAGAAGCACGAGGAGGCCTACCCGGGGATCAAGGACACCCCGAGCGCGGACATCCTGTCCCGTCCCTCCCTCGAACAGGTGCGGGAGTCGTCCGAGGCGGCAATGGCCGACATCAAGGAGCGGCTCAGCGCGGAGTTCGGCTACACGTGGAGTCCGGCGGGCGACGAGGATCTGCGCCCCGAGCGCAACGGATACGGCGGGGAGTCCATGCTCGTGCAGTACACGTCCCAGAAATGGGGCACGAACGAGCCGATCCAGGATCACGATCGCAAGCTCGCCGTCATGGACGTCATCGACGACGTGCTCGCCGAGCACGACATGTGGGGCATCATCTCTCTGAACGACGCCTCGTCCGGACTCGACGCCACGATGCGCGAGAAGCTGTACGGATCGGCGGATCCGCGCACACAGGACGTGTGGGAGTGGTACAGCGACGACTACCCCGGGCCGCGTCGGTTCTACGCCACGATCTACGACACCTCCCAGGACGACTCCGGCGAGTTCCGGCGCTCGCGCGAGGCGCAGGCGGCCCGCACCGGTGAACCGGTCGAGGGTCTGCAGATCATGTTCCTCGCCCCCGAGCTGCTCAGCGAAGCCGACCGGGCCGAGTTCGAGCAGCGGCTCGAGGAGTATCCGGGGTCCTAGCCGTCTCGGGTGCTCGCGTGCGCGTTCCGCCGGCCCAGGGGCACGGGTCAGGACACCATCGACAGTCCGGCCGCGAGGGCGAACCCGAGGACCGTCGCGAGGCCGGTCTCGTCCTTCGCCTTGGACTGGGCCTCCGGCACCATCGAGTCGACGAGCATGACGAGCAGGGCACCGGCGGCGAAACCGCTGGCCGCCGCCCGGAACTCGGGGCCGACGGCATCCGCGAGGGCGAAGCCGGCGATCGTCGCGAGCGCACACGCGACGGCGACGATCGCCCACAGGCCGATGACCCGCGAGCGCCGCATGCCCCCTTCGAGCAGATCGGATGCCGAGCCGATCGACTCGGGCAGGTTCGACACGAGGATCGCGATCACGAGCGCGACGCTGACCCCTTCACCCGACGCGAGGCCGATTCCGAGCACGAGCTGCTCCGGGACGCCGTCGAGGAGAGCCCCGACCGCCAGCGGCGCCCCCTGCCCCGCCGAGGACGTCGCGCGCTTCTCGACGATCCGGTCGCCGATGTAGTAGCAGACCGCCCCGGCCGCGACGCCGATCGCGAGCGGGAGGGGGCCGCCGAGCTCGAGTCCCTCCTCCCACAGTTCGAAGGCGATCGAGGCCATCAGAGCGCCGGCGCCGAAGCCCAGGACGATGCCGAGCCACCTCGGCGGCCAGGGACGCCAGAGCGCGAGCAGCGCGCCGACGATGAGCGGTGACGCCGCCACGGATCCCCACAGCACCGCCTCGCCCATGTCGCACCTCCGAGAACACTCTGGCGCGGCGAGCCGGGCGCGTCCAGTCTCAGCGCGTCGGGCAGGTGTTCGTGCCGGTCACACGGTTGCCGTCGCCGTCGGCGCTCACGCCCTCGCAGCGGAGATCACCGGCGACGGTGTTCTGGACGAGCGCGGCGTGCTCGGCGTCCGAGAGCACGAGCGATCCCGCGACGTCGGAGAGCTTGATCACGACGCCGTCGACGCCGGTGACGGTGAGGTCCGCGCCGAATCGCGTGTTCGTGACCACGAGCTCGCCCACGCCGTCGACGGTGACCGCGCCCTGCAGGGTGGAGTCGACGATCTTCACGACCTCGTAGCCCGCGAAGGAGAGATCCTCCGCGGCTGTCTGCGCGGTGATGACGCACGCGTCCCCGCCGCCCTCGCCCGACGCGCACAGGGCGTCGGCGGCCTCGGCGCCCGGGGATGCCGGAGCCGAGGTCGGGGGCGGGGCCTCCGAGTCCGCGGGCACCGGTTCCGGCGCGGCGCAGGACGTCATCCCGAGGGCGAGAAGCGCGGTGGCGAACAGGGTCCCGACGACGCGGCGCATGATCCTCCCGATCTCCATGACTCGTCAGCCAGGCTAACCGACCTGCTCTTCCGCCCCTGCCCCGACCAGGGCAGCGCCGGAGCCCGCCGCCATCGGGCAAGGCGACACGCCGCGCGCCGATAGACTGGGAGCCATGTCCAAGGTCCTTCAGTCCCTCCCCGTCGGCGAGCGCGTCGGCATCGCATTCTCCGGGGGCCTCGACACCTCCGTCGCCGTCGCCTGGATGCGCGACAAGGGCGCCGTGCCCTTCACGTACACGGGCGATCTCGGACAGTACGACGAGGATGACATCGCTTCGATCCCGGGCCGCGCCCTCGAGTACGGCGCCGAGGCGTCGCGGCTGATCGACTGCAAGACGGCCCTCGTCGAGGAGGGCTTCGTCGCCCTGTCCTGCGGAGCCTTCCACATCCGCTCCGGCGGCAAGACCTACTTCAACACGACGCCGCTGGGACGCGCCGTCACGGGCACGCTGCTCGTGCGCGCCATGAAGGAGGACGGCGTCGACATCTGGGGCGACGGCTCCACCTACAAGGGCAACGACATCGAGCGGTTCTACCGCTACGGCCTGCTGGCCAACCCGCGTCTGCGCATCTACAAGCCCTGGCTGGACGCCGACTTCGTCACGGAGCTCGGCGGGCGGCAGGAGATGAGCGAATGGCTCGTCGCGCACGGCTTCCCGTACCGCGACTCGGCCGAGAAGGCCTACTCCACGGACGCGAACATCTGGGGCGCGACCCACGAGGCCAAGACCCTCGAGCACCTGGACGTGTCGCTCGAGACCGTCGACCCGATCATGGGCGTGAAGTTCTGGGACCCGCAGGTCTCGATCGAGACCGAGGACGTCACGGTGACCTTCGACGGCGGTCGACCGGTCGCGATCAACGGCGTCGAGTACTCCGACCCGGTGGCGCTCGTGCAGGAGGCCAACGCGATCGGCGGTCGCCACGGCCTCGGCATGAGCGACCAGATCGAGAACCGCATCATCGAGGCGAAGTCGCGGGGCATCTACGAGGCCCCGGCGATGGCCCTGCTGTTCATCGCGTACGAGCGCCTCGTCAACGGCATCCTCAACGAGGACACCCTGGCGACCTACCACGAGCAGGGCCGCCGCCTCGGACGCCTCATGTACGAGGGTCGCTGGCTCGAGCCGCAGTCGCTCATGCTGCGCGAGTCGATCCAGCGCTGGGTCGGCTCGACGATCTCGGGCACGGTGACGATCCGCCTGCGCCGCGGCGACGACTGGACGATCCTCGACACGGTGTCGCCGAACCTGTCCTACGGTCCCGAGAAGCTCTCGATGGAGCGCGTCGGCGACGCGGCCTTCGGTCCGATCGACCGCATCGGCCAGCTCACCATGCGCAACCTGGACATCGCCGATTCGCGCGCGCGCCTCGAGCAGTACGCCGGGCTCGGCCTCGTCGGCGGAGCCACGGGCGAGCTCGTCGGCCGTGTCACCGCGGGCGAGTCGAGCGAGATCACGGATGCCGTCGAGGGCACGACGCTCGCCGAGACCGAGGAGACTCTCGCGGATGCCGTGGACGCGGCATCCGAGGGGGCGGCGTTCGACTCCGGCACGGACTGAACCCAGCACGCCTGCGCGTCCCCGGCCTTCCTGCCGATCCGCGCTGCTGCGTCGCCTTCTTCCCCCGAACCGAAGCACCACTTCGGGGGCCGACTCGGACGCCTGCCGGGATGCCGCGGCGGGGGTCAGTCCAGGGCGATCACGTGTCCGGCGAGGCCGGAGGCGAACGCCGCGAGTCCGGTCTCGATCGCCTCGGCGGCGAAGGTCTCCGCTCCGCTGAAGTCCAGCTCCTCGTCGGCGAACACCGCCCGCTCGTCGGCCCCGGGCCAGACCACCGCGACGACGTTCTCGGTCGGCTCCGCGAGCTGTGTGCCCAACACGAGGAACGAGGTGTCCAGGTTCGCGGCCGAGGCGAGGTCGATCGCACCGACGACGGCCGGACCGATCCCCACGATCACGTCGGCCTCGGCGCGCAGCGCCTGATCCACTGCATCGGGCGGGCTCTGATCGAACACGAGCACGGTCCCGTCGTGCCCGGTCGCGAACTCCCGTACCGCGGCGAGCGCGATCTGCTCCTCCTCGCCGGCGGAGGTCGCGGCGACGACGGCCAGCGTCAGCCCGTCCGGGGCGGGCGAGGGCGCCGCCGACGGATCCAGCGTCGATCCCGGCACCTGCTCGGGCGCGACCGTCGTGCTCGGTGAGGGCGGGGAAGCCGCCCCCGCACCGGAGCATCCGGCGAGCGCCAGGGTCATGGCGGTGGTGAGGACGATGACGGACGAGCGCACGCGCATGGGAGTCTCCGAGGAACGGGGATGCCCCGGACCCGCCGGCCCGGGGCATCCGATGCGATCAGTCGCGAGCGGCGAGGCTGCGCCGACGGGCGACGAGGACGCCGCCGGTGACGAGCAGCGCCAGGGCGAGGCCCCCGATGGCGAGGGGCAGCTCGGCACCGGTCGTGGCGAGGTCGCCCTCGGCGGACGCGCCGCCTGCTCCCGCGGCTGCCGTCACGGTGAACTCGGCCGTGACGGTGCTCCCGTCGGCGAGCGTCACGACGATCGAGTGCGCCCCGGCCGCGAAGTCCGCCGGGATCGTCCAGCTCGCCGTCAGGGTGCCGTCGTCCGCAACTGTGAAGGTGCCGAGGTCCACGGGATCGGAGTGCACCGTGATGTTCACCGCGTCTCCTGCCGTGAAGCCCGCGCCCGCGATCTCGATCGAGCCGCCCTGGACCAGGTCGCCGGAGACCGACACCGACGCCTGCTCCGCCGGAGGCGTGACCGACGCGGGGACGACGGTGACCGTGCGGGTGATCGAGGTCTCGTTGCCCGCGGCATCCGAAACCGTGTAGACGAGCTCGTACGCCCCGAGTGCGTCCACGTCCACCGACCCGGTGACCTCGATCGACGCCGTCAGGTCGCCGTCGCGGTCGTCCGTCGCGGTGACGCCGTCCAGCGGGTCGAAGGCGGTGCCCTGCTCGACCTCGTTCGAGTCCGGAAGCGTGATCTCGGGCGCCGTGACGTCGTCGCGCACGAGGGTGACCTCGTCGACGACGCTGTTCACGGGCGAGTTCTCGCCGTACGCCTCACTGCGGAGCGTCGTGACGGTGATGGCGTCGTCGGTCACCTCGATGTGCGAGTAGTTGCGCACCTTCTCCTGGTTGATGACCGAGGCGTACCAGGCGTCCGGCGCCTTGACGTTGTAGTACTTCGAGCCGCTGGCGGAGTTCGCCGTGACGTACAGGACCTCGCCCTCACCGGCCGAGACCTCGGACTGGCCCGCGACCTCGGTGGCGTCGGCGAGTTCGCCGTCCTCGATCAGGAACGACCGGGTGTAGCTGTGGTCGTGCCCCTGCAGCACCAGGTCGAAGCCGAGGTCGGAGATCGTCTGGGGCAGCGCCGCGCGCAGGTTCTCGATCTGCGTGTCGTAGACGTGCGAGGCCACGGAGTAGATGGAGTGGTGGAAGGCCAGCACCTTCCACGTGGCGTCGGCGCCGTGCTCGGCGACGACCTTCTCCATGAACGCGATGTGGCTCGCGTAGTCGGAACTGTTGGAGTTCAGCACGACGTACAGGACGTCCTTGTACTCGAACCAGTAGTCGCCTCCCGAGGAGGAGCCGCTCGTGGCCGCCCCGGCGGTGGGGTCGAGGTTCGGCACCGTGTAGTGCTGCTCGTATGCCTTCGATCCCACGTCGTGGTTGCCGTTGACGGGGACCAGCGCGATCTCACCGAGCTGCTCGGGGGCGAGGAACTGCTCGTAGTGCGTCTCGTTGCCGGCGGATTCGACCTGGTCACCGGCGGAGAAGAGCAGCTCGCTGTCCGGATAGGTCTCGGTCGCGATGTCGAGCGTCTGCGCCCAGCCGGCGCCGTCGTTCTGCGCGTTCCCCGAGGCGCCGATCTGCGGGTCGCCGAAGAACAGGAAGTCGTAGTCCCCCGAGAAGGATGCGGTCGAGAACGTGCGCACCTCGGACCAGCCGTCCGCCTCCGACCCGACCCGGTACACGTAGGATGCGTTCTCGGTGAGTCCGGTGATCGCCGCACGGCGGTTGTACTCGCCACTCGTGGTGACGTCACCGGCGGCCTCGACCGTGCGGACCCCGGATGCCGGGAACGCCGTCGTGTCGGATCCGACGGCGTACTGCAGGACCTGCGCGCTGTCGGTGTCGGTGTACCAGGTGACGTTGCGCGCCGAGGCGTCCGCGCCGATCGTCAGGACGACGTCGGTGTAGGCGGCATCCCCCGCCTCGCCGGGCAGGATCGGCGTGAGGCTCGCGAAGTCGAAGTAGATGTCCGAGCTCGTGGCGCGGTCCTGGTGCAGGGCGACCGCGATCGTGTTCTCGCCGGCGACGAGATCCTCCGGATCGATCGTGAAGGTCGAGGTCACCGGATCGCCGTTGCTGTTCCCGGCGTACATGAGGTTGCGCTCGGACTCCGGAGCCGCCTCCACGGCGTCGTCGATGAACCCGGCGACCTTCTCGCCGTTCACGAAGACCTGGAGCGCGTCGTCGTACACGACCTCGGCCTTCAGCCCTTCGATGGCCGCGAGCTGCTCGGCGTCGATGTCGATCGTGGTGCGGAAGTGGAACGTCGGGACGTCCGTGGACGTGCCCTCGATGTACTGGTCGAGCAGCGTGGTGATCGGGAAGTCTGCTCCGATGCCGGTGGGCTGGCCGTTCTTCGCCCCGAAAGCGCCGGTGGCGGTCTTCCAGGCGGTGTCGTCGTAGGCGGGCTGGGTCCAGATCAGCCGGTCAGCGGCTCCTGCCGCCGGGTCGGAGTTGTCGTCGGAATAGCTCCAGACCGTGGATGCGGTGCTGAGGAAGGTCTCGGGGATCTCCGCCGCGGTGGCCGCGGTGGCACCGAACGAGACGGCTGCGCCGCCGGCGAGGGCGGCAGCGACGAGTCCGGCGCACGCGCGCCGGCCGGTGAGGGTGGGTCGGGACATGGAAAAGGCGCACTCCTTAAGAGAGTTCTTAGACGGGTTGTCGTCAGGCTAGGAACCGTCGGAGCCTTTTGGCTGACGCGCGGATGACCACGCGGTGAACGACGAGTCGACACGGGGTTTATCTTGCACATGTGTGTGCAAGATAGGTACACTGGATGCCGTGACTCAGACCTCTCCTCGTGCTCCGCGCCGCGACGCCCAGGCGAATCGCGACGGCATCCTCGCTGCCGCGCGCGAGGCGCTCGCGATCGACCCGAACGCATCCATCGACCTCATCGCCCGCACGGCCGGCCTGTCGCGACGCGCCCTGTACGGTCACTTCGAGGACCGCGGCGCCCTGATCCGCGAACTGATCGCGACCGGAACCCACCGGTTCAACGCCATCGCCGAGCGGCCCGTCGACGCGCACGCTCCCCTCGCGCTGGCCGAACTCGCCGCTCGGCTGTGGCGCGAGGCCGCCCACATCCGCGTGGCCGCGAGCATCGCCCTGGACGACGCACACGTCGCCGATACGGCGGCCGCCCTCGCCCCGGTCCGCGCCGTCGTCGTGGGAATCGTCCAGCGCGGGCAGCACGACGGCACCCTGCGCACCGACGTCGGTGCCGCGACGCTCGCGCGACTGATCGAATCCACCGCCCGCATGGTGGTGCGCGACGACCTGGTCACCGAGGACGAGGCCTCGGTCGCCGTCCGCGCCGTCCTCGGCGTCGCGGGACTGTCCTGGCAGCAGACCGACGCCCTGCTCGCCGAGCATCCGGAGCTCACGGACGAGGAGGCCGAATGAGAGTCGCCCTGCACGAGGTGAGCAAGGGCCGCGCGGGGCAGGCACTGCCTCCGACGAGCCTGGAGTTCCACACCGGCGCGGTGCGCTACGCGCTCGCCGAGACCGAGCAGCGCCCGACGGTCCTCGGCCTCATCGCGAGCGGACGGATGCGCCCGGAGACCGGTCGCGTCACGATCGACGGCGCGACCGACGCGAAGGCGCTGCGCCGCACGGTGGCGCTGGTCGACGCCCCGGACGTCAGCGATCCGCATCCGGACATCGCGCTCGCCGGGGTCGTCGCCGAGGAGCTGATGTTCGCGGGCCGGCCCGCCACTCCCCTGCACGCCCGCCGCTGGCTGGCGCAGCTCGGCTTCGACGAGCTGGCCTCGGCGCCGATCGGCACTGTGGATCCGGCGGCGCGCGTGCGCATCCTGTGCGAGCTGGCCGTCCTGCGGGAGGGCGTCGAGGCCATCGTCCTCGTCTCCCCCGACCGGCACGGCGGCAGTCCGGACGGCTGGTGGCGCATCGCCGGAGAGTTCGCGGACCGCGGCTTCGCCCTGCTGGTGATCGTCGGCGGCTCCGCCGCCATCGCGCTCGAGCGCGTCCGCGAGCTCGGGGCCGTCAACGCTTCCGGGCCCGTCGGGGATCTGACTCGCTCCTCGGCAGGGGATGACGGGTCTGGAGGAGACCGCGTTTCGACTCGGTCGGCTCCGCCGTCCCCGCTCGACCAGCGAGGAGAAGAAGACGAGCCGCTGTCCTCGCTCAACGAGCGAGAAGAAGATGCCCAGCGAGAAGAAGAGGACGAGCGAGAAGAAGACCAGCGAGAAGAAGACAAGCGAGAAGAGGACGGGGAGGAGGCGCGATGAAAGTCCCCGCCATGATCGCCGCCGAGCTGCGGCGGCTGACCGCGAGCCGGATGGGCGTCGTCGCACTCCTCGCGCTGATGTGCGTCCCCATCCTCTACGGCGGTCTCTACCTGTGGGCCAACCAGGATCCGTACGGCAAGTTCTCCGAGGTTCCGGTGGCCCTCGTCGTCGAGGACACCGGCACGGATTCCGCGAACTACGGCGAGGACGTCGCCGAGAACCTCCTCGACGGCGGCGCGTTCGACTGGCAGGAGATGTCCGCCGGCGACGCCGCCCAGGCGCTGCACGACGGCGACGTGGACTTCACCGTCACGATCCCCGCCGACTTCTCGGAGGCGCTCTCCTCGGCATCCGGAACCGACCCGCACCAGGCGCGGATCGAGCTCGAGACCAACGACGCCAACAACTACCTCGCGTCATCCATGGGCACGCAAGCGGTCGAGAAGATCCGCAGTTCGGTCGCCCAGATGGTCGGCTCCGAGGCCGCCGAGAAGCTCCTGACCGGACTCAGCGACGTCCGCGACGGCATGATCGACGCCACGGACGGGGCGACCCGGCTCGTCGACGGGGCGGGGGCCGCGGCGACCGGCAGCTCGACACTCGCCGACGGAACCGCGCAGCTCGCCGACGGCACCGCCCGGCTCGCGACCGGTGCCGGCTCGCTGGCGACGGGAGCGGCGACCCTCGCCGACGGCGCCCAGCAGGTCAGCGACGGCAACCGTCAGCTCGCCGACACCGCTGACCGCGCGGGCACCGCCGTGCAGCACGCCGTCGACGCCCTCCCCCAGGCGCGCAGCGACATCCAAGCGCTCCTGAGCGAGCAGGGCGTCGCACAGGAGCAGATCGACCGGGTCCTCGCCGAACTCGATCCGCTGGCGCAGCGCCTCGAGGACGGCAACGCGACCGTGCAGTCCGCCGTCGACAGGATCGACCAGCTCGCGTCGGGCTCCGCCTCGGTGGCCGCCGGAGCCGCCGAACTCTCCTCCGGAGCCTCGACGTTCTCCAGCGGAGCGGACACCGTGGCCACCGGAGCCGCCTCGGCGAACGAGGGCGCGGCGCAGCTGCGCGACGGGCTGGCGACGCTGTCGGCGGGAACCGTCGAGCTGCGCGACGGCCTGCAGGACGGGGTCGATGAGATCCCGGCATCCACCCCCGAACTGCGTACGGCCCAGGCCGACACGATCGCGGATCCGGTCGCGGTGTCCAGCGACAAGGTCGCGTCGGCCGAAGACTACGGCGCGGGCCTCGCCCCGTTCTTCGCGGCCCTGGCCGCGTGGATCGGCATCTACGCACTGTTCCTCATCGTCAAGCCGATCTCGCGTCGCGCGGTGACCGCCCTGCACTCCCCGATCCGCGTCACGCTCGCCGGGTGGCTGACGCCCGCCGCTCTCGGCGCCCTGCAGATGGTCGGCCTGATGGGCATCCTGTCGGCCACGCTCGGGTTCCGCTTCGACAACCTGCTCGGCACGCTCGGCGTGCTGATGTTCGCCTCGGCGACGTTCGCGGCGATCATCCTGGCGCTGAACGTCTGGCTGGGCTCGGTGGGACAGTTCCTGGGGCTCGTGCTCATGGTGCTGCAGCTCGTCACGGCGGGAGGCACGTTCCCCTGGCAGACGCTTCCGGCGCCGTTGGCGGCGCTGCACCACGTGCTGCCCCTCGGCTACGTCGTGGATGCGATGCGTCAGCTCATGTACGGCGGGAACCTCGCCCGTGCCGCCTGGGATCTCGCCGTCCTCGCGATCTGGCTCGTCGCGGCCCTGCTGCTCGCGATGATCGGCGTGACCCGCATGACGCATCGGCGCACGCTCCGGGACCTCCAGCCCAGCCTGATCGGGTGATCGCGGAACTCGGTGGGAGGGCTCCCGGCGGGATAGGATGCCAGGGCGCGCGACCCGAAACGCGTACCTCGATCCGGTGACACCGGGTCTCACAGCCCTACCCGGAGGAACTCTGACGATGACGACAGAAGATGCCGCATCCGCCGCACCGCGCCGTTCGATCGGCCGTCGCATCGGCGCGATCGCCCTCGCCGTGATCGCCGCGATCGTCGTGATCGTCGTCGCCGCGGGCTTCTTCCTCGCCTGGACGATCGGACGCTCCTTCCCGCAGACCTCCGGCGAGGTCGAGCTCACCGGCCTCGAAGCGCAGGCGACCGTGCAGCGCGATGCGTCCGGCATCCCGACGATCACGGCCGACAGCTCGCACGATCTCTTCTTCGCGCAGGGCTTCGTGCACGCCCAGGACCGGTTCTTCGAGATGGACTTCCGCCGGCACGTCACGAGCGGACGCGTCGCCGAGATGTTCGGCGAGTCCCAGGTGGCGACGGACTCCTTCCTGCGCACGCTCGGCTGGCGCGTCACGGCCGAGGAGGAGGTCGCGGCGATGGACGAGACGACCCTCGGCTACTACCAGGCCTACGCGGACGGCGTGAACGCCTACCTCGCCACGCGCAGCGGGGCCGACCTCAGCCTCGAGTACGCCGTGCTCGGCATCCAGAACCCGGACTACGAGGTCGAGCCGTGGGAACCCGCCGACTCGGTCGCGTGGCTCAAGGCCATGGCCTGGGACCTGCGGACCAACGTCGAAGCAGAGACGGAGCGCGCGATCCTCGCCGCCCAGCTGGAGGCCGAGGGCGACAGCGCGGATGCCGCCACGACCCAGGAGACGCTGGAGAAGCTGTACCCCGCCTATCCCTTCGAGCAGAACCCCGTGATCGTCCCGAAGATCTCGAGCGTCCCGGCGCTGAGCACGTCGACGGATGCCGAGGCCGCCGCCTTCACGGCCCCGACCGAGGATGAGGCCGACGCCCAGGCCGCTGTCGCGTCGATCGACTGGCAGGAGGCGGACTCCGTCATCGAGGCGGCGAGCCTGCTCATCGGAGACGTCGGCGAGGGCATCGGGTCGAACTCGTGGGTCGTGTCGGGGGCTCTCACCGAGTCCGGGATGCCGCTGCTCTCGAACGATCCGCATCTCGGCGCCTCGCTGCCGAGCGTCTGGTACCAGGTGCAGTTGAAGTGCTCGGAGGTCACCGAGGAGTGCCCGTTCGACGTCGGCGGGTTCTCGTTCTCCGGCCTCCCGGGCATCGTGATCGGCCACAACGCGCAGGTCGCGTGGGGCTTCACGAACCTCACGACCGATGTCACGGACCTGTACGTCGAGCGGGTGGACGGCGATTCGTACTGGCGCGACGGCCAGCTCGTCCCGCTGGAGATCCGTGAGGAGACCATCAAGGTGGCGGGCGGCGAGGACGTTCCGCTGACGGTGCGCGAGACCGTCCACGGACCGATCATCTCCGGCCTGACGGATGACTTCACAGCGATCGCGGACGACCCGGTGGTCGGCACCGGGGGAACCGTGCTGCCGCTGGAAGGTGCGCCGGAGATCCCCGAGGGCGAGTACGCCGTGAGCCTGCGCTGGACGGCCCTGGATGCCGGGACCACCTCGACCGCGATCTTCGCGCTGTCGACGGCGCAGAACTTCGAGGACTTCCGCCGCGCGGCGTCGCTGTTCGACGTGCCGGCGCAGAACCTCATCTACGCCGACGTCGAGGGCAACATCGGCTACCAGACGCCCGGTCGGCTCCCGGTGCGCGGCAGCGGGGACGGCTGGCTACCGCAGCCCGGATGGGACAGCGCCTACGACTGGACCGGGTACATCCCGTTCGAGGACCTTCCGGTCTCCTACAACCCGGCATCCGGATACATCGTCACGGCGAACAACGCGATCGTCACGGACGACTACGACTACTTCCTGTCCCGGGACTGGGACTACGGGTACCGCGCCGCGCGCATCGCGCACCTGATCGAGCGTCGCGCGGCGGCCGCACCGCTGACCACGCAGGACATGCAGGCGATCCAGATGGACAACGAGATGTGGATCGGCAAGCAGCTGGCCACGGCGATGGGCGCGGTGGAGGTCGACGGACGCGGCGCGCAGGACGCCGTCGCGCTGCTGCGCACGTGGGACGCGCAGAACAACCCGTCCTCGGCGGCTGCCGCCTACGCGAACGTGCTGTGGTCGAACCTGGCGCAGAACATCTTCGAGAACCGCGAGACGCCGCTGCCACTGGGCAGCCAGAGCCGGCTGTTCGCCGTGATCGGCGCGATGCTCGACGACCCGGAGGATCCGCTGTGGACCAATGAGGCGATCGACGTGGACGGCATGGACGCCATGCTCGAGCTCTCCGCAGAGCAGGCCTATGACGAGCTCGCCGCCCTGCAGGGCGAGACGCCCTCGCGCTGGAACTGGGGCGACCTGCACGCTCTGACGCTCACCAGCGAGACGTTCGGCTCGAGCGGTATCGCGCCGATCGAATGGCTGTTCAACCGCGGACCGTATCCCGTGGGCGGCGGCGCCTCGGTCGTGAACGCGACGGGATGGGAGCTGGGCGAGTCCTACGCGACCACCACGGTTCCGTCGATGCGCATGGTCGTGGACCTCGCCGACTTCGACGCGTCGAGCTGGATCCACCTCACCGGAGCCTCCGGACACGCGTTCTCGGACCACTACACCGACCAGACCGCGGACTGGGCGGCCGGCGTGCAGCGGGACTGGGTGTTCTCGGCGGATGCCGTGGACGCCGCGGCCGTCGACACTCTCGTGCTGCGCCCGTAACGCGTTTCGACTCCTCGCTGCGCTCGTCGCTCAACGAACGAGAGGGGACGCCCGCACCCCGCACCCCGCTAATCGCTCCCCACCACTCGCTCGTTGAGCGAGCGAAGCGAGTCGAAACGCGGTGACACCCGAACACCAACAACCCCGTTTCGACTCCTCGCTGCGCTCGTCGCTCAACGAACGAAAGAGGGGTGCCCCGCACCCGCACCCGATCCCCGCCACCCGCTCGTTGAGCGAGCGAAGCGAGTCGAAACGCGGTCCTCAGCGCAGGACATCCGCCTTGATCGTGCACTGCGCGTCCGCCGCCGTGCGCACGAGATCCAGGAAATGCGCGGTCGCGGGATCGCCGTCGTGCGTGCGGAACTCCGTCGCGCCGAGACGCGGCTCCCATCCCTCGGACCACGTCACGCGCACTGCCCCGCGCTCACCGCGGATCACGGCGGCATCGCCGTCGAGCGCGATCGGGAACAGGGACACCAGACGATCGACGGTCTCCGCGTCGTGTTCGAGAGCGAACGCATCGGAGATCGTCAGTGTCCCGCCCGTGAACGTCAGCGCCCGGCGCACCGAACGAAGGCCCGCGACGTCGTAGCCGGACGTCAGATCCACGACCAGGCGCCCGTCCTCGGCCGAGACGTCCTCGACGACCGCCCGAGCATCCCGCCCACTTCGCTGACGCACTCCGGCGACTATCGGCACGCTGTGCCCCTGCGATCCGGCCGACGGGTTCTCGTAACGCGTCTCGACCCGGAAGTAGGACGCGTCGTAGTAACCCATGCCCAATTCGCTCAGCAGCGGTTCGCCGTTCACCGCCAGCACGAACGACCCGAGGTCGTTGTGGTTGTGCGGCTCGTCATTGTGGCCCGCCTTCGCGGCGAAGCCGACCTCGTGGTCCCCTTCGCGGGTGCGGACCACCAACCACTCGGCATCCGGGAACCAGGTGGCGGATGCCGCGGCATCCGGAGCCTCGTCCGCGGCGTCGCGCGCCCAGACGAACTGCCGGATCACGGGTCCCCAGTTGTGCGACCACCCGGCGGTCGACCAGAAGTCGCGCGAGACGGCGTTGCTCTCGTCGACGGCTTCGAGCAGCCCCGCCAGCGCCGGGGCGACGGCGCCGAGCGGCTCCGCATCCGAGAAGGCCGCGACCGCCCGCCCGCCGAGCGAGACCCCCAGCGGATAGCGCGCGATCGCGGCGAGCTTGTCGCGGTGCGGGCCCGCCCAGAGGTCGATGCTGGTGCGCTGCCGCAGCGCCTCGGCGTAGTAGGCGAAGTGGCCGAACCCGTAATTCCAGTAGTTGAGTCCCTCGACGCACACGCCGTCGTCGCCGTAACCGGCCAGAAGGGCGTCCATGGCGGCGTTGCAGCGATCGAGGATCGCCTCGAGCCCCTCGGTCTCGAGATACATGGCCGCGATCCCGACGCTCGCCGCGCACACCGACGACCAGTTCGTCTCGACGCTCTCCCAGAACCAGGTGCGTTCACGGAACGGCGTGAGCACCCGCCGCTCGATCTCACGGCGAACGCGCGCCAGGACGAGCGGATGCAGGCGATCCTCCAGAAGTGCCGAGATCTCGGCGAGCGCGAAGGCGGTCTCGGCCGCGAACAGGTCGATGACCTCGTCATGCGGGATCTCGGGGTCCGGGGAGGAGAGATCGGGGATGTGCGCGGGAAGCGCCCACACGTACTCATCGCAGATCGCCCACAGGACTTCTTCCACGGCCGAGATCGGGACGTCGTCGCTGAGCAGCGCGCCGATCGCGGCGGCGAACAGGCGCTTGCGGAGGCCGAAGTAGGCGTCGCTGTGCTCGGTCCGGTCGCCGTCGACGTCGAAGCGGCGGTAGACGCGGAAGGACGGCCACGGGATCGGCGTGCCCGCTTCGGCGATCGCGCGGTCGAGGTACTCCTGCGCCCTGGCGGCGATGCGGTGATTGCGGATGGGGTCGCGCCAGCGCTGCGGGTCGCGGCCCTCGGCGAACACGGCGGCGAGGGAGCCGCCGTCCAGGGTGGTGTGCGTCATCCGGAATCTCCGATCGTCTCGGTAAACGTATACCGCGCCGGCCGATTCCTCGGACATGGCACGCCCTCAGGCACACCCGCACGATTCGCTCATGCCGCCTGCTCGGCCGCCCGTCGTGCGATCCACCAGATACCCGCCGCCGACGCGAGGAAGACGGCGCCGAGCATGATCCAGCCGACGAGCCCGAACGTGATCGCCGTCGCGTTGACCACGATCGGCGCGGCGAGAGCGCCGACGGAGAACCCCATGCCGAACACGCCCTGGTAGGCGCCCGCGCGCACGGGATCGGCGAGTTCGAAGCTCAGCCCCCATGCTCCCGCCTGAGACAGGATCTCGGCGAAGGTGTGCAGCACCGCGGCCACCAGCAGGATCACGATCGCGGACCAGGCCGGCAGTCCGGCAGCGAGCGCGTAGACCACGCAGGCGGCCGCCATGAGCCAGCCTGCGACCATCGTGACACGGCCGGCGGTGCGCACGTCGTGCGTCCCGCGTGAGGCGCGCACCTGGAACAGCACGACCAGCGTCGTGTTCACGATCAGGATGACCGCGACCACCACCTCGGGCGCGGACGTGCGCTCGGTGATCCACAGCGGGACGCCGAGCTCGGCGACCCCGAACTGCATGCCGAAGACGGCCGACAGCAGCGTCAGCAGCAGATAGCGGGGGTCGCGCCACGGCGAGCGACGATTCCAGTCGAGTCGCGCTGCGCGCGCAGCATCCGCGGTGTTCACGGTGTCGATCGACCCGGTCTCGGTCCGCACCGGCTCCACGGCGCGCGTCGGGGCGTCGACCGAGGCGGGCAGCCGCAGCAGGGGCAGCGTCCCGAGGACGCCGATGACCCCGGCACCGACGATCACGACCCGGTAGGCCTCCGGCGTGCCGATCGCGAGCGCGACGGCCGCGATCCCCGACCCCAGCGCGATCGACAGGTTGGTGACGGTGCGCAGCACGGCGCGCGCGTGCACCCGTCGGTCCGGAGCGAAGCCGCGCGCGATGATCGCCGATCGCGACGAATGGCCGATCGTGTCGAAGAACCCGGCGAGGGTCGCGATCACGAGGGCGGCCACGAACGTGTCCGCGAACGCGTAGGTCGCCAGCAGCACCGCGCCGAGTGCCTCGAAGACGAACGTGAGCCGGCGGGCGCTCCACCGATCGGCCAGCCATCCGCCGAGGAACGACGCCAGCACGCCGAAGGCGCTCGACACCGCCAGCACCACGGCCGCCTCCGCTGCGCTCAGGCCGATGATGAGCGTGAAGAAGAGCACCGTGACCGACAGGAAGACGCCGCGGCCGATCCGGGAGACCGCCGTCGATGCGACAAGTGCCCGCAGCACCGGGTCGGAGAGCGAGCGCGCGATGCGCTCGGCGAGGTTCGGGTTCGTCGCGGTCGTATCCGTGGGGTCCTGCAAGGTCACACACCAGTCTCACACGCGCCGGGGACATGGTCCGCCCGGCGGGACGGGTATCGTCCTCTTATGCCGACTCGCCTGCTCGCCCCCGAGGGGGTCTCCGCGACGGTCGAGGAGTTCTCCCACGCGGGGGCGACCCTGGTGGTCGAGGCCTTCGGGACGGGCCGCCCCCTCGTGCTGCTTCACGGCATCGGCATGGGCCGCAGCGTGTATCTGGATCTCACCGATCGGCTGCGCGGACGGGTGATCGCCCTCGACCTGCCCGGCTTCGGAGAGGCGCCAGAGCCCGAGCGGACCCTGACCATGGCGCGCCACGCCGATCTCGTCGCCGCCTACCTGCGATCCGCCGGAGCGACGGATGCCGTCATCATCGGCCATTCGATGGGCAGCCAGATCGCCGCGGAGCTGGCCGCGCGGCATCCGGAGCTCGTCGCCGGGGTCGTGCTCGCCGGGCCGACGGTGAACAGCGCGTCGCGCAACGTCGGCGCCCAGGCGCGGTACCTGCTCGTCGACCTGTTAGGCGAACGTCCGCTCGTCCTCTGGCGCGGGGCCAGGGAGTATCTCCGCGGCGGCCCGCATCTGATCCGGAAGATGCGAGCGACGATCGTGCACGAGCCTGAGGACGCCTATCGCCGCATCCGCTGCCCTGTCCTGATCCTGCGCGGGGAGTCCGACCCCCTCGCGCCGATGAGCTGGTGCCGCGAGATCCTCGAATGCATCCCCGGGGCAGAGCTCGAGGTCATCCCCGACCACGGCCACGGCACGCTCATCAGCGACGCGGCCCCCGCAGCCGCGCTGATCCAGCGCTTCGCCGAGCGTCTCTGACCCGCCCGGGGTTCTGCCACACCTTTCGGCTTTCGCGACACGAACGAACTGGCGCATTCGCCGAAAGGTGTCGCAGAACCCGAGCGATCGGAGGGAGCACAGTGCGGTGCCCGCCGACCGGCGGGACGACTACCCGGCGGCGGGCGGGGTCTGCTTGGAAGCGGCCAGGTCGTCCACCACGAGGTGCCGCTGGTCGGTCGTGCCGTTGCGGTACGCCTGACGCCCGACCATGTGCGCCGACAGGGGCGCGGTCGCGAACTGCATGAGCACGACCGGCACCACGAGCGCCGCGCCCAGCAGGATGCCTCCGATCGACCGCTGCGACAGCGCGATCGCGATGCAGATCAGCAGCAGACCGAGCACCTGCGGCTTCGTCGCGGCGTGCAGTCGCGAGGGGACGTCGCGGAAGTGCAGCAGACCGACCGCGGCCGACAGGCACAGCACGGCGCCGATGAGGATCAGCACCAGCACCGCCCAGTCGATGACGACGTCGGGGATCTCGATTCCGAACACGTTCATGATGTCGTGTTGTCCCTTCTCGCCACGTAGCGCGCCACCGAGATCGAGCCGAACACGCCGACCGCGGCGATGATGAGCAGCACCGGAACACTGCGGGTGTGCCCGTTGATCGCCATCTCGGCCCCGAGCACGCACATCACTTCGGTCAGCAGCACATCGGAGGCCACCGCACGGTCGAGGATCGACGGCCCGCGGACGATCCGGACGAGGGTCAGGACGGCCGCGATGCCGAACACGACCATGATCACCAGCAGCAGGATGTTCATCGCGCACCTCCGGCTCGCTCGTCGTCCCTGAGAGCACGGTACTGCGCGGGGCTGCCCAGCGCGCGCACGATCCGCCGCTCCCAGCGCAGCACGTTCTCGCGCTGCCGATCGACGTCGGCCTGCGTGCGCACCCCGATCACGTGCAGATAGAGGATGCGGCGGTCGCGGTCCGCCTCGACGATCAGCGACCCGGGGATGAGCGAGGCCGTCACCGCCACGTGGGTCATCACGAGATCGTCCGCGTACCGCAGCGGCACGGCCATGATGGCGGCGCCCGGCTGGTGACGGAAGTCGAACACCTGCACGGTCACGCTGAGCGCGCCGCGCAGCACCGCGAACAGGAACTGCACGAGGAACAGCGCCCCGTACCAGAGGTTGATGCGCCCGCTCAGCTCGATCGTCGGCAGGCGGAACACCCGGGTGACGAACACGGCGACCACGAGTCCGGTGAGGAACGCGAGCACGGTGAACTGCCCCCACAGCAGCATCCACAGCACGACCAGCCACGCCAGGAACGGGAGCTGGAGCAGGAAGGCCTGGAACAGGCCGCGGCGCGTTTCGGGGGTCACGGCGTCACCTCCTCCTCCAGTTGGACGAGACTCACCGGCTGCAGCAGCGCATCGCCGATGCGGTCGCACAGCGCATAGAGGGGCCCGGCGAACACGGTCAGAGCGACCGTGACGGTCACCATCCCGCCGGTCGCGACCGTCATGATCCGGGGGATGCGGCGGCGCTCCTGCTGCTCGTCGGCGGCCGGCGCGTTGCCGAGGTAGGAGATGCGTCCGTCGGTCTCGGTCGAGTCCTCCTCCTCGCGCCAGAACGCGAGGTTCCAGGCGCGCATGAGGGCGTAGAGCGTCAGCAGCGAGGTGACGATGCCGCCGATGATGAGCACGATCATGATCGGCGTTCCGACGGACGCCGCCGCGTCGAACAGCGCGAACTTCCCGATGAATCCGGAGAACGGCGGCAGACCGCCCAGGTTGATGGCCGGCACGAAGTACAGCACCGCGAGGATCGGCGCGGCCTTCATGAGCCCCTTGACCCGCAGGATGCTGGTGCTGCCGGCTCTTCGCTCGATCAGTCCGACGGCGAGGAACAGGGTCGTCTGCACGACGATGTGGTGGACGATGTAGTACACCGTCGCGCCGATCGCGGCCGGCGTCGCGATCGCGAGGCCGAAGATCATGTAGCCCACGTGGCTGACGAGGGTGAACGAGAGGATCCTCTTCAGCTCGGCCTGCGCCACGGCGCCGAGGACGCCCACGATCATGGTCGCCAGCGCCACGATGAGCAGCAGCGTGTCGATGCTGTTCTCGGCGAACAGCTGCGTCTCGGTGCGGATCAGCGCGTATACGCCGACCTTGGTCAGCAGGCCCGCGAACACCGCCGTGACGGGCGCCGGCGCCGTCGGATAGGAGTCGGGCAGCCAGAAGGACACCGGGAAGATGGCCGCCTTGATGCCGAACGCCACGACGAGCAGCAGGTGCAGCACGAGCTGGGTCTCCTGCGGCAGCTCGGTCATCCGCTCGGCGATCTGCGCCATGTTCACGGTGCCCAGGGCGCCGTAGATCATGGCGATCGAGGCGAGGAACAGGATCGATGAGACCAGCGAGACGACGATGTAGACGGCGCCGGTGCGGATGCGGGATTCGGTGCTGCCGAGCGTGATCAGCACGTACGAGGCGACCAGCAGGATCTCGAATCCGACGTACAGGTTGAACAGGTCGCCGGCGATGAAGGCGTTGAAGATCCCGGCCGCAAGGATCAGGTACGAGGGGTTGAAGATCGAGATCGGCGTCTCGTCCGTCCCGTCGGCGGCACCCTGACCGATCGAGAACAGCAGGACGGCGAGCAGCACGATGCTCGAGACGAGCACCAGCAGGGCAGCCAGGCGGTCGACGTACAGCACGATGCCGAAGGGCACGGGCCAGCCGCCGACCGAGACCGCCAGGGGCGTGCCGCCGTCCACGACCACGAGCAGGACCGCGGCGATCACGGCCACGGCGGCGAGCGTCGCGACGGAGACGAGGATCTGCAGCCGCGGACTGCGCCCGAACACGAGCGTGATCGCCGCGCCGAGCAGAGGCAGGGCGACGAGCAGGGGGACGAGCGCGCTCACGGGCGGTCCTCCCCGTCGGGCTCATGGGATTCGTCGGCGGGGCGTTTCGACTCGCTGCGCTCGCTCGACGAACGAGCGGAGGGCTCGCCCGACGAACGAGAGGAGGGGTCGCTCGACGAGCGGGGAAGGGGAGAGTCGAACGGGGCGTCGTCGTGGATCGCCGGATGGTCGCGCATGTGCAGCACCGTGATCGGGGCGGTCTGGACGCCGACGAAGTCCGTCGTGACGTCCTCGTCGCCGACCGCGCCCTCGTCCTCCAGCACGTCCTCGTCGGCGTCCGTCCGCTCGCGCAGCGCGATGTCGGCCTCGTCGTCCTCGACCGTGTCGGCCTGTCCGAGCTGCCAGGAGCGGTAGATCAGCGCGAGCAGGAACGCCGACACCGCGAACGTGATGACGATCGCCGTCAGCGTGAGCGCCTGCGGCAGCGGGTCGCTGACCCCGGTCTCGCCGTAGAACGGCGCGCTACCCGGCACACCCATGACGATGAGCAGCAGCAGGTTCGTGGCATTGCCGAGCAGCAGGAACCCGATGAGCACGCGCGTGAGGCTGCGCTCGAGCATCGCGTACACGCCGCACGCGAAGAGCACCGCCATGACGAAGATCAGGGTCAGCGAGACATCCATCAGACGCTCACCCCCCGAGCGCGCATCTCGAGCGCCTGCTTGTCGACCTCCGCGCCGAGGCTGCGCAGCACGTCGAGCACCAGGCCGATCACGACGAGGTACACGCCGATGTCGAAGATCGTGGACGTGACGAACTCCATGTGACCGATGATCGGGATCTCCCACTCCCAGAAGGTGCTCGTCAGAGGAGAGAGGCCGAAGAACAGGGGCACGACCGCGGTTCCCACGGCGATGATCAGGCCGGCGCCGAGCAGGCGTCCGGCATCCGTGGGCGCTGCGGCGCCGAGCTCCCAGCGGCCGCCGGCGATGTAGCGCATGACGAGCGCCATCCCCGCGACGAGTCCGCCGGCGAAGCCGCCGCCCGGACTGTTGTGACCGGCGAAGAGCAGATAGATGGACACCACGATGATCGTGTGGAACAGGATGCGGACGACGACCTCGAGCAGGATCGACCGGTTCTCGGGCTTCATCCTCTGCCCGCCGATCAGCCAGGCCCGAGGCGCGCTGCGGTTCTCGGCCGTCTGGAACCGCACGCCGTCCGTGGTCTCGACGAGCGGGTTGAGCCGCGCCTTGCGCTTGGTCGACCGCGGCAGAGTGCGGGTGGCGGCCAGCAGGTCTGCGCGGTGCGTGACGAACACGAGGGAGGCCACGCCGGTCGCTGCGAGCACGAGCACCGACAGCTCGCCCATGGTGTCCCAGCCGCGCAGGTCGACCAGCGCGACGTTGACGACGTTCTTGCCGTGACCGATGTCGTACGCGAGATCGGGGAACAGGAGCGAGATCGGATCGGCGACCCTCGACTGGGTCGCGACGACCGCGATGAGCGCCATGGTCGCACCGACCCCGATGCCGAGGATCGCCCGCGGGAGCCGTCCGACCGACGCGTTGTGCTCTCCCATGCGTGCCGGCAGCCGGCGCAGGACGAGCGCGAACGTGACCATCGTGACCGTCTCGACGAGGATCTGCGTGAGAGCAAGATCCGGCGCGCCGCTGGTGGCGAAGAGCACCACCATGCCGAGACCGGTGACCGACACCAGCACCACGCCCGTGTACCGCTTGCGCGCCTGCACGGCGACGATGCCGGCCGCGGCCATGATCGGCGCGACGACGACCTGCGTCGGGGTGTGCCAGGCGGACAGGGTCATCCGGTCGACGTCGGCCGCGAGCAGGGCCGTGATCTCGGCCACGACGAGGACGATGAAGATCGTGCCGACGTACACCGGCAGCGAACCGCGCTGGGTGAGCGAGGTGGTGAGGACCGAGAGCCGGTCGATGCTGCGAGTGACCAGGTAGTACGCGTCGGATGCCGTGAACGGCAGGATCCGGGACCGGCGGTCCCATCCGGTGCTCCGGGCCAGCAGGAACACTCCGAGGCCCAGCAGGATGGACAGGATCGAGATCGCCAGCGCCGGCTCGAAGCCGTGCCACAGCGCGAGATGTCCCGTTCCCTCGCCGTCGAGCCCCGGCCGGGCGGTGGCGGCGTAACCGTGCAGGGCGACGTCGAGTGCGGGGGCACCGATCCCGGCGGCGACCGTGACGCCGGCCAGGATGATCGGCGCCGAGAGGAAGCCCACGGGAGGGTCGGGCCACGCGGTCTCCGGCATGCGGTCGCCCTGTTTGTCCCGCTTCGTCCAGAACGCCCCCCACAGGAAGCGGATGCCGTAGGCCGCGGTGAAGACGGCGCCGAGCGAGACGCCGATGAGGGCGACCCACCCCCACGCGGATCCGGCAACGGCGTCGTCGACGAGTGCGGTCAGAGCGGATTCCTTCGCCACGAAGCCGATCGTGGGCGCGACTCCCGCCATGGATGCGATCGAGATGAACGCGGCCGTGGCCATCACCGGCGCCTGCCGGCCGACTCCCGAGAGCTCGGTGATGTCTCGTGTGGACAGCTGGCGGTCGATGACGCCGACGATGAGGAACAGCGCCGATTTGAACAGGGCATGCGCGATCACGAGCGCGAGTCCGGCGAGCGCCGCCGCCTGCGTCCCGTAGCCGACGACGATCGTGAAGAAGCCGAGCTGGCTGACTGTGCCGAAGGCGAGGATGCGCTTCAGGTCGGTCTCGCGCAGCGCCTGGATGCCGCCGAGCAGCATCGTCAGCACGCCCAGGGAGATGACGATCGGACGCCAGGGTTCGCTGAACGCGAAGATGGGCGCGAAGCGCGCGATGAGGTAGATGCCGGCCTTCACCATGGCGGCGGCGTGCAGGTAGGCGCTGACCGGCGTGGGTGCGGCCATGGCTCCGGGGAGCCAGAAGTGGAACGGGAAGATCGCGGATTTGCTCAACGCCCCGACGAGCAGCATCACGATCGCGGCGTTCACGAAGGGACCCGTGGGCGGGGCGGCGAGCATGTCCGAGATGCTGGAGGTGCCGGCATCCACGACGAGCAGGACGACACCGACGAACATGACGAGGCCGCCGAGCGTGGTCACGAGCAGCGCCTGCAGGGCCGAGCGACGGCTCGCGGCACGGCGATGGTAGTGGCCGATGAGCAGGTACGACAGGATGCTCGTGGCCTCCCAGAACATCACGAGCATGACGAGGTCGTCCGTGAGCACGAGACCGTACATCGCGCCGGCGAAGCCGAGCAGGACGCCCGCGAACTGGCCGAGGCCCGCGGCCTCGTCGTGGAAGTACCAGCGGCAGTACAGCAGCACCAGGGCGCCGACGCCGGTCACGATGAGCGTCATGACCCACCCGAGCACGTCCATGTGCATCGAGAGGTTGAGGTCGAGCTGGGGAATCCACGCGAGGGATTCGAACGGGGCCTGGTCGGGATCGAGGACCTGCGGCGTCAGCACCAGGGCGTGGACGAAGGCCGCCGCGGGGACGAGTGCCGCGATCGCGAAGGCCTGAGCGCCGAGCCAGCGCACGAGAGCGGGGAGGAGGAGGGAGCAGAGGAGGAAGACGCCGAGGAGTGTCAGCATAGGCGGCTCCTCAATGGCTCGTCGGCCTTGCGGCTCAGGCGGGCGGGTCCGTGCCAGTCTACCGGCGGAAACCGTGGCCGGCCCCGGGGTCGGCATGCGAGACTGGTCGGATCATGCGCTTCATCGTCAAGGTCGTCATCAACGCCTTCGCCTTCTGGGTCGCAGCTCTCATTCCCGCGCTGGAGATCGAGATCACTCCGTTCCCGCCCGGCGGGGACCTGCAGCTCGTGCTGACGCTGCTCGCCGTCGGTGCGATCTTCGCACTCGTCAACACCATCGTCGGCACGATCGTGAAGATCGTCGCGTTCCCGCTGTACATCCTGACGTTCGGGCTGATCGGCTTCGTGATCAACGGCTTCCTGCTCTGGCTGACCGCGTGGATCACCTCCGGCTTCGGCTGGGGCGTCTCGGTGGGGAACTTCTGGTGGGTGATCGTCGCCGCGCTGGTGATCTCGATCATCAACGGCATCTTCGGCTTCATCCTGCGTCCGCAGAAGAAGGCCGCGCGCGGCTGACCGGTCACGGCTCCCGCCCGGTCCGATCGGCGGCGTACTCGGTCGACTCGATGCTCACGGCGTCCGCGAGGACCCGGAGCCGGTCGCGGTAGGCCTCGAGGCGCACATCGCCGGAGGCATCCGCCAGCTCGGCCGTCTCGACGTAGTTCTCGATCATGTGCGGTTCGAGGATCAGGTCCTTCACGCTGAAGCCGGGATCACCCTCCCGTCGGATGACGAGGCTGTCGTCGGACCCCGTCCCGGCCGGCCAACCGCCTCCGGCGAGCGAGTTCACGACGTCGTCGGTGTGGCTGAGCCTGATGAGCGTCTGATCGGCGTCCAGCGCCGGCACGTTCGGGCTGCCCGCGAGCACCGTCGTCCGCACCTCGAACTCGTCGCTCATGGCAAGATTCGCCGCGACCATGCCGCCCTGCGAGTAGCCGTAGACGTCGACGACGTCGCCGGGCTCCGCGCCCGCCTGACGCAACGCGTCGAGCGTTGCCTGATACGACGCCGAGACACGGCCGGTGTACAGCTCGGTGTTGGACTTCATGTCCCACGGCTCCCCTGCCCCGTACAGGCCCGACTGGGTGCCCTTGATGTACGCCGCGTACTGCTTGCTGCCGTCTGCGAAGGTGTAGGTCTCAACTCTGACCTGTGCTCCCTCGGACTGCGGGAACCGTCGCATCGCGTCGGCGAGCGACGCCGGCGGCGCGACCGGCTGGGACGTCTGCACGGGCGCGACGCGCACCGGGTCGGCAGTGCCCTTCAGGGTCGACCCCGGCGGCAGGACGCCGAAGCGCGCCGAAGTGCCCAGCGCGGCGGCGATCGCCGTGATCGCCCCGAAGTTCGCTCCGGTCACCGTGGTCGCGAGGTCGAACTGGCTGTCCAGCCCCTCGAATCGCGCCTGCTCCCACTGCACTGCGAGGGCATCGGCCATGGTCGCGAGGCGCTCATCGGTGGCTTCGAGGTCCTCGATCCGCATCTGCACCGCATCGGCGGCCGCGGCATCCGTCAGCAGCAGCGCGTCGTGCTCGGCGCGCAGCTCGACCAGCTCGTACACGTCGGCCATGAGTCCGGTCCCGGAGGCGACCTCGTCGATCCGGGTGCGCAGGGCCGCGAGCCGATCGGCCACAGCCCAGAGCTCGGCGGTGTCGACCCCGGCGGACAGACCCGTGGTCTGGACGATCCAGCGATGCGCCTGGCGCGCGGCGTCCGCGGCCGCACTGACGCCGGCGGCGATCGGACCGAGGCGTACGGCGACGTCGCGCAGCGCCTCGGTGTCCACCGCGATCGCGCCACCGCGCAGGATCTCGACACCGGCGTCGTCCTCGTCGCTCATGCCGCCGCCTCCAGCTCCCACAGTCGTGCGCGCAGGGTCGCCGCCGCGCTCGCGCACTGCGCCGAGAAGGACTCGATCTCGACGTGCAGGGCGCGCACCCCCTCGGCCTGCCATTCGGTGTCCGCGATGAGCGGGAGCAGAGCCGCTCCGACCTCGTCGAGAGCCGCGAGCGCGTCGGACACGGAGCGCCGCGCACTGTGCCAGCCCCACAGCTGCTCCGGTGTCCACGCGGCGGCCATGTCGATCGAATGCATGGCCACAGCCTGCCCCGACCCTCCCGCGTCGCGAGGGTCGGCTGCCGCGGCATCCTCGGGATCCGGGGAGAAGCGCCCGGGAATCGCCCCTGTGCAGGACGAGTCGCGCGTGGGCAGAATGGAACCCATGACCGACCCGGAACCGTTCCGCGTCATCTTCGTCTGCACGGGAAACATCTGCCGCTCCCCGATGGCCGAAGTGGTCTTCCGCGACCTCGCCGAACGGCAGGGCCTGGGACACCGGATCGTGTCCCGCAGCGCGGGAACCGGCGACTGGCATCTGGGCGAGCGCGCGGACCATCGCACGCTCGCGGCGCTCGAACGCCGCGGATACGACGGATCGCTGCACCGTGCACGGCAGTTCACGGCGGCGTCCTTCCGCGAGAACGACCTCGTCGTGGCGCTGGACAGGACGCACGAGCGCAATCTCCGGGAGTGGGCGCACGACGAGGACGAGGAGGGCAAGGTCACGCTGCTGCTGTCGTTCGACCCGGCCACGGACGCCTCGGACGTGCCGGATCCCTACTACGCGGGGCCGGACATGTTCGATGCCGTGCTCGGTATGATTGAGGCGTCGACCCGGGGCCTGTTCCGTCAGCTCGAACCCGCCCTGCGCCAGCCCGCACGACGCCCCGCATTCGAGGGGCCCTGATCAGGAGGACTCCCCTGACTTCGCACGCCTCTCTCCCGCCCCAGCCGCTCAGCCCCCTCGACGGCCGCTATCGCGCCGCTGTCTCGGGCCTGGCGGACTTCCTGTCCGAGGCGGGCCTCAACCGGGCCCGCGTCGAGGTCG
The DNA here is from genome assembly GCF_022788845.1 of Microbacterium sp. CIAB417. Taxonomy (NCBI): domain Bacteria; kingdom Bacillati; phylum Actinomycetota; class Actinomycetes; order Micrococcales; family Microbacteriaceae; genus Microbacterium; species Microbacterium sp. CIAB417. The sequence continues at coordinate 324,208 of NZ_JAHZUT010000004.1, read as the reverse complement.
AGGTCGAGTGGCTGATCGCGCTGACCGACCGGTCGCTGTTCGGGACCTCGCCCCTGTCGGATGCCGACAAGGAGCGTCTGCGTGCTCTCTACCGCGACTTCGGCCAGGCCGAGATCGACTGGCTGGCCGAGAAGGAGGCCGTGACGCAGCACGACGTCAAGGCGGTCGAGTATCTCGTGCGCGACCGCCTGTCGTCCCTGGGCCTGGATGACATCGCCGAGCTCACGCACTTCGCGTGCACGAGCGAGGACATCAACTCCGCCTCCTACGCTCTGACCGTCAAGCGCGCGGTGCTCGGGGTGTGGCTTCCCGCCCTGGACGGCGTCATCGCCAAGCTCCGCGAGCTCGCGGTCGAGCATGCGGATGCCGCGATGCTCTCGCGCACGCACGGCCAGCCGGCGACCCCGTCGACCATGGGCAAGGAGCTCGCCGTGTTCGCGTGGCGCCTGGAACGCGTGCGCGGGCAGATCGCGGCATCCGAGTTCCTCGCGAAGTTCTCCGGCGCGACCGGCACCTGGTCGGCGCATCTCGCCGCAGAGCCGGACGCCGACTGGCCCGAGATCTCGCGCGCGTTCATCGAGTCGCTCGACATCGACTTCAACGTCCTCACCACCCAGATCGAGTCGCACGACTGGCAGGTCGAGCTGTACGACCGGGTGCGTCACGCGGGCGGCATCCTGCACAACCTCGCGACCGACATCTGGACCTACATCTCGCTCGGCTACTTCGCGCAGATCCCGGTCGCCGGGGCCACCGGCTCGTCGACCATGCCGCACAAGATCAACCCGATCCGCTTCGAGAACGCCGAGGCGAACCTGGAGATCGCCGGCGGCCTGCTCGCGACCCTCGGGCAGACGCTGGTCACGTCGCGCCTGCAGCGCGACCTCACCGACTCGACCACGCAGCGCAACATCGGCGTCGCGTTCGGGCACTCCCTGCTTGCACTGGACAACCTGCGCCGCGGACTGAACGCCATCTCGCTGCGCCGTGACGTGCTGCTGGACGACCTCGACGGCAACTGGGAGGTGCTCGCCGAGGCGATCCAGACCGTCATCCGTGCCGAGGTCGTGGCGGGTCGATCGACGATCACGGACCCGTACGCATTGCTCAAGGAGCTCACGCGCGGTCACCGTGTGGGCGCTGCGGAGCTCGCGGCATTCGTCGAAGGGCTCGAGATCGGGGATGCCGCGAAGCAGCGCCTGCTCGCCCTGACCCCGGCGACGTACACCGGCATCGCGGAGCAGCTCGCGCGCTGAGCCGGCTCCGCCACGGACGCGAGGGCACGACCTCGCGCCGGATGCACGGCCTGCCGGCATCTGCCTCCCGTGCACTCGGCGGCATCCCGTGCACTCGCGGAGCGCGGGGCACCGAGATGTCAGGCGGCGGGCTCTCCGGAGTGAGCGGCGGGCGCATCCCTCGGCATGAAGGCCGCGGCGAGCAGCGTCAGCAGGGCGACGACGGCGGCGCCCGCGAACACCCAGACGGATGCCGAGACGATGGTCGCCGGGTCCTCCGGCCCGGCTCCCCGGGCGATCACCGCGTTCGAGATCGCGCCGAACACGGCGACACCGACCGCGCTGCCCGCTGATCGGGCGAACGCGTTCATGCCCGTGACCGCACCGCGCTCTCCCCATCCGACCGATGCCTGAGCGGCGATCAGTGTCGGCGCGGCCGTCCAGCCCAGGCCGAAGCCGAGGACGAACGCGATCACGGCCACGACGTACGGATTCGGCCACGACGCCGCGGACGCCAGCGCGATCGCCGCGATGGAGGCGATCGCCATGCCGATGAGCGCCGTGCGGCGGAACCCGATCCGCAGGAACAGCCGGCCGGCGTTCGCCGCCGAGATCGGCCAACCCAGCGTGAGGGCGGCGACGGCGAGGCCGGACAGCAGCGGCGCGATCCCGATGGAGCCCTCCAGGTACGCGGGCGCGAAGCTGGTGACGCCGGTCATGAGGGCTCCCACGCCGAGCGAGACGAGCGTGGTCGTGAGGATCAGGCGGCGCGACGCGAGCCTCAGGTCCACGATCGGCTCCGCGGCACGCCGCTCGACGAGCCCGAAGGCGACGAGCGACACGGCGCCGAGACCGAAGCACAGCAGGCTGGGCAGCGACAGCCACGCCCAGGCGTTGCCGCCCTCGAGCATTCCGAGAATGATCCCGGTCAGGCCGATCGTGAGCAGCACGGCGCCCGCGTAGTCGATGCGGTGACGCTGGGTCTGCTTCTGCTCGTGGTACCGGCGAACGAGCATCCATCCGGCGATCAGGCAGAGCGGGATGTTGACCCAGAAGATCCAGCGCCACGCGTCCAGCTGGGCGAAGATGCCGCCGAGCGCCGGGCCGACGACCGACGAGATCGCCCAGACGCTCGCGATGTACCCCTGGACCTTCGCCCGTTCGGCGACCGTGTAGATGTCGCCGACGATCGTCATCGACATCGGCGCCACGGCACCGGCGCCGAGCCCCTGCACGATGCGGAAGATGATCAGTGCGGTCATGCTTCCGGCGAAGCCGCACAGGATCGAACCGGCCAGGAACAGCCCGATCCCGATCAGGATGATCGGCTTGCGTCCCACCGTGTCCGCGAATCGCGAATAGATCGGCACGCTGACGGCCTGGGCGAGCAGGTAGACCGAGAACAGCCAGGGGAACTCCTGGTAGCTGCCCAGATCCCGGACGATGCTCGGCACGGCCGTCGCGAGGATCGTGGCGTCGATCGCGATGAGTCCGGTGGCGAGCATGAGCGCGCCGAGCACCGGTCCGCGCTCGGATCGGAGTCCGACGGAGGCGCGATCGATCGAGGTGGTCACCACAGGGACAAGTCGCCGCGGCGCCGGACTATTCCGCGATCAGGACGCGTCGCCGTCCTTGGCGTCGGTTCCCCGGTCGCTCTCGGCGTCCGCGGGATCGGCGTCGGCGGGGGTGTCCGGCGACGCGGCGTCGGGTGCGGCATCCGACTCCTCGTCGTAGAGGACGGGTCGCACGAGCTCCTCGTCCTCGTACTGAGCGGGGTCGACCGCGAGCATCAGCATCGCGATGCCGAGGAGTGTGACGATGAACGCTCCGCCGCCGACGACGAGGCCGAGCGCGATCGGGCTCAGGCCCTCGTACGTCCCGTTCGCGATGGCCTGGTTCACGCGTGCCGTGAACGCGCCCGTCGACACCAGCGTGACCGCCGCGGCGAAGACTCCGGCGGCGAGGGCGATGCCCAGCAGGTGCAGCGGGCGCAGCAGCTCTCGGCGTGTGGGCTTGTCGTCGGTCATGCCGCACCTCCGGAGAGCGGGGCCGCGTCCGCGGCGGGCGTCTTGGCGTCGCGCGCGGGGGTGAGCCCCGCGATGCCGAGGAACACCGCGACGAGAGCGGCGTATCCACCGAGCATCCCGACTCCCAGGATGATCCCGGTCAGCTGGAACGTTCCGGCGTCCTCGACCGTGTAGTCCGAGGTGAATCCGGCCGGGATCAGCAGGAGCGCCACGGCGAGCAGGATGCCCAGACCGCCGATGAGGAGCGCGTCTCGAGCGAGGGGGTCGGCGTCGCGACGACCCCGTATGCCGGCGATGATCTCGACTGCGCCGGCGAGGATGGCCCAGCTGATGACGAGCGCGAAGAAGGTGTCGTCCGTGCGCAGCATCGGGATCCCGGCGATCATCCCTGCGAGGATGTCGATCACGGCGAGCAGGACGTACGACCAGCGGCGCCCCTGCGGGACGGCCAGCCAGGCGCTGAGGGCGAGGACGAATCCGGTCACGATGGCGAAGCCGCTGAACACGGCCAGCCCGACGGCGGCGGAGTGGTCGGAGGAGAACGTGATCATCAGGGCCGCGATCGCCGCGAACGCCGCGCGCAGCAGTTGGATGTGTCGCACCGTGAAGGCGCGGGCGGGGGCAGACATGACGAATCCTCGGTCCTGATGGTGGTGCGTCCAGTCTACCGGGGCGTGCCGGGGCGTCCGGCGGGCCCCGAGGGCGCAGCGTCGGAGTCCGACGGCCCTCCCCAGAACAGCCGTCGGACTCCACGCTTAGCGCAGTACGGGGCATCACTGCGCCGGACCGTCACGCGTCCGTGATCGGGCTTCCTCCCGGGGCGCGAGGTCCAGCGACCCCGCGCTCCCCGCCTCGAGCCCCCGAGGGGAAAGCGCCTGGTCGTATGCTCGAATCTACGAGACGAGTGTTCACATACCTGGGGGAGGTCTGTGATGGCGAACGAGGACACCGGGGGCGGAAGCTTCGCCGACGTGCTCAGGGACGCGATCGTCGCCAGGGGGGTCACGCTCGCCTGGCTCAACAAGCGGCTGCGCGAGAACGGGAACCCGGTCTCGATGGCGACGCTGAGCTATTGGCGATCGGGGGCGCGCCGCCCCGAGGGCGCCCAGTCCCTGGCCGCGGTCGCGGACATCGAGGACCTGCTGCGGCTGGAGAGCGGGACGCTGTCCGACCTGGTGGGGCCCACGCAGCGCATCGGTCCGGTCGGCATGCCGATGTTCCCGCTCAATGAGAACGCCATCGAGGAGGCCGTCACCGAGGTGTTCCACGCACTCGGCGCCCCGCAGTTCGATCTGGCCCGGGACGTCAGCACCCACTCCGTGACCGATGTCGGTCCGGACGGGAACGTCGTCTCACGCACGACGAGGACCCTCGTCCAGTCCATGTCCGGACTTCTCACCCACGTTCCCTACGTCGACATGACGCCGGGTGTCCGCACGCCGCCGCCCGTGTTCCGGGCGATCGCCGGCGGCCGCATCGCCGCGCTGCACTCGCACGAGTCGGGAGAGGTCCACGGGTTCTCGCTGGAACTGGATCAGCCGGTCGACAGCGCGCAGTCCACCATGATCGAGTGGGCGTTCGAGGTGCCGCCCGGCTATCCGCCGGTGCGCGAGACCGGCCACGGCGTCGCCCGCCGGGCGCGTGACCTCGTGCTGTGGACGAGATTCCACCCGGATGCCCTGCCGGACTGGATCGACGAGGTCGAGGAGTCCCCGCACGGCATCGTCCGCACGCCCGTGACGATCGATGCCGGATCCAGCGTGCTCCAGGTGCGACGCCGCTTCGGACCGGGGATGCTGCTTCTGCGGTGGGGCTACGGCGAGCGCGAGTGACGGGCGACCGTCATGCGCGTGTCTCCGCCATGAGCGTGTCTCCGTCATGAGCGTGTCTCCGTCATGAGCGTGTTCTGCGACACTTCTCCGCAAATGCGCCAGGAAACAGCTGTCGCAACCGCGGAAAGGTGTGGCAGAACCGCCCGCCGCAGGTCAGCCGAGGTCAGCCCGGCTGCGGGCCGGTGGCCGCGGGACGGCCGAGGGTGTTCGACCACTGGCTCCAGGACCCGTGGAAGATCTTCGCGTCCATGCCGACCTCGGCGAGCATCAGCGCGGTATGCGCGGCCGTGATGCCCGAGCCGCAGTAGGCGGCGACCGGCGTTCCGTCCGCGACGCCAGCGGCAGCCAGGTTCGCGCGGATCTCCTCGCGGCTGCGCGCCGTCCCGTCCGCCGCGAGGTGCACGGCTGTCGGCAGGTTGATCGCACCGGGGATGTGCCCGGCGACGGGATCGTACGGTTCCGTCTCGCCGCGGTATCGCTCGGGAGCTCGGACATCCAGCAGGACTCCGGATGCCGGGAACGCCGCGACCTCGTCGATCGTGAGGCTGCCTCCGCGGATGTCGGACAGGGCCGCTGATCCCGATTCCGGAGCGACCGCACCCGCCTCGACCGGCTCACCGGACGAGACCCACGCCGGCCACCCGCCGTCCAGAACGCGCACGTCCATGCCGCCCTGGCGCAGGATCCACCACGCCCGCGCCGCTGCAAGTCCACCGTGATCGTCGTACACGACGACCGGGTCTCCGTCGTCGAGGCCCCAGCGGCGGGCGGCGTCCTGGACCGTCGCGGTGTCCGGAAGCGGATGCCTTCCCTCGTCCGGCCGGCCGTGGCGGGACAGCTCGTTCTCGAGGTCGACGAAGACCGCTCCCGGCACGTGCGCCTCGAGGTACTCGGGGCGGCCGTCCGGGCCGCCGAGACGCCAGCGCACATCGAGGACCCGCAGACGCGGCTCCTGGGCGATGAGTTCAGACAGTTCCGCGACGCTCACCAGATGGGACATGTGCCCAGCGTAGGACCCACCGCTCGCCGTCCCGCGTCCGCCGTCCGTTGAGCGAGGGGCGGAGTGACGAGGCGGAACGCACCAACCGCCGCACAGCCATCAACGCGTTTCGACTCGCTCCGCTCGCTCAACGAACGACGGGGCGCCCCACCCCCATCCCCCGCTCGTTGAGCGAGGAGCGCAGCGACGAGCCGAAACGCACCAACCGCCGCCGGCCATCAACCCGTTTCGACTCGCTCCGCTCGCTCAACGAACGACGGGGCGCCCCACCCCCATCCCCCGCTCGTTGAGCGAGGAGCGAAGCGACGAGTCGAAACGCAGCAACCGACGCGCAGCCGTCAACCCGTTTCGACTCGCTCCGCTCGCTCAACGAGCGAGGGGGTGTGCGCCCAACGAACGAGCGGGTGCGCGCTCAACGAACGAGGGGGCGTGCGCTCAACGAGCGAGGAGCGAAGGGGACGCGCTCAACGGAGGCTCAGTCCTCCTCGGCGGGCTCGAACTCCTCCGCGACGTCGACCGCCTCGGTGAGCTCGGTCTCCTCGTCGTCCTCGGCATCCACCTCGACCGCGTCGGCCGTCAGCACGCCGTCGGGGCGGATCAGCTCGCGCACCTCGGCCATGAAGCTGTTCAGCTGCTGCTGCTGCCAGCGCAGCTGGCGCGTGCGGTCCTCCGCGTCGCGCAGCACTTCGGTGGTGTGCCCGATCACGGTGTCCACGATCTTCTGCGCCTTCACGCGAGCCCGATCGAGGGTCTCGCGGGCACGCACCTGAGCATCCGCTTCGATCGTCTGCGCCTGCGAACGCATCAGACGCTCGTAGTCGTCGGCCTTCGCCGAGATCCGCTGCGCGTGCTCCAGGGACGCCTGGACCTGCTCGTTCGCATCGTTCGTGATCCGCTCGGCATGCGCGACGGCCTGATTGTGCAGGGTGAGGAACTCCTGCTGCGCGTCGTTCTGGCGACGCGTCAGGCTCTCCTCGAACTCCAGCACCCGAGTGTTCATCTCGCGGACCTCGCGCTCGGCATCCGCACGCTGCTGCTGCGTCTCGCGCGTCACCATCGACCGCAGCGCGGCCGATCCCTTCTCCGCCTCGGCGCGAACGGCCGCCGCCTCCTGTTCGGCCTGCGTCACCTTCTCGGCGGCGTGCGCGGCCTCGCGGGCGATGCGGGCCTCGTGCGCGGTGTACTCCGTGTCGATGCGCAACCGCACCTGGTCCGCCTCATGCTGAGCCTCGGCCGTGATGCGGGCGACGTCCGCCTCGAGCTCGACGCGCTTCGCCTCGGCCTCCTCGCGAGCCGCCTCGAGCAGACGCTCGGCCTGCACCGCGGCGTTCTGGATCAGGACGCTCGCCTGCTCCTCCGCCACCCGCAGCACCGCCTCGAACTGCAGACGGGATCCCTCGTCGTCGCCCTCCCTGGCGGGCGCTTCGACGAGCTCGCTGGTCAGCGTGGCCACCTGCTGCTCGGATTCCGCGACCTGCGCCTGCGCGGCCGCCAGCTCCTCCTCCAGCTGCGCGATGCGCTCCTGGTCACCGGCGCGCGCGGCCTCGGCCTCGGCCCGGACGGCATCCGCCTCGCCGCTCGCGCCGTTGCGGGCGAGCTGAACGTCGGTCTCGGCGCGCTGCAACTGAGCGCGAAGCGTGGCGATCGCGGCATCCACCTCGCCCTTGTCGTACCCGCGGAACGCCTGCGTGAACGAGGTCTGTGCCTGCGCGGCTGCACCTCCCTGGACGAGCTGATCGAAGAAGTCCGGCTCTCGTGCGTCGCGGTTGTCGGCGTTGTCGCTCATGGTGAGCCTTTCTGACGGTCTCGTCCGGCGACACGATCGAGGGCCGCGGGGGGCGAGGAGAAGGAGAGGAGGATGGCGCGAAGCTCGCGACACATCCTAATCCGTTCCGATGTGCCCGGACCCAGGAGATCTCTCCGGATGCCGTTCGAACCGGATCGGCCGAAGCATGCGCCACTCGCAGCCGATTGGCCCGCGGATCCCGGCTCGGCGCTGCCGCGTCCCGTCTAGGCTCGTGCCACGAGAGAGGATCCCGGATGCCCCGCACCCATGATTTCGCCCAGGTCGACGTTTTCTCATCGACCGCTTACCTCGGCAACCCCGTCGCCGTCGTGCTCGACGCCGCAGACGTGTCGGACGAGCAGATGCAGCGCCTGGCGCGCTGGACGAATCTGTCGGAGACGACGTTCCTGCTGCCGTCCTCCGACCCCGCGGCCGACTACCGTCTGCGGATCTTCACTCCCGGAGGCGAACTGCCGTTCGCCGGGCATCCCACGCTCGGTTCCGCAGCCGCGTGGCTCGCGTACGGCGGCACACCCGCCGACCCGGACGTGATCGTGCAGGAGTGCGGCGCCGGCCTCGTGCGCATCCGCCGCGACGGCGACACGCTCTCGTTCGCGGCGCCGCCGACACTGCGCTCGGGCCCGCTGGACGAGGAGCACCTGACGCGGATCGCCCGCGGCTTCGGCATCCCGCGCGACGCGATCATCGATCATCAGTGGGTCGACAACGGTCCCGGCTGGGCCGTCGTCCGGCTCGCGAGCGCCGAGGAGGTGCTGGCGCTCGAACCCGACTTCGCCCTCATCCCGGACGAGATGGTCGGCGCGACCGGGTCGTACCCGGATGGCTCCGCTCAGGCCATCGAGATCCGCAGCTTCGCGCCGCGCATGGGCGTGAACGAGGATCCCGTCTGCGGCAGCATGAACGCCAGCGTCGGACAGTGGCTGACCTCGACCGGCGCGCTGCCGACGGAGTACACGGCGTCGCAGGGACGGCGTCTGGACCGTGCCGGCGTGATCCAGATCAGCGTCGACGACGCCGGCCAGGTGTGGGTGGGCGGCCCGACGACCGTCGGGATCCGCGGTTCGATCGAACTGCAGTAGTCGCCGTCCCCGTCGAACGGCGCAGGAGGGCCGTTCTGCTGTGAGCAGAACGGGGTGACCGGAATCGGAGAGGCGGATTATCGTGAGCGCATGGCCGACATCGTCCCGTTCCCGCGTCCTGTGAATCGCGATCCGGAGCCGCTCTGGCGCGAACTGCTCGGCGACCAACTGCGTCGCCGTCGGCACGAACGCGAGGAGATCCTCGCGGAGACGGCGGAGAAGGCCGGCGTGTCGCCGCAGTACCTCTCCGAGGTGGAGCGCGGGCTCAAGGAGCCGTCCAGCGAGATGATCGCCGCGATCGCCGGGGCGCTGGACACCAGCCTCATCGAGTTGACGAGCGCCATCGCGGACGAGCTGCGGACGGTGCCGGCATCCGTCCCGGCATCCCGCGGAGCGTTCGCCCTCGCCGCCTGACCCTTCGGCCCGGGCTCGCACTCCCGCGCGGGCTGTGCGCCCGCTCGGGTTCTGCGCCCGCTCGGGTTCTGCGCCCGCGCGGGTTCTGCTGCACCTTCTGACATCTGCGCTAGTAGTTTTCTGGCGCATTCGCTGAAAGGTGTCGCAGAACCCGCGGGCGCGACTCGCAGGCCCCCGGGACGGACCCGCGGGCGCGACTCGCACGCGCAGTCGGACGGTCAGCCGCGTGCGCCGAGCACCGTGTCGATGAGCCCGTACTCCTGGGCCGCGGATGCCGTGAACACCCGGTCCCGATCGGTGTCGGCCCTCAGCGTCTCGACGGATCGGCCGGTGTGCCGCGCGAGCACGGCCTCGAGGTCCGACCGCACCCGGACGACCTCGTCGGCGGCGAGGATGAGATCCGGGATCGCCCCGCGCGACTGCCCTGCCGGCTGGTGCAGCACGATCCGCGCGTGCGTGAGCGCGGCGCGCTGGCCGTCGGCGCCGGCGGCGACGAGCAGCGCCGCCGGTCCGATGGCCTGCCCGACGCAGGTCGTCGCGATGGCGGGCCGGATGTGCTGCATGGTGTCGTAGATCGCCAGCGCTGCGCCGGGATCCCCGCCCTCGCTGTTGATGTAGAACTGGATGCCGGTGTCGGGAGCATCCGCATCCAGGTGCAGCAGCTGCGCGATCAGGGCGTTCGCCACCCCCGCATCGATGCCGGTGCCGAGGTAGATCACCCGCTCGGCGAGCAGGTGGGAGTAGACGTCCATGACGCGCTCTCCCCGTGGGTGCTGCGCGATGACGTTGGGGATCGTGTAGCTGCTCATGACTGCCCTCCCAGTCCGACCCGCGCGCGCCGGCGCGGGAACACCTCGGCGGTCGAGGTGATGATCTCGTCGATGAAGCCGTAGTCCAGCGCTTCGGATGCCGTGTACCAGCGGTCGTGCAGCGAGTCCTCGAAGATGCGCTCGGCCGACTGACCGGTGTCCTCGGCGATCAGCCCGAGCACGGTGTCGCGCATCTGTCGGAGATCGTCGGCCTGCACCTCGATCTCGACGGCCGATCCGCCGATGCCCGCCGAGCCCTGGTGCATGAGGATCCGCGCATGGGGCAGCGCGCGGCGCTTGCCCCGGGTGCCGCCGGACAGCAGGAACTGCCCTGCGCTGGCCGCCATGCCCAGCACGAGCGTCGAGACGTCGTTGGGGATCAGGTGCATGAGATCCCTGATCGCGAGCATCGCCGGGACCGAGCCTCCCGGCGAATGGATCCACAGGGCGATGTCGGCGACGGGGTCCTCTGCGGAGAGGGTCAGCAGCTGCGTCATCAGCAGCGTGCCGTTGTCGTCGTCGAGGGCGCCGTCGAGCACGATCACGCGCTCGTGGAACAGGGCGCGTCGGGCCTCAGGACCGAACTGCGGGATGGGGTTCTCTTCGCTCATGACTCCAGCGTGCGCCGCCGGCTCCCCGTCCGTCTCGGGAATCCGCCGTGGGCGGATCTGCTGTGAGCGGCGCGGCGAAACGGCCGGGGCGCATGCTCGAGGACCGGTTGTTTTAGGCACACCGAAAAGGTAGGTTTTCGGTGTGCCTAAAAATCTTCGCCTCGCCGTGGCATCCGTCGCCGTCGGCCTGATCGCGCTGACGGGATGCGCCACGGTGTCCGATCCCGCCGACGATCGTCCCGTGGTGTTGACGACGTTCACCGTGCTCACGGACATCGCCCAGAACGTCGCCGGCGAGCACCTGCGCGTGGAGTCGATCACGAAGCCCGGCGCGGAGATCCACGGGTACGAGCCGACGCCGGGCGACGTCCGCCGGGCCTCCGACGCCGACCTCATCCTCGACAACGGGCTGAACCTCGAGGTGTGGTTCGCGCAGTTCGTCGAGTCGGTCGACGTCCCGCACGTGGTGGTGTCCGAAGAGGTCGACGTCATCGACATCACCGGCGACGCCTACGCCGGCAAGCCCAATCCGCACGCCTGGATGAGTCCGTCCAACGCCCAGCTCTACGTCGACGCCATGGCCGAGGCCTTCGCGGACCTGGATCCCGATCATGCCGATGACTACGCCGCCAACGCCGAGGCGTACAAGGCCGAGCTGCAGCAGGTGCAGGACGAGCTCGTCGACGCCCTCGCCGGACTGCCCGCCGAACAGCGCGCGCTGGTCACCTGCGAGGGTGCGTTCTCGTACCTCGCGAGGGATGCCGGTCTGACCGAGGCGTACATCTGGCCGGTGAACGCCGAGCAGCAGGCGACGCCGCAGCAGATCGCCGGGGTCATCGAGTTCGTCGAGGACAACGACGTCCCCGCGGTGTTCTGCGAGTCGACGGTCTCCGACAAGCCCATGCAGCAGGTCGTCGAGGCGACGGACGCCGAGTTCGGCGGCACCCTCTACGTGGACTCGCTGTCCGAGGCCGACGGCCCCGTGCCGACCTATCTCGACCTCATCCGCCACGACGCCGCCCTGATCGTCGACGGTCTCACCGGGGGTGCCGGATGAGCGAGATCGCGGTCGACGGCGTCACCGTCCGGTTCGGGGACGTCCTGGCGCTCGAGAACGTCTCGCTCGAGGTCTCGCCGGGGCGGGTGACCGGATTGATCGGCATGAACGGCTCGGGGAAGTCCACGCTGTTCAAGACGATCCTCGGACTGGTCCGGCCCGAGCGCGGAACGGTGGCCCTTTCCGGTTCCGACCCGACCTCCGCCCGCCGCCGCGGTCTCGTCGGCTACGTGCCGCAGAGCGAGGAGGTCGACTGGTCCTTCCCTGTCTCGGTGCGGGACGTCGTCATGATGGGACGTTATGGTCACCAGGGCCCCATGCGACGAGCGCGGGCCTCCGATCGCGCAGCCGTCGACGAGGCGCTCGAACGGGTCGAGCTCGCCGACCTCGCCGACCGCCAGATCGGCCGGCTGTCGGGCGGGCAGCGCAAGCGTGCGTTCGTCGCCCGCGGGATCGCGCAGGACGCCGGCATCCTCCTGCTCGACGAGCCCTTCGCGGGCGTCGACAAGCGCAGCGAGGCGACGATCGTCCGGCTCCTGCGTGAGCTCGCCGCCTCCGGACGCACCGTGCTGGTGTCCACGCACGACCTGCACGCCCTGCCCGACCTGGCCGACGACGCGGTGCTGCTGCTGCGCCGCGTGCTGTTCCACGGTTCGGTCGCCGACGCCCTGCAGCCCGCACAACTGGCGCGGGCGTTCGGTCTGGATGCCGAGGGGGACGCCGCATGATCTGGGACTGGATCCTCGAGCCGCTGCAGTACGACTTCATGGTGCGGGCGCTCGCCACCACCGTCATGGCGGCGGTCGTCTGCGCACTGCTGTCCTGCTGGCTCGTGCTCGTCGGGTGGTCGCTGATGGGCGACGCGGTGTCCCACGCCGTGCTGCCCGGAGTCGTGATCGCCTACGTTCTCGGCGCGCCCTTCGCGCTCGGCGCGCTCGTGTTCGGATTCCTCGCGGTCGCCCTGATCGGGGCCATCCGCGGCACCAGCCGCGTGAAGGAGGATGCCGCGATCGGCATCGTGTTCACGACCCTGTTCGCGCTCGGCCTCGTGCTCATCTCGGTGACGCCCAGCCAGACCGATCTGAACCACATCATCTTCGGGAACATCCTCGGGGTGTCCGCGGCCGACCTCGTGCAGGTCGCGATCCTGGCGGCCGTCGCCTTCGCCGTGCTGCTCGTCAAGCGCCGCGACCTCACCCTGTACGCGTTCGATCCGACGCATGCGTTCGCGATCGGCCTCTCTCCACGGATGCTCGGGGCGCTGCTGCTCGGCGTACTGGCGCTGACGGCGGTGGTGGCCCTGCAGGTGGTCGGGGTCGTGCTCGTGGTCGCGATGCTCATCATCCCCGGCGCGACAGCCCAGCTCCTGACCGACCGCTTCGGCCGGATGCTGGTGATCGCGCCCCTGCTGTCGGCGGGCTGCAGCGTGACCGGCATCTATCTCAGCTACTGGATGGATGCCGCCCCCGGCGGACTGGTCGTGGTCGTGCAGGGAGCGGCCTTCGCCCTGGTGTACCTGTTCGCCCCGCGTCAGGGCCTCATCGGCCGGCGGATCTTCCGGCGGCCCACCGCGCCGTCCCGGCCGGCCTGAGCCGGCCACGCCCCGCACCCCACCCCAGCCCGTCTATTTGGCGCTTGTGCACGCTCGCGTCGGCGTGTCGTGTGCACTCACGCCATATAGACGGGCTGTGAAGCGTGGACGGGCGGCGGTGGGGACGGCGGCGCACCATAGGCTGAGGCGCATGGCCCTGGAACCTCTCGCCCTGCCCGCCGACGACTGGAGCGCGTTCATCGAGAAGCGCGCGGGAGACGCGCTCGCGACCGCGCGCGACGTCGTCACGCGTCTCAAGGACGGTACGAGCCGCTCAGCGGTGGAGACCCTGGAGCTGTGGAATCTCGGCGAGATCGCGACCGCGAACGCCTCCAGTCTCACGCAGCTGCTTGCCGAGGTGCATCCGGACGCCGCCGTGCGGGGACTCGCCGAACAGCGCCTGCAGGACGCATCCGCGTTCGTGACCGAGCGCGACCAGGACCGCGAGCTGTTCGAGGTGCTCTCCGCGCTCGACGCAACAGAGCTCGACGCCGAGGCGACGCGGCTGCTCGATCGGGTGCTGCGGGATTTCCGGCGCGGCGGCGTGGATCGCGACGACGCCACCCGCGCACGACTCGCCGCGATCAGCGCGCGCATCACGGCGGTCGACCAGGAGTTCTCGCGCCATGTGCGCGACGATGTGCGCAGCATCCGGATCGCGCAGGACCGGTTGGAGGGCCTGCCAGAGGACTTCATCGCCGCGCACCCTGCCGGACCCGACGGGCTCGTGGAGATCACGACCGACTATCCGGACGTGCGCCCGTTCCGCAACTACGCGCAGGACCGCGCAGCACGCGAAGAGCTCACGCGCGCCTTCAACTCGCGCGGCTGGCCGGAGAACGACGCCCTGCTGCACGAGCTGCTGGACCTGCGCGCCGAGCAGGCGCATCTGCTCGGCTACGCATCCTGGCCGGATTTCGATGCCGAGGTGAAGATGATCGGCACCGGCGACGCGATCGGCGAGTTCATCGACCGCATCGCCGACCTCGCAGATGCCGCGGCCCGTGAGGAGGCCGATGCCCTGCTCGCCCGCGCCCGTCAGGACGACCCGTCCCTCACCGGCATCACCACGGCCGACTCCGACTACTACGAGGAGCTCATCCGTCGGGAGCAGTACGACGTCGACGCACAGGATGTGCGCCGTTACCTGGACTTCCCCCGCGTGCGCGAAGGACTGCTCGCCGTCACGGGCCGGCTGTTCGGGCTGACGTATCGCGAAGTGCACGGGGTCGCGACCTGGGCCGAGGACGTCACGAGCTACGACGTCCTGCGCGGCAACACCAGACTCGGGCGCATCCATCTCGATCTGCACCCGCGAGAAGGCAAGTACAAGCACGCGGCGCAGTTCGACCTGGTCACCGGCGTGCGCGGCATCCAGCTCCCGGAGGGCGTCCTGGTGTGCAACTTCCCTCGCGGGTTGATGGAGCACGAGCAGGTGAAGACGCTGTTCCACGAGTTCGGGCACCTGCTGCATCACGTGCTCGGCGGAGATCAGAAGTGGGCGAGGTTCTCGGGCGTCGCGACGGAGTGGGATTTCGTCGAGGCCCCGTCCCAGATGCTCGAGGAGTGGGCATGGGATGCCGACATCCTGCGGTCCTTCGCCGTGGATGCCGCGGGCGAGCCGATCCCCGCCGAGCTCGTGGCGCGGCTGAGAAGGGCCGCGGACTTCGGACGAGGCATCTGGGTGCGCCGGCAGATGTTCTACGCCGCCGTCTCGTATCGGCTGCATCTCGAGAACCCCGCCGATCACGACGCGGCCGTGCAGGAGCTGTCCGAGCGCTACGAGGCCCTCGGTCGGGTGCCCGGCACCCACATGCAGGCCGCATTCGGGCACTTGACCGCATACAGCTCGGCGTACTACACGTACATGTGGAGCCTCGTGATCGCCAAGGACCTGTTCAGCGCGTTCGACCCGAGCGACCTGTTCGCGCCGGCGGTCGCCGGACGGTATCGCGACGAGGTGCTTGCGCGTGGTGGAGCTGCCGACGCGGCAGACCTCGTCGCGTCGTTCCTCGGCCGCCCGTACTCCTTCGACGCCTACGGCGCCTGGCTCCGTTCCTGACGCGGTATCCGCCCAGCGCCCGAGCCCCTCCATATGGCGCTTGTGCCCGCGCGCGTCGGCGTGTCGCGGGCATTCACGCCATATAGGCGGGCTTCGACGTGGCGGAGGGGACGGCGGCGAAGGCCTGTGCCAGGTCGGCGATGAGATCGTCGGGATGCTCCAGACCGATCGAGAGCCGCAGCACGTCGGCGCCCGGTCGCGCCTCGGCCGGCACCGGCCGGTGCGTGAGGGCGGCCGGATGCTGGATCAGAGAATCCACGCCGCCCAGCGACACCGCGTGGGTGAACAGCCGCGTCGCCGCGGCCACCGCGCTCGCGGCCGCGTACCCGCCGCGCACGCGCATCGCGACCATGGCCCCGGTGCCCCGCATCTGCCGATCCAGGATGCCGC
The DNA here is from genome assembly GCF_022788845.1 of Microbacterium sp. CIAB417. Taxonomy (NCBI): domain Bacteria; kingdom Bacillati; phylum Actinomycetota; class Actinomycetes; order Micrococcales; family Microbacteriaceae; genus Microbacterium; species Microbacterium sp. CIAB417. Next base: position 308,294 of record NZ_JAHZUT010000004.1, on the reverse strand, counting down.
GCGGATCGCCGTCCAACCCGGGGTAGAAGACCTCCTCCACCTCGGGACGGTCGATCAGCCACTGCACGATGCGCCGCGCGCTCTGCTGCTGCCGCTCGATCCGGATCGGCAGCGTCGTCAGGCCGCGATGCAGGAGGTACGCGCCGAGCGGGTGCAGCAGCCCGCCCGTCACCGCGCGCACGCGGCGCAGCGCCTCAGCCGTGGGCTCGCGGCACGCGATCACTCCCGCGATGACGTCGCCGTGCCCGCCCAGGTACTTCGTCGCGCTGTGCAGCGACAGAGCCGCGCCATGATCGAGCGGGTTCTGCAGGATCGGCGTCGCGAAGGTGTTGTCCACGAGCACGGGCGCGTCGCCCGCAGCCGCCACGAGGTCGCCGATGTCGACGAGGTCGAGCGTGGGGTTGGCCGGCGTCTCGACGATGACGAGCCCGGTGTCCGGGCGCACGGCGGCTGCGACCTCGGCAGGGTGGCAGTAGGTCGCCTCCACCCCCAGCATCCCCGATCCGAGCAGGTGGTCCGTCCCGCCGTACAGCGGACGCACGGCGACGACGTGACGCCGCCCGGACTCCCCGCACAGGGCGAGGACGGCTGCGGTCATCGCCGCCATGCCGGAGCCGAAGGCGACGGCGGCCTCGGCGTGCTCCAGCTCGGCGAGAGCGCCTTCGAACCGCGCGACCGTCGGATTCCACAGCCTCGCATAGACCATGCTGCCCTCCGACGGCGGCCGGCCGCCCGTGGCCATGGCCTCGTAGGACTCTCCGCCGCGTTCGACATCGGGCAGCGGATTGGTCGTGGACAGATCGATCGGAAGGGCGTGCACGCCCAGGGCGGAGAGGTCCTCCCGCCCGCTGTGCACGGCAAGGGTCTCGGGATGCATGCTCGCCATCGTTGCGGACTTCGCAAAAGAAGTGGGACGATTCGACAGCATCCGCAGAGCTGACTGCCGATCCTGCGATTTCGAGCGAGATCGGATGCCGGAAGGAGCACGACCTTGACGAAAACGCCACCGCCCGCGGCATCCCTCGACCACCTCGACCTCGAGATCCTCGCGGCCCTCGGCGAGCGCGCCGACATCACGAACAAGGCGCTCGCGACGCGCCTGGGTCTGGCCGAGTCCACCTGCGCGCACCGCGTCCGATCGCTGCGCACACGCGGGATCATCCGCGACATCCGCATCCGTGTCGACGAGGCGGCGCTCGGGTTCCCGCTGCAGGCGATGATCAAGGTGCGCCTCGCCAACCACACCGGCGCCAAGGTCACCGCGCTGTTCGACGCGCTCGTGGCGATCCCTCGCGTGCTGCAGGTCTTCCACGTCGCGGGCGTCGACGACTTCCTCGTGCACGTGGCCGTGCAGGACGCCGCGGCGCTGCGCGACATCGTCCTCGAGCACATCACGATCCACCCGGTCGTCCGAGGCACCGAGACGCAACTGGTCTTCGAGCTCCGGGACGGCCGCGGCCTGCTGGGCTGACGCGACGCGGGGTGCAGGATGGAAGGCATGAGCCGTCCTGCCACCGCCGCCACGACCGCGATCCGCGAGATGCGCGATCTCCTGTTCGATCACGCCACCGACTACGAGGGCGCCCGCGCCGGATTCCGCTGGCCGCGGCTCGACGAGTTCAACTTCGCGCTGGAGTGGTTCGACGTCGTCGCCGGCGAGCACCCGGAGCGCGCCGCCGTGCAGATCGTGTCCGCCGACCTCAGCGTCCGGACCTGGAGCTACGGCGAGCTCTCCCGGCGCAGCGATCAGGTGGCGAACTGGCTGACCGGCCTCGGCATCCGGCGCGGCGACCACGTGATCGTGATGCTGAACAACTCGATCGAGTTGTGGGAGGTCATGCTCGGCATCACCAAGGTCGGCGCGGTGTCGATCCCCACCTCGACGCTTCTCTCGGCATCCGACCTCGCCTACCGGATCGAGCACGGCGAGGCCACGGCGGTCGTGACGCTCGGCCCGCTCGCCGACCGCGTCAGCGGAGACGTGCTGCGGATCGCGGTCGGCGACGTCCCGGACGGCTGGATCGACTTCGCCGATTCCGCCGCCGCATCCGACGTGTTCGAGCCGGACGCGCCGACGCCGGCCTCCGACACGAGCCTGCTCTACTTCACCTCCGGGACCACGAGCCGCCCGAAGCTCGTGCAGCACACGCACGTGTCGTATCCGGTCGGTCACCTGTCGACGATGTGGTGGCTGGGTGTGCGGCCCGGGGATGTGCACCTGAACATCTCGTCCCCGGGATGGGCCAAGCACGCCTGGTCGAGCTTCTACTCGCCGTTCCTGGCTCAGGCGACCGTGTTCGTGTACGACTACGCCCGCTTCGACGCGAACGCCCTCATGGAGGTCATGGACACGCATCACGTCTCGACGTTCTGCGCACCGCCCACGGTCTGGCGGATGCTGATCCAGGCCGACCTCGCCCGCCTCACGCACCCGCCGCGCGAGCTCGTCGGCGCGGGCGAGCCGCTCAATCCCGAGGTCATCACCCGGGTGCGCGACGCATGGGGCGGCACGATCCGCGACGGGTTCGGCCAGACCGAGATGACGGCCTGCGTCGGCAACTCGCCCGGGCAGGTCGTCAAGGACGGGTCGATGGGACGCCCGCTGCCCGGCTACCCGGTCGTGCTGCTGGACCCCGTGACGGGGCAGGTGGTCGATGACGAAGGCGAGATCGCCCTGGATCTCACGGAGGAGCCTGTGGGCCTCATGGCCGGTTACTACCGGGATGCCGCCAGGACGGCCGAGTCCCGCGCGGGCGGGTTCCATCACACCGGCGACATCGCAGCGCGCGACGCGGACGGGTACCTGACCTACATCGGGCGGGCGGACGACGTCTTCAAGGCCTCGGACTACAAGATCTCGCCGTTCGAACTCGAGTCCGTGCTGCTGGAGCACGAACTCGTCGTCGAGGCGGCCGTCGTCCCGAGCCCGGACCCGACGCGGCTGTCGGTCCCGAAGGCCTACATCTGCCTGCGCCCGGATGCCGGGGACGAGACCGCCGCGGCCGGAGCGATCTACGCGTTCGCTCGGGAACGGCTCTCGTCGCACCTGTGGGTGCGGATCATCGAGTTCGTCCCGGAGCTCCCGAAGACGATCTCGGGGAAGATCCGCCGTGTCGAGCTCCGCACGCGCGAGGCCGAGCGCGTGGCGGCCGGCGCGGATGCGTCAGGGCAGCACCTGGACCGCGACCACCGTTGACGTGACCGGCTTGGCCGTCGCGACCGAGGCTGCAGGGACCGCGGGCTTGGCGGGAACCGTCTGCTCGTCCGCGCGTTCGGGCACCGGTCGTTCCGGTCGCGCGGACAGCACCGCCCGCACGATCCCGCCGATCACCAGCGCGGCGACGAGCGCCACCCCGGACACCAGCAGCGGCATCCACACGGTCGCGAACACCGCGGCGACGCTCAGCAACGCACCCACGATCCAGACGCCGATCGCGCCGCCCGCCATCCCGTTGGACCCGCGCGCGATCGTGACGGCCGCGACGAGCGCGCACAGCACCGCGATTCCCGCCCCGACGATCCCGATCGGCACGAACAGGCCGGCCAATCCGTTGGCCACAGCCGTCGATGAAACCATCTTGCACCCCCCGATGCACTCTCCTTGCTGACAAGGCTAGGCGAGCATCGGCGCGTGCGCATCCATCGATAGGACGATCCGTCGTCATCCCCCGGTCGGATCCCCCGCGGACTGCTCGACCCGCGTTTCCGACGGCTCCGCTCCCCCGCCCCGGGTCCATGATGGAGGGGTGGCCGTACGTCTCTCGGAACTGAACCGGATGCCCGAACCGCAGCACGTCTTCGTCGGCGAGGGCGTGCGTCTGGCGACCTACACGTGGGGGGATCCGGACGCTCCGGCTGTCGTCATCGTGCACGGCTTCGCGTCCAACACGCGCGACAACTGGGTTCTGACGGGCTGGACCCGGATGCTCGAACAGGCGGGCTACTTCGTGCTCGGCGTCGATCAGCGCGGCCATGGCCTCAGCGACAAGCCGCACGAGGCGAACGGGTACGACGTGCGCACGCTCGCGTCGGATCTGGAGACCGTCCTCGACACCTACCTGGTCGAGGAGGCGCGCTACGTGGGCTACTCGCTCGGCGCGAGGGTCGGCTGGCAGGTCGCTGTCGACCTGCCGGACCGGATCACGCGCGCCGTTCTGGGCGGCGTGCCGGAGGGCATCCCGCTCGCCCGGCTCGATCTCGACCAGGTCCGCCGTCACATCACGGACGGCGCGGAGGTGACGGATGCCGCGACGCAGAACTACATCGCCCTGACCGAACGGGTCCCGGGCAACGACCTGCGCGCCCTGCTCGCCCTCGCGGAGGGCATGCGCGCATCGCGCACGATCGATCCCGACACGGCTCAGGCACCGCAGCAGCCGGTGCTGTTCGCGACGGGATCGCAGGACGCCATCATCGAGGGGTCACGTCATCTCGCGTCCGCTGCCCCGCAGGGCCGGTTCCTCGAGATCCCCGATCGGCACCACTTCAACGCACCCGGGTCCCGCGCCTTCCGCGAAGCCGCGCTCGCCTTCCTCGCGGAGCGTTGACCGCACCGGGCAGCGGGATCGGCGACGTGACGACCGCATCCACGACGAGGGAGCTGTTCGTGGGTCCCACCACGGGGATGGGCGTGGTCTCGGTCACGACAGCCGCAGTGATCGGCATGCGCGCCAGGCGGCGGTGCTCGCGGACGTAGGCCGGGACGAGGATCACCACCGCGCCGATCCAGGCGAGCGGGTTGCTCCACGCCACGCCCACGAAGCCGAAGAGCGCCCCGAACACCACGGCCGCGACCACGCGCATCACGAGTTCGACGACGCCCGTGACCGTGGGGATCATGGCGTGGCCGAGACCCTGCAGGGCCCCGCGGAGCACGAACAGCACGCCGAGCACGGCGTAGCAGGACGCGTTGATGATCAGCATGAGATGCGCGAGGTCGACGACGTCGGGAGCCGCGTCGCCGACGAAGACCTGCACGATCGCGGACCCCGTCACCACGAGCAGCACGCCGAGCGCCACCGATCCGATGATCGCGATCCACGTCGCCTGCACGACGCCGCGGCGGATGCGGTCGGGCCGGCCGGCGCCCACGTTCTGCGCGACGAACATGCTGGTCGCCAGACCCAGGGACGCCAGCAGCGCGCTCGCGAGGCTGTCGACGCGCGAGCCGGCCGTCCAGGCGGCCACGGCATCCGCGCCCTGCTCGTTCAGGGCGACCTGGACCGCCAGCGTGCCGATCGCGATGATCGACGCCTGGAAGCCCATCGGGAGACCCAGGCGCAGGTGCTCCCAGATCTCTCCGCGGGTGACGCGCCAGTCGTCGCGCTTGACGTGCAGGTCATGCAGTCGACGGCGCAGATACTCCAGGCACAGCGCGACGGAGATGCCCTGCGCCACCACGGTCGCGAGCGCGGCTCCGGCGACGCCCCAGCCGAGCGGTCCCACCATGAGGATGACGAGGCCCACGTTCAGCAGGCAGGCGAGGGTGAGGAACCACAGCGGCGTGCGCGAGTCGCCGATCGCACGGATGATCGCGGCCAGGTAGTTGAAGAACATCGTCGCCGCGGCGCCGAGGAAGCTCACCTGGGCGAACACGACGGCGTCGTCCATGAGCTCGGGCGGCGTCTGCATGGCCTCGAGCGCGGGCTGGGCGAGCAGCGGCGCGGCGATCGTCAGCACGATGCTCATCGCCCCGGTGAGGATCGTACCCGTGGCCACCGAGCGCCGGACGCCGCGGGCGTCCCCGGCGCCGAAGGCCTGCGCCGTCGGGATGGCGAATCCGCTCGTCAGACCCCAGGCGAATCCGAGCAGCAGGAACAGCAGGCTGCCCGTCGCGCCGACAGCGGCGAGCGCGTCGACGCCGAGCTGACGGCCGACGACGATCGTGTCGACGAACTGGTAGAGCTGCTGGACGACGTTGCCGATGAGCAGCGGGACGGAGAAGGCGAGGATGACGCGCCAGGGCGCGCCCGTGGTGAGGGAAGTGGACACAGTCGCTCGACAGGCAGATGGGGGCGGATCGGGAGGAGCACACGCAGAGGTGCGGATCCGATTGTATCGAATCGATTCGAGCCCGTCGAGCAGGAAGTGCCGCCCGCTTCGCGGATGCTCAGATCCGGAGCTTGGCGCGAGATCCGGAGGATTCGCCGCGATTCTTCCGGATCCGGGGCGGTTGTCCGGATCTCGGATGCCGGTCGATGGCGGTCTCGCGGGCGGTTCTCCGCGTACGCTCGTCCTATGCCCACCACGATTCCCGCCATCGTCGCGCCCTCCGCCACCGCTCCGCTCGCCACCGGCACGATCGAACGCCGCGACGTCGGACCGCGCGACGTGCGCATCGACATCCGCTGGGCGGGCATCTGCCACTCCGACATCCACACCGTCCAGGGCGACTGGGGTCCGCAGCACTACCCGCTCACGGTCGGTCACGAGATCGCGGGAGTCGTGGCGGAGGTCGGCTCCGAGGTCACGAAGCACGCGGTGGGCGACCGTGTCGGGGTCGGATGCCTCGTCAACTCCTGCGGCGAGTGCGCGAACTGCCTGGCCGGGTCCGAGCAGTACTGCCTGAACGGCGCGATCGGCACGTACGGCGCCACGGACGTCGACGGCACGATCACGCAGGGCGGCTACGCCACCGGCGTCGTCGTGACCGAGGACTTCGTCCTGCGCCTGCCGGAGGAGATCCCGTTCGAGAAGGCCGCCCCGTTGCTGTGCGCGGGGATCACCACGTACTCGCCCCTGCGGCATTGGAACGCGGGCCCCGGCACGCGCGTCGCCGTCGTCGGTCTCGGTGGGCTCGGCCACATGGCCGTCAAGCTCGCACACGCGATGGGTGCTGAGGTCACCGTGCTCACCCGCACCCTGGCCAAGAAGGAGGACGCGCTGTCGCTCGGCGCCGACCGCGCGTTCGCGACGAACGACCCGTCCACGTTCCGCGACCTGCGCGGTGCGTTCGACCTGATCATCAACACGGTCTCCGCGCCGATCGACCTGGACGCCCACCTCAAGCTGCTCGCCCTCGACGGGACGCTGGTCAACGTCGGCGCCCCCGCGGAGCCGCTCAGCCTGCACGTCGGCACGCTCATCGGCGGGCGTCGCTCGTTCGCGGGATCCAACATCGGCGGCATCGCGGAGACCCAGGAGATGCTGGACTTCTGCGCCGAGCACGGCATCGCCCCGGAGGTCGAGATCATCGCGGCATCCGAGGTGAACGAGGCGTGGGCGCGGGTCCTGGCCTCGGACGTGCGCTATCGCTTCGTCATCGACACGTCGACGCTCAGCGCCTGATCGCGTCGACGCCGCCGGTCACCACCCGGTGTTCAGCAACGTCTGCACGAGAAGTGCGAGGGCGATCTGGATCGCGAGCATGGTCCGTCGCGCCCGCTGCGCGAACAGGGCCAGGCCCAGAAGCGCCCACGGGACGAACGGCAGCCAGATGCGCTCGACCTCCGCACGGCTCATCTGCGACAGGTCCGCGAGCGCGATGCTCACCCACGCGGCACCGACCAGCAGCACGATCGTGCGGACGGCGTCGCGTTCGGGGGCCGAGAGCGTCCGCCGGGCGGGACCGAACCGGGCATCCACGGCGCCCGCGAGGGATGCCGCGACCATCGGCCCCGCGCTGATCGCGAACGCCGCCAGATTGCCCCACATCCAGTACTCCGGAGGACGCCGCGACGCGACCCCGTCCCAGTACCGCTGCTGCAGCACCGGGAACGCCTCCCACCACGCGAAACCTCCGGCGGCGAACAGCAGCACGACGAGAAGCGCTGCAGCGGCGGCGATCGGGATCGGCCACCACGACCGCCCGGCGGCGAGGACCGCCACCGCCAGCACCCCCAGCAGCGGCAGCCCGTAGGACAGCATGACGCAGTAGCCGAGCAGGAGCCCGGCGAGCACCGACCAGGCCGTCATCGCCAGGACTCCGCCGCCTCGCCGTCGCACGGTCGCGGCCCGGGCGAGCGCCCACAGCCCCCAGGCCGCGAACGCGGTGAACATGCCGTCCCCGGAGACTCCGATCCAGATCGCGGCCGGAGTGAACACGAGCACGGGCGCGGCTCGGCGCGCGAGGAGCTCAGCCCCCAGCGCCCGCACGGCGCCGAGCACGGCGACGGGGATGGTCGCTCCGACCAGGATCACGACGAACCCCGCCGCCAGGCCGCTGCCCAGCCCGATGCGCACGAGCAGGTAGAAGAACAGCAGCGCACCAGGCGGGTGACCCGCGATGTGCACGGGCCAGTTGTCCTCGTGCGCATACGGGATCCGGTCGACGTACTCGCGCAGGGTCGCACCGAAATCCGTGACCTCGCGCGCGGTGCCGAGGTACTCGTAGCGATGGTTCAGGATCGTGCCGATGCCGTCCAGGCCGTCGACGAGCGCGAGCGACAGCAGCCACGCCAGCGCCGCCGCGAACACGGTCGCCTGCAGCGGAACCCAGCGCATCCGCCGAGCGAGCCTCGGGGCGAACACGACCGCCAGCGCACCCAGCGCCACGGCCGCGGGAAGACCGGGCCCGATCCGCGGCATCCATTCCGCGTGAAGAGGCGGCGTCGAGACCTTCACGACCCAGCCGGTCAGCGCGGGAACGGCCATCGCGGCCGCGATCAGCACGGCGGCGGCGACGCCGCCCCACACGGCCACCCGTGCGCGCGCCATGGTCGCGCTCATCCCCCGGAGACCGCCGAGCGCAGCGGATCGTGCGCGAACCGGGAGACGCCGTCCACGAATCCCACCACGGGAGCCCACCCCAGTTCCGCGCGGGCGCGGGCGGACGAGGCCGTGATGTGACGCACGTCCCCGAGTCGGTACCTCCCGGTGATGCGGGGTTCCGGGCCGCCCATCGCCCCCGCCAGAGCACGGGCGAGATCGCCGATCGTCCGGACCTCGCCGCTGCCGACGTTGAACGCCCGCGCCGAGCCCGCCGGACCGGCCTCGTCCGCTGTCCAGTCCAGGGCGGCGATGTTCGCCGCCGCCACGTCCGACACGTGCACGAAGTCGCGTCGCTGGAGGCCGTCCTCGAACACCTCGGGCGCCTCGCCGTGCTCCAGCGCCGAGCGGAACAGCGACGCGACGCCCGCGTACGGCGTCCCCTGCGGCATCCACGCCCCGTACACGTTGTGGTACCGCAGCAGTGCGGCACGGCCGCCGGTGCCGCGCGCCCAGTCCCTGGCCAGGAGCTCCTGCTCGAGCTTCGTCGCCGCGTAGGTGTTGCGCGGATCGCAGGGCTGGTCCTCGTCGATGAGCTCCGGACGCAGCGGCCGCCCGGTCTCCGCAGAGCGCGGGTCGAAGACGCCGGACTCGAGGTCCGCCCTCGTCCGCGGCGGTGCCTGACCGACCCAGGAGCCGTCCCGGTACAGACCCTCGCCGTAGACGACCATCGAGGATGCCAGCACGAGGCGCCGGACGCCGGCGTCGCGCATCGCCCGAAGCAGCACCGCGGTGCCGAGCGAGTTGGACGACACGTAGTCGGGAGCGTCGCCGATGTCGACGCCCAGTCCGACCTTCGCGGCCTGGTGACTGACCGCGTCGACGTCCCGCAGGCACTGCGCGACGGCATCCGGATCGCGGACGTCCCCCTCGACGACCTCGACGTCCGCGGAAACCGGCCGCCCGGTCCCCTCAGACCCGTGCACGTCGGGGCGCAGCGAATCGAGCACCCGCACGGTCCACCCGGCCGCGAGCGCCTGATCGACGACGGCCCCGCCGATGAAGCCGCGTCCGCCGGTCACGAGCAGCCGCCGGGTCACGGGGCCCCGCCCCCGTTATCGTCCGCCCGGCCCGGCGCTCCGGGCCCCGCCCGGCGCGCTTCGTCGTCGACGACGCTCCGGCACAGGATGCCGCGGACCACGTCCTCCGGCAACGCCGACGGCTCGGCGTAACCGGCGGGGATCGCGGCGACGACAGCGGCGATCGCGGCGTTCAGCCGCGGACCCGCCTCCGCCATGACGCGGAACACCCTCTCGGCGGTGGCGGAGCGGTCCTGCTCCCCGTCGCCGTGCTCGGTGTCCGTGTCGGTGATGATCGCGATGTTCACGTGCGCGAGTCCGAGTTCGGCGGCGAGCGCCGCCTCGGGCAGCTGCGTCATGTTCACGATGTGCGCCCCCATCCGCCGGTGCCAGGCGGCCTCGGCGCGGGTGGAGAACCGCGGTCCCTGGACGACCACGCTCGTGGCCGACTCCCGGGGATCCTCGCCTTCCGCTCGCAGCGCCGCGGCGGCGATGGCACGCAATGAGCTGCTGTACGGCTCGGCGAACGGCAGATGCTGGACTCCGCCGGCCGGGTCCTCGCCGTCGAAGAAGGTGTCCGCGCGACCCCACGTGCGATCGATGAGCTGGTCGGTGAGAACCAGGTCTCCGGGATGCGCGTCCTGGTCGAGACCGCCGACGGCGTTGGTGGAGACGAGCACGCGCGCGCCGAGCGCCGCGATCGCCCACAGCTGCGCACGGGCGTCGATCCGGTGCGGCGGGACGCGGTGACCGGCGCCGTGCCGGGCCAGGAACGCGATGCGACGTTCGTCGAGCCGACCGACGACGATGCCGGTCACCACGCCGTAGGGGGTGGGGACGGCTTCCAGGGTGCGGGCGTCGTCGACCGCCAGGGACGCGAGCCCAGAGCCGCCGATCACGGCGATCTCGACGTGTTCGTGCTGCATGCCCTCAGACTGCGCTGTCGGGGCGCGCGGCGCCGCCCGGATTTCCTTACGCCTCCGTGACAGCTGTTCCCGGCAGGGGCCGGCGGCACGGCCGTCACCATCCTGTAAGACGCATGGCGGGCACGACGGTCCCCGCCCGCGCAGACTGAGGCCATGACGGAGCATGTCCCCCGCACCGCGCTGGTCGATCGGCTCGACGCCGCGATCCGGCCGCGCGCGGCGCACGTGCAGCGCGCTCTCGCCTCGCCCGTGCGGAACACGCGGATGGCGGTCGTCGTGGGTCGGGTGCTCGGGCTCGCCTTCGTCGTGTGCTTCCTCACCGGGCTGTACAGCCACGTGCTGCAGAGCCCGCTGGACGGAATCGTCACTCCGACGCGCCCCGAGCACCTGTACGGCTGGACGCAGGGGACCCACGTCGTCGTCGGCAGCATGCTGCTTCCGCTGCTGCTGGCGAAGCTGTGGGTGGTGTATCCGCGACTGTTCCGGTGGCCGCCCCTTTCGGGCGTGCTCAGCGCGCTCGAGCGCGGTTCGGTCGCCGTTCTCGTCGCGACGGCCCTGGTGCTCCCGGTGACCGGAATCCTCAACATCCTGGAGTGGTATCCGTGGGAGTTCTCCTTCCGGCGCACGCACTTCGCGCTCGCCTGGATGCTGATCGGCGCCCTGGCCCTGCACATCGCCGTGCAGCTCCCGGCGATCCGCGCGCACTGGCGCCGAGACGACGGGGACGTCGTGGACGGGGGTGTCCGGGATGACTGATCCGGAAGACCTCTCCCGGCGCTGGTTCCTCCTCGGTGTCGGCGCCGGTTCGGCGGCGATGGGGGCTCTGGCCGTCGCGCACGCGATCCTCCCCGTCGGACCGTTCAGCCTCGTCGAGGACCGTCGTCGCGTGGACAGCCCTCGGGCGCTGCCGGTCAACCGCTCCGCGCGACAGGCGGATGTCACCGCCCTCGCCTCCGACCCGGACTGGCGGCTCGCCGTCGAAGCCGGCGGACGGCGCCGCACGCTGAGCCTGGCCGAGCTCGACGCGCTCCCTCAGCACCGGGAGGTGCTGCCCATCGCCTGCGTGGAGGGATGGACGGTGGACGCGCGCTGGCAGGGCGTCCGGCTCGCCGATCTCCTGGACCTGGTCGGAGCCCCCGAGGACGCCACCGTCCGGATGCGCAGCCTGCAGCGGCGGGGCGCGTTCGCCACCACGACCATGCCGCCGCAGTACGCCCGGGACGCGAAGACGCTGGTGGCGCTGCACGTCAACGGCGAGCGCCTGGACCTGGACCACGGATATCCCGCGCGGATCATCGCACCCGGACGTCCCGGCGTGCTCCAGACCAAGTGGCTGTCGGCGATCGAGGTGGTCTGATGCGCGGGGTGCGGATCGCGCTCGGAGCCGCCGGCGCCGGCGGACTCCTGTGGGGCGCCTGGCTGCTGGTGAGCACGCAGCGACCGGACCAGTTGCTGAACGTCGTCGTCTGGCTCGCCGCGGCGGTGATCCTGCACGACGCCGTCCTGGTGCCGGCGATCACCGTGCTCCGCCGGCGGAGGCGAGCGCCGTCCGCACCGGAATCGTCCTGAAGCCGAGTCCCGCGGACGGCAGGCCACTGCGCAACGCCGGGGACTATCGTTCAGCGGAGGCGCACCGCAGAGCCGCGAAGGTGCGGACGTCCTGCGACCAGGTCTCGACGAGGACCAGTCCGGCCGCGACAGCACGACGGCGCAGTCCGTCCAGGCCGAGCTCGTACCAGGGGAACGGCAGGCTGGCACGGCCCTCGTGATCGATCAGCGTGGCGCGGAAGGCCCGGTCGCGGCGCGGATCGTCGTGCACCTCGACGAACACCGTGCCGTCCGCCCGCACGAGCCGCGCGCACCGCGACAGCAGGGCGGTCGGGTCTCCGCCGATGCCGATGTTCCCGTCCAGCAGCAGGGCGGCGCCCCACTCCCCTTCCCGCGGGATCGGATCGAAGACCGAGCGATGCAGCACCGGCAGTCCCTGCGCGTGCGCGTGGGCGACGGCGGCCTCCGAGACGTCCACGCCGAGGCTGAGATGACCCGCGGCGATCGCCGCGCGCACCATGCGGCCGGGGCCGCATCCGATGTCGAGGACCGCTCCGTCCGCGCGTTCCAGCACCGAGCGATCCGCGTCGTCCGCGGCCGCGAGGAAGCGGGCGAGCTCGATCGGCGCGCCCGGGGCCCCGTCGTGGTCGACCATGCGCAGGACTCCGCCGCCGCTGCGCAGGGCGGTGGCGTAGGGCGATCCGCCTCCGGCGTCGAAGTGCGGCACTGTCGCGATCGGGGCGGTCATCGGACGGCCTCGATCCGGTCGGCCCCGGATGCCGCGGGCACGATGTCCCGGTGATGGGCGGCGAGCCTGCGCGCCAGAGCACTTGCGGGTGAGAGCTCCTCGGCCACGGTGCGGAGGCTGTCGACGTCGTCGACATCCGTGAGCTCCGGCAGGTCCGCGACGCTGAGACCGGCGGCCGTCAGCCGCGCGCGCTGCACGGCGCCGGTGTCGTCCCGAGACATCGCCACCCCGCGCACCAGATCTCCCCGGGCGCCGCTGCCCACAGCGCCTCGCAGCTCGTCGACGCCCCGAAGCCCCAGCAGCCAGAAGCCGCCGTCGGCGGCGGGGCCGAACCAGGCGTCGACGCCGAGCGGCCAGCGGCGGGCCACCGCGCCGAGCAGCGCAGGGTCGAGCTGCGGCGTGTCCATCCCGATCAGCAGCACGGGACCGTCGACGCGGTCGAGGGCGTCGGCGATCCGTTCGTCGAGATCCCCGGTCGACTGCGGCATCTGCTCGAACCCAGGGATCGGGTCGAGGCTCCCCTGCACGCACAGCAACCGCCGCGCATCGATACCCGCGACCGCCGCCAGCGTGTCGTCAAGGCACGCGCTCGCGATCCCGGCGGCGTCCTCGAGGCTGAACGGCGGATGCAGCCGGGTCTTGACGCGGCCGGGCACGCACTCCTTGGCCATGACGATGATCGTGACCCCGTTCATGCGTACCTCCGCAGCATCCGCAGCATGTCGCCGACCGCCTGGACCGTCCCGCTCACCGTGCCGGTGACCTTGGATCTGCCCACCCGCGGGCGATAGTCGACCGGCACCTCGTCGATGCGCCAGCCCGCTCGTCGCGCGCGGAGCACGAGCTCCAGCGGGTAGCCGCTGCGCCGGTCGACGATGCCGAGGCGCACGAGCCGCTCGCGATCCGCGGCCCGCATCGGACCGAGATCGCGGAGCCCCACCTGCATCCTGCGTCGCACGAACCACAGCAGCACGGCGTTGGCGACGCGGGCGTGCACCGGCCATGCGGAACCCGTGACCGCCACTCGCCGCCCGAGCACGAGGTCGGCCTCGCCGCGGCGGACCGGATCGACGACCCGCTCGAGCTGGCGCATGTCGAACGATCCGTCCGCGTCGCAGCAGACGACGATCGGTGCCGTGGCCGCCAGGAGGCCGGCGTGTACGGCGGCGCCGTAGCCGCGGCGCTCCGCCGTCACGACGGTGGCCCCGAGCTCCGCGGCGATCCGGCCCGAGCCGTCGGTCGAGCCGTTGTCCACGACGATCGCGCGGTACGAGGACGGGATCTCGGCGAGCAGCGCCGGAAGCGCCTCCGCCTCGTCGAGGCAGGGCAGGATCACGTCAACGGATGAGCTCATATCCAGAATGTAGGAACCCCGCCGCCCTCGCGCCGCCCCCAAGTCCTTACGAACCGCGGAAGAGTCGGCGCGGAACCCGGGATCCCCTCTCCGCCGCGCACCCGCGGATCTACCCTGGGACCATGACGTCGTCGCTGTCCGCGGAACCGGCCGACGACCTCGTGGACCGCCGGGTGCTGATCGTCGAGGACGACCCCATGGTGTGCGAGGTCGCCGAGGCCTACCTGCGCGCGGCGGGCTTCCTCGTCGACGTCGCGTCGGACAGCTTCTCGGGCTTGGATGCCGTCACCCGTGTTCGACCGGACCTCGTCGTGCTGGATCGCATGCTCCCCGGCATCGACGGCGTCGAGGTGTGCCGCCGCATCCGTCGGACCTCGCAGGTGCCCGTGATCATGCTCACGGCGCTGGGCGCCCCCGAGGACCGCATCGACGGACTCGAGGCCGGCGCGGACGACTACCTGCCCAAGCCGTTCTCCCCGCGCGAGCTCGTGCTCCGCGTCCGCTCGGTGCTCCGGCGGAGCCTCGCGGCGTACGCGCCGGAGGCCCCCTTCGACCTCGGGGAGTTCCGGCTCGACCCGTCGGCGCGCATCGTCACGGCGTCGGGGGTCGCGCTGGAGCTGTCGGCGCGCGAGTTCGACCTGTTCGCGTTCTTGCTCAAGCATCCGCGGCAGACGTTCGACCGTCAGACCCTGCTGCGCGCGGTCTGGGGATGGGAGTTCGGCGACCTGTCGACGGTGACGGTGACCATGCGCCGGCTGCGCGAGAAGATCGAGGCCGATCCCGGCCGTCCGCAGATCCTCGTCACCGTCTGGGGCGTGGGCTACCGTCTCGACCTGGGGGGCTGACATGCCGCTGCCCGATCTCCTCATCATCGTGGGCATGTCGCTCGCCTGCGCGCTCGTCGTCGGAGCGCTGGGCCTGCTCGCCCTGAGACTGCTGCACCGGCGCCCGCTCATCGTGCAGCTGTGCGTCGTGGTGCTGGCGTCCGTGGTGTCGCTGGCCGCCGGGGTGCTGGCGGTGGCGCTGGCGATGTACATCTCGCCGCACGACTTCCTCGTGGTCGTCACCGTCACGAGCGTCTCCGCGGTCGTCTCGGTCGGCGTCGCCCTGCTGCTCGGGCTGCGCATCGCCCGCGCGGGAGACGAGCTGCGCCGACTCACCCACGCGATCGGCGACGGCGCGCTCGTCGACGAGCATCCCTCGGTGTCGCCCAGCGCGGAGTTCGAGGCACTGGCCGACGAGCTCGCGGAGACCAGTCACCGCCTCGCCCAGGCACGCGAGGAGGTGCAGGCGATCGATGCGTCCCGCCGCGAGCTGGTGGCGTGGATCTCGCACGACCTGCGTTCCCCGCTCAGCGGCCTGCGCGCCATGACCGAGGCGCTCGAGGACGGGCTCGCCGCGGACACGGCCCGGTTCCACCACCAGATGCGACTTCAGGTCGACCGGCTGACGTCGCTCGTGGACAATCTCTTCGAGCTGTCCAAGATCTCCTCCGGAACGCTCGTGCTGAACCTCGAGCCCCTCTCGCTGCACGACCTCGTGAGCGACGCCGCCGCGGAGCTCGCGGCCGTCGCCCAGGCGAAGAGCATCGTGCTCGTCGAGCGCACCAGCCCCGACCACACCCTCGTCGGCGACGCACGCGAACTGTCCCGCGTGGTCTCGAACCTGCTCATGAACGCCCTGGAGCACACGCCGACGGGCGGCGAGGTGCGGATCAGCACGGTCCAGGATGCCGAGGGCGTGACGCTGTCGGTCCAGGACTCGGGCACCGGGATCGCCGAGGAGGACCTGCACCGGATCTTCGACCCCGGCTGGCGGGGGACGCACGCCCGCACTCCGATCGACGGCATCGTCGGCAGCAGCGGCGCAGGACTCGGACTCGCGATCGTGCGGGGCATCGTCGAGGCGCACCAGGGGCGCATCAGCGCGACGAACGAGACGACCGGATGCCGGTTCGACGTGCGGCTTCCGTCCGGATCGGCGGGATGACGGTCATCCGGCCCCGCTAGAGTTGCTCTCCGACATCACACACAGGGGGTCCCATGTCGGTTGGTCTGCTCGCCGTCGTCGACGACATCCTCAGCGCGGCCCTGAAGGCCTCCTCCAAGGCCGCCGGGGTCGTGATCGACGACGCCGCCGTGACACCCCAGTACGTGCAGGGCATCACGCCGGCGCGCGAGCTGCCCGTCGTGCTGAAGATCGCCCTGGGCTCGCTGATCAACAAGTTCGTGATCATCATCCCGATCGCGCTGCTGCTGACCGCGTTCGCACCCTGGGTGCTTCCCTATCTGCTCATCATCGGCGGCACGTATCTGTGCTTCGAGGGCGCGGAGAAGGTGCTGGAGTGGTTCGGGTTCCATCACGGGCACGGCGAGGAGAGCGCGAGGGACGAGAACAAGCTCGTCTTCGGCGCCGTGCGCACCGACCTCATCCTCTCCACGGAGATCATGCTCATCTCGCTTGCGAACCTCGAGGCGGGACTGAGCATCTGGATGACCCTGGCGATCCTCGCGGTGATCGCCCTGCTCATGACCGGCATCGTGTACGGCGCCGTCGCGCTGCTCGTGAAGATCGACGACATCGGGCTGAAGATGGCGAAGAACCCCGACCGCCGGGTGCGCCACACCGGTACGCGGATCGTCCGGTCGATGCCCGCGGTGTTCCGGGTGATCTCGGTGGTCGGGACCGTCGCGATGCTCTGGGTCGGCGGTCACCTCGTCCTGGCGAATCTCGGCGAGGTCGGGCTGGTGTTCTTCAGCGACTTCATCCACGGGGTCGAGCATCTGCTCGAGCCGCTCGGCGGCTTCGTGGTGTGGTTCGGCGACACGCTGATCTCGGCGATCGCCGGACTCGTCCTCGGACTCGTGATCGTCGGCGTCGTCCTGCTGATCGGCAAGCTCGTGGGCAAGCGCCCGAGCTTCACCGAGGGCGGCGAGTCGCCCGCCGACGTGCACGCCTGACCCCCCGCGGCGCCGCGAGACTTCCTTTGCGGAGCGAGACTTGGGCACGCAGGCCAAGTCTCACCCCGCAGGCCAAGTCTCGCGAGCCCGGCGGGCGGGGGCGACGGGGCGCTCAGCGCCGCGGCAGCACCCATCCGGCGCGGGGGAAGTGGCAGGTGTAGCCGTTCGGGATGCGCTGCAGGTAGTCCTGATGCTCCGGCTCCGCCTCCCAGAACGGCCCCTCGGGCTCGATCGTGGTGACGGCCTTGCCCGGCCACAGGCCTGACGCGTCGACGTCGGCGATCGTGTCGCGCGCGACCTGCTCCTGCTCCGGTGAGAGCGGGAAGATCGCGGAGCGGTAGCTCGAGCCGATGTCGTTGCCCTGGCGGTTGAGGGTGGACGGGTCGTGGATCTGGAAGAAGAACGCCAGGATGTCGCGGTAGGTGGTCTTCGTCGGGTCGAAGACGATCTCGACCGCCTCGGCGTGACCGGGGTGGTTGCGGTACGTGGCGTGGTCGTTCTCGCCGCCGGTGTATCCCACCCGCGTGTCCAGGACTCCGGGCTGGCGGCGGATGAGCTCCTCCATGCCCCAGAAGCAGCCTCCGGCGAGGACCGCGGTCTCGGTGCCGGGGGTGCGGGTGATCGTTCCTGTGTCCGTCATTTCGTGTGGCTCCTTCTCCGACGCGATCGCGTCTCCAGAGACAACAACGCGGAGTCCGGTTTTGGTCCCGTTCGCCGCCGCCCCTGGAGCGATGCCGGATTCCAGCCTACGCTTGCGCCTTCCGGTCGCACCGCGCCGGAGAGGCCGCGCGCCGCTGATAGCGTCGACGACGTGCAGATCCGGGATGCCCAGGCCGTCGACCTCGCGACGATCACCGCCATCTACAACCACGCGGTGGAGAACACGACGGCGATCTGGAACGAGGACACGGTCGACGTCGCCGACCGCGCGGAGTGGCTCGCGGCCCGCACCGGACAGGGGTACCCCGTGCTCGTCGCGGTGGACGAGCAGGGCGTGCTCGGCTATGCCACGTTCGGCGCCTGGCGCCCGCACAGCGGGTACCGCCACACGGTCGAGCTCTCGGTCTACGTGCATCCCGACCAGCAGGGCCGGGGCATCGGCAGCGCGCTCATGACAGCGCTGATCGCCCGCGCCAGGGAACGCGGGACGCACGTCATGGTGGCCGCCGTTGAGAGCGGGAACACCGCATCGATCCGGCTGCACGAGAAGCACGGCTTCCGGCGGACGGGCCTGCTGCCCCAGGTCGGCATGAAGTTCGGCGCGTGGCTCGATCTCGCGTTCCTGCAGCTCGTCCTGGACGAACGGCCTTCCCCGGCATCCTGATCCCGGGCCACGGGATTCGCGCCGGGGATCGGCGCGCTCCGCGCGGAGTAGCCTGAATCGGTGTTGGACAGTCCGCTCTCCGCCTCGGCGTACGAGGTGCTCGGCGTCGCCCCCGACGTGGACGACGACGGCCTGCGCCGTGCGTACCGCGTGCGGCTGCGCGAGACCCATCCCGACACGGGCGGGGATGCCGCGGCGTTCATCCGCGTCCAGCACGCCTGGGACCTGATCGGCACCCCGCAGGGACGCCTCGACTACGACCGCGACCGTGACGACGGATCGCGACTGCAGTGGAGCGGGCGCGCCGCCGGCTCCCGATCGGGGACGCGCCCGCGCACCGCGTCCTTCGGGCAGGCCGGCGCCTGGCGCCGCGCGCAGTATCTCCGACTCGCGCGGGAGTGGGCGGAGGGCGACGTCGCCGACCCGTACGCCCCCGCGTTCGTCCGCTCCGCCCCCTGGCAGCTGCGCCGGCTGCTCGCCGACGCCCTCGCCGAGGAGGACACGGCGCGAGCGATGGACGATCTGGGCATCGGGTTCACGGTGTGGCACGATGTCGCCGCCGGCGGGGACGACGACGTGCTCGATCACGTCGTGCTGAGCCCGACGGGCCTCTACGCGCTCGTGTCCGAGGACTTCGGCGGGCCCGTCGGCTTCCGACGCGACGAGGTCACCGGCCCCGTCGTCCGTGACCGGATGCCGGTGGCCGAACTGCTGAGCCGTGTCCGCGTCGTCGCGCGGGCGGCCCGAGTGCGCTTCGGCGGCGCGATCCTCGTCTTCCCGGACGACGACCTCGTGGAAGCGGTGACGTCTCTCGGCACGGTCGGCAGGATCCCGGTCGTCGCCGTGCGGCGCAGCGCGCTGCGCCCGTTGCTGCGACGCGGCGTGCCCGGCGCACGCATCGTGGGCGGCACCGAGCTCTTCGACATCCGCACCCGCCTGAAGCAGGCCGCACGCACCCGATGAGGCTCATCCTTCTCGTGTGATCTTTCGCTCCGGCTCTGGCCGCGACGGCCCTGTGATGCCAATGTGGGACGGGACGACCGGGAGGAACACCGATGCAGCGCCCCTTGGCAGGTCTCACGCCGAAGAACCTGGCGTCCGAGCTCACGGCGGGCGTCACCCTGCTCGCGATCGCGATCCCGCTGAACATCGGCTACGCCCAGATCGCCGGGCTCCCCCCGACCGCCGGGCTCTACGCGTTGATCGTCCCCACGGTGATCTACGCCCTCGTGGTGTCCTCGCGTCAGCTCGTCGCCTCTCCGGATGCCGCGGCCGCCGCCCTGGTCGCCTCCTCGGTCGGGGGTCTCGCCACGGCGGGGAGCGCCGACTACGCGACGCTCGCCATGGCGCAGGCGATCATCTGCGGCATCATGTTCGTCCTGCTGGCGGTCTTCAAGCTCGGATTCCTGGCGAACTTCCTCTCCAAGCCGATCCTCGTCGGATTCGTGGGCGGCCTTGCTCTGGACATCATGGTGAGCCAGATCGCGAAGATGCTCGGGGTGAAGATCGAATCGGGCGGGGAGTTCCCCGAGAAGGTCGTCGGCCTGGTCACGGGCATCGGCACGCTCAACGGGTGGTCGGTGCTGATCTCGGCCGCCTCCGTGGCCGTGCTGCTGATCGGACGCCGCTACCTGCGCGCCGTGCCCTGGGCGCTGATCGTGCTCGTGCTCGCCACGGTCGTCGTGGTCATGAGCGGCCTGGATCAGAAGGGGGTGGACGTGCTCGGCGAGGTGCCGGCCGGCGCCCCGGCGTTCACCTGGCCGATGATCGACTGGACCACGTGGCTGGCGCTGATCCCCTCGGCGATCGCGCTGACCCTCGTGACGACGGCCGAGGGTCTGCTCGTCTCGCGCTCGTACTCCGAGAAGCACGGCTATCCCTTCCACGCGAACCGCGACCTGATGGCGTTCGGCGTCGCCAA
This sequence comes from Microbacterium sp. CIAB417, assembly GCF_022788845.1. Classification (NCBI taxonomy): domain Bacteria; kingdom Bacillati; phylum Actinomycetota; class Actinomycetes; order Micrococcales; family Microbacteriaceae; genus Microbacterium; species Microbacterium sp. CIAB417. The sequence continues at coordinate 287,788 of NZ_JAHZUT010000004.1, read as the reverse complement.
CATCGCCGCCGGCGCCCAGGGCAGCTTCGCGGTGGGCTCCTCCACGTCGCGCACCGCGGCGATGGATCAGGCCGGCTCGCGGACGCAGCTGCCCTCTCTCGTGCTCGCCGTCGGCACGCTCCTGCTGCTTCTGTTCGGCACCGAGCTGCTGGCGGACATCCCGTCGCCCGTCATCGGTGCCATCGTCGGGGTCGCGGTCATCCCCCTGCTCGGCATCCGCGAGTTCATCGACCTGTGGCGCGCCGACCGCTTCGAGTTCATCATCGGCACGATCTGCTTCCTCGTGACGCTGTTCGTCGGCTCGATCCCCGGCATCCTCGTCGCCTTCGTCCTGGCGCTCATCAACATCGCCAAGCGGGCCGCCAACCCGGCGATCGACGTGCTGGAGACCTCGGGAGACCCTGCGGAGTCGCTGCTCGAGGACGCGCCGGCCGGCACCGTCACGGCCCCCGGTGTCATCGTGATCCGGATGGCTGCTCCGCTGTTCTTCGCGAACGGAGCGGTGTTCACGACGGCCGTCAAGGACGCGATCACCGCTGCGGGTGACGGCGCGGTCGAGCATCTGGTGATCGACATGGAGGCCGTCACCGACATCGACGTGACCGGGGCCGAATCGTTCACCGCCCTGAAGGAATGGCTGGCCGACGAGCGGATCACGCTCGCGTTCAGCCGCGTGCGGCCGAGCACGAGGCGGCGCCTGGCTCGGCTCGAGCTCCTCGACGACGAGAAGGTCTACGCCACCAACCGTGCGGCGATCGTCGATCTCACCGGCACCGTCCCGGAAGGCACGTCGTGAACTCCGTCATCGGCGAGATCCTGCCGCTCGCGCTCGGTGTGGCGATCAGCCCGATCCCGATCATCGCCGCGATCCTCATGCTGCTGTCGCCGCGGGCGCGCGTCACGAGCGTGGGCTTCCTGCTGGGCTGGCTCGTCGGCATCGTCGCCGCCGTCACGGTCTTCACGCTGCTGTCCTCCGTCCTCCCGGATGAGGATCCGGATGCCTCGCGACCCATCCGCGGCGTCATCCAGCTCGTCCTCGGCGCCCTGCTGCTCCTGCTCGCCCTGAAGCAGTGGCGCGGCCGGCCCCGGGCCGGCGAGGAGCCGAAGCTGCCCGGATGGATGCAGGCGATCGACAGCGTCTCGTTCGTCGGCGCCGCAGGCCTGGGTCTGCTGCTGTCCGCGCTGAATCCGAAGAACCTCATCATGGCCGCCGGCGCCGGCACGGACATCGGCTCGGCGGATCTGTCCACCGGCTCGATCGTCGGCGTCATCGCGATCTTCACGGTGATCGCGGCATCCACCGTGCTGGTCCCCGTCGTCGGCTATCTCATCGCGGCCGACCGGCTGGGGCGGGTGCTGGATGCCCTGCGGGACTGGCTCGCGAAGGAGAACGCCGTGATCATGGCGGTCCTGCTGCTCGTCATCGGCGTCTCGATGGTCGGCAAGGGCATCGGGAGCTTCTGAGCCGGAGACGACCGAGGGGGCGATCCGGATCGGATCGCCCCCTCGTCTCGTCGCTTCGGTCAGCTCAGAGCCTTGGCCTTGAGCTGGGCGTAGTCCTCGGCGGTGATGGCTCCGGAGTCGAGCAGCGCCTTCGCCTTGGCGATCTCGTCGGCCGCGCTCGAGCCCGCGACCTGCTGGATGTACGCGTCGGTCGCGTCCTTCGCCTGTCGGGCCTCCGCCGCGCCGCGCTCGGCCATGCCGCTGCCCCGCGCGATCAGGTAGACGAGCGCGGTGAGGAACGGGACGAAGATCAGGAAGAGGATCCAGACGGCCTTCCACCACCCGTTCAGCTTCCGGTCCCGGAAGAGGTCTCCGATGATGGCGAACAGCGCGAACAGGTAGGCGATGAAGGCGAATGCCCAGACGAACCACCAGATGATGTCCCAGAAAGAACTCCAGAAGCCCATGATGAACCTTTCGATCATGCCGCCGCGGTTCGCAGCGGATGCTCGAACGCTATCGTTTCCGCACGCTCCGCGTCCACGGTTCGCTGCGCGTGTATAACGGTCTCATGCGGATGCCGGCCGGGTTGACGTGGCAGTGGTCGCGCTTCGTGCTCGGTGCGCTGTTCGCCCTGCCGGGCATTCTCGTGGCGCCGTTCTCGCCCACCGCGGGACTCGCACTGGCGATCGGCGTGCTCCCGGCCGCGGCGTACGGCCTGCCGTCGCGACGCCGCCGGCGGGCCGTGCTCCCTCTCGTCGGCGTGCTGAGCGCTCTGGGGCTGCTGCTGGGCTCGACGCTGACCCGCGCGCCGGCCGTCGCGGTCGTCGCGCTGCTGGTCCTGTCGGTCGGCGCAAGCCTCAGCACCGCCCGCGGCCCGTTCGGACGCCTCCTGCTGGCGCTCGTACTGCCGCTGGTCGGGATCGGGCTGAGCTTCCCGGATCTCGGGCTGACCCTCGTGGCCGCGGGGTGCATCGTGGCGGGGTCTGTCTACGCCTGGCTCGTGTCGCTGCTGTGGCCGGAACGCGACGAACCACTGCCGCCGGCGCCGGAGACCGCCAGGGGTGCGGACCTGCTCGGCTACGGGATCCTGCTGGGGCTCGCCGCCGCCATCGCCGCCGCCATCGGTTACCTCCTCGGTCTCGAGCACGTCGGGTGGGCGACCGGCACCGTGCTGCTCGTCATGCGCCCGGCGCGCGGGCAGGTGATCCTGCGCAGCGCGGGACGTTCGGCATCCGTCTTCCTCGGCGCTCTCGCCGCGATGGTGGTGACCCTGTTCGACCCGGGCGGAATCCTGATAGCCGTGCTGATCGCGGTGGCGATCGGCGCCATGAGCGCCATGCGGGAGAGCCGGTGGTACGTCGCGCCGGCGTTCACCACGATCGTCGTCCTGACGCTGATCCTGTCGACGTCGACCTCGTCGCCGGGCGCGCGGTTCCTGGAGCGCACGGTCGAGACGCTGATCGGCGTCGGGCTCGCACTCACCTTCGGTGCCGCGATCCCGTCGCTGGTCGCGCTGCTGCGCGCGCAGATCTCGCGGCGGCGGTGATCAGTCCTCGCTCTTGGCGAAGACGTTGCGCAGCACGAGGAAGACGACGAGAGCGACGACGGCGACGATCGCGAGCTTGGCGACGAACCAGAGCACCGAGAACAGGACGCCGACGAGCCACCAGGCGATCGCGACCGCGACGATCACGCCGAGGATGGTCCAGATCGTGTTCTTGGTCATGGACTCAGCCTAATCGTCCGCCGGCGGTCACCAGGCCGGGAGCGCCGCCAGCTGCTCGGTCAGCGCGTCCCGCAGTTCGCGAGGGATGTCCTCTGCCGAGATCGCGTCCGCCGTGCCGCCCTCGGTGACGGCCCGCCACAGTCTCCGCTTGGTCTCGTAGCCGATGCCCGCCTGCTGCAGCAGGCCGAAGACGCGCTGCGGATCGAGAGGATCGGCAGGCACGGCGCCGCGGATCTCCAGACGGAACCCGGCGTCGAGCTCCACTGTTCCGAGGTCGATCCCCAGCCCGGCGGGGGCGAGGTCCTCGGCCTCGGCGTCGACGACCTCCGACCCGAGTCGCCGGCCGTCCTGCATCGTCACCGAATCGGCGGATCGGACGCCGGGGATCCGGACGCGCATGCGACGGGAGGACATCGGAGCGCCGGAGTGCACCGCCACCAGGGTGATGTCCGCGCGTCCGTCGTCGTGCACGTCGAGTGTCTGCGTGAACGTCACGAGCCCTCGTTCGGGTGCCGCCGCACCGTCGTCCTCGGCGAGCGCGGAGGATCCGGTGCCGGGGATCACGAGCAACTCCATCGAGGTCGGAGCGTCCCCCGCGTGCGACAGCGGTTCGGCGTCCAGGGGCACGACGGCTCCGGCCCGCGCCAGCAGCGGATACTCCTCGAGCGGACGCGTGAGCAGCGCCTCGCGCGAACCGCGGTATCGCAGCCCCGTGAAGACGTCGACCCATTCGCCCTCCGGCAGCCACGCGCGCACGGTCGCGAGCTGAGACGCGCGCTCGCGCGGGACCGTGATCGGCACGACGAGCAGGTGCTCGCCGAGGAGGTATTCGTTCGGATGCTCGTACGCGCCGTGGGCGCGGGGCGCATCGTGGTAGAGCGGACGCACGACGCTGACGTTCTCGGCGTGCGCCGCCCACGCGGCGGTGTACAGCATCGGGATCAGCCGGTGCCGCAGGCGCAGATACCGCCGCATGATCGTCGCGGCCGGCTCACCGTACGCCCACGGCTCCTTCGAGCTGAACGGGTTCGTCGAGGAGTGCAGCCGGTTGATCGGCGACAGCACGCCGAACTGCAGCCACCGCACGGCGAGCTCGACGTCGTGCTCGCCGTGCATGTGCCCGCCGATGTCATGGCTCCACCACGTGTAGCCGGCGTTCGCCGCGGTCGCGGTGAACTCGGGCTGGAACGCCAGCGACGCCCAACTGACGATCGTGTCCCCCGAGAATCCGACCGGGTACCGGTGGCCCGCGCGCTCGGTGTACCGCGAGAACGTCAGGGGGCGTCGGCCGTGCCGCGCCGAGGCGTGGAAGTGCGTGTGGTTCAGCATCCACAGCGGGTCCAGGCCGGGCAGGTGCGAATGCTCCCCCGACTGCCAGTCGATCCACCAGAAGTCCACGCCCTGGTCCTCGAGGGGGCCGAGCACGTGCTCCTGATAGGCGCTCATGAACCGGCGGGAGGCCACGTCGAACTCGATCGCGGTCCCCGCGTCGGGATCGCGTCCCATCGCCGTCGCGACAGCCGCGTAGGCGGCCTCGTGCCGACGGATGCCGTCGGCCGGATGCAGGTTGAGGGTCACCGCGAGGCCATGCGCATGCAGCTCGGAGAGGAAGCGCTCCGGATCGGGGAACAGCTCGCTGTTCCAGGTGTAGCCGGTCCATCCGGTCCCGATGGCCGGATCGACGTCCACGAGGTGCCAGTCCATGTCGATCACGGCCACGGACAGCGGGATGCCGTGCGCGCGGAACTTCGCCATGAGCGCCAGGTACTCGGGTTCGTCGTAGGCCCAGTACCGGCTCCACCAGTTGCCGAGGGCGAAACGCGGCACGAGCGGGATGGGTCCGGTGAGCGTGTGGAAGTCCCGCAGCGCCGCGGCGAAGTCGCGACCGTATCCGAAGAAGTAGAAGTCCTGACCGGCCCCCTCCCGGGGGCGGATCCAGCCGTCCTCGGCGAGGACCAGCGAGGCCGAGTCGTCGAGCACCCCGAAGCCGAACGTGGACAGGATGCCGGGTGGGATCTCGATCGCCCCGTCGACCTCGTCGAGCGTGCGCGCCGTGCTGCCGAGGTTTCCCCGCAGCGGCAGGGTCTGCGGGTAGACCTGCCCGGGCCGCCACGTCGTGTAGTGCACGTCGGTGGCTCCGGCCAGCAGGGTGATCGAGAGTCCGGCCGTGCTCGGCATCCGCTCGTCGTACCGCAGCCGCAGGCTGTCGGTGATGATCTCGATGCCCTGCTCGTCCCGCACCGTATCGAAGCGCGCGACCGGGAAGCTCCGGTTCACCACCTGCTGCGTCTTCTCGTCGACGAAGTGCTCCTCGGGATCCCACTCGACCCGGATCAGACGGTCGGTGAGCACGGTGATCCGGTATCCCGGCCCTGTCACCACCGCTCCGTCCGGGGCCGGCGCCGGGGCGCCGTCCGAGAGCGAGATCAACGATTCGTCCTGCATTCTCAACCCTTCAGCGCCGCACTCGCCGCACCGGCGATGAACCGGCGCTGGAACACGATGTAGACGATCATCACCGGCACGATCGCCAGCGTCGTGGCGGCGAACAACCCGCCGTAGTCGGTGCTGTACTGCCCATTGAACGTGGTCAGGCCGACGGCCAGCACCTGCTTCTCCTCGGACGAGATCATGAGGTACGGCCAGAGGTAGTCCTCCCACACCCAGAGGAACACGAAGATCGACAGCGCTGAGATGGCGTTCACGCTCATCGGGGCGACGATGCGGTGGAAGATGAACCACTCGGATGCTCCGTCGATGCGCGCGGCCTCGAGGATCTCGTCGGGAACGGCGTCCATGCTCTGGCGCATCATGAAGATGCCGAACGCGCTGATCACGGCGGGGATGATGATCGACGCCCAGCTGTCCGTGAGGCCGGCGGCGCGGAACATGGTGTACCGCGGAATGATGACGACCGCCCACGTGACCATCATGGTCGACAGGATGACCGCGAACAGCGCCCCTCGGCCCCGGAAGCGGTACTTGGAGAACACGAAGCCGCCGACGAGGCTGGTGTAGACGGACAGCGCAGTGATCGTCACCGACAGGAAGACGCTGTTGAAGAACAGCCGGAAGAAGTCGAGCTTGGTCTGGATCGAGACGAAGTTCTCCAGCGTCCAGTCTCGCGGCCAGAACGTCTGCTCGAATCCGACGATCTCGGCGTTGGACTTGAAGGCCGACAGGATCATCCAGAAGAACGGCAGCACGATGATGAGGCCGACGACGAGCAGCACGGCGTTCAGAGCGAAGACGCGCACCTTCATGAGGGGCTCCCTTCGGTCTTCGCGGCGCGACGGCGTCGACGCGGGACGTCCAGTGCGGACTGGTTCATTCGCCAGGAGGCGGCGGTCAGCAGGGCCGTGACGACCAGCAGCACGAACGCGATGGCGGAGGCGTAGCCGAAGTCGTACTTCACGAACGCCTGCTCGTAGATCATGAACGAGATGAGCTGCGTCGAGGTCCCGGGGCCCCCGTTCGTCATCACCAGGACCTGCACGAAGGCCTGCAGATAGCCGATCATCGATGTGATGACGACGAAGAAGAGCATCGGCCGCAGCAGGGGCAGGGTCACGTGCCAGAACGTCCGCCAGGCGCTCGCCCCGTCGACGGATGCCGCCTCGAGCACGTCCTCGGGGATCGCGTAGAGACCGGCGAGGAAGAGGATGACGGCAAAGCCGAAGTCCTTCCAGATCGTCATGATGACGATCGCGAGCAGCGAGTATCGCGGATCGAACAGCCAGTTGATGTCGAGGCCGAAGACGGTGTTGATGGCGCCGAACTGCGGGTTGTACATCAGCTTCCACAGGAACGCGACGGCCACGAGGGGCATCACGGTCGGCAGGTAGAAGACGGTGCGGAAGAACGTGCGCCACCGGCTCAGCTTCGAGAACAGCGCGTAGGCGATGGCGAGGCCGAGCACGATGCGCCCGACGATCGCGAGGACGCCGAACACGAGGGTGTTCACGGAGGCGCGCCAGAACGTCGCATCGGCGAACAGCTCGGTGTAGTTGTCGACTCCGGTGAAGTCGAAGGTGCCGTTGAGCGGGTTCCAGTCGTGGAAGCTGCCGACGAACGCGATGCCGATGGGGATCAGCAGCAGCACCACGATGGCGGCCATGATGACGCCGACGGTGAGGTTGCGCAGCCACAGCTCGCTCGCGGGCTTCTTGATGCGCCGCGTCGTCTGCGGCACCGGGGCCGTGTCCGGCACGGCGGGACGCGTGGAGGTCTGGGTGGTCATTGCCGGTGCCGCTCCCGGCCGCCGTCGAGACGGCCGGGAGCGCTCCTTCCTGCGAGGTTCAGTCGGCGGTGTAGAACGGGTAGAGACTCTCGGCCGAGCTGAAGTCCTTGCCGTCCAGGTCCTTCTCGATCGTCTGCTGCGCCGTCGCCAGCGCGTCCTCGGGGGCGACGCCGTTGAAGAGTATCTCCTCCCACATGGTCGCCGTCGAGGTCTCGAAGGTCGCGGGGATCGGACCCGGCCAGATGTACCGCTCGATGTCGCCGAATGCGGCGAGCGCCGGATCTTCCGTGAAGGCGGGGTCGTCCGCGATCGGCTTGTAGGCCGGGAAGATGCTGAAGCTCAGCGCCAGCTCCTTCATGGACTCCGCGTCGGTGAGGTAGTAGCGCAGGAAGTCCTGGGCCACCTCCTTCTCGGCGTCGTCCGCACCCGCGTTGATGCCGAAGGTCGACTCGCCGTTGTAGCGGTCGAACGCGTACGGCGTCTCCCCTGCCGTCGGGACCGGCGTCTGGAACGCGCTCCAGGGCAGGTCAGGGTAGTCGTTGCGCAGCGTTCCGGAGAACCAGCCCCACGCGTAGATCATCGCCGACTGACCCTGGCCGAAGCTCTCGGTGGCCGAGGCGCCGAAGTTCGCGTCGCCCGATCCGTCCGCGTAGATGTCGAGGAAGCGGTTGATGACCTCGAGGTTCGCCTCGTTGTCGACCGTTGGCGTGCTGCCGTCGGCGGCGAAGAGGTTCTGGCCGAGCTGGTAGGCCATGCCCATCTGCAGCGCCTGGCCGGTCCCGTTGAAGTTGAAGCCCGCCTGGCGCAGCTCGTCGCCCTCGCGGACGGTGAGCTTCTTCGCGACCTCGCGCAGCTCGTCCCACGTCTCGGGGATGTCGGCGTCGGTCAGCCCCGCCGCCTCCCACATGTCGGTGTTGTAGTAGATCGACCCGCTCATGAGACCGAGGTCGACGTAGTAGGTCTCCCCGTCGATGACGTGGGCGGCGGCGCCCGTGTAGTCGGCCTCGAGGTCGGCCGCGTCGATGTCGTACGGCTCCATGTTCGCGATGAGGTTGTCGTGCTGGGAGTTGTGCACGTTGAAGATCGCAGGTCCCCCGCCGGACTGCAGCTCGAGAGGGAGCTTGGTCCAGTAGTCCTCCCACGGCTGGTTCACGACCGTGATCGTGACGTTCGGGTGGATCTCCTGGTACGCGTCCGCGATGGCCTGGAACTGCTCGATGTTGCTCCACGCCCACCATTCGAGCTCGATGGGCTTGCCGTCGTTGACGAGGGTGTTCGGGTCGTACGTGACGTTGACGCCCGCGACGGGCAGGCCCTTGTCGGCCTCGGTGTCCTCGACACCGGCGCTGCCGCTCGTGCACGCGGTCAACGACACTGCGACGACGGCGGCCGCGCCGATCGCCACCGTCCCGCGTGCGCGCCTCGCTGATCGAATCATCAGGACTCCTTTGTCTGGTTTACCGGTATACCTTTACCGGTAAACTATGATGCATCAGGAGACGACGGCCCGTCAAGGGCAGGATGTCCGGAGATGACGAGGGGGATCCGACATGGTGACGATCGCGGACATCGCCCGCGTGTGCGGGGTGTCGAAGATGACCGTGTCGAACGTGCTCAACGGCCGGGACGAACGGGTCTCCGCGGCGACGAAGAAGAAGGTCCTGGATGCCGCAGCCGAGCTGAACTATCAGCCCAGCGCCGCCGCCCGATCGCTCTCCGTCGCCCGGAGCGAGATCATCTCGCTCGTGTACTACGCGGCGGCCGAGGGAGATCTCGGCCTGTCGAACCCGCATGACGCGATGCTGCTCGGCGAGATCGAGCGGCACGTCAGTGCGGCCGGCAAGCATCTCATGATCCACGCGGCGACGGATGCGGCCGACACGGCGCGGCGCCTGCGATCGTGGAACGTGGACGGCGCCGTCTTCCTCGGCGTGCTCGCGGACGAGGTCGAGCAACTGCGGAGCCATCAGGACGTCCCGATGGTGTTCATCGACGCGTACACGGATGCCGCCGTCTCGACGGTCGGCATCGACGACGCTCTCGGCAGTCACGAGGCGACCCGGCACCTGCTCGCGGCGGGTCACCGATCGATCGCCTTCGTCGGCCCGGGGGCGACGAGCGCGGGCGTCATCAACGCGCGGTTCGCCGGCTTCTCGCGCGCGCTGGCGGGCGAAGGCATCGACCCGGACGGGATGCGCGTGATCGCGAATCTCACGTTCGCGGATGCGGATGCCGCGGCCGACGACCTGCTCGAGCATTCCGCGGGGTTCACCGCTGCCGTGGTGACGGCCGACATCCTCGCGATCGGCCTCATCAAGGCCTTCGCACGCCGCGGCATCCGCGTCCCGGAGGACTTCTCGCTCGTCGGCTTCGACGACCTGCCCATGGCCGACATGGTGACGCCGTCTCTCACGACCGTGCGTCAGGACATCGCCGAGAAGGCGCGCGCCACCGTCGAACTCCTGATGGAGCAGCTCGACGGGCGACGCGATCCTCGACGGATCGTTCTCGACCCGGTGCTGGTGACGCGGGAGTCGGTGGCGTCTCCGCGAGACGGAGGGGCACCGGCGCGTCGACCGTGAACCGCGGGTGAACGTCCGGGGAAGCCTGCCTCCATCCTGCAGCGTCCTCCCCCGGAGCCGTGATCGGTAGTTCGACGGCGTGCTCTGATGGAGTCATGAGCCTCACCGATCCGGACGCGGAACGACGGCGACGGGATGCCGAGGTGCCGACCGCGGGTCGTCTCGTCCTCCCCGCTCTCGTCGCCTTCCTGCAGCCCGCGCTCGCGACGATCGCCATGAGCGGGATGGTGGCCAACGCGATGGACGACGTCTTCGACGGCACCAGCGTCGTCGCGCTCGTGATCGCCTTCCCCGGCACCGGGGCGACCGTCTTCGCGATCATGCGATGGGCGGCGCTCTCCCTCCGCAACCCCGGCCTGCCGGGCCTCATGGCACCTCTGGGGCTGGCGGCGCTCGGCGCGGCGGCCGGCCTCAGCGTGGCGGCTCCGCCACCGGCGTGGGTTCAGGCTCCCGCCGCGAACCTGGGCGTCGTGCTGCTCGGCATCCTGGGCGTGCTGCTCCTCGGCCTCGCCCTGTTCGCGCGCGGCTCCCGGCTGCGGCGCCGGGCCCTCGACGACGAGATCATGCGCACCTCCCGCCCCGTGACCGGCGTGGTCACGAACAAGGGGTACACCCTGCCGGCGACCGAGGCGAGTGCGATCCTGACGACGGTCACGTACGCGTTCCCGGATGCCGCGGGCACGCGCCGATTCGTCCGCAAGAGCGAGAGCATCCCGATGACGGACCCCCTCGTGGACGGCGCCCGTCGAAGGTGCGCGATTCGACGAGCTCGAGGCGCACATCGGGGTAGCCGTCGAAGATGCGATCGCGTCCGGTCGCGCCGGTGATGACGGGGAAGATCACGACGCGGTACCGATCGACGAGGCCTGCCTCCAGCAGCGAACGGCACAGCGCCACGCTGCCGAGCGTGCGCAGCGGGCGGTCCGATTCGCGCTTGAGGTTCCGCACGAACTCGATCGCGTCCGTGCGGACCAGCGTGGAGTTCTCCCAGGACAGAGGCTCCTCGAGCGAGGAGGAGAACACGTACTTCCGGATCGGATCGAGCACATCCGTTCCCGGCTCGCCGCTCGCGGTCAGCTCCGACATGAGGCGATAGGTCGTCGCTCCCATGAGGAGAGGATCATCCTTCTCCGGTGAGGTGTCGAGCCACGACAGGTACTCGGGACCCTCGATGCCCCACAGCCCCGGCCATCCCTCGGCCGCGCCGTACCCGTCGAGGGAGCAGATGAAGTCGATCGTCAGCTTCGCCATCGTTGCCTCCTTGGCCCCGCGCAGGAGTCTAGGTCGGCGTCGGGTGGGAGCGGAAGGCCACCCGGCATCCCGGCCTCCGACAGGGCGGCGCTTCCACGGCGGCCCGGGGCGGCCGTGAAAGACTGAGGGCCCACCGCTTCCCAGGAGTACCGATGACACGCGCCCCGTCGAGGAGTCGGCGCCGAGCCGCACTCGTGATCGCCGCCGCATGCGGGCTCGCGGCTGTCGGCTTCGGTCTCATGACCGCGGGACGATCGCCCGCGTCGACGCCGAGCTCATCCGCCTCACCGCGATCGGCCCGGATTCGCGCGTGACCGACGAGGTCCCCATAGACGCCGACACCGCCATCCGGATTCCCGGCGAGGAACTGCCCGCGGGCCGAGTCGTGCGTGGCGCGGGCGCGGATGCCACCGGCGAGGTCGTCGAGTTCCACGATCCCATCGCTTTCTACCGCGAGTACGAGGGCGGCGGCGCGCTGCCGGAGACCACGGACAGCTTCGGACACCGCACGGCGGCTCAGGGCACCTCCGACGAGGTCGTGAAGGTCGATGACGCCACCGTGTCGCGGATCTTCCCCGCCTACAACCAGAACACCTCCACCGACGAGCGGGTGCCGGCCTGGGACCTCCGGTTCGACCTCGCTGCCGCGCACGCCCAGGGTCGCACCAACCTTCCGCTGCCCCTGTCCTGGTACGCCTCGCCGTTCGCCCACACGCTCGACGCGGCGGCGCCCTGGCTGCTGGGAGCGAGCATCGTGACGGGCGCGGTCGCGCTCGTCATCGCCCGTCGGAACCGCAGCGACGACGGGCTGCTGCGCACCTGACAGCGATGCGGCTCGGTCCGGGGCGTTTCGCCTCGAGTGCGGGCCGGTTCGAGCGGGCGCGGGCGCAGGGTGCGTTGATCAAGGTGGTACTGCGGGGCTGAAGTTGTTGCGGTCCATCCCCGATAGAGTCTTGGACGTGCGCGAGGAGCATCTGTTCGGTATCCGCCTGTACCCGGCGACAGTGAGCGCAGACGTCGTTTCCGGAACGCGCGAGATCGGCAGTGTCCACGATGGAGAGTTCCTGGTCATGGAGGACAGTGACGGGACGACATCGGTGTATGACGTTGCGACAGGCGAGTGCTTACCGCTCAACCGCGACCGGCGAGCCACCGAAGGCTTCCTTGAGGCTTTCGCGGAGTATCTGAGCTCCGGGCCGCCTGCCCCGACGCCGGTGACGATGACGGCTGAACAGGCCGCTGAGCGTCTTCGTGCTTTCCGGGAGGGGCAGGTTCGTCCTCGCATCCTCGCAGGCAATGGGCTCTCTCACCGCACACGGCTGAGGAGGCTCCGAAAGCGGCTGCACGCCATCGACAGCACCGCGACCGGGCCGGACTCATGGTGGAGCGGCCTCATCGAAGAAGCGGAGAACGACCTGCTCTGAGCGGCGTCAAACTGAGCTGGTGCCCTAGTTGAAGTCGCCGCCACCGCCGCCGAAGTCGCCGGGTGCCATGTCCGCGAAGCGCGAGTAGTGGCCCTGGAACGCCACCTGGATCGTCGCGGTCGGGCCGTTGCGGTGCTTGGCGACGATCAGGTCGGCCTCGCCGGGGCGCACATCCTTGTCGTAGACGGAGTCGCGGTGCAGCAGGATGACCATGTCGGCGTCCTGCTCGATCGAGCCCGATTCGCGCAGATCGCTGATCGCGGGCTTCTTGTCCTGGCGCTGCTCCGGTCCTCGGTTCAGCTGGGACAGGGCGATCACGGGAACCTGCAGCTCCTTGGCGATGAGCTTCAGGCTTCGCGAGAATTCCGAGACCTCCTGCTGACGCGATTCGACGCGCTTGCCGCTCGTCATGAGCTGGAGGTAGTCGATGATCACCATCTTGAGGCCGGCGCGCTGCTTGAGGCGTCGGCACTTGGCGCGGATCTCGACGAGCGTCATGTTCGGGCTGTCGTCGATGTACAGCGGCGCGTCGTTGATGCGGCCGCGGGTCGCGGCGACGGTGGTCCAGTCGCGGGGGTCGAGCGTGCCCTTGCGGAGGTTCTGCAGCGGCACCGCGCCCTCGGCGCTGAGCAGGCGCATCGCGATCTCGGCCTTGCCCATCTCGAGCGAGAAGAAGATCGACGGCTCGTTGTGCCCGATCGACGCGGCGCGGGCGAAGTCCAGGGCCAGCGTCGACTTGCCCATGGCGGGCCGCGCCGCGACGACGATCATCTGCCCGCCGTGCAGGCCGTTGGTGAGCTCGTCCAGTTCCTTGAAGCCGGTCGGGATGCCGGTCATCGACCCGTCTCGGCCGCTGGCCGCCTCGATCTCCTCGACCGCGGCATCCACCGCGACGGTCAGCGGGACGTAGTCCTCGGCCGTCTCGGATCCGGTCACCGAGTAGATCTCGGCCTGCGCGTTGTTCACGAGGTCCGTGGCGTCGCCCTGGCCGTCGTAGCCGAGTTGGACGATCCGCGTTCCGGCGTCGACCAGGCGGCGCAGGATCGCACGCTCCGAGACGATGCCGGCGTAGTACCCGGCGTTCGCCGCGGTCGGCACGATCGAGGTGAGCGTGTGCAGGTAGTCGGCACCGCCGGCCCGGCCGAGCTCGCCGGTCTTGATGAGCTCGTCCGTCACCGCGACGACGTCGGTCGGCTCGCCGTGGGAGTACAGCGAGAGGATGGCCTCGTAGATCAGCTCGTGCTTGGGAACGTAGAAGTCGGCGCCTTTGAGCGTCTCGATGACGTCGGCCACAGCATCCTTCGACAGGAGCATGCCGCCCAGAGCGCTCTGCTCGGCGAGCAGGTCATGAGGCGGCGTCCGCTCCGGCGGCCGCTGTGCCCCGAGGCGCTCTTCCGAGATGTCGGCGATCGACACAGGGCTCCCTTCGGTGCGGTGGACGGTGCGGGCCCGAAGCCCTGCGGCGACGGCATCCGCCGGCGGAACACAGCGAACCACCCACCTCGGACATCGCGTCGCCCGATAACGCTAGAAGCGCCGTTGTCCACATGCAAGACGCCCTGTGGATAACTCTGTGGAGAGCTTGCGGAGAACGTCGGAGTGTCTGTGTAGAACGATTGTGGATAAGCCTGTGAAACACAGTTTCAGGGCACTTTTTTATGCGCCTGGACCGGGACTTTTCGCAGTCCCCAGCCTGTGGATGAGATTCAGTTTCAAGAGCCGGTTTAAGGTTTCCCCTCCGCGGTCGACATGTGTACAACCTGGGGAAAGTCAAGTCCGGATCCTGCCGGGCGCGTCACCGCGCGACACGCCGCGAAACACACGAAGACGCTCTGGACACGCATCCGACCCTCGGAGTAGTCTCGGCGCATCGGCGCAGGGTGCGTCGACAGCGTTTTCCTTCGGAGGGGGAGGTGAACGTGCCCGCGACATCAGCTCGACGCCGCCTGTCTTCCGGCGTCCTGTGGGGTGCGTTCGGCGTCCTCGCGTGGGCGGGCATCACCCTCCTGACCGGCACCGGGACCGCACACGCTGCGGATGAGGAGCCGGATGCTCCCCGCGCGCCCCTCACGTCGCTCGTGACCGGCGTCGCTGACACGCTCGGCACGGTCACCGAACCGGTCGCCGCGGCCGTCGAGCCGGTTGTCACCCAGGTCGTGAAGCCGGTCGTCACCCAGGTCGTCAAGCCCGTGGTCACTCAGGTGGTCAAGCCCGCGGTGGAGGACGTCGCGGAACCCGTCACGTCCAGCGTGCCCGAAGTCGTCGACACCGTCACCGACACCGTCGCAGAGGTTCCCGTCGCCGGCGACGTCGCCGCCCCCGTGCTCGAGACCGCCGGGGACGCCGTGACCGCCGTGACCGCGCCGGTCACGGATCTGGTGCAGGACGACCCGGTGTCGCGGATCACGGAACCCGTCCTCGACCTCGTCACCGGGTTGCCGATCGTCGGGGGCATCGTGGCGGAATCCGGCCTCGGCGGCCTCCTGGACGAGGTCGTGTCGGTCGTGGACGAGACGACCGACGTGGTCGGCGGCGTCCTGGATGACACGGTTCCCGGCGTGGTCGACGGTCTCATGCCCGCGCACCCGACCGTTCCGGGCCCGTCACCCGAGACGCCCGTCGTCGTGCCGGCATCTCCGCGCACCCACCCGCTTCCCGCTGTCGTGCTGTCGTCTGCGACTTCCTCCCGGGCGACGGCGCCGGTGGCGGATGCCGCGGCGTCCGCCGCTCTGCCTGCCGAGATCTCCGGCGTCGCCGCCGCGCCCGCCGAGGCCGGCACCGACGGGCCCGCGAGCCTTCCCTCCGCTTCTCCGCCGGGTTCCGCCCCGGCACCGACGTCCTCCGCCGGTCACGGCGGGGGATCCCCTACGGACGGCGCGCGCGTGAGCGATGCCGTCTCCGAGCTGCTTCGTGCCGGGAAGCAGCTCCACCCCGCCCCGGCTGACGACCTGCCGTCGTCTCCGGTCGCGGAGACCGACGTCTCTCCTGACTGATCGGTGATCACGTCGTCCCCCGCGGACGGCGATGCGGTGCTGCGCGCACACCCCACATTGCGCGCGTCATCCCGATCACTTTTCCGTCAGGAGTTTCATCATGCGCACTATCACCAGGCATGCCCTCTGGGGCGTGCTCATCGCCGGGGGGATCACCCTGCTCGGCGCGACAGCCGCCAACGCGGCTGAGACGGACGGAGACGACGGTCTCCTCTCCGGAACGCAGGCCGTCGCGCCCGTCACGGCGCCTGTCACGATCGCCGACAATGCGATCTCGGTGCTCGGCACCGCCACAGTCCAAGAATCCGAGGCGTCCCCGCCCGCACCGGCACCCGCCCCGGAGCCCGCCGCCACGACCGACGGCGCATCCGGCACGGCATCCGGTTCGCAGGCCGTCGTGACGGTGAACGTCCCGGTCACCGTGCAGAACGTCGCGGTGAGCGTCCTCGGATCCTCCGAAGCCGGCACCTCCGCCGCCGTACCCCAGCAAGAGACGCCCCAGGTCTCAGAGCAGAGCCCGGCCCCCCAAGCCGACCCGGCTCCGGCGGCGGAGGAGCCCCTCGTCGAGACGAGCGGCAGCGACGCTCTCCTCGGCGGCACCCAGGGGCTGATCCAGGTCAACGCCCCCATCACGGTGAGCGGAAACGCGGTCTCGGTGCTCGGCACCAGCGAGGCCGAGCAGGGCGGAGACGAGGATGCTGCGGCACCGGCATCCCCGTCTCCGGATGTCTCGGCCGAGACGGACGGCACGGACTCCACGGCCGGCGGGACACAGGTCGTGGCGCCGATCACGGCACCGGTCACGATCGGCGGCAACGCCGTCGCCGTCCTCGGTGACAGCACCGCGGAAGGACCGGCGCCTGCCGCCTCGGCGGCCGCGCCGCAGGCGGAGGCGACCACGAATGGCGGGGACGCGATCCTGGGCGGCAGCCAGGTCGTCGCACCGATCACGGCACCCGTCACGGCCTCCGGCAACGCCATCGGCGTCCTCGGAACCGCGACCGTCGACGACAGCGCCGAATCGACGCCCGCCGCACCGTCGACGGCCCCCGCCACGACCACCGACGGCGAAGGATCGCTCGGAGGCGGCACGCAGGTCGTCGCACCGGTCACCGCACCCGTGACGGTGGCCGGCAACGCGGCCGGCGTCCTCGGGACCGGCACGGTCACGGCAGGCAGCGGCGCGCCGCCTGCAGGCGGCCAGAGCACGGATGCCGTCACCACCGGACTCGAATCGATCCTCGGCGGCACCCAGGTCGTGGCACCGATCACCGCGCCCGTCACGATCGGCGGGAACGCCATCGGCGTCATCGGCGAGGCAGAGGTCGTCGACCCGGGAACAGACCCCGGCACGGACCCGGGAACGGATCCCGGGACAGACCCTGGCACGGACCCCGGAACGGATCCCGGGACAGACCCTGGGACAGATCCGGGCACGACTCCGGACGCCGGCGCGAGCACGCCTCCGCACTCCGGCGGCCAGGCGGCTCCGGTGAGCGCGATCTCCGGCGCTGAGGCGCTGGCCTCCACCGGGGCGGGTTCCGTGCTGCCGGCGATCTCGATCGGGTTGCTCTTCCTGCTTCTCGGAGCCTGCCTGCTGCGCCGCCGTACGGCGTAGCGCCCGACCCCGGACCGGGTTCGGCGTCCTCGGGGGAGGAGCCGTCGGACCCCGTCCGGAGCGTGCGCGCCCGTGCGGCCGGCTTCCCACCGGTCCCCGCCGTTTCTCGGCGCAGCGCGCACGCGCCCGGGCGGATGTCCCGAGTTCGTTCTCGGGGCATCCGTCACGCGCCCGTATCGTCAAGGGGTTGACGATACGGGCGCGAACCGGTCTCCTGGCAGCAGAACAGGAGGCCGCATGGCACGCATCCACCGGGTCGATCCCGCGACCGCTCCCGGGATCCGCCGGCAGCGCGCACGTGGCCGCTTCCGATATCTGGACGCCGACGGGCGACCGGTCGATGAGGCCACCCGCCGACGGATCGCCGACCTCGTCATCCCGCCGGCGTGGACGCACGTCTGGATCAGCCCGGACCCGGACGGACACATCCAGGCGGTCGGCACGGACGTCGCCGGTCGTCGCCAGTACCTCTACCACGAGCGCTGGCGGACCCGACGGGACGGAGAGAAGTTCGACCGGGCGCTGGACCTCGCCGCGGCTCTGCCCACCGCCCGCGCGCTCGTGACGCGGGATCTCCGCGGCGACGACCCCCGCCGACGGACCCTCGCCGCCGCGTTCCGGATGCTCGATCGCGGAGCGGTGCGCATCGGTTCCCCCGGGTACCTGCGGCGATACGGCAGCCGCGGACTGCTGACGCTGCGCTGGGGCGACCTGCACCTGCGCGGGGCGACGATCTCCCTGCGGTTCACCGGCAAGCTCGGGCAGCCTCAGCTCGTCGAGTTCGAGGACGACGATCTCCGGGTCTGGATCCGCGCTCAGCCGGCGCGGCCGCTGCGCGCCCTCATCCTGCGCTATCGGGCGGGGCGCCGCATGCGGTCCGTCACGCCGGGCGAGCTCAATGCCTACATCGCCTCGGTCACCGGCAATGCGTTCACCGCCAAGGACCTGCGCACCCTGCGCGGCACGATCATCGCCGCGCTCGCCCTGGCCGATCCGGCGGAGGACGGCGGGGGCGCGGAGGAGCGGGAGCGGCGCGCCGTGGATGCCGTCGCCGCGGCCCTCGGCAACACCCGGGCCGTCGCCCGCGCCAGTTATGTCGATCCCCGGGTGCTGCGGGCCGCTCGCGCGGGCCGCGTCCTGGACCGAACCGTGTCCCCCGAGACGGCTCTGCTCCGCCTGCTGCGCGCCTCGTGACCGCGAGCGCACGGCATCCCGTCGAGTGCACGATCCGGCGACGCCGACACGTCGAGCACTCGGTCCGACCGGTGCGACCTGCCCACACGCACGAACGCCGCCCTCCGAGCGGAGGACGGCGTTCGTCGGTGTCGCGCCTTACTTGGCGGCGACGACCTGCAGCGTGATGACAGCGGTCACGTCGTCGTGCAGACGAACCGTGGCCTCGTGCTCACCGGTCGCCTTGATGGCGTTGGTGATGTGCACCTTGCGCTTGTCGATCGAGCCGAGACCGGCGGCCTCGACGGCATCCGCGATGTCGGCGGTCTTGACCGAGCCGAACAGGCGACCGGCAGCGCCGGCCTTGACGGCCAGGCGGACCTTGGTGCCCTCGAGCTTGTCCTTGAGCGCCACGGCCTCGTCGCGGTCGTGGATCGCGCGCGCCTTGCGGGCGGCCTGGATCTGCTCGACCTGCTTTTCGCCACCGCGGGTCCACGCCGTAGCGAAGCCCTGCGGGATGAGGTAGTTGCGGGCGTACCCGTTCTTGACCTCGACCACGTCACCGGCGCTTCCGAGCCCGGCGACCTCGTTCGTGAGAATCAGCTTTGCCATGTCGGTACCCCTCAGCGGCCAGCGCCGGCGTAGGGCAGGAGAGCCATCTCGCGAGCGTTCTTGATCGCCTTGGCGATCAGACGCTGCTCCTGCACGGAGACACCGGTGATACGACGGGCACGGATCTTGCCGCGCTCCGAGATGAACTTGCGAAGGGTCGCGACGTCCTTGTAGTCAATGACGCCGACCCGGATCGACTTCGCGGGGGCGGCGTTCTTCGCGCCCTTCCGCGGCTTGCGGCGGTCGCCGCTCGACTTTCCAGCCATGAATATTCCTTAGTGATGAAGACGGATGCCTCGGCATCCGGAGGTTTTGTGACGAGGGTTTCGACTCGATCGCCTTCGGCGGTCTCGCTCAACCTTGAGCCGCTGGCGCGTCAAGGTCGCTTCGCGACCGTGACCCGCCCCGGCTCAAAAGGGGGTGTCGTCGCCGAAGCTGCCCGGAGTGCTCCAGGCATCGGCGCTGGTCGACGAACCGGGCGTGGACCACGGCTCCTCGGACACCTGCTGCTGCGGGCGGGACTGCCCACCGCCGCCACCGGAGGCCGCACGCGTGACCTGCGCCGTCGCGTACCGCAGCGACGGGCCGATCTCATCGACCTCGAGCTCGATGGCCGTGCGGTTGTTGCCCTCACGGTCCTGGTAGGAACGCTGACGGAGGCGACCCTGCGCGATGACGCGCATGCCCTTCGTCAGCGAACCCGCCACGTGCTCGGCGAACTCGCGCCACACGGACGCGCGGAGGAACAGCGCTTCGCCGTCCTTCCACTCGTTCGCCTGGCGATCGAAGGTGCGCGGCGTCGATGCGATGGTGAAGTTCGCCACCGGCAGCCCGTTCTGCGTGTACCGCAGCTCGGGGTCGGCCGTGAGGTTTCCCACCACGGTGATGACGGTTTCGCCGGCCATGAGACTTACGCCTTCGCAGCCTTGGGCTTGCGGGCGGCCTTCTCCTCGGCGCGCTTGGCCTCAGCGGCGACCATCGCCTGCGCCTCTTCGGCGCGCAGGACCTTGGTGCGCATGATCTGCTCGTTCAGGCCCAGCTGACGGTCGAGCTCCTGCGTGGCCTCGCTGGTCGCGGTGAAGTTGACGACGGCGTAGATGCCCTCGCTCTTCTTCTGGATCTCGTAGGCCAGACGGCGCTTGCCCCAGATGTCGACCTTGTCCACCGTGCCACCATCGTTGGTGATGACCTTGAGGAACTTGTCCAGCGTCGGGGCGACCTGGCGCTCGTCGATCTCGGGGGTCAGAATGACCATGAGTTCGTACTGGTGCGTCACTTACCCACCTCCTTCGGACTAGAACGGCTTCCGGGACTTTCCCGGAAGCAGGAGGGTGTGTTGCACGTGTCTGTCCCGGCACCCGATGGATGCCGACGGGCAGACAACCACAGCAGTCTACCGGAGATCCGGGCGTGTCGCGAACGGATGCCGCGGCTTCGCGCGGAGCGACGTCAGCGACGGATCGGGTCGACGTGCGGAGTCGGCTCGAGCGTGTAGTCCGTCCCGGTCTCGGACCAGGTGTCGGCGAGCGCGCGGCGACGGGACAGGATGCCGCGCACGAGCGGAGTCCCGACGGCGAGCGCGACGGCGCCGGCGACGCTGCGATCGGCCGAGCCGAGCACGCTCTTTCGGTGCCATGCGGCATGCAGTCGTCCGCCGCGCGCCGCGGGCACCGGACGCGCGGGAAGCTCACCTGCCCGCCGCCGCGCGATGAGATCCTCGACGTCCTCCCACCACGTCGACTCGGATGCCGGGTGGAAGTAGTTGTCCCACAGCCAGCCCGGGTGCGGGTGGCGGAAGCGGCGCCGGATCACCTCTTCGGCGCCGCCGAGCAGTCCGCTGCCGATGAACACGGTGTTCAGCAGCGACTTGTGCACGCCGAAGGTGTCCAGCGCGATGACCGGCACACCGAGGGCGAGCGCCTCGATCGCCGCGGTCGAGCTCAGGGTCACCAGTCCCTGTGCGCGCTCGAGCGCCACCGTCATGGGCTGGTACGAGAACACCAGGTTCGGTGGCCGGTTCGTCAGCAGGTCGACGTACGTGTCCCGCTCGAGGTGCGTCTCGGTCTCGCCCGGACGCGAGCGCAGCTTCACGACGACGCGGCGCCGCGGGTCCGCCTTGGCGGCGCGGATGAGGATGTCGGCGATCGCCGCGCGCTCGTGCCGCTGGGCCGGAACCATCGCCTGCGCGGCGAACACGAGATCGTTCGCCTGCGGATGCCGGGTCGGCGGCGGTGTCGCCGGTGGGGTTGCGGACGGGGTTGCGGACGGGCGGGTGAGGACGGCCGTGGCGGTGCCTGTCGCGTGCCGGGTGTCTGCGGCGGGGGCGAGATCGGCGTGCGGGGCGGGACGCGTTTCGACTCCTCGCTCCGCTCGTCGCTCAACGAGCGAACGGGGGGCGGTCGCTCGGTGCTCAGCGAGCGAACGGGGGGCGGCCGCCCGTCGCTCAACGAGCGGATGGGGGGCGGCCGCCCCGTGCTCAGCGAGCGATCGGCGAGAGGCCGCGCGGTGCTCGAGGACCTCGTCGGGAACGCCCGCGCGACGCGGCTCGACGGCGTATGGGAGCGTCGCCAGCGCGAGCGGCACGTCGAGGCCGATGCGTCGGCCGAGCTCCGCGAACGCCCGCTTCTCCCGATGCGAATGGAGCACCAGCAGATCGCAGTACCGGCGATAGTCCAGCGCTCCGCACTGCGCCGGGATCGACATGCCGGGGAGCCCGCCGATCACGACCGGGCGTCGCTCGAGCCGGTCGATCACGCCTCCGAGAAGGCGCACGAACGGGCCGCGGCCGGCCAGCACCACGGCGTCCGGCTCGTGGCCCGCCAGCCATCCGCGCACCTCGTCGAACGACAGGCGGGTGACCTCGGCATCCGTGAAGCTCGTGCCGGCGAGCGCCGTCCGCTCCTGCTCACGGCTCACCGTCAGGGGCGTCGTCACGAGCAGCAGGTGCCGCCGGATGCCGTCGACACCGGACAACAGCGAGGCCGACCACTTGACGAACGAGTCGGCATCCGCGATCGCGACGACGCGCAGGCGTGCACTCATGCGGGAACGCGACGCAGCTTCGCCATCGGCGCCAGCTCGCCGGGGAAGACGCGCTTGATGCCGTCGCCCAGGGCCGTCTCGATGACGCGGATGTCGCGCACGAGGTGGTGGAGTCCGCCGGGCTCGAGCGATGCGGCGTGATCCGAGCCCCACATCGTCCGGTCCAACGTGATGTGCCGCTCGACGGCGACCGCGCCGATGGCGACGGCCGCCAGGGAGATCTGCAGTCCGCGCTCGTGCCCGGAGTAGCCGACCGGGATGCCGGGGTAGCGGTCGCGCAGCGAGGCGATGACCCGCAGGTTCGCCTCCTCCGGCTCCATCGGGTAGGTCGAGGTGGCGTGCATGAGCACCACGCGGTCCGTTCCGAGCACTTCCAGAGCGCGATCGATCTGCTCCAGCGTCGACATCCCGGTGGAGAGGATGACCGGCTTGCCGGTCTCGCGCAGCGCCTCAAGCAGTTCGAGGTCGGTGAGGCTCGCCGAGGCGACCTTGTGCGCCGCGACGTTCAGGTCCTCGAGGAAGTGCACGCTCGGCACGTCCCACGGCGAGGCGAACCAGTCCAGGCCCTGCATCGTCGCGTGGTCGCCGATCTCGATGTACTGCTCGCGGTCGAACTCGACGCGACGGCGGTACTCGAGATAGGTCATGGTGCCCCAGGGCGTCTCACGGGGGACGTCTCGCATGTGCTCGGGGGTGGAGATCTCCGGCGTGCGCTTCTGGAACTTCACCGCGTCCGCGCCGCTGCGCGCGGCCACGTCGATGAGTCGCTTGGCGAGCTCGACGTCGCCGTTGTGGTTCAGGCCGATCTCGGCGATCACGTAGACGGGCCGGCCGCCTCCGATCACGTGCGATCCGATGCTCACGGTCATGTCGTCCTCCAGTCGTGGAACCCCCGTCCCTCCTGGGTACGCCGCGGGGGTGAACGTCACGCGACCGGCGGGTTACCCGCGGTGGTCCGTCTGCTGTCGGGTGGGCGGCCCCGCTCCGGTCGCAGTTCCGGTCGGCATCCGGCATCCGTAGGCGCTCAGGTCGCACTTCGTGTCGGTATCCGACACCCACCCACGCTCAGGTCGCACTTCCTGCCGGAATCCCGGGCGCGAAGCGGCACGGATCGCGACCGGAGATCCGTCGCGGCGCTCTGAGCGGCACGGATTGCGGCCAGAGACCACTCGCCAGGACGCCAGGCCCCGGACACCGCCCCGGTCAGCGCGGGAGCACCCGCTCGACGAGCTCGCGCACCGCGCCGGCTCCGCCGCGGCGGGACAGCACGATCCTCGCCTGCTCCCGGACCAGCGGATGGGCGTTCGCGACCGCGACGGGCCAGCCGACGATCGCCATGGCGCCGAGGTCGTTGACGTCGTTGCCGAGGTACGCGATGTCGGCGAGATCGATGCCCTCGCCCTCCGCCCATGCGGCGAGCGCGGCCGCCTTGTCGTCGATGCCGTGCAGGACGGGAACGCGCAGCTTGTCGGCGCGGGCGCGGACGACCGTGTTGGTCTCGGTCGACAGGATCAGCATCGGGATGCCGGCGCGGCGGAGCAGCGAGACGCCCATGCCGTCCTCACGGCTGACGCGCACGTGCTCGCGGCCCTCGGCGTCGACGAGCGCCGTGTCGTCGGTGTGCACGCCGTCGAAGTCGGTGACGACCGCGCGCACGGGGACGTGCTCGGCCGGTGCATCGTCCACGATCCCGGCGACCGCGGACGCCACCGCCAACTGGTGCGCGTCGTCGATCTCGACGGCGGTCCGCTCCGGGACCTCGACGATCCCGATGCGGCCGAAGAACCGGTGTCCGGCCTCCCGGAAACCGTCGGCACCGAAGGCGTAGAACGCGCCGGTCTCCAGGTAGTGCGGTTCCCGGTCCTGCCGGCGCGGCCGGTGCGCGGCGTCGTGGTTGATCGCGGCGGCCGCGCCGGCCTCGTCGCGTCGCCAGAAGAACCCGTACGTCTCGTGCGCCGAGAACACGCTGTCGAAGCGGCCCGTCCGCAGCAGCGCGATCGCCTCGTCGATCCCGGATGCCGGGATGAACGGAGACGTCGCCTGCACGAACACGACGATCCCGACGCGGACGCCGCTCCGCTCGAGCTCGTCCAGCGCATGCAGGATCGCGCTCTCCGAGGACGCCGTGTCGCCGGAGATCTCGGCCGGCCGGGAGATGACGCGGGCGCCTGCCGAGCCGGCGACGGCGGCGATCTCGGCGTCGTCGGTGGACACCACGACGAGGTCGATGTCTGATGCCGCGGCGGCCGCCCGCACGGCGCGCTCGACGAGCGGGCGACCGCCGACCCGCCGGAGGTTCTTGCGCGGCACCTGCTTGGAACCGCCGCGAGCCGGGATGATCGCGACGGTCAGGGGTGCGTCCGACGCCTCACCGTCCGGAGTGGATGCGCTGTCGTTCATCGTCCTCGGACCGCCTTCCACGCGCGCCCCGCGCGCCGTCTCGCCCCGGCGATGGTGAGTCGCAGCTCCTCGACGCGGCCCACGCCGCCTCCGGATCGCAGCGCGCGACGGATCATCCGCTCGCGGGGAGCACCGGGCAGTGCGAGGGCCGACAGCCGTGCCGGGCTGAAGTACCGGTCCCGCTCCGCGGCATCCAGGCCTTCGAGGAGCTGCACCGCGCGAGGACGCAGGTGCTCGGCGATGCGCGGCTGCATGGCATACCCGACCGCGTCGACGAGCAGCTGCAACTGCGCGGGCTCGCGGTACGGGGAATGCTCCCTGGTCAGCGCGTCCACGATCGTCGCCGGCACGCGATTGCTGTTCTCGTAGGGCTCCAGCCGCCGCAGCACGGAGGCGAGGCCGGCCGAAGCGATCGGCCGCCCGTAGAGGGTGCTCACCGTGGGGAGCGCGGTCGAGAATCCCGCCACGACGACCGCCGCATCCAGACGTTCTGCGACGAGCTCAGCCGCAGTCGGCCCCCGGTGCTCCGCGAACGCGACGCCACGACGGCGCACCCGTTGCCGCAGGGCGTCCGTGACGGCAGGCGGCGCCGACGGATGCGGCTTGAAGACGATGCGCTCGGGATCGGCCGCCATCGCGCGATCGATCATCTCCTGCTGCATCGCGATCTCCTCGGCCGGCGAGACGAGACCGAGCGCGGCGAGGTACTGCCCGAGCACGAGCGCCGTGCGCGTGCCGTCGGCCAGCATGTCGAGTTGCGGGTCCTCCGCGGCGGTCTCCTCGAGAGCGGCGCGAAAGCGCGCGGGAAGCACGGGCACCCGTGCGGCTCCCGCCTCGGTGAACACGAGCGGCGCGACACCCGGTGCGACGTCCGCATACACGACGCGTCCCACCCGCTCGACCGTGGTCCGTCCGAGAGCGACCCGGATCGGCGAGTACGTCATCAGTCCGTCGCCCACCACGGTGATGCGCGCGTCGGGGAACAGCCCCAGCAGGGTGCGCGCGGGCGCCACCTGCGGACTCTGCACGCAGAGCTCGACGTCGTCGTCCAGACCCCACACGCGCGTGAGCAGTCGGCGGAGCAGGGGTGCGTCGGCGGAGGGCGGCTTCCAGGAGCTCGGATGCCGCGGCGACAGCAGCTCGTCGAGGGATTCCACCCGCGCGAACCGGGCGCGCAGCCCTGCGAGTCCGGGGAGGACGTCGATTCCGGTGGTCGTCTCGGGCACGCGGGCGGTGTTGACCGCGAGGAGCACGTTCTCCTGCTCGCCGTCGAAGATCCCTTCGTCGATCGCCGCCGCAGCGGTGGCGAGGCCGTAGGCGCTGTGCAGCAGGAACAGCCGGGTCATGCGGCACGTCCCGCCCGTCGCAGGCTGCGCGCCAGCACCCGCCGACGCGGTCCGTCCAATCGCGCCAGCGCCTCGGACGCCTGCCCCTGCGGCAGCCGGGCGAGCAGGTCGCGGATCGCCAGACGCATGTCCCGTCGCAGCGGCGGGGCCATCCGGCGCGACCGGACCAGGTGGTGCGAGCTCAGCGCGAGCACCGTCCACACCGCCTTGGGAAGGAACCGGTCCGCCTCGGCATCCTGCTCCACGGTGTCGAGCACGGCCGACAGCGCGCGGGTGAAGTCGAGCTGGCGCCGGTCGCGCACCTGGCTGAGCGAGGTGGAGAGTCCGCGGCGGTACAGCAGCGCCGGGGCGTCGACGACCGAGAAGCTCTTCGCGTGCAGGTGCAGGCGCCAGATCCAGGGGCGGTCCTCGGCCGTGAACAGCCCGTCGTCGAACACGGCGAGACCGCGGTCGATGACGCGGCGGTGGAAGATGCCGGCCCAGGCGTACGGATAGTCGACCATGGTGGTGTCGTCGGCGGGGAGGATCGCGTCGCGCGGGGAGACCACGGCGCCGCGCCACGCGAAGGGCGCGCGCACGAGGGACCGCTTGGCCCCGGTGACGCGCACGTGGTCGGTGCGCAGGAAGTCGCAGTCGAGGTCGCGCAGCCGCTCGGCGAGTACCTCCAACCGCCGCGGCTGCATCCAGTCGTCGCCGTCGATGAAGCAGAAGGCCTCGCCCTCCACGTGGCCGAGTCCCTGGTTGCGGGCGGTGGCGAGGCCGACCGGCCGCGGGTTCGACAGCACCTCGGCGTGCGCGAACCGCTCGGCGTGCGCGCGCATGATCTCGCCGGTGCCGTCGGTCGATCCGTCATCGATCGCGACGAGCTTGAGCGCGGCGCGATCGGCGAACTGCCGCGTCAGGGTCTCCAGCGTCGTGCCGATGTACGGCGCGGCATCCTTCGCCGGCAGGATCACGGTGACGAGGGGCGTGCGCACGGCGGGCATGCTGACACGCCCGTGTTGCCGGGAGGCGACCGCCGGGTGAACAGGCGGTGCCGGTCTCGACCGCGCAGCCGCGGCCCGGCGGCGCCCGCTCAGGGGGCCGCCGGGTAGCGTGAACAGCATGGAGTGGATCGCGGACCCTGAGCGCGCGGGCGGCTGGCTGCGGGAGCGGCTGGATGAGAACCTCGGCGTCGTGCCGCACGGCTTCCCCGCCTATGCCCGGGTGTTCCACCCGGCGCAGGTGCGCGCGCTGCCGGACCGACCCGTCCCGGAGATGGAGGAATGGGTCCGGATGCCGGATGCCGAGCAGCAGCGTCTGATGGCGCTGTTCGACGACCGCCCGGCGACGTGGGCCGAGACGGCGGCGGCCTTCGGCACCGTCATGCATCCGCTGGCGCAGTGGTCACGGCTCGTGCGCACACCGGAGGGCGGCGACTGGCAGGTGCGCAACGCCCCGGACGGACGTGAGTTCACCTCGCCGGACGAGGGCAGCATGGCAGCGGATCTGTTCGCGCGGCTGGCCGCCCACCTCGTCGCGCACACCACGACACCGGATGCCGGGGTCGCCGCGCTCTGGGAGGGACACGGCGGGCTCCTGGGATTCCACGGACCGACGCCCTCGCGCACCTTCCTCTCCTTCTCCGACGACCCGCAGCATCAGGCGATGCTGAACGAGAGCATCCACGACCGGTTCAACAACCCGTTCGCGAAACCCGTCTGGCAACCCGGCATCCTGTCGGACGAGATCTCCCACGGTCCGCGCCTGCGGCTGCCGGGACGCGACCACGTGCTGTTCTCCGCCGCACCGAGCGCCTTCGCGGACCCGGACTGGGTCCTCGGCGCACCCTGGCGCGACCGCCCCGCGGAAGAGCGCGGCTTCGCCCCCGCGGCGCAGCACCCCAGCATCCTGTGGCCGGCCGACCGCGCATGGGTGATGGTCAGCGAGATCGACTTCGACTCCACCATCGTCGCCGGATCCGGTGCTCTCGTGGCCGAGATCTGCGCCGATCCCCACCTCGAGGCGCACACCGTCGCGGACGGCGCCGACCTGTCCTGGGACGGCGACGAGGTCAACGGATGAGCCGGCCTGCGGTCGCGTTCGACGCGAGTCCGCTCACCAACCCGGTCGACCCGAAGGCCGTGAGCGCGTTCGTCGCGGAGATGCGAGCACGCCGCCCCCGCCAGGGACTCGGCGCCGGAGGGGTGATCGGCATCGTCGTCGGCGTGCTCGCCCTGACGATCGCGGTGCCGATCGGGATCGGCGCGATCGCGCTGGTCGTGGCCGACGGGTTCCCGCCCGCCCTGGCGATCCCGCTGACCATCTTCCTCGCGATCTTCGTCGGGGTCGGACTCGCGAGCTTCTTCGCATACCGGCAGTCCCGCGTCACGCGCTACCGTCTGTCGCGCTTCGCGGCCGCGAACAACATGACCTACGAGGATCGCGTCGACGCCCCCGCACTGCCCGGCATGATCTTCCAGTACGGCAACGGGCGGCGCGCGAGCATGCTCGTGCGCGGCCACTCCCCTCGCTTCGTCGAGTTCGGCAACTACCAGTACACGGTCAAGCACGGAAAGAGCTCGACCACGTACCGCTGGGGGTATGTGGCGGTCAGGCTCGACGTCCCGCTTCCGAACATCGTGCTGGATGCCGTGGGCAACAACGGATTCGGCACCAACCTGCCCACCTCGTTCGACAAGGATCAGCGGCTGTCGCTCGAAGGGGACTTCGACCGCTACTTCACGCTGTACTGCCCCGAGGGCTACGAACGCGACGCGTTGTACCTGTTCACCCCCGATGTCATGGCGCGCTTCATCGACAACGCCGCGGAGCTCGACGTCGAGATCGTCGACGACTGGCTGTTCCTCTACACCAAGCGGCAGGCGTCGACACTGGATCCCGCGACCTGGGCGTGGCTGTTCGGCGCCGTGGGCGCGCTGATCACAAAGCTCGATCAGTGGGCGCGCTGGCGGGACGAGCGGCTGCGGACCGACGTGGGTCCGGATGCCGCGGCATCCGTCCTCGCCGGCGTCGGCGCTGCGCCGCCGTCCTCGGCCGGATCCGTCGCCTCCGGCGGCACGGCGAGCCTGCCGTTCGCGCCGCCGGTCGGCCTGATCACCCCGCCGGCGGGTGTCGCCCCGTCGGGACGACGACTCAAGCGCCGCACGGGATGGCTCTGGATCGTCGTCGTGCTCGCGGTGATCGGCATCAACATCTGGATGCGCGCGTTCTGACCCGAGGTGTGGGGGTGGGTGCTGTCTGGGGTTCAGCTCCCACCCCATCCCCCCTCGGGATCGGAAAGAGACGTACTCCTCCGCAGAAGCGGTCACCCGCTCCACACCGCGTATCGGCTGGGGACCGATGTCATGCGGTGTTGCCGGAACGGTATCCCATCCGAGGTTGCAAGAAGTTGCACCCCGTCGAATTACTCGACGGCCCGGCTGCGGTCACTGCTGTTCGAGGCGTTCGATCCGGGCGACGAGGCCGGCGCGACGCGGGGAGCGGGCCGGCAGCATCTCCAGGCAGAGCCGCAGGACCTCGACGTCATCGCCCTCCGGGATGTCGGCGTACGACAGCAGGACGTCGACACTGGCCTCGGTGAGCATCGCCTGGCGCAGGGCGTCGCGCACCGACTGCCGTAGGATCTCGACGCCGGGCGCGACCGAATCCGGCAGGACGGGTCCGCGGTACGCGGTCAGCGCCACCCGATGCGCACCGCGGTCCAGGAGCGACACGACGGTCTGAGCATCCGTCTCCACCGGGATGCGCAGCCGGTAGGGCCGAGATTCGGGGACGAGTTCGGGACAGACGCGCTCCAGCACGCGACGCAGGCGCACCATCTCGGGTCGTAGCGTCTCGGCCGGTGCGCCCTCGCCGTAGACGGCCTCGGCGAGTGCCGATGCCGACATGCCCTGGCCGTGCACCGCCAGCATGAGCAGGATCTCGGCGTGGCGGGCGGACACCTCGATGATCGACTCGTTCTCGGGCCCGGTCACCTCGAGCTGCGCCCGGTCGCGCCCCAGCACACGCAGCGTCGCCCGTGTGCCGAGGGAGCGCCGCGGCGGTCGCGGTCGCTCGCGCTCCTCGGCACGCGCCCGCAGGCGGGTGACGAGCAGTTCGGCCTCGACGACGCGTGCTGCGGCATCCACCAGCATGCGCGCCTGCGGCGTCGCCGTCTCCGGGCCGCCCGAGATGTCGATGACACCGAGGATCCTCCGGGTCTCGGGATCGAACACCGGAGCCGCCGAGCAGGACCAGGCCTGGACGTGCCGGTTGTAGTGCTCGCTCTCGTGGATCTGCGCCGAGCGTCCGGTCGTCAGCGCGATGCCGGGGGCCGTCGTGCCGATCGCCGACTCCGACCAGTCCGCCCCCGCCACGAGTCCAAGGTCTCCCGTCATGACCTGCGCGCGCAGATCCCCGTCGATCCAGAGCAGTCGTCCGGCATGATCCCCGATCACGACGAGGACGCCGGAGTCCTCCGGGTCACCCGGGATCAGGAGTTCGCGGATCATGTCCATGGCGCCCGCCAGAGGGTGGGCACTTCGATAGCGCTCGAGCTCATCCTCGACGAGCGACAGGGGCGGCAGCCCGTCGGCTCCGACGCGGCCGCGCAGCGAGCGCTCCCACGATTCGCGCACGACGGGTCGCACCTGCAGCAGCCGCTGGTCGTCGAGGTTTCCGGCGACGAACTCCTCCTGCGCGCGCTCGATGAGCAGGCGCGAGGCCGGTGATGCGTCGCGCGGACCGGACCAGGGCGATGGCATGTCGTCTCCGATCATCCGTGACGGAGTCACTGTCAGTTTAGGGCGATTCCTCCCGCCCGGCGGGTGCTGTTCCGCCCACGACATGCCGTCCGGAATCACGTTTCCAACACTACTGTGCAATGCGTGGTAGCGTGCACTGCGACAGAGGAGTTCGATGGATACCACCCAGTTGCTCAAGGGCGTGCTCGACGTCGCCGTCCTCGCCGTCCTGCGCCAGGAGGACGGATACGGCTACGACATCGTGCGTCGCCTCCGCGATGCCGGCCTCGGGGACGTCGGCGACGCCTCCGTGTACGGCACTCTGCGGCGGCTGTATGCGGCCGGTTCTCTCTCCAGCTACGTCGTGCCTTCCGACGGAGGGCCCCACCGCAAGTACTACGCGATCAATCCGCAGGGCCGCGCGTCGCTCGACGAGCAGACTGCCACCTGGACCGAGTTCTCCGCCGCCATGAGCAGCCTGCTCAAGACTTCCCCCGTCGCCCCATCGATCGGAGCCGAGTGATGAACACCATCGACGCATCGCTGGACGAGCGCATCCGCGCCTTCGCGACCGCCGTCCGCGCGCAGCTGGACGATCTGCCGGCCGAGGATGCCGAGGACATCGCGGTCGGGCTCGTCGCCGACCTCGTCGAGAAGGCCGCCGACAACGACGGGGCGATCGACCTCGACGATCCGGCCGGCTACGCCGAGGAGCTGCGCACCGCGGCAGGTCTTCCGCCTCGTTCCGAGCACGGTCATCGGATTCCCCTCCGCGCGAGAGTGCGCTCGCGCGCCGTGGCGACGGTCACGGCGATCCGCGGCAGCCGGTTCGGCGCGTGGGTCCTCGACCTGCTGATCGCGCTGCGCCCCGTGTGGTGGGTGCTCAGAGGTGCCTCGCTCTACGGGCTCCTCCTCTGGTTCACGGGCAACGGACATGCGGGGTTCTGGCCGACCGGGCTTCCGGGATGGATGATCCTGGCGGCGCTGACGCTCATCAGCGTCCAGTGGGGCCGGGGACGATGGCTGCCCCGGAACGCGCTGCGC
This sequence comes from Microbacterium sp. CIAB417, assembly GCF_022788845.1. Lineage (NCBI taxonomy): Bacteria > Bacillati > Actinomycetota > Actinomycetes > Micrococcales > Microbacteriaceae > Microbacterium > Microbacterium sp. CIAB417. Next base: position 256,167 of record NZ_JAHZUT010000004.1, on the reverse strand, counting down.
CACATCCGGACGATCGTCAGCATCGTCGCGGCGGTCGCCCTGCCGTTCATGTTCGTCTGGATGGTGAGCGCCCAGACGCAGTACGTCGACGAGGGCTACTATCCGCCGGCCGGGCTGCTGCTCGACGGAGTGCAGGTCGGGAACATCTTCGCCTACGACGCGGAGGGCAATCCGCTGCAGGACGTCCAGCTCTTCACCGGCAAGGGGACGCCGCTGAACCTCCACGGCGCCGACACCAGCGACTACGGATGGCAGGACGACCGCGAGGAGGTGACGGTGCCGCTGCGCGACTTCCGCGATCAGCCGATCTGGAACGTCTACCCCCTGCGCGAGGCGCACCTGAACGACAGGGGCGAGGTCGACGAGGATTCCCTCGCTCCGGCCCCGGCTCCGTTCGGAAAGGCGACGGCGATCGAGTCCGGGCATCCGACGCCCGAGCCGACGCCGAGCACGTCACCGGAGCCGGCCGAGACGCCGACGCCCTGAGCCGGGAGCACATCGTGGATCCGCACATCTTCCGCCCTCAGGCGGTCTCGGATGCCGAGGAGGGCATCGTGAGCATCCCCATCGACATCACGGCATGGCTGGATGCCGCGGCGATCTCCCGTCAGTCGTCCGACGCATCCTCCTCATCCGCTCGATCGAACAACGCGTTGACCTGATCGTTCGCCCCCGTGAGGGAGGCGACATCGGCCTGGCCGGTCAGCACCGAGTCCATCGCCGGCTTCATGATGCCGTCGACCTGGGCCGCGTTGGCGGTGATCGGGAACAGGAACGTCGTGCCGTCGGTCACGTGATCCGTGAATGGGGAGACATCGATGCCGCGCTCCTCGTAGGCCGCGACCGCGCGATCGGCCGACGACAGGATCGCGGGAAAGACCACGCCCTGGTCGCCGATGACGTCCTGGCAGGCGGGCGACCCGAGATACTCGACCCACTTCTGCGAGCCTTCGAGGTTGTCGGTTCCCACCCAGATCGAGTCGGCGAGGCCGTTGAACATGGACGCGCGCCGACCCTCGGGACCGATGGGAGTCGGAGCGATCCCCAGGTCGATGCCGTCGTAGCCCGCGTACTGCCCGATCATCCAGGATCCGTGTGCGTTGATGGCGGCGCGTCCGGCACCGAAGTTGTCCGGCATGGACGCGCCGATCGTCGTCTCGAGCCGCGGCATGTACCCCTTGTCGATGAGACCCGCCCACCAGGCGATCGCACTCTGGAAGCGCTCATCGTCGTAGTTGTAGTGGTCTCCCCATGGGTTCTCGTTCGTGTGCGTCCAGCCCGTCGTCCCAGTGAACCAGCTCCACTCCGCCTGTCCCATGCCCGATCCGGAGTTCGCCAGGCCCAGGCCGTAGACCTCGACGTCGTCCTTGTCGAAGCCCTCCTCGTCGCCGCGCACGCCCGCCGAGTCGATGGTCAGATGGGCGATCACGTCCTCGAGGGTCCCGCCGTCCTCCGGGTTCCAGGTCAGCTCCGCCATCTCGTCCTCGCCGATGCCGGCATCCGCGAGCATGTCACGGTTGTAGAACAGCGCGATCGTGTCCCAGTCCTTCGGCACGCCGTACCGCTGCCCGTCCTGCCCGACCCAGAGGTCCGCGAGGCCGTCCGCGTAGCGGTCGAAGGCGACGCCGGTGTCGTCCAGCGGGACGAGCTGCTCGAAGCGCAGGTAGTCGGGGTACTTCGACAGGTGGTTCGTGAAGACGTCCGGCGCGTTCTCGGCGACCATGCCGTTGGTGAGTTTGCTCCAGTAGTCGTCCCAGCCGAGCTGGGTGACCCGCACCGTCAGATCCGGGTTCGCGGCGTTGAAGTCCTCGGCGCACTGCCGGTACCCGGGCAGCTGATTGGCGTCCCAGAGCCAGTAGTCGATGGTGCCCTCCTCGCTTCCCGCGGCGCACCCGCCGAGAACGAGCGTGCAGGCGACGGCGACCCCGCCGGCGACGATCTTCTTCCTCATGCTCCGTCCCTTCCCGGTCACTTCAGCCCGCTGAAGCCGATGGAGTTCACGATCCGCTTGCCGAAGACGGCGAACAGGATCAGCACGGGCACGGCGGACACCAGCGTCGCCGCCATCAGTCCCGACCAGTCCGGAGCTCCCTGCGGGGATTGCGATTTGAACGTGCCGAGACCGACCGTCAGCACACGGGTGCTCTCGTCCGAGACCAGCAGCGGCCAGAAGTACTCGTTCCACTGCCCCATGAACGTCAGGAGAGCCAGGGTCGCCAGCGGCGCCGCGGCGTTCGGCATCACGACCTGCGTGAAGATGCGCCACTGCGAGGCGCCGTCGATCATCGCCGCTTCCTCGACCTCCCGCGACATGTTCAGGAAGAACTGCCGCATGAAGAAGATGGCGAAGGGCGTCATGAAGACGTACGGCAGGATCATGCCGAACATCGTCCCGAGCAGGCCGAGGTTCTTGATCAGCAGGAAGTTCGGCAGCGCGGTGAAGATCGGCGGCACCAGCACGGTCGCCAGGAACAGGCCGAACACGAGGTCGCGGTGCTTCCAGCGCAGCCGCGCGAACGCGTACGCCGCCATCGAGCTGAAGAACACCGCTCCCGCGGTGGTCAGGGTGGCGAAGACGGCGGAGTTCACCAGGTACTGCCAGAAGTTGATCTCCGCCCCGGATCCGCCCTGCGCGAGCGCCTCTTCGGTCGACTGCAGTCCGAAGACGCGGGCGAAGGCGCCGAGGTTGAACTCGACCGGGAGCAGACTCGACGAGTTCGCGGCGAGTCCGCTGTTCATCGAGAGCGAGGTGCGCAGCACCCAGTAGAACGGCAGGATGCTGATCGCGATCGCGATGCCCAGGCAGATCCAGCCGAAGACGGAGCCCCAGGTCACGCGACGGCGGATGCGACGCCCCTGGGTGACGATGGTCGTTGTCGTGGTCATGGCCTCTTCCTCACGCCGACGCCAGGTCGGACTCGTTGCCGCGGAGGAGCTTCATCTGCACGAAGGCGACGATGCCCAGGATGATGAAGAGGATCATCGCCAGCGCGGATGCATATCCGAACTCGAGCTGCGTGAACGCCTTCTGGAAGATGTAGTACTGGATCACGCGGCTCGCGTTGACCGGTCCGCCCTGCGTGGTGACGGCGACGGTGTCGAACACCTGGAACGAGCCGGTCACGGTCAGCACGAGCACCAGCGCGAGCACCGGTCGCAGGAGCGGCAGCGTGATGCGTCCGAACGTCTGGAACGGGTTCGCGCCGTCGAGCTTCGCGGCCTCATACAGCGTGCCGGGGATCGCCTGCAGTCCCGCGAACAGCAGGAGGGCGGTGTAGCCCATGTGCCGCCACGTGTTGATCAGCGCCTGCGTCGGGATGGCCCACTCGGCGCTGCCGAAGAACGCCACGCGGGGCAGCCCCAGCCACTCGATGATGTTGTTCACGATGCCGAGCTGATAGTCCAGCATCCAGAACCACAGCAGGGCGGCGATGACGTTCGCCATGAGGTACGGCATCAGCAGCATCCCGCGCACCGCTGTCGAACGGGCCACGTGCTGCATGAGGAGGGCCAGCCCGAGGGCGATGATCGTCTGCAGCACGATGTTGATGACGACGTACTGCACCGTGACGCCCAGCGCGTTCCAGAACAGCGGGTCCTGGGCGAGGCGCTCGTAGTTCGCCGTGCCGATCCAGGTCGGGTCGTCCAGGACGCTGTACTCGGTGAAGCTGAGGTACAGACCCCGGATGGTCGGAACGACGTAGAACAGCACCAGGCCGATCAGCGCCGGGGCGATGAAGAGCAGGGCGGTCCTGAGGTCACTGCGCGTTCTTCGCGCTCTCACTCCCCCGTCGCGCGCCGCTCCGCGACGCCCGAGGACGATCGTGCTCGTTGTCATCTTCACACTCCGTCGTCATGCGATGATCAGGTTGCCCGTGAAGTTACACGAGTCACTTCACGGGTGCAAGGGTTAGTTATCATCGCAATTCAGGCGGCTTAGTCGTTGTTGACTCGTGTAACTACGGCGTGGCAGACTCTCGCGCATGACACACCAGACCTTCTCCCTCGGCATCGTGGGCGCGGGGCAGTTCGCGGGCCAGTTCGCGAAGCTCTTCAACGCTCACCCCCTCGTCTCGTCGGTCGTCGTGACCGACGTCATCCCTGAGCGCGCGGCGGAGCTCGCCGGCCGCGAGCACCTCGACGGCACCGTCCGGAGCTTCGACCACCTGCTCGCCTCCGACGTCGACGCCGTCGCGATCTTCACGCAGCGGTGGACGCACGGCCCTCTCGTGGTGCGCGCCCTGCGCGCCGGCAAGCACGTGTACTCCGCCGTCCCGATGGCCATCACCGAGGACGAGATCGCCGCGATCATCGAGGCCGTCCGCGAGACCGGGCTCACCTACATGATGGGCGAGACCAGCTACTACAACCCGGCGACCGTCTATGCCAGGGGCCGCAGGGCCGAGGGCGCGTTCGGTCGCATCTTCTACGCCGAAGGCGACTACGTCCACGACATGGATCTCGGCTTCTACGCCGCGTACCAGTACAGCGGCGGCGAGGAGTGGAAGCGCACGGCCAGCTACCCGCCCATGCTGTACCCGACGCATTCGGTCGGCGGCGTGATCGGGGCCATCGGCTCGCACGCCGTGAGCGTGAGCTGCATCGGTGTGCGCGACGACCGCGGCGACGGCGTGTTCGATCGCGAGGTCAGCATGTTCGACAACGACTTCTCGAACGCGACCGCACTGTTCGAGCTCGCCGGCGGCGGCAGCATGCGCATCAACGAGTTCCGTCGCGTCGGGTACCCGTCGCACCTGCGCGAGTCGCGATTCCGCTACTTCGGCACGGAGGGCAGCTTCGAGCAGCTCGTCTCGAGCGCCGTGTGGCAGGACAAGGAGGGCTTCGAGGATGTCACCGAGCTCCTCGAGACCAAGCCGTCGATGTCCGCGGACGACCCCTCGCTCGCGGATGTGGATCCGGCGCTGCGCGATGCGTTCATCTCCGGCCTCGCGCCCGTGCACGACGCCTCGCGGCTTCCGGAGTCGCTGCGGCGCCTGCCGAGCGGGCACGAGGGCAGCCACCACTTCCTCGTCGACGACTTCGTCACGGCCGTCGCCACGCGCACGCTGCCTCCGGTGAACGCGTGGGAGGCCGCCCGGTACACGCTTCCGGGCATCGTGGCGCACCGTTCCGCGCTGCGCGGCGGCGAGCGCCTGCCGATCCCGGACTTCGGCGACGCGCCGGTGGGAGTCGGTGAGCCGACCGTGATCGGGGAGCCGGTCGGGGACACCGCCCACGGCTAGGATGGCGCCGTGTCCCGCTCTTCACCCGCCTCCGCGAGCCGGGCCACGCGGAGCGACGTCGCGAGGCTCGCCGGTGTGAGCCCCGCGGTGGTCAGCTACGTCGTGAACGGGACGAAGCGCGTGGCCCCGGCGACCGAGGAACGGGTGCGGGATGCCGTGGCGAAGCTCGGATACCGGGCGAATCCCTCCGCGCGTGCCCTCCGCCTCGGATCCACCGAGATGCTCGGCATGCTCACCCCGACATCGATGAACCCGTACTTCGCGCAGCTGGCGCACGAAGTCGAGGTGGCCGCGGCCCGGCGCGGCTACCTCGTCATCACCTCGAGCTCGGACTCCTCCATCGCGACCGAGCGCGTCCAGCTCGAGCAGCTCGCCGGACGGCTCGTGGACGGCATCTTCCTGTGCAGCACCGTGTCCGAGCCGGATCTGCGCGGCCTGGACATCGCCGGCATCCCGATCGTGATGCTGAACAACAGCGCCGGCGTCCCGGATCGCGACTCGGTGGGCGTCGACCTCCTGCACGGCGCGCACCTCGCCGTCGAGCACCTCGCCGGGCACGGGTACGAGGAGATCGGCATCGTCATCGGGGGGACGACCGGTGACGAGGAGGACGGCCGCGAGACGGGGTGGCGCGAGAGCCTCGATCGGCTCGGCCTCCCGCCGGGTCCGATCGTGCGGGGCTCGTTCACCCCGGAGGGCGGCTACGACGCGATGCGCCGCCTGATCCGGTCGGGTGCCGTCCCGCGCGCGCTCTTCGTCAGCTCGGACCAGATGGGTCGCGGGGTCCTGAAGGCCGCGCACGAGGCGAACGTCCGCGTACCCGAGGACGTCGCGATCGTCTCGTTCGACGGGTCGCTGGATGCCGCGTACAGCTGGCCGACCCTCACCACCGTCGCCCAGCCGCTGGACGAGATGGCCGAGGCCGCGGTCGAGGCTCTGCTCGGCGCGCCCCACGAGCGCGTGCACCGGGTCGTCGAGGCGCACCTGGTCATCGGCCGCTCCTGCGGCTGCTGAGCGGACGGCTCAGCCGCGCTGCGCCCACCAGTCGCGCAGGCGCTGCTCTGCGGCATCCGTCCCGATGACCCCCTCGTCGAGACGCAGGTCGAGGAGGAAGCGATACGCCTCGCCGACTTCGCGTCCCGGGGAGATGCCCAGGATCTCCTGGATGCGATTGCCGTCGAGCTCGGGGCGGATCGCGTCGAGCTCCTCCTGCTCGCGCAGCGCCGCGATGCGCGACTCGATGTCGTCGTAGGCGCCGGCGAGACGAGCGGCCTTGCGACGGTTGCGCGTGGTCACGTCCGCGCGGGTGAGGATGTGCAGGCGTTCCAGCAGCTCCCCCGCGTCGCGCACGTACCGGCGCACGGCGCTGTCGGTCCACGCGCCCTCCGCGTATCCGAAGAAGCGCAAGTGCAGCTCGATCAGGCGCGCCACGGCATCCGTCGTCTCTCCGTCGAAGCGCAGGGCCTGCAGGCGCTTGCGCGCCATCCGCGAGCCGACCACGTCGTGGTGGTGGAACGACACCGCTCCGCCGGGCTCGAGCTTGCGGGTGCGGGGCTTGCCGATGTCGTGCAGCAGGGCGGCGAGGCGCAGCGCCACGTCGGGTTCGGAACCCGGATGCCGGGACTGCTCGAGCTCGATCGCCTGCTCGAGCACGGTCAGCGAGTGCTCGTAGACGTCCTTGTGGTGATGGTGCTCGTCGACCTCGAGGCGCAGCGCGCTGACCTCCGGCAGGAACTCCTCGATCAGCCCGGTCTCGACCAGTACGCGGATGCCGCGGACCGGGTCACCGGTCTGCATGAGCCGGATCAGCTCGCCCTGGATGCGTTCGGGGCTGACGATCTCGAGCGTCCCCCGCAGCTCGCCGATCGCCGCGAGTGTCCCGGGGTCGATGTCGAATCCCAACTGGGCGCTGAAGCGCGCCGCCCGCAGCATCCGCAGCGGGTCGTCTCCGAACGACACCCGGGGATCGGCCGGCGTGCGCAGGATCCCGGCCACGAGGTCCTCGACGCCGCCGGTCGGATCGATCAGCTTGACGGCCGGAACCTGCAGAGCCATGGCGTTGACGGTGAAGTCGCGGCGGACGAGGTCGCCCTCGATCGTGTCGCCGAACTCGACCGTCGGCTTGCGTGTCACGCCGTCGTAGCTGTCGGCGCGGTACGTGGTGATCTCGACCTGCGCTCCCTGCACGCGGGCGCCGATGGTGCCGAAGGCGCGGCCGATGTCCCAGTGCGCCGTCGCGATCGGCGCGACGAGCGCGAGGATCTCGTCCGGCGAGGCGTTCGTGGTGAAGTCCAGGTCGTGCGTCGTGCGTCCGAGAAGCGCGTCGCGCACGGGGCCGCCGACGACGGCGAGCTCGAAGCCGCCTGCCGCGAAGGCGTCGGCGAGGGTGCGGACGACCGGGGCGGCGGCGAGCGCGCCGAGTCGAGCGAGGCCATCGGCCATGTTGAGCATGGGTTCCAGGGTACCGGGCGCCCTCAGGTGCCGAGCAGCCGCCGCAGCAGGATGCCGGGAGCCGCCGCTTCCCTTTCGACGCCGCCCAGGATCTCCGCGCCGTGGCCGACCGCCGCGTCGCCGTCGAGACCTCTCGTTCCCGACGAGACCCCATCTGATTCACGCGGATACCGGGAGGTCTCGTCAACACCGAGAGGTCTCGACGCGCCGGCCGGCGCAAGAGGCCCGGCTCCGAGCGCCCATTCGTCGACGCCCCGCAGCATCCCGAACGCCGCCGCGGCCTGGAGGTCGATCGGCATGTCGTCGCGGACGGCGCCGGCCGCGCGACCGGCGCTGATCACGGCGGTCACCCACGCGCCGACGGCCGCGAGCAGGTCGGCGCGGCCGTCCGCCGCACCCGTCGCCGGCAGGTAGAAGATCCGTCCCAGCAGGGGCAGGGCCCTGCCCCGACCGAGCTCGGCGAAGGCGGCGAGGACGGCGTCCACACGCTCCCAGAAATCCGGCGCTGCGAACTCGGCGGGCGCCGGCGGCGTCCACTGCGCGCGGACATCGTCCACCAGCATCCTGACGACCGCGTCGAACAACTCGCCCTTGGAGCCGACGGCGTTGTAGAACGAGCTCTTGCTGATGCCGGCGGACCGGATGATCCGGTTCAGCGACGCGCGCTCGTAGCCCACCGCCGCGAACTCCGCGACGGTGGCCTCGATCAGCGCCTCCCGGTGGGCACCGCGCAGTTCCGTCATGCGGGAAAGTCTAGTGGACCGGGTGGTCCACTCTGGGCGTAGGATGGAAGTGGACCAGCTGGTCCAGAGGAGGACCATGCTCGACCCCACCCCGCTCGACACCCAGCTCGCCGCTCAGACGGAGGACCGCTTGCGCGTCCTCGTGGTCGGTGCCGGAATGGCCGGACTCACGGTGGCGCAGCTGCTGCGCCACAACGGCCTGCACCCGGTCCTGGTCGACCGGATGCCGCGGATGGAGCACCCCGGTTACATGCTGGCGCTCATGCCGCTCGTCGACCAGGTGTTCATCGACCTCGGCATCCGCGAGCGGTATCGCGAGGAGAGCACGCCGCTGCGGAGCTACCGCTTCCGCGCGCACCGCGGGAAGCCGCTGCGCACGGATTCCCTGGGCGAGCTGCTCAGCGTCTACGGGGACTACAACGGGATCGGCCGGGGTGAGCTCGTCCACGTGCTGACCGCGAACGGCTGCCCGATCACCTACGGCACGACGGTGGGATCCGCGCAGCCGGACGGCGCAGGCGGGTCGCGGGTGGAGTTCGTCGACCGCGACGGCGCGGTGGTGGGGACCGGCGAGTTCGATCTCGTCATCGGCGCGGACGGCATGCACTCCCGCATGCGCGATCTGCTCTCCTCGACGCCCGCACAGCGCCTGGACACCGGGTGGGCGGGCTGGGTCGCGTGGGCGGACGACCTCGGCTCCGCGGATCTCGGCGAGGAGCTGTGGGGAGACGGGTTCTTCCTCGGCGTCTATCCGGTCAAGGACCGTCTCGGCGTGTTCCTCGGCGGGCCGATCCCCGACCTCCGCGTCGGCCCGTCCGCCTTCGTCGACGACGTGCGCGAGCGACTCGACGAGGTCGGGCCGCGGCTGTCCGCGGCCCTGGACGCCGTCACAGACGACCCGGCTCCGTGCTTCTGGCACCTCGAGGACGTGCGTTCGGAGCGCTGGGTGCTGCCCGGCGGCGTCCTCATCGGTGACGCCGCAGCCGGCTTCCTGCCCACGGCCGGCATCGGTGCGGGCATGGCGATGGAGGCGGCCTGGATGCTGGCGCGCATGCTCTCGCACGCCGACCGCGAGAGCCTCACCGCGGTCCTGGCGGAGTGGGAGCGCATTGAGAAGCCGCGCGTCGAGTCGGCGCAGTCCAACTCCCGGATGCTGGCGAAGCTCATGTTCCGGCGCGGCCGCGCGGTCGCCTGGCTGCGCGAGACGGTCATGCGACTTCTCAGCGTGCGGGCGGCGCTGGGCCCGATCGTGAAGCTCGTCGCGGCGCGTCCGGATCCGGATGCCGCGGCGGAGCGGGTCGTCCGAGCGGGCTGAGAGTCAGCCGGCGTTGTTGGGATCCCCCGGCGCGGGTCCGGGCGGCACGCCCAGGTCGCGCAGTTGCTGCAGGTTGCGGCGGGACATCGAGAGCAGGGACGCGCTGAGCACGACTCCGCCGATCGCCGCGATCGCCACGAGCAGCCACACGCCCTGGTCGGGATCGACGATCTCGAAGCCGTACACGAGGACGGCCGCGGCCAGGAGCAGTCCGCCCTCGATGAGCGCGAACGCCACGAAGAAGCGGGACTGGCGTCGCTGCTGCTCCTGGCGCGCCGCCACCACGCGCGGGTCGTCGTATCCGCCGTCGTAGGTCATGCCGCCAGCGTAGCGGCCCCTCGCCCTAGACCGGGTCGCCCTGGACGGGACCCTCGGTGTTCGGCTTCCAGCCCAGCGCCGGCGCGACGTGCTCCGCGAACGCCTGCAGCACGTGCAGGTTGTAGGCAGGACCGAGCTGGTTCGGGATGGTGAGCATGAGGGTGTCCGCGGCCATGACCGCCTCGTCCTGCTTCAGCTGCGAGATGAGCACGTCCGGTTCGGCCGCGTAGGTCTTGCCGAACGTGGAGCGCAGGCCGTCGATGATGCCGATCTGGTCGTCGCTGTCCTCGCTGCGCAGTCCGAAGTACGCGCGATCCATGTCGCTCACCAGCGGGAACACGCTGCGGCTCACGGACACCCGCGGGGACCCGGTGTGCCCGGCATCCCGGTAGGCCGCGCGGAAGATGTCGATCTGCTCGCGCTGGAGCTCGTGGAACGGCTGTCCGGTGGCTTCGGTGACGAGGGTCGAGCTCATCATGTTCAGGCCCATGCGTCCGGTGCTCTCGGCCGTCGCGCGTGACCCGGAACCCCACCAGATGCGGTCGCGCAGACCGGGCGAGTGCGGTTCTATCGCCAGGTACCGGCCCTCGCCGACCATGCGCGGGTCGCCGGGAGCGACGCGCTCGCCCTCGATCGCGCGAAGGAACAGGTCGAACTTGTCGCGTGCGAGCACGCTGCCGCGCTCCGGGTCCTGGTCATCGACGTAGCCGAAGGTCTCGTAGCCGCGCAGCGCGGTCTCGGGCGACCCGCGGCTCACGCCGAGGGCGATGCGACCGTCCGCGATGAAGTCGAGCGCGGCCGCCTCCTCGGCGAACTGATACGGGTTCTCGTAGCGCATGTCGATGACGCCGGTTCCGACCTCGATGCGCTTCGTCCGTGCCGCCATCGCGGTCAGCAGGGGCATCGGCGACGCCGCCTGCCTGGCCCAGTGGTGCACACGGACGTACGCGCCGTTCACGCCGATCTCGTCTGCACCCTCGGCGATCTCGATGGTCTGGCGGAGCATGTCGCCCGCGGTGCGCGTCGACGAACCGGGGACGTCGGCGTAGTGACCGAACGAGAGGAATCCGAAAGCCTTCATGATCCATTCGAACGCATGGAACGCGCCCGCTATTCCTGTTCCGTCGAGGTCAGCAGGAACCCGTCCAGCACCAGCTGCCGGATGCGGGGTTCCAGGTCCGTCCAGAGATCCGCCAGCGGCACCTCGAAGAGGTCCGCGAGCGCCGCGACGATCTGGGCCACCGTGAGGTCGCCGTCGCAGGCGCCGACGAACGCCGCGAGTGCGGGATCCACCGGGACCGTGCGGCCGAACCCCCCGCCCTGGCGCAGCTCGATCACGCTGGGGTCGTCGTTGCCCGGCAGGAGATGACGCGCCTCGGTGACGTCGGCGGAGACGAGCAGCGTCTGAGGGATCCCTCCGGCGAGCGCGTCGTGGGCCGCGAGGCCGCCCTGCAGAGCGCGCCCGGGCTGCGAGATCGGCTGTGCGACGTGCTCGAACCGGCGCAGCGGTGGGGCACCCGACATGCTGCGCCGCAACAGCACGTAGCCGAAGCCCACCGCGGTCACTCCCCGTGCGGCGAAGTCTTCGAGCCAGGCCTCCAGCAAGGGCGTGAACGCGGCATCCCGCGGCGTCGTCCCGCCGTCGCGGATCCACAGCTCGGCGTACCCGAGAGGCGACAGCTCCTCGCGCTCGATCGCCCATGCGTCGAGGTCCGACGGGACCCACGAGGCCAGGCGATCCAGTCCCGCCGCCCCCGCACGGGATTCCCAGTTGCCGAGCAGCTGCGCGACGCCCCCGGCCGTCAGATGCGCGGGTACGGCCCGCACGAACTCCTCGACGAGGGCGTCGCCGACGAGTCCGCCGTCGCGGTATTCGTAGGCGGGAACGCCGTCGACGCGCGGGGTGATGACGAACGGCGGGTTGGACACCACCAGATCGAAGGCCTCTCCGGCCACCGGCTCGAACAGGCTGCCGTGCCGGAACTCGATGTTGCGGACGCCGTTGAGCTGCGCGTTCAGCTCCGCGAAGGCGAGAGCCCGCGCGGAGATGTCGGTCGCGACGACCGTTCCCGCGTGGCGCGCGACCAGGAGGGCCTGGATGCCGCAGCCGGTGCCGAGGTCGAGCGCGCGGCCGACGGGCTGGGGGATGACGAGTTCGGCGAGCGTCCGCGACGCCCCGCCGACGCCGAGCACGTGATCGGCGGGCAGGGCCGTTCCGAGGGCGACCTCGTCGAGGTCACTGGCGATCCACCATTCCCCCACGCCGTCCGCGTCGACGAAGGACTGCGGGCGCACCAGCGCCAGCGGTCGGACGACGGAGGCCTCGGCATCCGTCCTGGCGAGGCCGAGCGTCGCGAGGCCGTCGATTCCGATCCGCGCGAGCGCCTCGGCCACGTCGGCGATGGGCTGGGGGATGCCGAGGACGAACAGGCGCCCGAGGGTCGCGAGCGGCGAGCGATCCCCGTCGATCGCGCGCAGGATCGGGGCTCGCAGCCCGCGGCCGAGCGCGTCATCCGCCTCCTCTCCCCACAGGCGACGCAACGGTTCGGATCGGAAGTCGGCGGCATCGAGGTCGGCGGCGAGGAGCGCAGCGAACCGGGGATCCGGTGCGGGGGCGGGGGTGTCGGACACGGCCGTCACTCTACGCGCCTTCAGGGTTCGGATCACCGCCGCGCCTAGAATCACAGGGTCCGCACTCACGAACCGCTCGCCGCGTTCGAGGAAGACCCCGAGACCGTGATCATCCCCTCTGCAGCTCCGCGCGCGCGTCGGCGTCTCTCCGTCCGCGTTGTCGCGGCGCTCGTCGTCGCCGCCCTCGCCGTGGTGCTCGGCGTCCTCGGCAGCCCGGGTCCGGCCGTGGCGGACACGGCGGACGACCCGGCCACGGGCGGCACGGTGACCCTGGGCCTCGAACTCGGCGGACATGGGGCGATCACCGCGGGAGCGCCGCTGTCGGGCACCGTCACGATCGAGAACGGCACCGCTCAGGAGCTCTCGGCCGCACGCGTCTCCCTCGAGCTCGGAACGACGCCGCTCGCGGATTCCGCGGCCGTCACGTCCTGGCTGAACTCCGGCGTCTCCTCGGGGGCGCCGACCACACTGTTCTCCGCTCCGACGGCCCCGGTCGCCTCGCAGGCCTCCCTCGAGACCCCCGTCGCCGCCACCTCGGACCTCGTGCAGCGACTCGCCCCCGGGGTCTATCCGGTCAGCTCCGAGCTCTCCGGCGCGACGACGACCAACGGCACCGGATGGGCGCTCACCGTGCGGTCGGTGCTCACCGTGCGTGCCGGCGCCGCGCCGCAGATCTCCGTCGTCGTCCCGATCACTGCCACACCGGCGTCCGGCGGCCTGCTCAGCGTCGACGAGCTGACGGCGCTCACGGCGGCGGACGGCGCCCTCGCGGCGCAACTGGACGGTGTGACGGGCACGGCGGCCGTGCTCGCGGTGGACCCCGCGATCCCCGCCGCGATCCGCGCTCTCGGCGACAGCGCTCCCGCCACGGCGATCGCCTGGCTGGAGAAGCTCGAGAGGCTTCCGAACGAGACCTTCGCGCTCCAGTTCGGCGATGCGGATGCCGCGACGCAGGCGCACGCCGGCCTGCCGGCGCTGCTGGGACCGACGACTCTCGACACCTTCATGGACGTCGCCGACTTCCCCGTGGCCGAGGATCCGACACCGACGCCCACCCCGTCGCCCACCCCGGGAACCGAGGTGCAGCTTCCCGAGCTCGCCGACCTCACGGCGATGCGCGGCGAGCTCGACGGGATCCTGTGGCCCCGCGGCGACGTCACGACGGCCGATCTCGCGACCTTCGATGCGTACCTCGGCACCGCCGCGACGACGATCCTGCCGTCGACCTCGGTCGCCGACCCGGGTGCCGGAGCGCACGCGCGCGTCGGGGACGCCGCCGTGCTCGTGACGCATGCCGAGGTGTCCGCCGCGATGTCCGCGGCAGCGGCGGAACCCGACGCGGACGTCCGGGAGGAACTCCTGGCGGAGGCGAACGCGGCGCTGTCCTTCGCGGGCGCACCGGCCTCCGGCATCCTGATCGGCCTGGACCGCGACGAGACGCGCTCCGCCGAGGCGCTGCGCGCCGTCATCGAGACCAGCAGTGCCGTGCCGCTGCACGCGCTGCAGGCGACACCCCCCGCCGAGACCTCCCTGCAGGCGGAACCCGACGCGGATCGGGCCTCGAAGCTCACGACGCTGCTGGCGGACGAGGACGCCCTCGAGGCGTTCGCGACGATTCTCGCCGATCCCCAGGTGCTGCTCGCACCGGAGCGCATCCGGATCCTGCGGCTCATCGGCGTCGGACTGAGCGACGCCGCCTTCGACGCCGAGTACGCCGACCACCGGGCGGCCACGGTGGGCACGCTGGACTCGGTCGCGGTGCAGGAGCCGGCCCCCATCCAGCTGGTCAGCGCCAATGTGTCGCTGCCCGTGTGGATCCGCAACGACCTGCCCTGGCCCGTGCAGCTCGAGCTCGAGGTGCGGCCCTCTGATTCGCGCATCGCGATCGAACCGTACACGCAGGTCGAAGCCCTCGCCCAGAACAGCACCCGGGTGCTCGTGCCGGTGGAGTCCCGCGTCGCGAGCGGCGAGCTGCAGGTGCGCTTCTCGTTGACCAGTCCCACCGGTGTCCCGATCGGGGAGCCGCAGACCGCCGACGTCACGGTGCGCGCCGAGTGGGAGAACATCGGACTCGGCATCCTCGCGACCGTCATCGTCCTGCTTCTCGTCTTCGGGGTGGTGCGCACGGTGCGCCGGAGGCGCCGCACGCGGGCGGAGGAGAGCGCGGCAACGGAGTCCGCTCCCGAGCCCTCGGATACGCACGATGCCGCCTCGGCATCCGACGAAGGAGATCGATGACCAGCCTCGGCCGGGCCAGCGCGCTGCTGGGCGCGGGAACCCTCGTCTCCCGTCTGACGGGACTCCTGCGGACCATCGTCCTCGTGGGCGTGATCGGCTCCGTCGGGTCGCAGGCCGCCGACGCGTTCGCGATCGCCAATCAGCTGCCCAACAGCGTGTTCAACCTCATCTCCGTCGGGGTCCTGACCGCGGTGATCGTGCCGCAGATCGTCAAGGCGAGTGCGGACGCCGACGGCGGCAACGCCTTCATCTCCAAGCTCTTCACGCTCGGCACCGTGGTGCTCGTCGTCGCGACCGCCGCGGCGACGGTGGCAGCGCCCTGGCTGGTGACCCTGCAGCTGAAGGCCGACAACGTCGAGCAGCTCGCCCTGGCCACCGCCTTCGCGTACTGGTGCCTGCCGCAGATCCTGTTCTACGGGCTGTACGCGCTCGTGGGCGAGACGCTGAACGCGAAGCGGATCTTCGGCCCGTTCACGTGGGCGCCGATCGCGAACAACATCATCTCGATCATCGGTTTCCTCCTGATCGGAGCGATCTTCGGCGGCGATCTCGTCGACGTCGCCGCCTGGACGCCCGACATGGTCGCCTGGCTGGGCGGGACGGCCACCGTCGGGATCGCCGTGCAGGCCGGCATCCTGCTGCTGTTCTGGCGCCGGACCGGCCTCGCTCTGAAGGTGGACTTCCGCTGGCGCGGCGTGGGCCTCGGCAACGTGGGACGGGTCGCCGGGTGGACGCTGCTCATGGCGCTGTCGAGCATGGCGGCCGGGTTCTATCAGAACTGGGTGGCCAACGAGGCATCCGGCGAGGGCGCGGCCGTCACGGTGATGAACAACGCCTGGCTCATCTTCATGCTGCCGTACTCGATCATCGTGCACTCGATCGGCACCCCCTACTTCACGCAGCTGTCCGAGCACGCGGCGGCCGGACGGGACGACGACGTCCGGGCGGACGTCTCGCGCAGCATCCGGACCCTCGGGTTCTTCCTCGTGGGCGCACTGGCGGCCGTCGTGGCGGCCGCCGTGCCGGCGTCGCGCGTGTTCACGAACTCGTCCTCGGATGCCGTCGACGCCGCGGTCGTGCTGATCTGCTATCTCGTCGGTCTGCTGCCGTTGGCCGTGCTGTTCATCGTGCAGCGCACGTTCTACGCGTACGGCGACACCCGGACCCCGTTCTTCTTCACGCTGTTCCAGTGCGTCCTCGTGGCGCTGACGGCGACGATCGCCTGGTGGCTGTCGGCGAGCGACGTCCTCCCGATCACGCTGCTCGCGGCGGCGGTCGCGCTCGGCCAGTCGGTGGCCGGCACGGTGCAGACCGTCGTCGCGACGATCCTGCTGCGGCGCCGCCTCGGCTCGCTCGAGACTGGACGGTGGATGCTGTCGATCGGTCGGTTCGTGCTCGCAGGCGTTCCCGCCGCAGCCGCCGGGTGGGGCGTCTTCGTGCTGCTGGGCGGCGTCGGCGGATGGACGACGGCGGACAAGATCCTGGGCGTGCTCGGGGCGGGGATCATCGCCGCGGTCAGCGTCGCGGTCTACGTCGTGTTTCTGTGGGTCCTGCGCGCGCCGGAGCTGCAGGTCGCGAGGTCTCTGGTGAAGCGGATCCTGCCCGGGCGGTGAGCCGCGGCTTCCGGCCAGGGGGAATGTCCCGCCGTTACCATGGGTTGAAGCAGTGGAACGAGGAGAGCACATGCGTCAGGTCATCATCATCGGGTCCGGCCCGGCAGGTTTCACGGCCGCCATCTACGCGGCTCGCGCCAATCTCGAGCCCCTGCTCATCGCCAGCTCGGTCGAGGTCGGCGGAGAGCTGATGAACACCACCGAGGTGGAGAACTTCCCGGGCTTCCCGGAGGGCATCCAGGGCCCGGACCTCATGGCGAAGCTGCAGCAGCAGGCCGAGCGCTTCGGCACGGAGGTCGTCTACGACGACGTCACCTCGCTGGAACTCGACGGTCCGGTCAAGAAGGTGACGCTCGGTTCGGGCACCGAGCACGAGACGAGGGCTCTGATCTACGCGACCGGCTCCGCGTACCGCAAGCTCGGCATCGAGGGCGAGGAGCGCCTGTCCGGCTACGGCGTCTCCTGGTGCGCCACGTGCGACGGCTTCTTCTTCCGCGAGAAGACGATCGCGGTCGTCGGCGGCGGCGACTCCGCGATGGAGGAGGCGACCTTCCTCACGCGCTTCGCGGACAAGGTCTACGTGATCCACCGCAAGGACACGCTGCGCGCCTCGAAGATCATGCAGGAGCGCGCGTTCGCGAACGAGAAGATCGAGTTCGTCTGGAACAGCGAGGTGACCGAGATCCTCGGCGGCGATTCTGTCTCGGGCGTGCAGCTGCGTTCCACGGTGGACGGGTCGATGCGCGACCTGGCGCTCGACGGCCTGTTCATCGCGATCGGCAACGACCCGCGCACGCATCTCGTGCACGGCAAGCTGGACCTCACCGACGAAGGCACGATCTGGGTCGACGGCCGTTCGTCCGTGACGTCGAAGCCCGGGGTCTTTGCCGCGGGTGATGTCATCGACCCGCACTACCGCCAGGCGGTCACCGCCGCGGGCTCCGGTACCGTCGCGGCTCTGGACGCCGAGCACTTCCTCGCGGATCTCGAGGATGCCTCGGTCGAGGTGCCGGCTGCGGAGGCCGCCGAGATCATCGTCGGCTGACCCGGGAACACTTTCCCTCTGCCTGCTGTTGGTGCAGGTGAGACCTCGAATCAAGGAGAAGGCTGATGACTGCTAAGGCGACGAGCCAGGCGACGTGGGATCAGGATGTGCTGCAGGCCGAGGGCACCGTTCTGGTGGACTTCTGGGCGGAGTGGTGCGGTCCGTGCCGCATGGTCGCACCGGTGCTCGACCAGATCCAGTCCGAGCATCCCGAGAAGATCACGATCCTCAAGCTCAACGTGGACGAGAACCCCGAGCTGGCGATGAAGTACCAGATCACCTCGATCCCGGCGATGAAGGTGTTCTCCGCCGGCGAGGAGCGCAAGACGATCATCGGCGCCAAGCCGAAGTTCGCCCTCGAGCAGGACCTCGCCGAGTTCATCGGCTGATCGTCCCCGAAGACCCTGAAGGCCCGCCCTCCCCGGAGGCGCGGGCCTTCGTCATTTGTCGAAGACCGGCGCTCTTCGCGCTCATTCGCAAAACATGCCGCTTCCGGCATGAACCCCGGCCTGCACCTTCCCCTCTCCCTTTCTCCTCCCCCTCTCCGATGGATCGCGAACGATCCGTTCCTCTCCCAGAGAGGGCGCAGGGATGCTCCCCGGAGAGAGCATCGGGAGGGCCCCAGCGAAGCTGGGAGCGACCCTCCGCGAACGAGGGGAGCATCCCGGAGCCCGGCGTGTGTCCCGCGATGGCGAAGCCGAGTCCCGTGTCTCTCTCCCCCGCGATGGCGAAGCCGAGCTCCCCGCTCATTCATTCAGCGATCGCGAAACGCCCCCTACGAGGCGTCGGCGATCGACGCATCCCACCGCCGGTACTTCGGCCCATCGCCCAGGAGCTTCCACACCGCCGGCGTCAGCTGCGGATACTCCAGCGCGATCTGCCGCAGCACACGGTAATGCCGGGCCGCGTTCGGCCGCACGCCGTCGTTCGCCGCGATGTTGTCGGCGCGCAGCAGATACACGACGAGTTCATCGACGCTGGGGAGGTCCTCCATGAAGTCCCACGGATCCTCACCGCCGAGCAGCCGTTCCTGAATGAGCACGGCCAGTTCGTCGGCGGCTTCTGCGCGCAGGACTTCGAGGCTGGCTCGGCGGGGAATGGCTTCGGTCACTGAACAAGCCTACGCGCGCTTGGGATGTCCTCGGCGCGTGATCTCCACGACATCCGTCATGGTCTCCAGCTCGCGGCCCTTCGTCTCGGGAACCTGGAAGTACACGAAGAAGAACGACAGGGCCGCGAAGAACGCGTAGAAGCCGTAGGCGAAAGTCAGCCCGATCTCGGCGAAGGCGGGGAAGGTCGTCGAGATGAAGAAGTTCGCGATCCACTGGGCGGCGGCGGCGACCGCGAGAGCGCCGGCGCGGATCGAGTTCGGGAACATCTCCCCCAGGAGCACCCACACGAGCGGTCCCCATGTCGCGCCGAAGAACACCACGAATCCGTTGGCGCAGACGAGTGCGATCAGCGACCAGGGCTGGGGCAGGACGACACTGCCGTTCTCGAGGGTCCCGAACGAGAAAGCGACGGCCATGAGGCCGAGCGTGATGGTCATGCCGATCGAGCCGATCAGGAGCATGGGGCGACGGCCGACCTTGTCGACGAGCAGGATCGCGACGATCGTCACGACGATGTTCGTGATCGAGGTGATGACCGAGGTGAGCAGGGCGTTGGATTCGTCGAATCCCACGGACAGCCACAGGGTCGTCGAGTAGTAGAAGATGACGTTGATGCCGACGAACTGCTGGAAGACGCTCAGCAGGATGCCCACCCACACGATCGGCTTCAGACCGAGCCGGTTGCCGCGGAGGTCTCGGAGGGACTCGTGCTTCTCGGTGTTGATCGTCGCCTTGATCTCCTGGATCTTGAGATTCACGTCGGTCTCACCGGTGAAGTCGTACAGGACCTGCGAGGCCTTGTCGAGTTGTCCTCGGGCGACGAGGAAGCGCGGGGACTCGGGAAGACGCAGCGCCATCACGCCGTAGACGATCGCCGGCACGGCCTCCGCCATGAACATCCATCTCCAGGCATCCAGCCCCCACCAGAGGACGGAGGATGCTCCGCCGGCGACATTGGCAAGGATCGCGTTGGAGACCAGTGCGGCGAAGATGCCGAGCACGATCGCGAGCTGCTGGAGCGATCCGAGCCTGCCACGGATGCGGGCCGGCGAGACTTCAGCGATGTAGGCGGGCGCGATGACGGATGCCGCCCCGACGCCGAGTCCGCCGATGACGCGCCACACGATCAGGTCGATGACGCCGAACGCGAGTCCCGAGCCGATCGAGGAGGCCAGGAACATGATGGCCGCGATCACCATGACCGGGATACGGCCCCACTTGTTCGCCAGTGATCCGGCGAACCACGCGCCGACCGCGCATCCGAGGAGCGCCGACGAGACGGCGAATCCCTGGAGAGCGGGACCCAGGTCGAACGCTCCGGCCAAGGCGTCGACGGCGCCGTTGATCACCGCCGTGTCGAATCCGAAGAGGAAGCCGCCCAGGGCCGCCGCGATGCTGATTCCGATGACCCGTCCGCTGATGCGACCGGGTGCTCTCTGCTCCGACATGTCGATTCCCCCCGTTCCCGGCCGAGTCTATTGCGCCGCGGGGCGATCGGTGCGGGTTGGCGCGGATCCGTCAGGAACCGTAGCCGTCCTCCCCCAGCTCGGCCAGGATGCGGTTGAGATCCTGAATCGAAGCGAAATCGATGACGACCTGGCCTTTTCGCGATCCGAGGTTCACCTTGACGCGCGTGTTCAGGCGGTCGCCGAGCTTGCTGCCGACCTCGTCGAGATAGGCGCGCCGCGCGCCTGGCTGGGGCTTCGGAGCCTTCGTCCCGGCATCCCTCGGGGTCGCCTTGGCGGCCTCCTCCGCGGCGCGGACAGACAGGTCCTCGTTGATGATCTTGTCGGCGAGGCGCTGCATGGCCTCGGGCGAGTCCAGGCTCAGGATCGCCCGCGCGTGGCCGGCCGAGAGGACGCCGGCCGCCACGCGCTGCTGCACCGGAACGGGCAGCTTCAGCAGACGGATGGTGTTGCTGATCCGCGGTCGCGAGCGTCCGATCCTACCGGCGAGCTCCTCCTGGGTGATGCCGAAGTCCTCCAGGAGCTGCTGATAGGCGGATGCCTCTTCCAGGGGGTTCAGCTCGGACCGGTGCAGGTTCTCGAGCAGGGCGTCGCGGAGCAGATCCTCGTCGGTGGTGTCTCGGACGATCGCGGGGATCGTCTCGAGCCCGGCCTCGCGGGCGGCTCGTGTGCGCCGCTCCCCCATGATGAGCTCGTACGCGCCGTCCGCGTTCGTGCGGACCACGACCGGCTGCAGCACGCCGAACTCCCGCACGCTGTGGACGAGCTCGGCGAGATGTTCGGGGTCGAAGTGGCTGCGCGGCTGCCGCGGGTTCGGGACGATCTGGTGAGGGTCCACCTGGATCAGACGCACGCCGGGGATCGCGGCGAGCTCGGGGGTCTCCTCCGTCTCGACCGGGGCCGCGGGTGTGATCTTCGCGCCGGGGAAGAAGACGTCGACGGGCCGCTCGGTCTGCTCCGTCGTGGGGATCAGAGCGCCGATCCCCCGTCCGAGTCCGGTTCGCTTCGCCATCAGTTCTCCTTGCTCTGTGTGCTGCTGGTGCGCGCTGCGGTGCGCTGCGCGATCTCGACGGCCGCCTCGCGGTACGCGATGGCGCCGGCCGAGGTCCCGTCGTAGCCGATCACCGTCTGCCCGAAGCTCGGCGCCTCGGAGACCCGGACCGACCGGGGGATGACGGTGTGGAGCACCTGCTCCGGGAAGTGACCACGGACCTCGTCCGCGACCTGCTGCGCGAGACGGGTACGACCGTCGTACATCGTGAGCAGGATCGTGGACAGATGCAGCTTAGGGTTCAGATGCTTCTGGATCATCTGGATGCTGCCGAGAAGCTGGCTGAGTCCCTCCAGGGCGTAGTACTCGCACTGGATCGGGATGAACACCTCGGAGGCCGCGGTGAACGCGTTGATCGTCAGCAGTCCGAGGGACGGCGGGCAGTCGATGATCACGAAGTCGAGTGGGTTCTCGGCGATGTACGCCTCGAGCGCACGTCCGAGCCGATGCTCGCGCGCGACCTGCGCCACGAGCTCGATCTCGGCGCCGGCGAGGTGGATCGTGCTGGGCGCGCAGAACAGGTTCTCGGACTCCGGGCTCGGCTGCACGATCTCGGCGAGGGGGACGTCGTTGATCAGCACGTCGTAGATGCTCGTGACATCAGCGCTGTGCGGGATGCCGAGGGCCGTCGACGCGTTGCCCTGCGGGTCCAGATCGATCACGAGGACGCGGGCGCCGAGGTTCGCCAGGGCGGATGCGATGTTCACCGCCGTGGTCGTCTTGCCGACTCCGCCCTTCTGATTCGAGATCGTCAGGACGCGGGTCTGGGAGCCGTCGAAGTCGAGGGAGATGTCCTCCAGGGCCCGCCGGCGCGCGCTCAGATCGGCGATTTCGCGGGCGAGTGGGGTGTCCATCCCGAAGCCATCGTTCGGTGCCTGTTCGGGTTGTTTCACGTGAAACATCCACTCCTTTCGGGGCCGCGTTCCACTCTAATCGAGGCGAGGGACGTTGATGTTCAGCCTGACGGGGGCCGTTCCGGGATGGTGCCGGGCTCCGGGGTGTCGTCGTGTTCGCGGAGGGTCCCTCCCAGCTTCGCTGGGGCCCTCCCGATGCTCTCACGACGACACCCCTGCGCCCTTTCAGGACGAAGCCGGGGGTCGCGGCGGGACAGCGAAGAGGGGAGGGAGAGGGGAGGCAGCGTCGGCTTCGCCGACGACTGCGGGGGGTGTTTCACGTGAAACGGTAGGTGTGGGGGATCGAGCGCGCGTTGGTGGAGTGGATCCTCAGAGCAGAACTCGAGGGCGGGTTCGGTACGGGCCACCTTGCGCTCCCCCGGCTGGCGAATCGCACAAGTCGGGGTGGAGGTGTGGGTTCGACGGTGTGTTTCACGTGAAACGGTCGAGGTGACTTCCGGGGCACACCCACGGCAACAGGGCGGCTCGCCCGCGAGATTGATCACACCGCAGCGGGAGGCGGACGACAACGACCAGATCAACCCGGTGGCGCCTTGGGGTGAGGCGGGCGGGACCCTGCGGCGGGTGACCACGTTTTCTCGGATGGCCGGCGGGCAACATGGGAACGAGCTAAATCCCCCGCACTGACCTGCCGTTCCACTCACGCGAACCGAGGACGTACCGTTGAGTGCACCAAAGGGAGAGGCCGTGCAGCGGTGTCGATTCGGCCAGGCGGGCCTTCTCTTCTCGGCGGTACTGCAACAGCCGAAACGAACCGGCCTCAGGCACAGATCCCACGACGTTTCACGTGGAACGGCTCTCAAGGTCGAGCTGCTGACGAATGAGTCTCACGAGCTCCCCGTCCTCACCCCTAGACGATGACCACCGTCGCAACCGAGAATGCAGCCAGACCCATTGCTCACGCCCAAGGACGATCGGCAACTGGCGAGCAGGTGGAGGCCAACCGTGCACGCCGCGCTCTCCCGCATGCTCTGTGGAAGCGCGCCATCCCGCATCTACACACAGACCCCGTTCATCAAACGCGATGACGTCTCCCCCGACAGCTTCCACGGCCATGCTGTTGTCGACGGCGCCGTCCACCTGCCACAGCTTCACCGGCACGCGAACTCTCCGGTAGTCCACTGTCGCCCCTGCTCTCGGTCATCCTGACCCTGAGGTCAGCAATCCGTTTCACGTGAAACACTCTCGCACCACCATCGCACGACATGCCCACACCGATCGTCCGTGCGATGCGGCATCGCGCGACGAATCGAGCGCCGACTGGGACCACCCGTCCCGCGCCCCAGACTCGTAGTCCGCGATGCCGTGGCCCGAAGCCGGGTGATCCTGTTCCACGTGAAACATCCACCCCGCCATCACGCGATCGCTCGCCCGTCACCGCCAGATCGCCGCGTGATCATGACCGCCCACCGCAGGTCCACCCCACGCCCATCCATATTCAACGACGTCGTCGGCATCGCTCCGGCCGTTTCACGTGAAACATCCGCCGAAGCCTCCCCCGCTCATGCCGCAGCCGTCGGCGAAGCCGACGCTGCCCCTCCCCTCCCGCCCCAACGCCACGCGCGCGTGTACAGGCGCGTGTCCATCCCGGAAGAGGGCGGTGGAATGCTCCGAGAGTGAGCATCGGGAGGGCCCCAGCGAAGCTGGGAGGGACCCTCCGCGAACGAACGGAGCATCCCTCCGCCCGCCACCAATCACTCATCAATTCCTCAGCCACATCAATCAACGACCGAAGACACCGACCGAGCTACCCCCGAACGACAGCCCGAACGACGCGCGTCGTCTCCGACAGCACGCCCTCCCCCAGCACCTCGACGCGCACGTCCGAGAGCAGGTACTTCTTGACGGGCTTCTGAGCGGCCTCGATCTCGTTGGTGGCGTTGGCGCCCTTGAGCAGCACGAGCTCTCCGCCATCGCGCGCAAGCGGTGCGGTCAGGGGGATCAACGCACGCAGCGCACTGACCGCGCGAGCTGTGACGACGTCGAACTCACGCTGCCGCCGTGCTTCCTCGGCGCGTGCGCGCACCACCTCGACGTTCGTCAGCGCCAGGGATGCCACCTGCTCGTCGAGCCAGGCAACGCGTCGCTCCATCGGCTCGATGAGCGTGAAGCGGACGTCCGGCCGTGCGATCGCGAGCACGATGCCCGGCAGGCCGGCGCCGGAACCGATGTCTGCGACCGAACCATGCATGAGGGGAGCGGCGATCGCCGAGTTCAGGATGTGGCGTGTCCAGATCCGCGGGAGCTCCAGCGGGCCGATGAGTCCGCGCTCCTCGCCCTGCTCGACCAGCGCAGCCGTGAAGGCTCGTGCGACCTCGATTCCTTCGCCGAAGAGGTCCGCGGCGACAGCCGGCTCGATCTCGACGTCACTCATCGACGGCTCCCCGATGTTTCACGTGAAACATCAGTGCCGGCGAATGACGGTGTGGCGGTCCGCGCCTTCACCGTACGACTCCGAGGTGAGTCCGCGATCCGCGACGATGTCATGGACGAGCTTGCGCTCGTAACTGGACATCGAGGGCAGAGATGCCTGCGATGCACCTTCGTCGAGCTTCACGACGGCGGCATCGACCAGCTTCTCGAGCTGACGACGACGGGCGTCGCGCGAGCCTCCGATGTCCAGGATGAGCCGGGAGAATGCACCGGTCTTGCTCTGGACCGCCAGACGTGTGAGCTCCTGCAGAGCCTGGACCGTGTCCGGCGCGGAGAGCAGTTCGATGCCCTCACCCTCCGCCTCCACCGAGACGTAGGCGCGTCCCTGTCGGACATCCAGCGTGAGGTCGCCGTCGATGTCCGCGATGTCGAGCAGCTCCTCCAGGAAGTCGGCTGCGACATCGCCCTCCGCCTCGAGGTCGGCGACGCTCGGGGCCGTGCGCTCGGTGACGTTCTCGACGCTCATCAGTTGTTGCCCTTCTTCTTGGCGCGCTTCTTGCCGACCGGCTGCTGCCGCTTGGGTGCTTCCGCCTTGGCCTTCTCGGCTTCCTCGAGCATCCGCTTCTGCTCCGCCTCGTAGGCGGCCATCGGGACGACCTTGCCCTCGGAGTTGATGGCCTTGCCCTTGCGCGCCAGGCGCTCCTCGCGGGCCTTGGCCGCCTCAGAACCCGGGGTCGGCATCTCGCGGATCACGAGGAACTGCTGTCCCATGGTCCACAGGTTCGAGACGAACCAGTACACGACGACACCGAGCGGGAAGAAGACGCCGGAGAAGATGAAGCCCAGCGGCAGGATGTAGAGCATGATCTTCTGCATCTGATACGCCTGGCCGGTCTTGGCCTCGGGCGACAGGTTCTTCGAGATGATCTGCAGCTGCGTGAAGAACTGGGAGGCGATCATCAGCACGACGAGGATCACCAGCAGGACGATCGCCGTGACGTTCTGGGTCTCGATCGCGTTGCCCAGCGTGCCGTGCAGCGACACCGACCCGAAGATCGTGGCGTCGTAGAACTCCTTGGTGAGCTCCGGACTCAGGAGCCCGACGCCGCCCTGACCCGCGACGGCGTGCTTCGTCACATCGTTGAGCACGCTGAACAGGGCGAAGAAGATCGGCATCTGCACCAGCAGCGGAAGACAGCTCGACATCGGCGTCGTGCCGTGCTTCTTGTACAGCGCCATGGTCTCGCGGCTCATCGCCTCGCGAGAGAGCTGATCCTTCTTGCCCTTGTACTTCTCCTGAACTTTCCGCAGATCAGGAGCGATTTCCATCATCTTCCGCTGACTCTTGATCTGTCGGACGAACAGCGGGAACACCGCGGCACGCACGACGATCACCAGACCGACGATCGACAGGATCCAGGTGAGGCCGGCGGCGGCCGGAAGGCCGACGGCGGTGAAGAGCCAGTGCCAGAAGACGAGCACGGCCTCGACCGCCCACTTCAGGGGCCACAGGATCGTGCCGAGCAGATCGAATCCGGTGTTCGCGGGAGCGTCCGTCGGTGTCGCGGAGGCGAGCAGAAGGTCAAGACCCACTGTTCAGTCCTTTCGAAGAGGAACGACGAAACCGCTTGCGGTCAGGTCGTAGCGGAAATGCTTGTGCGGGCGGACGTCGTCGACGCCGCCCCGAGTCCAGGGATTGCAGCGGAGGATGCGCCATGCCGAGAGCATCGCTCCCTTCACCGCACCGTGCTGCTGCACCGCACCTACAGCGTAGGCGGAACAGGAGGGGTAGTACGCGCACACATCCCCGTACAGCGGGGAGATGACCTTGCGATATCCGGCGAGGAAACCGAGCACGAGGTTACGGGGGATCAGCGGGATGCTCCGCACGATGTCCTCGGCGTGCAGATGCCCGTGCCCGGTGGCGTACGACGGCAGCGCGCTCACGCCGTCACCGGTGGGGAGAGTCGACGGACGCAGCGCTCGACATCGGCGCGCAGCTCCGAGAACGAGGCGGTCGCGGATGCAGGAAGGGCACGGATGACGACATCCGTGCCCTGAGGGATCTCGCTGAGCAACTGCGCGCACACGGCTTTCAGCCGACGTCGCACGGTGTTGCGGATCACAGCGTTACCCACCTGCTTGCTGATGATGAACCCGAACCGGGCCGCTCGCTCCGCATCGCCGGTCGTCAACAGAGACGTGACGACGCGCGCGCCACCGCACCGGGAACCGCGTCGGACCACCATCCGGTAGTCATCGCCGCGGGTCAGACGGTGCGGGCGGGCGAGCACGGCGGGTTACGCCGAGAGCTCGGTGCGGCCCTTCGCACGGCGGGCCGACAGGATGCTGCGGCCGGCGCGCGTGCGCATGCGGGCGCGGAAGCCGTGCTTCTTGGCGCGGCGACGGTTGTTGGGCTGGAAGGTGCGCTTGCTCATGGATCACTCCGGGAAGTCAGTCACCGGATACGGATCGACCGGAGACATGGGGAACTGCCCAAATGGGCATAAGTCAACCGATTTAGGGTACGTCAGTCAGACACGCAGGGCAAATCCCCGCGTGCCGGCTCCCACCGTGGCACCCGATCCGCACAGCCATTATCCACAAGGCCGTGCACCCGGGCTCGTCCAACACGCCCGCCGGATTTCCGCGGCAGGTTGCCCTTCTCAGCCGCGATGACTACCGTGGCATCCGAAGTTATCCACAGGGGGGCCGGCCGCTCGGCGACTCTCCGACCGTCCCCCGCACGGAGCGCCATGTCCTCGCCTGTCCATCCCGACGTCCCGGTCTGGAACGAGGTGCTCGAGGTCCTGGCGGACGATGATCGTGTCACGCCGCAGTTGCACGGCTTCCTCTCCCTGGCCGTGCCGGCCGGCGTCATGGGGACCACGCTCTATCTGGACGTGCCCAACGATCTCACCGCGGCGCAGATCAACAAGCGGCTCCGCATCCCCCTCATGGAGGGTCTCGCGCAGGCGGGGGGAGAGGTCACCTCGTTCCGGGTCGTGGTGAACCATGAGCTCGCCGATCAGCCGACCGCACCCATCGCCGTGCCGGACTTCGCCCGCATCGAGACACCGCGCGTCGAATCGCCCATCGAGCAGCCGACCGCGATCCGCCACGAGTCGCGACTCAACCCGAAGTACACCTTCGACAACTTCGTCATCGGACAGTCCAACCGTTTCGCCCATGCCGCCGCGGTCGCCGTGGCCGAGGCACCGGCGAAGGCCTACAACCCGCTGTTCATCTACGGCGACTCCGGTCTCGGGAAGACCCACCTGCTGCACGCGATCGGGGATTATGCGCAGTCCCTCTACTCCGGAGTCAAGGTCCGGTACGTCTCGAGCGAAGAGTTCACGAACGACTTCATCAACTCGATCGCCAACAACCGCGGATCCGCGTTCCAGGCCCGCTACCGTGATGTCGACATCCTCCTCATCGACGACATCCAGTTCCTGCAGGGCCGTGCGGAGACGCAGGAGGCCTTCTTCCACACCTTCAACACGCTGCACGATCACAACAAGCAGGTCGTCATCACCAGCGATGTGGCGCCCAAGCACCTGACCGGCTTCGAGGATCGGATGCGCAGTCGCTTCGAGTGGGGACTCATCACCGATGTGCAGGCGCCCGACCTGGAGACCCGCATCGCGATCCTCCGCAAGAAGGCGCAGAGCGAGGCACTGCACATTCCGGACGAGGTACTGGAGTACATCGCGACGGTCGTGTCGTCGAACATCCGTGAGCTCGAGGGCGCTCTCATCCGCGTGTCGGCGTTCGCGAGCCTGAACCGCTCGTCTCTCGACATCGCTCTGGCCCAGACCGTGCTGCGCGACATCGTCGACACCGCCGAGGACAACATCATCTCGCCGACGGACATCATCACCGCGACGGCGCAGTACTTCAAGCTCACGGTCGACGACCTCTACGGCTCGAGCCGCTCGCAGCAGATCGCGACGGCCCGACAGATCGCGATGTATCTGTGCCGCGAGCGCACGAACCTCTCCCTGCCCAAGATCGGCCAGCTCTTCGGCAACCGCGATCACACCACCGTGATGTACGCGTACAAGAAGATCAGCGAGCTCATGAAGGAGCGCCGCTCCATCTACAACCAGGTCACCGAGATCACCACTCAACTCGGCCGCCGCTGACCTTCCCTTCCCTTCCTTCCCTCACCTTCAGCCGTCGGGCGAAGCCCGACGCTGCCCCCGGCTGACCTTCGTCGCGCAGTCGTCGGCGAAGCCGACCCTGCCCACCGCGCGCCTTCCCCGTTCCTGGCGCAGTCGTCGGCGAAGCCGACGCTGCCGCCCTTCCCTCCCCCTTCTCAGTAGTCGGATGATGCGATCTCATCCGAAGGAGGGCGGAGGGATGCTCGGGTCGAGAGAATCGGGAGGGCCCCGGCGAAGCCGGGAGGGACCCTCCGCGAACGACCCGAGCATCCCGCAGCCCGCCACCACGCCCCGCGATGTCGCAGACGAGCCCCTCGCCCCTCGGCCCCCCGTTGTCCCCCGAACGACCGACTTGACGCCCACGCGCCCCATCCGATACGCCCCTTTGCACATGTGGATAACTTGTGGATGGATCCCGAAGTTAACGGGACGAATCGATGCCGGAACCGGCATCCTGTGGATAACTAGGCCAGCATGAACAGCGGCCGATCTCCTCGAAACCCGCGGTTTCCTCAGCGATTCCACATCTCACAGCCGTGTAGTTTCCTACTCTCGACTGATATCCACCGACTTATCCACAGTATCCACAACTGTTAACACCGTTAACGAGTTAACCCGGATGAAGGGCGATTCGATCACCTCGGAGGTGTGGAAACCGGGCGTATGGCGCGGTCACGCTGTAGGGATACGATGGGAAGCCCTGACGCGGGCCCGCCCGCTCAGGTCTTGTAATCACGACGAGGGAGCGCCCGTGAGGTTCCAGGTCAACCGCGATGTCTTCAGCGAAGCAGTGTCCTTCGTCGTCAAGCTGCTGCCTCAGCGGAACCCTCAGCCGATCCTGGCGGGTGTCCTGATCGAGGCCGGAGACGCAGGGCTCACGCTGTCGGCGTTCGACTACGAGGCATCCGCGCGGACGACCATCGAGGCCACAGTCGAGACGGCCGGAACGATCCTCGTCCACGGTCGACTGCTCTCCGACATCGCCAGCCGACTGCCGAACGCTCCGATCGAGATCGCCGTCGAGGACGACGGGGGCATCGCCGTCACGTGCGGTTCGGCACGGTTCACGCTCGCCGCGATGCCGGTTGAGGAATACCCTTCGATTCCCGAGGTGTCCGGGTCCAGCGGTGTCGTCCCCGCGGAGGACTTCGGCACGGCGATCGCGCAGGTCGGTTTCGCCGCCTCGCGAGACGATGTCACTCCCGTCCTGACCGGAGTGCAGCTGGAGGTCTCCGGCACCACGCTGAGCCTCGTCGCCACCGACCGGTACCGCGTGTCGCTGCGGGACGTGCCGTGGGACGGCACGTCGTCGGATCAGACCGCGCTGGTGCCGGCTCGCACACTGCAGGAGGTCGGCAAGACCTTCGCTCACGCGGGCAACATCGAGATCGCGTTCTCGGGCGAGGGGGATCGGGAGATCATCGCCTTCACCGCCGGCAACAAGACGGTGACCTCTCTGCTGATCAAGGGCAACTTTCCGCCCGTGCGCCGTCTCTTCCCCGAGCAGACCGACCACTACGCCGTGGTCAACACGGCCGATCTCATCGAGGCCGTGCGCCGTGTTTCGCTCGTGCTGGACCGGGCGGCTCCGCTGCGCTTCACGTTCTCGACGGACAGCGTCACGATGGATGCCTCGGGCAGTGAGCAGGCTCGCGCCTCCGAGTCCGTCGACGCGCACCTCTCCGGCGGTGACGAGGTGACGCTCGGGCTGAACCCGCAGTACCTCGTCGAGGCGCTCGGCGCGGTCAAGAGCGAGTTCGTGCGGGTCACGTTCACCTCGAGCGACAATGCCAACAAGCTCAGCCCGATCCTCGTGACGAGCCAGACCTCGGTCGATCAGGCCGGCAACGACTCGTACAAGTACCTGCTTCAGCCGAACCTCCTGCTGCGCTGAGTGCGTCTCGAGCCGATCACCCCGCAGCTCGCCGCACGCATCATCGCTCGCGACGAGCAGCCCGGCGACCGCTGGCATGCCGAGTATCCGTTCGCGGATGAGCTCGTCCCGCTGCGGATGCTGGCCGCGGCGACCGACCCGCATCCCGTGTTCACGCTGTACGCGATCCGGGATGAGGACGGCGTCGCCGTCGGCGGCCTGGGCTTCTTCGGCCCACCGGAGGACGGCACCGTCGAGATCGGGTACGGACTGGTCCCCTCGGCGCGCGGTCGCGGCCTGGCGTCGGATGCTGTGACGCATGCCGTCCGGATCGCCGCCGCCCATGGCGCCGATCGCGTGATCGCGGACACCGACCTCGCCAATCTCCCGTCGCAGCGCGTCCTCCTCAGAGCCGGTTTCACCGAGTCCCGCCGAAACGGTGAGAAGGCGTTCTTCGAACGCACCCTCCCCCACCCCTCGGCCTGAGCGGCGCGAACCTCCACACAGGCGGCTGCGCGGAGAGCGCGTTTCGACGCGGTCGGCTCCGCCTCCCTCGCTCAACGAGCGAGAGGAATGGAGGGCGGACATGGCGCAGCCGTCGGCGAAGCCGACGCTGCCTCCCCATCCCATCCCCTCCCTTTCCCAGAACGGGAGTCGGCCTCCCTCCAAGAGAGGGCGCAGGGATTCTCCGTGAGCGAGCATCGGGAGGGGCCCAGCGAAGCTGGGAGGGACCCTCCGCGAGCGAACGGAGAATCCCGGAGCCCGGCACTTCTCTCCGCGATGCCGCAGGCGAGCCCCACCCATGCTCCTCCGCGCAGACCGCGTTTCGACTCGGTCGGCTGCGCCTCCCTCGCTCAACGAGCGGAGAGCGTGTCAGCCACCGCCGGTAGGCTGACTCCCGTGATTGTGGAGCACCTGAACCTGGTCGACTTCCGCAATTACGCGACCGCCGACCTCACTCTCCACCGCGGCCCGAACGTGCTCGTCGGCCGTAACGGCCAGGGCAAGACCAACCTCGCCGAGGCCATCGTGTTCCTCGCGACGCTCGGTTCGCATCGGGTGTCCTCCGACGCGCCGATGGTCCGCGACGGGGAGGAGTTCGCGATCATCCGCGCGCGCCTCTCGGTCGGTGAGCGCCGAGTCCTGGTCGAGGTGCAGCTCAACCGTCAGGGATCCAACAAGGCGCGGATCAACGGTTCGCCCGTGAAGACGAGCGAGCTCCCGCGCTACGCCCACGTCGTGCTGTTCGCGCCGGAGGACCTCCAGATCGTCCGGGGCGATCCGTCCTCGCGGAGACGGTTCGCCGATCAGCTGCTCATCCAGCGGACACCGCGCATGGCGGGGGTGCTCGGCGACTACGATCGCGTGCTCAAGCAGCGGACGGCGCTGCTCAAGTCCGCGCGGGCTCGTGGCATCCGGGGCGAGGCGCTCGCCACGCTCGAGGTCTGGGACGACAAGCTGATCGCGCTGGGCAGCGAGATCATCGTCGCGCGTCAGCGCCTGGCGGCCGACCTGCAGTCACCGCTGGCCGACTCGTATGCGGCGATCGCCGGCGCGGATCACCGGCCGGAGCTGGAATGGGCGCTGTCCGTGCGCGGCGGAGATCCCGAAGAGGGCGAGGCGGCGGAGTCCGCTGCGGTGGAGCGAGCCGACATCGCCGAGACGTTCCGTGCCGCGCTGCTGGCCAAGCGCACCCAGGAGCTCGACCGCGGTCTGACGCTCGTCGGCCCGCATCGCGATGACCTCATTCTGCGGGTGCGGTCCTTGCCGGTGAAGGGGTACGCGTCGCACGGCGAGTCCTGGTCGGTCGCCCTGGCGCTGCGACTGGCGTCGGCGGAGCTGCTGCGGGCCGAATCTCCGGCGGGGGATCCGGTGCTCATCCTCGACGACGTGTTCGCGGAGCTCGATGCGGATCGCCGGCGCCGATTGGCCGCGTTGACCAGCGGGTACGAGCAGGTGGTGGTGACCGCTGCCGTCGAGGAGGATATTCCTGAAGTGCTGCATCGTCACGTCGTGCGAATCGCGGCCGGGACGATCAGCGACGACCGGGACGACGCCGGAGACGAGGAGGACGACGCATGACCGAGCACATCACGCACACGGCATCCGAGATCCCCGAGACCGTCGCGACCTATCTGCGCCTGCGCGGCCTCAAGCCCAGCTCGAAGAACTGGAAGCGCAAGCGCCGCATCGCGGACGACGACGAGAACGCCCCGTTCACCCCCGGCCGCGACCCTGGGTCCCTCGGTGCCGTCCTGGACGTCCTCACCAAGGAGGCCGGCTGGGAGTCGACGATGGCCCGAGAGGACCTGGTCCGCCAGTGGGCGGACCTCGCCGGCGCCGACACCGCGAAGCACTCCGATCCGGTCTCGCTCGAGAACGGGATGCTCACGATCAAGTGCGATTCCACCGCGTGGGCGAAGAACCTCCAGTACATGCGGGGAACGATCCTCACCGAGATCGGCAAGCGTTATCCTGCGGCGGGTGTGGAGAACCTCCGTTTCATCGGCCCGGACGTCCCCTCCTGGAAATGGGGACCGAGAGCCGTCCCAGGGCGGGGCCCGCGCGATACCTACGGGTAGGACACCATGGGAGGCATCCCGATCGATTTGAGGGGCACACACGGCCTTTCAGCGCCATGAAGCGGTCTCGGTACAGGTAGACTGGAGACCACAAGATCGATGTGGAGAATGCCCTCTGATGACGCCTGAATCCCCCGCTGACGAGACGGAATCGACCACCGGGGGCACCCCCGACGCGCAGGCGAGCTCCTCCGCCAAGGTCGAAGCCGAGTACGGCGCCGACTCCATCCAGATCCTCGAAGGACTCGAGGCGGTGCGCAAGCGACCCGGTATGTATATCGGATCCACCGGTCCTCGAGGCCTGCACCACCTGGTCCAGGAGATCGTCGACAACTCGGTCGACGAGGCCATGGCGGGTCATGCGGACACCATCGTGGTCACGCTGCTCGCCGACGGCGGCGTCCGTGTCGTCGACAACGGCCGCGGCATCCCGGTCGATCCGCACTCCTCCGACCCGACCAAGTCCACGGTCGAGGTCGTGCTGACGATCCTGCACGCCGGAGGGAAGTTCGGCGGCGGCGCCTATGCCGTCTCCGGTGGTCTGCACGGCGTCGGCTCCTCCGTCGTCAACGCGCTCTCCACGCGCTTCGAGGTCGAGGTCAAGCAGAAGGGCTTCGTCTGGCGGCACAGCTTCGCCGACGGCGGTGTGCCCCAGCAGCAGCTCGAGAAAGGCGAGGCGACCACCGAGACCGGAACGAGCATCACGTTCTGGCCGGACGCCGAGATCTTCACCGAGGGCATCGAGTTCGAGTACGAGACGCTGCGCACCCGTTTCCAGCAGATGGCGTTCCTGAACAAGGGACTGCGCATCGAGCTGAGCGACGAGCGCGAGGGCGCGACCTACGAGACCGAGGTGGACGGTCAGACCGTCACCAAGCAGCGCGCGGACGTGTTCCACTACGAGCGCGGGCTCGTCGACTACGTCGAGTACCTGAACAAGGTGCGTCATGCTGAGGTCGTCAACGACGAGATCATCGATTTCGCCGCGGAGGACACCGTGCGCAAGATCTCGGTCGAGATCGCGATGCAGTGGACGACGTCCTACACCGAGAGCGTGTTCACGTACGCGAACGTCATCAACACGCACGAGGGCGGCACGCACGAAGAGGGCTTCCGCGCGGCGCTGACTACGCTGGTGAACAAGTACGCGCGTGCGAACAACATCCTCAAGGAGAAGGACGACAACCTCTCCGGCGACGACGTCCGCGAAGGGCTGACGGCCGTGATCTCGGTGAAGCTCTCCGAGCCGCAGTTCGAGGGTCAGACCAAGACGAAGCTCGGCAACACCGAGGCCAAGGCCTTCGTGCAGAAGGTCGTCGGCGATCAGCTCGGCGATTGGTTCGACCGCAATCCTGCGCAGGCGAAGAACATCGTCCGCAAGGCGATCGATGCCGCGACCGCTCGTCTCGCCGCCCGCAAGGCCCGCGAGACCGCCCGCCGCAAGAGCGTCTTCGAGTCGGCCGCGATGCCCGACAAGCTCAAGGACTGCACGAGCAAGGACCCTTCGATCAGCGAGATCTTCCTCGTGGAGGGGGACTCCGCAGGCGGTTCGGCGGTGCAGGGTCGCGACCCGCATACCCAGGCGATCCTGGCGCTGCGCGGCAAGATCCTCAACGTCGAGCGCGCGCGACTCGACAAGGCACTGGGCAACAAGGAAGTCCAGGCGATGATCCAGGCCTTCGGCACGGGCATCGGCGAGGAGTTCGACATCGAGAAGGCCCGCTATCACAAGATCGTGCTGATGGCGGATGCCGACGTCGACGGCCAGCACATCACAACCCTCCTGCTGACGCTGCTGTTCCGCTACATGCGCGGACTCATCGAGGCCGGTTTCGTCTACCTCGCGATGCCGCCGCTGTACCGCCTGAAGTGGTCGAACTCGGCGCACGAGTACGTGTACTCGGATGCCGAGCGCGACGCCCTGCTGAAGGACGGCCTGGCGAACGGCAAGCGGATGCCGAAGGACGCCGGGGTGCAGCGTTACAAGGGTCTCGGCGAGATGAACGCCAAGGAACTGTGGGAGACCACCATGGATCACACCACCCGGACGCTCCGCCAGGTGACGATCGACGACGCCGCCGCGGCGGACGAGATCTTCAGCGTGCTGATGGGCGAGGACGTCGAGTCCCGCCGCAGCTTCATCCAGCGCAACGCCAAGGACGTCCGCTTCCTCGACATCTGACCTTTCACCAGGACATCCCGAAGCCCGACGCCGGCTTCCGCATTCACCTCCGGATCAGCATCCGAACAGAGAAGAACCCATGACTGACGAAGAACGCCCCGACATCAACGCCGGACACGACCACGGCAAGATCGACCAGGTCGACCTGCAGTCGGAGATGCAGCGCAGCTATCTCGACTACGCCATGGCCGTCATCGTCGGCCGCGCGCTGCCGGATGTGCGCGACGGCCTCAAGCCCGTGCACCGCCGCGTGATCTACGGCATGTACGACGGCGGCTTCCGGCCGGACAAGTCGTTCTCGAAGTGCGCCCGTGTCGTCGGCGAGGTCATGGGTCAGTACCACCCGCACGGCGACTCGGCGATCTACGACGCGCTCGTCCGGCTCGTGCAGCCATGGTCGCTGCGCTACCCACTCGCTCTCGGACAGGGCAACTTCGGGTCCCCCGGCAACATGGGGGCCGCGGCCCCGCGGTACACCGAAACGAAGATGGCTCCGCTCGCGCTCGAGATGGTGCGCGACATCGAAGAGGAGACCGTCGACTTCTCGGACAACTACGACGGGCAGACGCAGGAGCCCGACGTGCTGCCGGCGCGGTTCCCGAACCTGCTCGTCAACGGCTCGGTCGGCATCGCGGTCGGCATGGCCACGAACATCCCACCGCACAACCTCCGCGAGGTGGCCGACGCCGCGCTGTGGGCGCTGGAGAATCCCGGCCTCCCCCGCGAGGAGCTGCTGGAGGGCCTGATCAAGCGCGTCCCCGGTCCGGACTTCCCCACCGGTGCGCAGATCCTCGGCACCAAGGGCATCCACGAGGCCTACCGCACCGGCCGCGGCTCGATCACGATGCGCGCCGTGGTGAACGTCGAGGAGATCCAGGGCCGCACGTGCCTGGTGATCACCGAGCTGCCCTACCAGGTCAACCCCGACAACCTGGCGGTGAAGATCGGCGACCTCGCCCGCGACGGCAAGATCACCGGCATCGCCGACATCCGCGACGAGTCCTCGGACCGCACGGGTCAGCGTCTGGTCGTCGTCCTCAAGCGCGATGCCGTGGCGAAGGTCGTGCTGAACAACCTGTACAAGCACACCCAGCTGCAGGAGAACTTCGGCGCGAACATGCTCGCGATCGTCGACGGCGTGCCGCGGACGCTGGCGCTCGACGGCTTCGTGATGCACTGGATCGACCACCAGATCGACGTCATCGTCCGTCGTACCGCGTTCCGCCTGCGCAAGGCCGAGGAACGGATGCACATCCTGCGCGGCTACCTCAAGGCGCTGGACGCCCTCGACGAGGTCATCGCCCTGATCCGGCGCTCGCCCACGGCGCAGGATGCCAATGAGGGACTGCAGAAGCTCCTCGAGATCGACGAGGTGCAGGCGGACGCGATCCTGCAGATGCAGCTGCGCCGGCTCGCCGCGATGGAGCGCCAGAAGATCATCGACGAGGCCACCGAGCTCGAGGCGAAGATCGCGGACTACAACGAGATCCTCGTCGACCCGGCACGCCAGCGCGCCATCATCCGCGAGGAGCTCACCGGCATCGTCGAGCGCTTCGGCGACGAGCGCCGCACGCACATCCTGCATGGATTCGACGGCGACGTGTCCATGGAGGACCTCATCGCCGAAGAGGAGATGGTCGTCACCGTCACGCGTGACGGCTACATCAAGCGCACCCGCAGCGACAACTACCGCTCGCAGCACCGCGGCGGCAAGGGAGTCAAGGGGGCGCAGCTGCGCGCCGACGACATCGTCGAGCACTTCTTCGTCACGACGACGCACCACTGGCTGCTGTTCTTCACCGACAAGGGCCGCGTCTACCGCACGAAGACGTACGAGGTGCCCGAGGCCGGACGCGACGCCAAGGGCACGCACGTTGCGAACCTGCTGGCGCTGCAGCCGGACGAGGGGATCGCGCAGATCCTCGACATCCGCGACTACGGCGTCGCCGACTACCTCGTGCTCGCGACGCACGACGGCCTCGTCAAGAAGACGCGGCTGGGCGACTACGACACCAACCGCCAGGGCGGCGTCATCGCGATCCGCCTGAACGACGACGACGAGCTCGTCGGCGCGCTGCTGGTGAACGCCGAGGACGACATCCTCCTCATCAGCCGCCGGGGCATGTCGGTCCGCTTCCAGGCGACCGACGAGGCGCTGCGTCCGATGGGACGCGCGACGGCGGGTGTGAAGGGCATGAAATTCCGTGAAGGCGACAGTCTGCTCTCGGCATCCGTCGCAGCACCGGGACAGTTCGTGTTCGTGGTGACCGACGGCGGGTACGCCAAGCGCACCGCGGTCGAGGAGTACCGCGTGCAGGGACGCGGCGGATACGGCATCAAGGTCGCCAAGCTCAACGACGATCGGGGCACGCTCGCGGGCGGTCTCATGGTCGCCGCGGACGACGAGGTCTTGGTGGTTCTGTCCAGCGGCAAGGTGGTACGCTCTGCCGTGGCCGAGGTCCCGGCGAAGGGCCGCGACACCATGGGTGTGGTGTTCGCGAGGACGTCCGAGGACGATCGCATTCTGGCCATCGCCCGCAACGGAGAGCGCGGCCTCGCCGAGGAAGACGCCGAGTCGGAACCCGAGACGCCCGTTTCCGAGAACACACAGACTCCTGAGGAAAACTGAGACGCATGAGCACAGTAGCCGACAAACTGGCGAAGAAGTCCACGCGCAAGACCGGTGGCAAGCAGGTCCGGCTGCGGCTGGTCTACGTCGACTTCTGGTCCGCCGTGAAGCTGTCGTTCCTCGGAGCGATCGCCCTCGCGGTGGTGACCATGGTGTCGTTCTTCCTCGTCTACATGGTGCTGCAGGCCACCGGCCTGATCGCCCAGGCCGATGGCATCCTCGACAGCTTCACCGACGGCGCGTTCTCGCTGACGGAGACGGTGGGTCTTCCGCAGGTCATGGCGTTCGGGGCCGTGGTCTCGATCCTGAATCTCATCGTCTTCACGGTGCTGGGTGCCGTGGTCGCGGGGATCTACAACCTCGCGGTCAAGGTCACCGGCGGTCTGCTGGTCGGCTTCACCTCGAACTGACCGCCTTCCGTCGTTGTCGGGAACCTCCGCAAGCGGGTAGGGAAAACCCGAAGCGAGTCGTCCGGCTGACTCGGTGTCCCGCGACCGGTCGGAACCGTAGCGTTATGGGCATGACGAATCAGACTGCCCATCCCGCAGCGCCGGTCGCTGAGCGGCCGCCGGTG
Organism: Microbacterium sp. CIAB417; assembly: GCF_022788845.1. Classification (NCBI taxonomy): domain Bacteria; kingdom Bacillati; phylum Actinomycetota; class Actinomycetes; order Micrococcales; family Microbacteriaceae; genus Microbacterium; species Microbacterium sp. CIAB417. Next base: position 217,648 of record NZ_JAHZUT010000004.1, on the reverse strand, counting down.
CGGCTGCTGCTCACCATCCTCCAGCTCGCTGCCCTCGGCGTGCTGGGATCGGCCGCCATCGGCATCCTCGGGGGACTGCTCGGCGCCGGCGTCGCACTGGTGTTCGCCTTCGGCATCGGCCTGATCTTCCTGGTCGGACTCGTTTATGCGATGTTCGGCGTGGCCTGGTTCGAGGTGGCCCGCGTCAGCGGCCTCTACTCCCTGGGTCTTCCTCCGCTGCGCTGGCGTCCGCGCACGCAGCCCGGGTTCGGCGGCTGGCTGCGCTCGCTCGGCCGCCAGGCCGTGGACGGCCCGATGTGGCGCGCGCTGGTGAACTTCATCCTCGCCTGCATCGCCGGTGCGCTCATCGCCCGCCTGTTCTGGGGAATGATCTGGTCGGCGATCATCGCGTTCGCCCCGCTCTCGGTCGAAGGGACCGTGGACGGCCCGTACGGCAGCGAGATCCTCGTGGCCTGGGCGCCGCTGTTCGGCATCCTCGGCGTCGTGCTGTCGGCCGCCGCGATCGTGGGACTCGCCCTGCTGCACCGCGTGATCGCGCGGGCGCTGATCGTGCCGAGCCGCGAGGCGGAGCTCACCGAGCAGGTCCGCACGACCAGCGCGCAGCGTGAAGGCGCCGTCCGCGCGGCGGATGTCGAACGCACGCGCATCGAACGCGACCTGCACGACGGCGTCCAGCCGCGGCTCGTGTCAGTCGGCATGACCCTGGGGCTCGCCCAGCAGAAGATCGATGACGACCCCGCGACGGCCAAGGAGCTGATCTCCGAGGCGCACACCTCGACGAAGGCGGCGATCACCGAGCTGCGCCAGCTCGCCCGCGGCATCCACGCCTCGGTCCTCGACGACCGCGGCCTCGACGCCGCGCTCTCCGCCCTCGCCGGTCGATCGCACATCCCCGTGCACCTGGACGTCCGCATGGACGGGCGATGCAGCCGGGATGCCGAGGCCGCCGTCTACTTCGCGATCGCCGAGTCGCTGACCAATGCCGCCAAGCACTCCCGTGCCAGCGAATGCCGCGTCGTCGTGCGGCGCCGCGAGAACGGCGTGCTGTGGGCGCGGGTCGAGGACAACGGCATGGGCGGCGCTCAGGTGCAACCCGGCGGTGGCCTCGACGGCATCTCGAACCGCGTGCTCGCCGCCGGCGGGACGTTCCGACTCGACAGCCCTCAGGGCGGTCCGACCAGCCTGGAGGTGAGCGTGCCATGCGCATCCTGATCTGCGAGGACTCCGTCCTGCTGCGCGAGGGCCTCGTGCGCCTGCTCGAAGACGCCGGCCACGTCGTGGTCGCGGCTTTGCCCGACACCGACGGACTGACCGAGGCGATCGCCGCCCAGAAGCCGGACCTGTGCATTCTGGATGTGCGGCTCCCGCCGACCTTCACGGATGAGGGGATCCGCGCGGCGCTCGGCATCCGTGCCCAGCTGCCGGACCTGCCGATCCTCGTGCTGTCGCAGTACGTGGAGGAGCGGTACGCGAGCGACCTCATCGCCGCACAGGGCGGTCCCCTCGGCTACCTGCTGAAGGACCGGGTCGCGGATGTGTCCGAGTTCGTCGCATCGGTGGAGCGCATCGCAGAGGGCGCCACGGTGCTCGACCCGGAGGTGGTCGCGCAGCTGCTGTCCCGGCGCAACCAGGACGACCGGATGCTGCGGCTCACCGAGCGCGAACGCACGGTGCTGGCGCTCATCGCCGAAGGCAAGTCGAACCAGGCGATCGCAGGCCTGCTGTTCCTCTCGGAGGCCAGCGTCGAGAAGCACATCACCTCGATCTTCCAGAAGCTCGGACTCGAACCGGATGAGTCGGGCAACCGGCGCGTGCTCGCCGCACTCGCCCACATCGCGAACAACGGCGGTCCTGCCGCCGGACAGACAGGAGCTGCACGATGACCACGAACGACAACGGCGGGCACGAGATCCCGCTCACTCCTCCGCCCGCCGGCCCGCCCGCGAACGCGGCGGCCCCGGATGGCGCCGCGGCCGGCGCCCCCAGACCGGCACCCGAGTCGGAGCCGCGGCCCGATCCCGCTCCGGTGCCCGGTCCGACGTCGCGACCTGCTTCGGGAGCCGGGCGCCCGATCGGGATCGTGCTGGCCGTCGTCGGCGGCATCGCCCTGGTCGGCTCCGGCACGACCGCCGCGTTCGCGGCCGGCAGCCAGCTGTCCCAGCACGACTCGGTCATCACGGCCGATGCCGACGGCATCACGGGCCTCGACCTGGAGATCGGCGCGAGCTCGGTGACCGTCGAGTTCGGCGACGTCGACCGGGCCGAGCTCCGGGTGGACAGCGCTCGCGGTGGATCGTGGACGCTCGAGAGGGACGAGGACGAGCTTCTCGTCCGCAGCCCCAACCGGACCTTCGGCTGGTGGTTCGGCGGCTGGTTCGACGACGATGACGAGACCGTGGTGCTGACGCTTCCGGAAGAGCTGCAGGGCACGGGCCTGGATGCCGACCTGAACCTCGGCGCCGGCAGCCTGGACGTGTCCGGCGAGTTCGGCGAGGTGGACGTGGTGGTCGGCGCCGGAGCGCTGTCGCTGGACGGATCGGCGACCGCGGTGGACGCCGAGATCAACGCCGGGCGCGCGGACATCGAACTCGCCGACGTCCGCGAGGCGGACCTCACGGTGGCGGCAGGACGACTCGTGGCGGAGCTCACCGGGTCCGTTCCGGACGTCATCAGCTTCGACGTCATGGCCGGCTCGCTGGAGCTGACGGTGCCGGATGCCGTGTACGACGTCACCCAGGAGGTCAGCGCGGGAGAGTTCGACAACCGTGTCGAGACGTCGACCACCGCGTCGAGCACCGTGGACGCCACCGTGTCCGCCGGTACCGCGATCCTGCGGCCGGGTGACTGATCGGCTCGATTCGGATTTTTCGTCAATCTCGGGTAATCTCTTGGAGGTTGACGGGGCTATAGCTCAGGCGGTTAGAGCGCTTCACTGATAATGAAGAGGTCCCAGGTTCAAGTCCTGGTAGCCCCACTCCACAACTCCAACTGAACACCTTTCGAGGGGCCTTAGCTCAGTTGGTAGAGCGCCTGCTTTGCAAGCAGGATGTCAGGAGTTCGAATCTCCTAGGCTCCACAGACGGCTGAAGGGCTGCCCCGAAGGGGTGGCCCTTCAGCCGTCTATACAGCTGAGTGATTCGGGGAGCCGCCGCAGCGAAGCGAGGACGGCGGAGTCTCCTAGGCTCCACCCAGTTGCTCTTATCAAAAGTGCATCCGACGCGTGTTGAGGCTGCCTGAGAGGGCGGCCTCAATCGTCATCAGGCGCGCGGGAATCCCCTTGCTGACCTAGCGGGCGCATCTACTACCGGGGCGACGGTGAGACCCGCGAGGCAAACGCCGATGAATTCGATCTGCTGATGGCACGCGGAGTCTCACGCCCGCCGGCCCCCCGGTCGAACTCGACGTCGCGGTCGTTGGCGCCGTCGTTCCCCTTATCATCGACGAGCAGACCGTCGACGACCTCGTCACCAACGCGCGCCAACGCCTCCTCGCTGCGCTCCCGAAACCGGAACCCAAGCGGTCCCCAGCCACAGGATTCGCGATGGGGTCATCCGACGGCTTTCGCGCCGCCATGGCAGCCTCGTCGGCTCTCTCGCGCCTCCTGGCCGACCAGACGTCGGCCGCGAGCCACCTTGCTGCCTTCACCGCCACGGAAGAGCCGGAGAAGCGCTCCGAGGATGAGTACCGCGCCGAGATCGACGCCTGGGAGGAACGGTTCCGCGCCGCATGGGCAGAAGCTGTCGAGCTGTTCGCCGTCCACGCCCTGCCCGCGAACGAGGTAACCGTCGTCAACAAGACCCAGACGTTCCTGCACGACGTAGAAGTGAAGCTGCACCTCGACGGCGCCGTTGAAGCCGAAGAGCGCCAAGGCTACGGAGACGGACCCGACTGGCGAGACCTGAAGCTGCCCTCTCCACCTCGCAAATGGGGCCCCAGAAAACGAGACCTCGGCCTCCACGCCGGGTACTCCGCCAGCCTCGCGGCGTCGATCGCCTCCCAGCCATACATGCCCCGCCCATACCTGCCGCCGGACGCTTCCTGGAAGACGACCGGGTCGGTCGATGTCGAAGTTGTCGTCGGAGACCTCCGCCCGGACGCAACATTCCAGACAGACGATGGTGACGCGGTCCTCGTGATCCGCGGTGAGACGCCCGAGCAGATACAAGGCACCTGGACAGCGACTGCCCGGGGTTACAACCAAGTGTTCACCGGCGCAGTCCAGGTGACGATCGCCGAGCCGACTCATCTCACGAAGCTGGTCCGAGACTTCTTCGACCTCGACTGAAGGCTTGGCTAGTCAGCGGAGATCAGATACGAGGGGCGTCCGCTCGCTGCGCCGATATGGCCTTGGTGTATTCCCACACCGTCATCCGATGGATATTGAACCGCTTGGCGATCGAGAGCACGCTCTCACCGTTCGCCCGAGCGGTTTGAATAGCCTCTACTTCCTTCGCCGTCAGCGGTGTTCGATTACGTCTACTAGGGTTCGAGACCACCCCAGGATCCGGTTCCTCTACGATCCGCGGCTCATCTGAGCCACCTCGATCGCCCTGCTCCCACGCGGAAACCGGGCGATCCAGCTGCCGCTGGGAGTTCCGATTAGGTCCACCACCGGCCACAACGACGGAAGCGCCGCCCCGCAGGGGGTGGTGCTTCCGTCGTTTATCGGGCTGAGTGATTCGGGGAGCCGCCGCAGCGAAGCGAGGACGGCGGAGTCTCCTAGGCTCCACCGATGGCTGAAGGGCTGCCCCCGAAGGAATCGCACCGGTCCTGGAGTCAGCCTCCCACCCGATGCCCCGTTATCACCGACGAGTAGTCTGTCTGCTGTGACCGATGACGTCATTCTCATGCGCCAAGGCCATGATCCCAGCCCGTTCGGGCCTGAGCGCGACGTGCTGTTCTTCGACCAGCCATTGCTCCCTGAACGACTGGCGCAGGTCACCACCGCTCAGCTCTGGGCTCCACACGACGAGAAGATCGCGCGCCTGCCGAAGGTCATCGGTGAGATGACGAACCTCATCTCTCTGACGATCAGCGGCGGCAGCTCCGAGCCGTCGCTGGTGAGTGATCTGCAAACCGGCGATCTGCCCGAGTCGTTGGAGGAACTGCGCATCCTGGATGAGTACGGACGCGTGGTCACTTGGCCGGACGTGCAGCTGCCTCGTCTGAAGACGCTCTTCGTCAGCGATGTCTTCCGGTTCAATGCCTCGGCGTTTCCCCAGCTGCACTCTCTCTCGCTGAAGCCGGACAGGGCGCAAACGAATCTCCGCCAGGCGCTGCGGCTCCCGATCGATGAGCTGAACGTCCTCAACGTCTCGCTGGACGAGTCGATCTTCGAGATCATCTCTGATCGCCCGTTGCGACTCCTCGGCCTACTATCAGGGACGAAGCTGACTTCGCTCGAGGGCATCCAGGCGCTGCCGGCGCTCGAGTCTCTGCGGCTGAAGAACCTCCGTGCTCTTTCGGACATCTCCGCGCTGCGGGATCTGCCGAACCTGACTCAGCTCGACATCCAGTACTGCCGTCGCATCCGCGGTATCGGCGTGTTGGCCGATCTGACATCGCTGGAGCGTCTCACCCTGGTCGGATGCGGCGATCTCGGTCTCTCAGAGCTGAAAGACGTCATCGACCGGATCCCCCGGTCGACGATCGGCGCGACGACCTGACCTCGGGCGACGAGACGCTTGGCAGGTGATCACATGGTGATTCGGGGAGACCGCCGCGCGATCACGGGCGTCTCCCCTAGGCTGACGGCGCAGCGAAGGAGGCGACGATGAGCGAGGCAACCGAGTTCCCGTCATCGGTGGGCCGGGTCGCACCGCGATCGCTGGCCGAAGAGGGGATCACGACTTACGCGCAGCTGGCCGAGTACACCGAGCGCGAGCTGCTCACCATCCACGGCGTCGGCCCGAAGGCGATCCGCATCCTCGCCGAGGAGCTCCAGAAGCGCGGGATGGGTTACCGAGAGGACTGACCAGTCAGCCCTGGCGCGGGATTACAGCCGTCGAGGCGGAGTGAGTCCGGCCGTATTAGGCAAGACGACCGCCCCATCCGAGGTCTCGGCTCACTCGCTCCGGAACGCGGCCGCGTTCTCGTCCGCGAAGGCCGCGAAGGGTCATGCGATCCGGTGCTCGAACGAGAACCTCGTCGAGGTCAGATCCTCCGAGACATCCCACAGGCGTCGTGCCGTCTCGTCATCCTGGGCGGACGGCGCGCTGGCGACCAGCGCGGCGGGGCCGCGGATGCCGAGACGGCCGGGCCCGGACAGAGAACCGCCGGGGACGTCGCCGGTCGCCGCGAGCAGAGTGGGGAGCGCCCCGCCCTCGGGCCCGTGTGCCATCAAAGGGGTCGCGAGGCGGCTGAGCCGGTCGACGACCCGGTTGCCGCTCGTGATCGCGAATCCTGTGGCCGCCCATCCCGGGTGCGACGCCGTGGACGACACGGATGAGCCTGCGGTGGAGAGGCGCCGCTGCAGTTCGGCGGTGAAGAGCAGGTTCGCCAGCTTCGACTGCCCGTAGGCGCCGAACGGACGGTACGGACGACGCTCCCATTGCAGGTCGTCGAAGTCGATCCGCGCGGACCTGTGCGTGGCCGACGTCACCGTCGTGATGCGTCGCGTGACGCGGTTCAGCAGGAGGTTGGTGAGCGCGAAGTGGCCCAGGTGATTGACGCCGAACTGCTGCTCGAAGCCGTCCTCGGTGACACGGCGCTCGGCGGACATGGCCCCGGCGTTGTTGATCAGGTAGTCGACCGGCCCATCGATCTCGTCGGCGAAGCCGCGCACGGACCTGAGCGATGCCAGGTCCAGATGACGGGCCACGGCGCCGTTCCCGATCGTCCGGGCGGCGTCGCGTCCTCTGTCGAGATCGCGCACCCCGATCGTCACGCGGGCGCCCTTCCGAGCGAGAGCCCTGGCGGCGGCGAAACCGATTCCGCTGCTGCCGCCGGTGATGACGGCCGTGCGTCCGGTCTGGTCGGGAATGTCTGTTGCGGAGGCGAGACGGTTCATGTCTCCCAATGTAGTCACTGTCTACTAGGTAGTCAATGACTACAGCGTCGACTAGGCTGAGCCCATGAAACCCACTCCGTACCGGCGCGGCAATCTGCGCGAGGCGCTCCTGTCTCGAGCCGTCGCGGTCCTGGAAGAGCGCGGGTCGGCCGCACTGTCCCTCCGGGAGCTCGCCCGCGACGTGGGCGTGTCCCACGCCGCACCGGCGCGCCACTTCGCCGACCGCACGCACCTGTTGGAGGCGTTGGCGGTCGAGGGCTTCCGGATTCTCGAGGTGCAGCTGCGCGCATCCGCCGACGCAGGTGAATCGGTCATCGATCAGGCCGGACGCATGGCCCGGACGTATCTCACGTTCACGATCGAGAAGGCCAGCCTCGTCGAAGTGATGTTCCGTCACGAATCAGGCATGAATCGTGAGGCCATCGGCGTGAGCGCGGCCGCGGCGTTCGAGCCGCTGCTGACGATGTTCCGCCGTGCGCAGGAGAGCGGTTCGCTCCGTGACGGAGACGACGCCACGGCGACCGCGACCTCGTTCCTCGCCACGCTGCAGGGGACCGCTGCGCTCGTCAACTGCGGAGTCGTCGAGGAGGAAGCGGCATACGATCTCGTCGAGGACGCCGTGACGCGGTACCTGCACGAGCCGGTGCCGTCGTAGGCTCTCACCCCGTCGGTCGCCACTCGTCCCACTCGGCGAAGTACCAGAGGACCGGCTCGTCGCTTCCGGGCAGACTGTTGCGGAACCCGTGCCGTTCGTAGAACCGGCGCGCATCCGTGTCGCCGGAGTCGACGTTGATGTGCATCTCGCCGGCGCCCCGGAGACTCGATTCCTCGACGGCCCGCGCGAGCAGGACGGCCCCGATGCCCTGGGAGCGCCGCGCGGGCCGCACGTAGAGCTCGTCGAGCGTGGCGACGTGACCGCCGGCGTTGTAGATCGCCGGTCGCAGCGCCACGACCGCGTATCCGACGACGTCTCCGTCGGAGACGGCGAGCAGAGCGAACGCCGCGGGGTCCGCGAGGAACCGGCGGAACCGCGGGAGCAGCACCTCGAGCGGCGGTTCCGGCTCGTCGAACTCGTCCCCGAAGTCGATCTGCAGCCGCGCGAGCGTCTCGGCATCCTCGGCCGTTGCGAGGGCAAGAATCAGGTCCGACTCCGCCATGGCCACTACTCCCCTGCCTCGACGATCCGACCCGCACGCGGCAGGGGGCGGCCGGCCAGGGTGAACGGCACCGCCCGCGCACGCAGGGGATCCGGTCCGTCCATCGCCTGCAGGTGAAGATGCGGTTCGGTGCTGTTGCCGGAATTGCCGCAGCATCCGATCCGGTCACCCACGGCGACGCGATCGCCGACCCGCACGGCCACGCTGCCCCGTTGCAGATGACAGAGCGCGATAACACCGCCTGCGGCCGCGATCATCACGTGGTTCCCCGCCAGCGCGGACCAACCGTCGGCAGCTCGTCGTCGCTGCGTGAGGGCGTAGCCGATCGACGGAAATCCTCGGCGGGCGGCGTGATCGACGTCGGCGTCGTGCGCCGCGACGACCGTGCCGTCCACCGGGGCGAGCACCGGGCGGCCGAAGCCCGCGAACCGCTCGGGAGGCTCCGCTCGGATCAGCGAACGCACCGTGAACGCAGCGCTGCGTCCGTCGTCAGCGACCGGGACGAAATCGATCGCCTGCGCACTCGCGAACAGCGGCGTCCCATGGCTGGGAACGCGATCGGACGGGCTGTTGCGCGCCAGCCAACGGCCCGTGAACGGGTGGGCGAGATCCAACACGGCGCTCCTCCTCCCCTCGCGCCCAGTCTGCCAGCGTCGAGGGGGATCCCGGGCGCAGCTCTAGGATCGAAGAGTGCTGATCGGTCTCATGCGTCCCGTGGAAACCACTTCCGTGCCGGTCGAGGCCGCGGATCTCGCCGGCGTGCAGGAGCAGCTCGCCGCGCACCGTCCCGACGGGTTCGACCTGATCTCGGCACCGGTCGAGATGATCAAGGGCGCCGCCGTGCTGAAGGCCGTCGGCACGTTCGCACGCCGCGACCAGGTCACCGAGATCGAGGCGGACGACATGGCCGCCCTGCGCGCCAAGGTCCCCGAGGGCTGGCAGCTGCTGAACGTCCGCAGCGTCTGACGCTTCGGGTCGCGGCTCGTGCTGCTTCGGCGCCGGATGGCGCATTCCGGTCGCGATCGATGCCGCTCTGACGCGGGGAGAGCGACATCAACGGCGACCGGAACCAGGCGCTCGCGACCAGAGCGACACGGATTGCGACCGGAACCCGGCGCGCGCGACCGATCCGCGGCGCCGAAACGCAACTCACCCCCGTCGTGCGCGCGATGCGGCGGCGAGGCCCGCCAGCGTGTCGGCCGTGGCCTCCCAGCCCATGCACGCGTCGGTCACGCTCTGACCGCGGACCAGCCCCGCCGCGCCCCGGGCGATGTCGAGCTTCTGAGCCCCGGCGACGAGGTTGCTCTCCAGCATGACCCCCGCGATCGCCCGCCCGTCGTCGGCGATCTGCCGGCCGAGCTCGCGCGCGACCTCGGCCTGACGCATGTGGTCCTTTCCGCTGTTGCCGTGGCTCGCATCGACGATCAGGCGCGGCGTCAGGCCAGCGGCTTCGAGTCGCTCGGCCGCGCGGCGCACGTGCTCCGCGGCGTAGTTCGGGCCATCCGCTCCCCCGCGCAGGATCACCGAGGTGTCCGGGTTTCCGGTCGTCGTGACGAGGCTCGCCCGTCCGTCGCCGCCGATCCCGAGGAACGCCTGCGGAGAGGATGCCGCGGCCGCCGCATCCAGCGCAACCTGGAGTCCCCCGTCGGTGCCGTTCTTGAACCCGATGGGCATCGACAGGCCGGAGGCGAGCTGGCGGTGGATCTGGCTCTCCGTCGTGCGGGCGCCGATGGCCCCCCAGCTGATGAGGTCCGCCGTGTACTGCGGACTGATCGGCTCGAGGAACTCGGTCGCGCACGGCATCCCGAGCGCCGTCACGTCGCGGAGGAACGCGCGCGCCATCCGGAGCCCCGTGGAGATGTCGTGACTGCCGTCCAGGTGCGGGTCGTTGATGAGGCCCTTCCAGCCGACCGTCGTCCGCGGCTTCTCGAAGTACGTCCGCATGACGACGAGCAGATCGGCGCGATGCCGTTCCGCCTCGAGAGTGAGGCGCCCGGCGTACTCCAGGCCGGCCTCGGGGTCATGGATCGAGCACGGGCCGGCGATCACGAGCAGACGGTCGTCCTCGCCGGACATGATGGCGCGGATCTCGTCGCGGGTGCGCGCGACGAGGGCGGCGCGCTCCTCGCCGATCGGCAGCTCGGCCGCGATCTCGGCGGGCGCGGGGATCGTGGTGAAGCCCGCGACGTGGAGATCCGCGGTGGCGTCGATGGTGTTCATGGGTCCTGTCCTGTCGAGGGCGGACCCGGTGCAGAGCCCGCCGAAACGGCGAAAGCCAGAGCGAATGCTCTGGCTTGTCGGCTCTGAAGGTGTCGGTATGCGCTAGCTCAGCGCCGGCCCCTCCAGAGCCGACTCGAAATACGCATACCAACGGGTTGTCATGGTGACGACCCTACACGATCAGGACGGGAGCAACGCCCGCCTCAGCTCGCCGCCTGACGGATCCGCTCGGCCAGGAAGGCCAGGTCGTCCTCGGTGAGATCCGTCACGGCATAGGAGGTCGGCCAGACGGTCCCCTCGTCGAGGTTCGCGATCGTCTCGAACCCGAAGGTGCCGTAGCGGACCTTGAACTTCGACGCGGGCTGGAAGAAGCACAGCACCTTGCCGTCCTTGCCCCACGCCGGCATGCCGTAGTAGGTGCGCGGCACGAGGTGAGGCGCATTCTCGGACACGAGGGCGTGCAGCTTCTCGGCGAGAGCCTTGTCGGGCTCGGGGAGCTCGGCGATCTTCGCGAGCACCTCCGCCTCGCCCTCGGCCCGGGCCTGCTCCGGGGTCTTCTTCGCGCGGGAACGGGCCGTCTTCTTCTCGGCGGCCGCGGCCTTCATGGCCTCGCGCTCTTCGTCGGTGAAGTTCTTCGTCTCGGACATCTCTGCCTCCTGGGGGCTGGTCGTGGGTTCAGCCTAGGGATGCCGGGGCGTCTGCCGCTTCTCTATTCCTGATCGATGCGTGACAGAGCGAAGAAGTCCTCCGTGCCCTGCCGGAAGAGCTCGTCGGACAGTTCCTCGATCGGGCCCTCGAGGTGTCCGGAGCCCCGCACGGTCAGCCGCTTCGGCCCGGCGAGCGCGTGATACACCGCGAACTGCCCGCGGGGATCGACCGACGGATCGACGACGGCGGCCCCCACATGCACCGGGATGCGGATGCGCGACGCGGCGATCGCCGCATCGAAGTAGTCCAGCACCGGACGGACCTCCGGGTGCCGGCGGAGATGCTGCCGTACCGCCTCGCCGCTTCCCGTGCAGCGCCGGCTCAAGCGGATCGGGAAATGACCGAAGCTGGGCACGTCGAGGGAGGCACGGCGGAACCGGTGGTCCCAGGGAAGGGCCAGCGCTCCCATGCCGCCGCCGAAGCTTCCGCCGAGATAGTCGAGGGCACCCGCGGCGTCCGGCGCTGCGTCCAGCAGGACGGTGGCCGCGCGCCAAAGGTCCGCCGCCGAGAAGCGGTGCGAGTAGGTGTCGCGACGGCCGATCCCGGCCAACACGTGCCGCGCGGAGAGGGCGGGGAAACGGCCGGGCGGATTGACCTCCTGCCCGGGAGCGACCGGGAAGATCGCCGCCGTGTCGGCGGGGAGGCCGTCGAGCGCGGGCTCGGTGCGCCCTCCGTATCCGTGGCCGACGACACGGCCCCGGGAGACGGGTCCGTGCGGGAGGGCGAGCCACGCCACGGCGCGCTCGCCGGTGGAGGAGGCGAACAGGATGCGCTCGACGCGATGGCTCGACGTCGAGTCGAGGGTCTCCGTGACCTCCCAGGCGACATCGCCGGTGCCGAACTCCGCGAAGGTCTCGCGCCAGAACGCGTCGAAGTCGGCGGGAGCGTCGAGGGCGGCAGGCGGGGTCAGCAGAACGGAGAGCGGGTACTCGGTCAGTTCCTCGGGAACGGCGGCGGTCACAACGAGCGACTCTACCGGGCGGAGACCACGGTCTCGGCTGACTCCGTCCTGGCCTCGGACCCGAGCACGGCGTCGAGGAACTCGAGGTGACGACGCAGCTGGGTCCACTGACCACCCTCGTGCCCGTTGTACGGATAGACCTCGATCCGCTTGTCTTCGCCGGCGTAGTGGTTGAACTGCGCGAAGACGGTCGACGGCGGGCAGACGGCATCGCACAGACCGACGGAGTACAGCGCGGGGACGTGCGATCGCGCGGCGAAGTTCACGCCGTCGAAGTAGCTGAGGACACGGAAGACTTCCTCCTCGGCGCCGCGTCGGCTCTGCAGATAGCGGGTCAGTTCGTTGTACGGGTTGGCGTCGGTGATGCGCAGCGCACGTCGGTAGTGACTGAGGAACGGGACGTCGACGATCGCTCCGGCCAGTCCTTCGCTGAGGCCGGCGGCGGCGATCGCGATGCCGCCGCCCTGGCTGCCGCCCGAGACGACGATACTCGACGGATCGACGGCCGGGTGCGTGCGCACAGCGTCCACGGCCAGCGCCGCGTCCGTGAACAGCCGCCGGTAGTAGTACTCGTCCGGATCCTCGATGCCGCTGGACATCTGACCGGGGATGCGCGGCCCGCTACCGACCGGGTCGGCCGTCGCGGAAGCGCTGCCGCCGTTGCCCTGGCCACGGCTGTCCATCACGAACAGGGCGTACCCCGCGCTGGGCAGCATGGTCCACTGCTCGGGGACCCCGCGGCCGCCGCCGTATCCGATGAACTGCACGACCGTGCCGCGGATCTCGCCCACAGGGCGGACGAACCAGCCCTTGATCGGATGCCCGGCGAAGCCCGGGAACGTGACGTCCTCGACGATCAGATTGCGGAGTCCGGTCGCGACGCGCGTGAACAGCGCTTCGCCGTGCCCTCGGGAGAACGCCAGCGTCTGCTGCCAGAACGCGTCGAAGTCGCTCGGCTCCTCGCGGTCCGGCCGGTACTCGCGGAGTTGCTCGATGGGCATGTCGAACTGGGCCATGGCTCGATTCCTTCGGTAGCGGGGTAGGTGCCGACAGACCTGATCAGGCGCTCGCCGTGGTCACGCGCGCGACCTGCGCGGCGCGCGAGTCGTCCTCGCTGGCCAGGACGCCTCCGTTGGCGACGAAGTCGGCGGCCACTTCCTCGAACATGATCCGCACGTCCTGGCGGCGGGCGCCGAGCGCGTCGACCGCGGCATCCGTGACAGCCTCGGCGAAGGCGCGGCGCTGGTCGACGGAGCGACCGGGGAGCAGTTCGACTCTGATGTTCGGCATGGCCAGAAGCCTAGGGCACCGGCCGCGGCCGGCGGACCCGCCGGGTAATGTGAGGCCATGGATCTGAGAGTCGCCGCCTACGCTGTCGTGACGGACGACGAGGAGCGGATCCTTCTCGCACGGTGGACCGAAGGACGACGCATCGCCTGGACGATGCCGGGCGGCGGACTGGAGCCCGGCGAGGATCCCGAGGATGCCGTGCGGCGCGAGCTGCGCGAGGAGACCGGGTATTCGGTGCACGTGCAGGAGCTGCTCGGCATCCATTCGCGAGTGATCCCGGCCGGCCGGCGCGTCCACAAGGCGCAGGAGCCGCTGCACACGCTGCGCATCGTCTACCGGGCGAAGGTCTCCGGCGGGAGGCTGCGCTTCGAGCAGGACGGCTCCACCGACATGGCGGGCTGGTTCGAGCTGCCGGCCGTGGCGGAGCTGCAGCGCGTCAAGCTCGTGGACATCGCGCTGCGCATGGCCGGCATCCTCTAGTCGCGACATCCTCCGATCCCGGCATCCGCGCCCCCGCATCGCCCGCTGGGTTCTGCGCCATTTCTCGGCAAATGCGACAGTAATTTCGTGGCGCATATGCCGAAAGGTGGCGCAGAAGCCGCCGGGGGTCAGGCACGAGCGCCGGCGAAGGTCGGGCGCAGAACCAGCGGGGGCAGGCGCGGGAGCGGGGATCAGGCAGAGTCGCGGGGCTTCTCCGGCTCGGAGATGTCGGCGACGGTCGCGCCGTAGGCGGCGATGAGATCGTCGGCATCGACGAAGAGACTGTATCCGTGGGCACCGGCGCCCATCGCGACCCGCTGGCCGACGATGGACGCATCGGCGAAGACGGGCCAGTCGGTGGTGCTTCCGATCGGGACGATCGTGCCGCGCTCATACCCCGTCGCGGCCAGTGCGAGCTCGGGCTCGGGCAGGCGCAGCTTGTTCACCCCGACGACGGCGCGAAGCTTCGGCCAGGAGATCGACCGGCCGCCGGGGACGAGCGCGAACAGATAGGTGTCGCCGGACCGCTTGACGACGAGCGTCTTCACGATGCCCGAGGGCAGGATGCCGAGGATCTCGGCGGCCTCGTGGAGGCTGCGGGCCTGCGGCCGCTCACGGATCTCGATGTCGAGACCGCGTGCGGCCGCGGCCTCCTTGACCCTGGCGTGCGGGTCGGTCACGCGTTCGGCGGAGAGAGCGGGTCGTCGGCGACCCAGAGCTCGTCGTCGGCGCGCAGTGCCTGCCACGCGGCGTACAGGACGCCGATCGCCGCGGCCGCACCGAGCACGATCGCCACGACGGATCCCAGGCCGGGGCCCCTCTTCTTCGGGGCAGTCACGACGACGCCGTGGCGCTTCGCGTTCGCGATGTCCCAGGCCGAGAGCGCCGAGCCCACGACTCCGCCGACGATCGGGACGACCTTGTCGTCCACGACGTGCTTGCCGAAGCGCACGCCCTGGTCGACGACGGGGGCGACCTTGCGGTTGTAGGCATCCTGGACGACGGGGACCACCTGCTCGCGGTTCAGCTTGCCCAGCTGTCGACCGGCCTCGCGCGCGACATCCGCCGCCTGGCCGACGAGCACCTGCTGCGACTCCCAGAGCTTGTTCGCGTCGTTCTGCAGACGACGCAGTTCCTTCTTCCGCTTGCGGCTGAGGCTCACGATGCTCTCCTGTCCATTGGAGTACGGGTTCCCCATCATGCCAGACGACGCTGGGTGCGAGCAGAGATTGTGCACACCCTTGTCAGCGCCGCCCGATCGCGCTACAGAGCATCGAGGGACATCCGGAGCATCCCCGGCCGTGCTCTGCGAGAATAGGACCATGCCTCACGCCTCGCACGTCGCAACTCTGCACACCAACCACGGCGACATCGTCGTCAACCTCTACGGCGACCACGCCCCGAAGACTGTGGCGAACTTCGTCGGCCTCGCCGACGGATCGCGGGACTGGACGGACCCCGCCACCGGCAAGCCGGGCGAGGGCCCGCTGTACAAGGACGTCATCTTCCACCGCATCATCCCGAACTTCATGATCCAGGGCGGCGACCCGCTGGGCAAGGGCGTCGGCGGTCCCGGATACAACTTCGACGACGAGATCCACCCCGAGCTGAACTTCAACGAGCCCTACATCCTCGCCATGGCCAACGCCGGCCTGCGCCGCAACGCCATCACCGGCCAGCTCGAGGGCACGAACGGCTCGCAGTTCTTCATCACCACCGACCCGACGCCGTGGCTGATGGGCAAGCACACGATCTTCGGCGAGGTCGCCGACGACGCGTCCAAGGCCGTCGTCGACGCGATCTCCGCCGTCCCGACCGCTGCGGGTGACCGCCCGGTCGAGCCGGTCGTGCTGCAGTCGATCGACATCGTCGCCGCCTGAGCACCCGCCGATCCGGATGACGAGCCCCGAATTCACGAGCAATCGTGACAACTTCTGCTATCGGCATCCGGATCGGCAGAGCTTCGTGCTCTGCCAGCGGTGTCTGCGGACGATCTGCCCGGAGTGCCAGACTCCCGCTGCGGTCGGGGTCATCTGCCCCGAATGCCTGAAGGAGCAGAAGAAGAACCGCACACCCGCGCAGAAGAAGGCCGATCGCCGCTGGAACCGCGGCTCGATCCTGGCGCCCGCGACCGGGCGGCCCGTCGTCACCTACGCGATCATGGCCGTCACGGCGTTCATCTGGCTGCTGACGCTGATCCCCGGCATCGGTGAGAGCATCCAGCAGGCGCTGCTCTTCAATGCGATCTATCTGTACCCGGATCTCAACGGTGGCATCTTCCAGCCGTGGCGCGTGCTCACTGCAGCCCTCGTGCACAGCAGCAGCATCTTCCACATCGGCTTCAACATGCTCTCGCTCTGGATCATCGGGCGAACGCTGGAGCCGATGCTCGGTCGCTGGCGCTTCCTCACCCTCTATGTCTTGGGCGCCGTCGGGGGCTCGGTCGCCGTCGCCTGCATCGACCCCCTGCAGTCCGTGGTCGGCGCCTCGGGGGCCGTCTTCGGCCTGTTCGGCGCGCTGATCATCATCGGCCGGCACCTGGGCGCGAACATCACGGGCATCCTCGTGATCATCGGACTGAACCTCGTGATGGGCTTCGTGCTGCCGGGCATCGCGTGGCAGGCGCACATCGGCGGCGCGATCGTCGGTCTGCTCGTCGCACTGATCTTCACGCGCACGAAGAGGCGCGATCAGCGTCTCTGGCAGATCCTCTGGCTCGTCGCTCTGGCTCTGGCAATGGTCGCGCTGCTCGCCTTCGTCCCTCCCGCGGTGATGCTCGGCTGAGTCCGAGCGGTGGAGAAGGGTGTGAATAACACCGGTGTAATTCTCCCCACCCTGTGGATGAGGCTGTGGATAACTCCGGACGCGGGCAACAGAAAACCCCTCACGGCACGCGTGAGGGGTTCGCGGTGGTGTCCGGCGTCAGCGCCAGCGCGTGGTCATGAGGAAGCCGATCAGCGCGATGCCGAGACCGATCGCCAGGTTCCAGGACTGGATGCCGGGGATCGGCCACTGCATGCCGGAGATGTAGAAGACGAGGATCCAGGCGAGTCCGAGCAGCATGAAGCCGATCATGACGGGCTTGAACCAGACGGCGTTGGGCGCCTGCTCGCCCTCGGCGCGCTCGACGACGGGTTCTTCGCTGTTGCGGTCTCGTGCCATGGGGGACATTCTACCCATGCACGCCGTGTTCTCCCGAGCCGTCCGGCGGACGTTCATGCGCAGCGGATAGGATCGCGCCTGTGACTGCATCCGTCGTGTCCGCGAAGCGTCGCCCGCGATCGCGTGCGACGTTCACGAGCGTTCTCGGAGAGCTGCTGCTCACCGCCGGCGTCCTCGTCATGCTCTTCGTCGCCTGGCAGATGTGGATCGGCGACATCATCATCAGCGCGCAGCACAACGCCGAGGGCGCCGAGGTCTCCGCGGAATGGGCCGCGGAACCCGCTCCGGAGCTTCCTCCGCTGATCACGGACGAGGAGACCGGCGAGGAGTTCTACGAGCCGCCGATCCTCGAGCATCCGGCCGACGGCCAGGAGTTCGCCCGCATGCTGATCCCCCGCTTCGGCGATGACTACAACGTCGCGATCGCGGGCGGGACGACCCGCTCCGTGACGCTCGACAAGATCGGGATCGGCCTGTACACCCAGTCCAAGATGCCCGGCGAGGTCGGCAACTTCTCCCTCGCCGGCCACCGCACGACCTGGGGCAAGCCGTTCAACAAGATCGACAAGCTCCGCGTCGGCGACGCGATCGTCGTCGAGACGCCCGAGGGCTGGTACACCTACCGGTTCCGCACGCTGGAGTACGTCACGCCGACGCAGGTCGACGTGCTCCTGGACGTCCCGCAGATGCCGCAGCTCGACACCGACGAGCGCTACATCACCCTGACCGCCTGCTCCCCGCTGTACTCGCTGGCCGAGCGGATCGTCGCCTACGGGGTCTTCGAGGGATTCCAGCCGCGCGCGGAGGGGCCGCCCGACTCCCTCGCCCCCGTCGACGTCGCTCCGCCGTCCGTCTGAGGAGAATCACGATGTACGCAGCTCTCTGGCGCATCCTCCCCGGCCCGTGGTGGCTGCGGGTGCTCATCCTGCTCGTCGCGGTCGCGGCGATCCTGTACGGCCTGTTCTTCTACGTGTTCCCGTGGGTGGCGCCGTTCATCACTCCCGGCGAGGTCGACCTGGAATGACCGTGCGCGTGCTCGTCGTCGACAACCACGACAGCTTCGTGCACACCCTGATCGGCTATCTGCACGAGCTCGGCGCGACGACGACGATCGTCGAGGCGGATGCCGTGGACACCGGGCGCATCGACGAACTCCTGAGCGGGTGCGACGCGGTGCTGCTGTCCCCCGGCCCCGGCCGCCCGCGGGATGCCGGAGCATCGGTCGCCGTGGCGCGCCGCGCGGCCGAGCACCGGACGCCCCTGCTGGGCGTGTGTCTCGGGCATCAGGCGATCGGGGCGGCGTTCGGCGTGGAGGTGTCGGAGGCGCCGGAGCTCATGCACGGCATGGTCTCGCAGGTCGTCCACGACTCCTCGGCGCTGTTCGAGGGCATCCCATCGCCGTTCGCCGCCGGCCGGTACCACTCGCTCGCGCTCGCCGAAGAGGAGCTCCCGGAGGAGCTCCTCGTCACGGCGCGCGCCGAGCACGGCACCGTCATGGCGATCGCGCACCGGGATCTGCCCCTGCTGGGAGTGCAGTTCCATCCCGAGAGTGTGCTCACCGAAGGCGGCCACAGGCTGCTCGCGAACTGGCTCGCCCTCGTCGGGGATCCGGATGCGGTGTCCCGCTCAGCGACGCTCAGCCCGATGGGCGGCGGGCGCTACTCCCCGGCGCAGTAGCGCAGCTCGACCGTGGAGTGCACGGGCACATCGCCCGGGGCGAGGGACATCGAGGTCACCGTCGGGGGATCGACCGCGGGGCATCCGGCGTCCTCGATCGGCTGCGCGGTGAGGCCCAGGCTCTCCAGCTCCTCCGTCGCGGCATCCAGCGTGAAGCCCGTGAGATCGCGCAACGTGACCAGCCCGCTCGCCACGACCAGGTCGACGGTCGTACCGGGAAGAACCTCGGCACCCTCCTCCTCGCTGGCCTCGAGGACCTTGCCGGAGGTCTGGTCCTTGTCGTTGCGCTGCCGGACCGTGCCGAGCTTGAGCCCGGCATCGGACAACGCCTTCTCGGCATCCGCCCTCGAGAGGGTGACGAGCATCGGCACGGTGACCATCTCGGCGCCGCTGGAGACATACACGGTGACCTCGGAGTCACGCGCCACCGTCGTCCCCGCCTCGGGGTCGGTGCGGGTCACGTTCCCCTCGGCGACGTCGGGCGACGATTCCTCGACGAGGCGGACCGTGAGGTCGAGAGCCTCGAGCTCCTCGGTCGCCGCGGCGACAGTGAAGCCGCCGAGGTCGGGCACGGTGCGCGAAGAGGTCTGGACCGAGGGGCCCTGCACCGTCACGACCCAGAACAGCACCGACGCCAGCAGCACGGCCAGCAGAGCCACGCCCGCCCAGATCCACGCGACCGGCGGACCGGACTGCGTGCGGGTCATGGTCGTGTCGGTCGAGAGCTGGCGCAGCGTCCGGGCGGTCTCCTGCGCAGCGCGCGGGTTGGGGCCGTACAGCTCGCTCGTCAGCGCGCCGAGCTGCTTCTTGCTGGGTGCGCTGCCGCCGAACGCGGTGTCCAGCGCGGTGCGGAAGGTCGCGGCATCCGGATACCGCTGGAACGGGTCCTTGGCGAGCGCCCGCAGGACGACGGGGTCCAGCGCCCCGGGCGACAGCTCGTTGACCTCGGTGGGCGGCACGGGGGTCTCGCTGACGTGCTGGTACGCGACCGCGACCGGGGAGTCGCCGCGGAACGGCTGACGTCCGGTCAGCAGCTCGTAGAGGACGACACCGGTCGAATAGAGGTCGGTGCGCGCGTCGACCGGTTCGCCCTTGGCCTGCTCGGGGGAGAAGTATGCCGCGGTGCCGATGATCTGCGTCGTCTCGGCGACCGTGGACGACGAGTCCGACACGGCGCGGGCGATGCCGAAGTCCATCACCTTGACGGTGCCCTTGGGTGTCACCATGACGTTGCCGGGCTTGATGTCGCGGTGGATCACCCCGGCCTTGTGCGAGTACTCCAGGGCCTCGAGGATGCCGTCGACGTACCGCACCGCATCCGCGGCGGGGACGGGCCCGTCGGCGATGATCGCCTTGAGCAGAGTGCCCTCGACGAGCTCCATCACGATGTAGGGGACGGGCTGGTCGGAACCGCTGGCACCCGGGTCCTCGCCGGCGTCGAACACGCGGACGATGGACGGGTGCGACATCCGCGACGCCGCCTGCGCCTCAAGGCGGAAACGGGTTCGGAAGGCCGTGTCGCGGGCGAGCTCCGGGTCGAGGATCTTCACGGCCACGTCGCGGCCGAGGGTCAGGTCGTAGCCGCGGTACACCTTGGCCATGCCACCGTGACCGATGAGCTGGTCGACGCGGTATCTGCCCGCGAGGACGCGCTGCTCTGTGGACACGTGGAACCCCCCTGCGATGACGAAGCTGTACTGCTGACTAAGGCTACCCTTCGGCGCCGCCGCCTGCGTCTGCCTCGCCGTCCGTCTCATCGGTGCCGGGGTCGGGCGTCGGGGCCGCCTGGATCGCCACGGTCATCTGCGGGGAGTTGCCCGAGGGGCGGTCGCCGCCGCAGAACGCCTGGTACGTCGCCGTCACGTTCTGACCGGCCTTGTCAGCACCCACCGTGATGGTCGCGCTGCGCTCGGACGGCGAGAAGCTGCGCTTGGTGGAGCCGTCGTCGAACGTGGCGTTCGTGATCGTGACCTCGTAGGCGCTGAGGGCCGGGACGCCGGACGGGCAGGTGTAGTTCGTCCAGTTCAGCGTGACGGGCTGGCCGGCGATGGCGTCCCCGCCGAGCGTCGGCGCGGAGGTGGGCGGCGACACGGTGACGGCGTCGGCGAACAGCGTGAGCGTCAGCGCGGTGCCGGGTTCGACCATGCCGGTCGGGTTCACACTCTGCACGGTTCCCGCCTGCTCGGCAGAGGAGGCCGGCGTGTTGCCGACGGTGCACGAGGCGGTCAGGCCCGCGGCCTCGGCCGCCGCGACGGCGTCGTTGCAGCTCATACCCTCGAGCCCGAGCTCGCCGACGTTGACCGGCGGATCCTCGGTCTCGGTCTCGACCGGCGTCGGCGTCTGGGACTGCGTCGTGGGCGGCGGCGAGGTGGGCTCTTCCTCCGGCTGGCCGGAGAGCAGTGCCCAGATCGTGCCGCCGATGGCCAGCAGCAGGATGACGATGAGCGCGATCAGCGGCCATGTCCAGGGGCTGCGCTTCTTCTTCTCCGCCTCCTCCTCGGCGGCCTCTTCGGTCTCGAGGGCCGCCGTGGTGGGCAGGATGCGCGTGGCGTCGTCGCCGGCGGTGTCCATCATGCGAGTCGCGTCGTCCGCGATCCCGCCGGTGGCGATGGCCGGCACCGCGATCGCGGCGGAGTTCAGGTCGCCGCGGCGCAGCGCCTGCGCGGCGCGCGCGACGGTCGCTGCGGAGCTCGGGCGATCGGCCGGCTTCTTGGCGATCATCGCCATGACGAGGTTCTGCACCGGGATCGGCACGGTCGGCGGCAGCGGCGGGGGCTGCTCGTTGATCTGCGCCATCGCGATCGCCACCTGCGACTCGCCCGTGAACGGGCGCTTGCCCGCCAGGGACTCGTACGCGACGATGCCGAGCGAATAGATGTCGGTGGCCGGGGACGCCGGGTGGCCGGATGCCTGCTCGGGCGAGAGGTACTGCACGGTGCCCATCACCTGACCGGTCGCGGTCAGCGGCACCTGGTCCGCGATGCGGGCGATGCCGAAGTCCGTGATCTTGACACGGCCGTCCGGCGTGATCAGGAGGTTCCCGGGCTTGATGTCGCGGTGGACGAGCCCCGCGGCGTGCGCGGCCTGCAGTGCGGCAGCGGTCTGCGCGACGATGTCGAGGGTCTTGTCGGCGCTGAGCGCGCCGTCCCGCTCGAGGACCGTGGACAGCGCTTCGCCGGGGACGAGCTCCATGACGAGATAGGCGCTGCCGTTCTCCTCGCCGTAGTCGAAGACGCTCGCGATGCCCTCGTGGTTGACGAGGGCGGCGTGGCGGGCCTCGGCACGGAAGCGCTCCAGGAAGCCCGGATCCCCCATGTACTCGTCCTTGAGGATCTTGATGGCGACCGTGCGCCCGATCACGTGATCGGTGGCCTCCCAGACCTCGCCCATGCCGCCGATCGCGATCCGCGACTGGAGCTCGTAGCGCCCACCGAACGACACACCCTGCGTCGGCCTCATTTGTTCAGCACCGCCTCAATGACCTTCTTCGCAATCGGAGCGGCAAGCGAGTTGCCGGATCCGGACTGACCTTCTCCACCACCGTCTTCGACGACGACTGCTACAGCCACCTGCGGATCGTCCGCGGGGGCGAAACCTGTGAACCACAGCGTGTAGGGCTCCGTGTCGCCGTTCTGCGCCGTACCTGTCTTACCGGCGACATCGACCCCGTCTATTCTTGCATTCGACGCCGCTCCGGAAGCGACACTGGCGACCATGGCGTCGGTCACCGACTGGGCGACCGACTCGTCGACGGCGCGGCCGAACTCGGTGTCCTCGTAGGCCGTCTGCACCGACAGGTCGCCGGCGATGACGGCATCCACCATCCGGGGGTTCATGACGACCCCGTCGTTGGCGAGTCCCGCCGAGACCATGGCCATCTGCAGCGGGGTCGCGCGGACGTCGCCCTGGCCGAATCCGGTGAGCGCCGTCTGGTCGTCGCTGAGGCCCCGCGGGTACGTCGACGCGGTCGAGGTGAGCGGGATGTCGAAGGACAGGTCGAACCCGAACGCCTCCGCGGTCTCGCGGATGGTGTCATCGCCCAGCGCGACGGCCAGCTGCGCCATCGGGATGTTGCAGCTCAGCCGGATCGCGTCGGCGATCGTGACGGTCGCACCGGGGCCGCACGTGCCGCCGCCGGAGTTCGCGATCTGCGTGCTCGTGCCGGGGAGCGTGTACCGCGCCGGGTTCGGTAGCGTCGACTGCGGCGTCCACTGCCCCGTCTCGAACGCCGCGGCGGCGACGACGACCTTGAAGGTCGAGCCCGGCGGGTTCAGGCGGCCGGCGATGGCCCGGTTGTAGAGCGGGTTGTCCGCGGCCGCCTCGAGCTGGTCGTAGGTGCTGTTGACCGCGGCGACGTCGTGGGAGGCCAGCAGGTTCGTGTCATAGCCCGGCGTCGAAGCCAGCGCGAGCACACGCCCGGTGGACGGCTCGATCGCGACGACGGCGCCCTGCAGGCCGTCCAGGGCTTCGTAGGCAACGCGCTGCACTTCGGCGTCCAGGGTCAGCTCCACGCTGAAGCCGGTCTGCGGCTGCCCCGAGACGATGCGCTCGACCTGGGCGAAGAAGGCACCGGCACCCGTGCCGGACAGCTCGGCGTTCATCGTCTTCTCGATGCCGGTGGCGGACTGCAGGGCCGGGTTGAAGTAACCCGTGACCGGCGCCCACATCTCGGCATCCGCATAGACGCGCTGGTACGCGTAGGTGTCGTCGGTGGGCGTCGAGTACGCGATCGGGGTCCCCGAGGCGATGATCGACCCGCGCTGAATCTCGTAGCTGTCCAGCAGCGTGCGCCGGTTGTTCGCATTCTGGGCCAGCGCGTCGGCCTCGACGACCTGGATCCAGCTCGTCGCGATGAACAGCGACAGGAACATCGCGAGCATCACGATGCTGAGTCGGCGCAGTTCCTTAGTCATGCGCGACACCCCCTGGGGTGACGCGGCCGCCCGGTTCCTGAGCGAGCGCAGCGAGTCGAAGGGCCTTAGTCATCCGATCACCACCCTGGGCTGGCGGCGCACGCCGTCCGAGATCCGCAGCAGCAGCGCCACGATGAGCCAGTTCGCGACCAGGGAGGAGCCGCCGGCCGCGAGGAACGGGGTCGTGAGACCCGTCAGCGGGATGAGCCGGGTGACGCCGCCGACCATGATGAACACCTGCAGGGCGATCGTGAACGACAGTCCGATGGCCAGCAGCTTGCCGAAGTCGTCCTGT
This sequence comes from Microbacterium sp. CIAB417, assembly GCF_022788845.1. Classification (NCBI taxonomy): domain Bacteria; kingdom Bacillati; phylum Actinomycetota; class Actinomycetes; order Micrococcales; family Microbacteriaceae; genus Microbacterium; species Microbacterium sp. CIAB417. Next base: position 193,776 of record NZ_JAHZUT010000004.1, on the reverse strand, counting down.
CCCGCCATCCCGATCCGGATGCCGCGGCTGATGAACACCATGTACAGGCACAGGATCGCGAAGATGCCGATGAGGCCGAGCTCCTCGCCGAGGCTGGGGATGATGTAGTCGCTGTGCGCGAGGGGTGTCACCTGGGGGCGGCCCATGCCGAGCCCGGTGCCGATGAGTCCGCCGTGCGCGAGGCCGAAGATGCCCTGCTGCAACTGGAAGCCGGCGCCCTGCGGGTCGACGACGCTGGGATCGAACGCATACAGCCAGTTCGTGAAGCGTCCGCGCACGTAGCTGAGGATCTGGGTCGCGAGGAAGACGCCGACCGCGACGAGGGCGAGACCGATCAGGACCCAGCTCGTCTTGCCGGTGGCGACGTACAGCATCGCGATGAACATGCCGAAGATGAGCACACCGGTGCCGAGGTCGCGCTGGCTGACGATGATGCCGAGCGAGATGAGCCAGACCACCATGACCGGTCCGAGCTCGCGGGCCCGAGGCCAGGTGATGCCGAGGAACCGCGTGCCGACGGAGGTCAGGCTCTCGCGCGTGCGGACGAGGTAGCCGGCGAAGAAGATCGCGAGGCACAGCTTCGCGAGCTCGCCGGGCTGGAACGAGATGAAGCCGCCCAGCGACACCCAGACGTCGGCGTTGGCGTCCGCGACGCGCAGCCCGGGCACGAACGGCAGCAGCAGCAGGATGATACCCGCCAGCCCGAAGAGATAGGTGTAGCGGAACAGAACCCGGTAGTTGCGCAGGGCGATGACGAGCGCGATCGCGCCGGCCAGCGAGATGGCGGTCCAGGCCAGCTGCTTGGAGGAGTAGGCGTCCCAGCCGGTGAGGTTCTTCGCGATGTCGATGCGGTAGATCATCGCGATGCCGAGGCCGGTGAGCAGCGTCGCGATCGGGACGACGAACGGGTCGGCATCCGAGGCGACGATGCGCAGCACGATGTGCAGGGCGAACACGAGCACCGCGAGACCGCCGCCGATGAACAGGATCATCGGGTCGATCGCGCCGAGGGCGCCGAGCTGCACGAGGGTCAGCGCCGCGCCGCTCAGGGCGCACGCGAACAGCAGCAGCCAGAACTCGCGGTTGCGCTGCGTCTGCGGCAGCCGCATCTTCTTGAGGGCCTTGATGACGGCGGTGTCCGCCGCGACTCCGGTGCTCATTCGCCCCCCTCTGCGGGGGTCTGGGTGGGGGCGGGCGTCGGCGTCGGGGTCTCGTCGCCGGTCACGGCGGTGGATCCGGCGCGCAGCCGCTCGACGATGGCCATGGCGTCCGACAGGGAGCGGGCGTTGATCGTGCGCTCCACGGACGCCCGCTGGTACGGCGGCAGGTCGGCGAGCAGGATCTCGGTGTCCTCGATCGGTGTCGACAGTGTGATCGGGCCGATGTTCTGCTGCACGCCCTGGAAGATCACGACGCTGTCCTCGTCGGCACCGACGAAGTAGCGGGTCTGCGTCCAGTTGTAGGCGAGGACCCCCGCGCCGACGAGGGCGAGGAGGGCGACGAGGAGAGCGCTGATCCAGCCGATCCGGCGGCGCTTGGCGCGCCGGCGGTCCTCTTCGATGAGCTCCTCGAGGTAGTCGGCGGCCGGCTCGAAGTGCGTGGGCTCGTTGGCCGCCTGGCGCACCGGATGCAGCCAGCTGCTACGGCTCGCCCGCGCGGCGGGCACGAGCACGCCGGAGGGGTTGGATGCCGAGCCGACGATCGTCGCGGTGCCGGAGGAGAGCGGATGCTGTCCGCCCACGTCGACGAGCACGATCGTGACGTTGTCCGGCGCGCCGCCGTCCAGCGCCTGCTTGAGCAGCGTGTCGGCGGTGCGGCCGGGCGCGAGGCCCTGGCGCATGACCTTGGCGATGTGCAGCTCATCGACGACGCCGGAGAGGCCGTCGGAGCACAGCAGCCAGCGATCCCCCGGCTGCGTGGGCATGACGAACATGTCCAGCTCCGGGTCGTTGTCCATGTCGCTGAGCACCCGCATGAGCACGGAACGGCGCGGGTGGTAGCGCGCCTCCTCGGGCGTGATGCGCCCGGAGTCGACGAGACGCTGGACGAACGTGTGGTCGGCGGTGATCTGGGTCAGCTCGTCGTCGCGGAACAGGTAGATGCGACTGTCGCCGATGTGACCGATGACGGCGTACTCGTCGACCATGATGATGGCGCTGACGGTGGTGCCGAGGCCCGCCAGCTCCGGACGGTCCTTGGCGGCGCGGATGAGGTCGCCCGCCGCGGTCGTGGCCGCGGCCTGCAGCGAGGCCTGCGCGTCGTCGGTCGAGGGGTAGGTCGTGTCGAGCGGGGCGAGGCGCTGGATCGCGATGCTGGAGGCGACGTCGCCGCCGGCGTGGCCGCCCATGCCGTCGGCGACCGCGAAGAGGTTCGCGCCGGCGTACCCGGAGTCCTGATTGTTGGAGCGGACCTTCCCGGTGTGGGAGATCGCGGCGCTCGAGCCCTCGAAGACCATGCCGCGCTCAGGCCCGCAGCTCGAAGGTCGTGGCGCCCACCTTGATCGGGGTGCCGATGGAGACCGCGGCAGGCGAGCCGGAGAGGCGCTTGCCGTCGAGGTAGGTGCCGTTCGTCGAGTCGAGGTCCTGGATGGTCCACGTGCCGCCGCGGAGCATGAGGCGGGCGTGGTGGCTGGAGGTGTAGTCGTCGCGGATCACGAGCCCCGACTCGCTCGAGCGTCCGATCGTCATCGGCTCGCTGCCGAGCGGGATCTCCAGGCCCGTCTTCGGCCCGGAGGTGATCACGAGGCGTCCGGCGCTCGTCGCGGTCGCCGGGGACCCGGGCTTGGCCTTGGACGCGGAGGGCTTCGGGGCGACGCCGGATGCCGCGGCGCTCCCCGCAGCGGATGGCGCCACCGGGGCTGCGGCCGCCTCGGCCGGGAGCTTGCGGGCGCGGACGCCGAACAGGTCCGCGCGCAGTGAGTACACGACGCCGAACACGAAGAACCACAGCAGGACGAGGAAGCCGATGCGCAGCAGCAGGAGGACGAGTTCGCTCACGGGGTCACTCCGAAGGCGCGCGTGGCGTCGTCGTCGCGGCGCCGGGGAGCGGCGACCGGGACGATCCGGAAGACCAGATCGGTGCGGCCGATCGTGATCGTCGTGTCCGAGGCCAGGCGCGCTTCGCGCACCTTCTCGCCGTTCACCTTGGTGCCGTTGGTCGAGCCGAGGTCGCGCATCATGGCGCGCTCGCCGTCCCACAGGATCTCGGCGTGACGACGGCTGGATCCGGCATCCGCGATCGTGATGTCCGCGTCGCTGCCGCGGCCGATGACCGTCCGCGAGCGCGTGATGGACTGTCGCCGGCCGTCGACGTCGACGACGGCCTGCCACGTGACCCGGCCCTCGACGGTCGAGGAGTTGACGCGGACGGTGCCGGTGGCGACCTTCTCGTCGGCCTCGAGCGAGATCGTGAGCGGACCGGCGAAGCTGTAGCCCTGGGTCTTGGCGTGCTTGGTCAGCAGCGCCAGCAGCTCGTCGATCAGGGCGCGGCCGACCGATTGCATCCGTTCGGTGTCGTCGGGGCTCAGTCGGACGAGGTAGCTGTTGGGAGCGATGATGCGATCGCGGCTGACGACCGCGGCCTTCGTGTCCGCCTCGCGGCGCAGCGCCGAGGCGATCTCCACCGGCTGGATGCCGCTGCGGAAGGTCTTCGCGAACGCGCTGTTCACTGCGCGCTCGAGACCCTTCTCAAAGCTGTCAAGTAGTCCCACTGGGCTCCTCTGGCATGCCGACCGGTACGCACATCGTAGCCAGGTGTCCTGGGTGAACGCCTTCGTGCCTCGGTTTTCCGGGCCGTTCCGCCGCGAGACGTGGTTTGTGGAGCGACACATGGCTGGGCTGCCGAAGTCTCACTCCGCAATCCACGTCTCGGGTCGGGCGAGCGGGGTCGCGCCGGTTTCGACGCGGGTCGGAACGCGTGATATCCTCGGGAAGTTGAGTTCCTCGGAACGAGACGCTCGCGCGAGTGGCGGAATAGGTAGACGCGCTGGCTTCAGGTGCCAGTGTTCGCAAGGACGTGGGGGTTCAAGTCCCCCCTCGCGCACCGCAGGGCAAAGGCCTCCGACCGGATGATCCGGACCGGAGGCCTTTCGCGTGTCACCGGAAGACGCGGCTGATCGCGCTTCCCGTCTGCAGCAGGCGCATCCAGTTCAGCAGGCGCTGCAGCGGGCGCAGCATCCGCCCGATCATGCCGCGCCAGCCGGCGCGGGTGGTCCACGAGCTCGTCAGGGTCAACTGCGTTCCGCCTGCCGCGGGCGCGAGGTCGAGGGTGAGGCTCTGCGCGTTCGAGCCCGGCGCGTCGGGGAAGGTGAACCGCCAGGTGACACGGGTCGGTTCGAGTGCCTCGAGTCGCTCGATCCGGCGGGCGAGGAACGGGGGCTTCACCGAGATCGGTCGGCCGTCGTCGCGGACGGTCCGCGCTCGCGCATCCCATCCGTCGTCGTCGCGGGGTGACACGGAATCGATCATCGGCTCCCAGTCCGGCATCCGTTCGGCGTCCGAGACGAGGGCCCACACGTCGGCGATGGATGCCGGGATGAACGTCTCGAAGCTCGTGCGCGGCGTCCGGCCGGCCCGTGCGTGCCGGGGCAGGTGCTCGAGGGCATCGAGCTCGGCGGTCACGGCGTCCGCCGACGTGCCCAGCTGTTCCAGGATCTCGGCGATCATGCCGCTCGGCTCGATCACGAGGCCGCGCAGCACGTCCGAGGCGCCTCCGTCGCCGGCGAGGTTCAGCACGCGCAGCGCGCGGTCGTTCCACGCGTATCCGGACGTCTCATGGAAGACGATGCGGCCGGGCTGCTCGGCATCCGTCGTCACGCCCAGCGAGCTCAGCTGCTGGGCATGCTGTGCGGCGACGGCCGTCCGCACCGCTTCGAGTGTGACGCCCTTGCGGCGCAGGACCTGACCGGCGATCTGCTCGTTCAGGGTCAGAGCCATCAGCAGATGCTCGATGTCGGCCTCACGCCGGCCTTCCCGGGACGCCTCCTCCATGGCGGCGAGGCTCAGTGTCTGCATCGTCGCGGCCATGGACAGGAAGCGGCTCATGCGTTCCTCCGCGGGAACGGGATCGACGGGTCGACGCGCTTGGCGTACTTCTTGTGGACCGCCTGGCGGCTGACACCGAGCGCATCCGCGATGTCCTGCCAGCTCAAGCCGGCGCGCAGCGCCGCCTCGACCTGACGGAGCTCGAGGGTGTCGGCGAGCTTGCGCAGCGACGACACGGCGCGCAGCCCGGCGCGCGGGTCGCTGATGTCGGCGGCCGCCGAGGCGAGGGTCGTGGATTCCATGCTGTCAACCTACGTTGCTTCGCCGGTCTTGTCAACGTCGGTTGCTTGGAGTGGGTGACCAGTCTCCGAATCCCGCTATCGCTCTTGCCGCCCACCCGAAGCGGATTGACGGGAATACCCCGCCCAGGTATAGGGTTGAGTCAGATATACCCCCTAGGGGTATTCGAATCGTACGAAAGGAAGCACCATGAGCACCACCGAGTACCAGGTCACCGGAATGACATGCGGTCACTGCGAGATGTCCGTCCGCGAAGAGGTCTCCCAGGTCACCGGTGTCTCCGGCATCGATGTCAGCGCGCAGACCGGCAAGCTCGTCGTGACCGGCGACCAGCCTCTGGACGACGCCGCGATCATCGCCGCCGTCGACGAGGCCGGCTACACAGCCGTCCGGGTCTGATGAACACCGTCGGCCGGCTCGGCCTCTACGGCGCAGGACTCGTCATCGCCTTCGGCGCCGCCTACGCGGCGGCCGGGGCACTCGTGCCGGCGAGCATCGTCGCCGAATGGACCCAGGCGGGCCACGCCGAACCGGCCGGCCACGCCGAACAGGAACAGCAGGGCGCCGATCCGGCGCCGAAGGAGGAGCAGAACGTGAGTGGCGTGACCATCTCGGCATCCGGCTTCGTCCTCAACCGCGTCGAGGCCCCGGCGGAGACCGCCACCCAAGGGACACTGTCCTTCCGCATCCTGACGACCGCGGGTGAACCCGTGACCGACTTCGAGACCGCCCACGGAAAGCAGCTGCACCTCATCGTGGTGCGCAGCGACGGCAGCGGCTATCGACACGTCCATCCCGAACTGGACGCCGCGACCGGCACCTGGTCGCTGCCGTGGACGTGGGATGCCGCGGGAACGTACCGCGTCTACGCGGACTTCACGGCGGACGGCAGAAGTGCCACGCTCTCCCGCCAGGTGGACGTCGCCGGCGCCGTCGCGCCGCGACCTGCGACGGCGATCGTCACGAAGGACGAGGTCGACGGCTTCGACGTCGCCGTGAGCGGTGATCTCGTCGCCGGAACGGGCAGCGAGCTCACGATCGAGGTCACCCGCGACGGCGAGCCCGTCACGACGCTCGAGCCGTATCTCGGCGCCTTTGGACATCTCGTGGCCCTGCGCGAAGGAGACCTCGCATACCTGCATGTCCACGCCCACGGAGAGGAACCGCAGCCCGACGACCTGGCCGGACCCACGGTGGCGTTCACCGCAGAGGTGCCGTCCGCCGGCCGCTACCTGCTCTACCTGGACTTCCAGGTGGACGGCGAGGTCCGCACGGCGCAGTTCGTCCTGGATGCCGCGGCATCCGCTTCCGTGCCCGGCGAGGAGCCGGCCGACGGCGACCACGGCGGGCACTGACACATCGAGAAACCACCTGCCTCGCGGCGGGACTGGTTTCTCGCCCTTCGAACTCCTGAGGAGACACACATGAGCGACACGACGAACGACGTAGCCAGCGTGGAGCTGGAGATCGGCGGCATGACCTGCGCGTCTTGCGCCATGCGGATCGAGAAGAAGCTCAATCGTCTCGAGGGCGTCACCGCGACGGTCAACTACGCCACCGAGAAGGCGAAGGTCACAGCTCCCGCGGGCTTCGACACGGCACTGCTCATCGCCGAGGTCGAGAAGACCGGCTACACGGCCGAACTGCCGGCTCCGTCCGCGGACGCTGGTCAGGCCGACCCCGAGGACGCTCCGGATGTCGAGCTCACCGCTCTGCGCACACGCCTCATCGTCTCGGCGCTGCTGACCGTTCCCGTCATCGCGATAGCGATGATCCCGGCCCTCCAGTTCCCGTACTGGCAGTGGCTGTCGCTCGCGCTCGCCGCCCCTGTGATCGTGTGGGGCGCCTGGCCGTTCCACCGGGCGGCCTGGACGAACCTCCGTCACGGCGCGGCGACCATGGACACGCTCATCTCGATGGGCACGATCGCCGCGTTCCTGTGGTCCCTGTACGCGCTGTTCTTCGGCACGGCCGGTGTCCCGGGGATGACCCATCCGTTCGAGCTGACCGTCGCGCCGAGCGACGGTGCCGCGAACATCTACCTCGAGGTCGGCGCGGGCGTCACGACGTTCATCCTCGCCGGGCGCTACTTCGAGAAGCGCTCCAAGCGTCAGGCCGGCGCCGCCCTGCGCGCGCTGCTCGAGCTCGGCGCGAAGGACGTCGCCGTGCTGCGTGGCGGCATCGAGACCCGTATCCCGATCTCCGACCTCGCCGTCGGCGACGAGTTCCTCGTCCGCCCGGGCGAGAAGATCGCCACCGACGGAGTGGTCGTCTCGGGGACCTCGGCCGTGGACGCGTCGATGCTCACCGGGGAATCCGTCCCTGTCGAGGTGGGTCCCGGCGACGCCGTCACCGGAGCGACCGTGAACGCCGGCGGACGCCTCGTGGTGCGCACGACCCGTGTGGGCGCCGACACCCAGCTCGCGCAGATGGCGCGGCTCGTCGAGGACGCGCAGTCCGGCAAGGCCGAGGTCCAGCGTCTGGCGGACCGGGTGTCCGGCATCTTCGTGCCGATCGTCATCGCGATCGCGATCGTGACTCTGGGCGCCTGGCTGGGCGCCGGCTTCCCGGCATCCGCCGCCTTCACGGCCGCTGTCGCCGTGCTCATCATCGCGTGCCCGTGCGCCCTCGGACTCGCCACCCCGACCGCCCTGCTGGTCGGCACCGGCCGCGGCGCGCAGATGGGCATCCTCATCAAGGGCCCCGAGGTCCTCGAGTCCACGCGCACGGTCGACACGGTCGTGCTCGACAAGACCGGCACCGTCACATCCGGCCGCATGACGCTCGTCGGCGTGCACCCCGCCGACGGCGTGGACCGGGCCGACCTGCTCCGGCTCGCCGGAGCCCTGGAGGATGCCTCGGAGCACCCGATCGCCCAGGCCATCGCGAAGGCCGCGACCCAGGAGCTCGGCGCGCTCCCGGCGCCCGAGGACTTCACGAACATCGAGGGCAAGGGCGTCCAGGGCGTCGTCGACGGACACGGCGTGCTCGTCGGCCGCGAGTCGCTGCTGGCTGACTGGGCGCAGCCGCTGCCCGCCGACCTCGCAGCCGTCAAGGCCGAGGCGGAGCGACAGGGCCGGACGGCCATCGCCGTCGGCTGGGACGGACGGGCCCGCGGCATCCTGGTCGTGTCGGATGCCGTGAAGCCCACGAGCGCCGAGGCCATCGGACAGCTGAAGGCCCTCGGCCTCACGCCGATCCTGCTGACCGGTGACAACCGGGCAGCCGCCGAGCAGATCGCGGCCGAGATCGGCATCGACGAGGTCATCGCCGAGGTCCTTCCCGTGGACAAGGTCGAGGTCGTCACGCGCCTGCAGGCCGACGGCAAGGTCGTCGCGATGGTCGGCGACGGCGTCAACGACGCCGCGGCCCTCGCCCAGGCGGATCTCGGTCTCGCGATGGGCACCGGCACCGACGTCGCGATCGAGGCCAGCGACATCACGCTGGTCCGCGGCGACCTGCGCAGCGCGGCCGACGCGATCCGGCTCTCGCGCCGCACGCTCGGCACCATCAAGGGCAACCTGTTCTGGGCCTTCGCGTACAACGTCGCCGCGATCCCCCTGGCGGCGCTCGGACTGCTCAATCCCATGCTCGCCGGAGCCGCCATGGCGTTCTCCAGCGTCTTCGTCGTCGGCAACAGCCTGCGACTGCGGTCGTTCCGCAGTCGTGCGACGGAGTTATCCCCGTCGGCGGTCGCCGGCTCCCACCACTGAGAGGAACACCCCATGTCCGAATCGACAGGATCCTGCTGCAGCATCGACGGTGGCGGCGGCGTCGACGCCGCAGGCCGTAAGGACCTCCTCGCCCGGTCCGCATCCGACCTGGCCGAATGCCCCGTCATGGCCGGCAGCGTCGTCGTCAAGGCGGATGCCGAAGCCGTCGGACTCTACAGAGACTATGAGGGCGAGCGCTACTGGTTCTGCTGCGCGGGCTGCGGGCCGAAGTTCGACGCCGACCCCGCGAGGTACGTCGCGGCGGCGTGAGCCGGGACGCTGTGCGGGGCGCCCGACGGCCCCCGCACAGCACGGGTGAACGAGGAGGAGAAGAGGATGTCGGACCAGCACGAGAACGGTCACGCGGGGCACGGGGGGCATGAGGAGCACGCGGGGCATGATGGGCACCGCGTTTCGACTCGCTCCGCTCGCTCAACGAGCGACGGAGGGGCTCGCTCAACGAACGAAGGAGGGGCTCGCTCCGCGAACGAGGGAGGCGGACACGAGGCCCACGGCGGGCACGGCGGGCATGCGGGGCACGGCGACCACGTCGGGCCGTTCCGGCGGCTGTTCTGGATCATGCTGGTCCTCGCCGTCCCGACGGTCGTGCTGTCGGGCATGTTCGCGATGATCCTCGGGTACCGGCTTCCCGCGATTCCCGGCCTCGGCTGGGTCTCCCCCGTGCTCGGCACGGTCATGTACATCTGGGGAGGTCGGCCCTTCCTCACCGGCGCCGTCGGTGAGATCCGGGCACGCAGGCCCGGGATGATGCTCCTGATCGGACTCGCCATCACGGTCGCCTTCCTCGCATCGTGGGGCGCGAGTCTCGGCATCCTCCATCACGAGCTCGATTTCTGGTGGGAACTCGCCCTGCTCATCGTCATCATGCTGCTCGGCCACTGGATCGAGATGCGCTCTCTCGCGCAGACGACGTCCGCCCTGGACTCCCTCGCGGCCCTGCTGCCGGACGAGGCCGAGCGCCTCGAGCACGGTCAGGTGGTCGTCGTCGCCCCCGACGATCTCGTCGTCGGCGATCTCGTCGTCGTGCGCCCCGGCGGAAGCGTCCCCGCCGACGGCCGCATCGTGGACGGACGCGCCGCCATGGACGAGTCGATGATCACCGGGGAGTCCCGCACGGTGACGCGAGGCCCCGGCGAGTCCGTGACCGCGGGCACCGTGGCCACCGACTCGGGCCTGCGGGTCGCGATCACCGCCACCGGTGACGACACTGCTCTCGCCGGCATCCGGCGTCTGGTGACCGAGGCGCAGAACTCGTCCTCCCGCGCCCAGCGACTGGCGGACACGGCTGCCGGCTGGCTGTTCTGGTTCGCCCTGGGAGCCGCGGTCGTCACGGCGCTGGTCTGGACGCTCGTCGGGATGCCGGACGAGGCCGTCATCCGCACGATCACCGTGCTCGTGATCGCCTGCCCGCACGCGCTGGGTCTTGCGATCCCGCTGGTCGTCTCTATCGCGACCGAACGCGCGGCGCGCGGCGGCGTCCTCGTGAAGGACCGGCTGGCGCTCGAGAGCATGCGGACCGTCGACACCGTCCTCTTCGACAAGACCGGGACGCTCACCAAGGGCGAGCCGGTGGTCTCCGACATCTCGGTGATCGACGGAGAGGGCGCCGACGCCGTACTGGCTCTCGCCGCGGCCGCCGAGGCCGACAGCGAGCATCCGCTCGCCCGTGCGATCGTGCGGGCGGCGTCCGACCGCGGGCTGCCGGTCGCGTCCAGCGCGGACTTCTCCTCGTCCCCCGCCGTCGGGGTGACGGCGACCGTCTCCGGATCGACGGTCCGGGTCGGCGGGCCGCACCTGCTCACCGAGGAGCGAGCCGAGGAACTCCCGATCGCCGACACGTGGCGCGCCGACGGTGCCATCATCTTGCACGTCCTGCGCGACGGGGCGGTCGTGGGTGCCCTGAAGCTGGCAGACGAGATCCGCCCGGAGTCGCGGGACGCGGTGGACGCCCTGCACGCGCTCGGCGTCCAGGTCGTCATGATCACGGGGGATGCCGAGGCCGTCGCCCGTTCGGTCGCGAACGATCTCGGAATCGAACGGTTCTTCGCGGGCGTCCGGCCCGAGGACAAGGCTGCCACGGTGCAGGAGCTGCAGCGCGAGGGGCGGAGGATCGCCATGGTGGGCGACGGCGTCAACGACGCTCCCGCCCTGGCGCAGGCCGACGTGGGTCTCGCGATCGGCGCCGGAACCGACGTCGCCATCGCGTCGGCCGGCGTGATCCTCGCGAGCGACGATCCCCGATCGGTGCTGTCGGTGATCGAGCTCTCGCGCGCCGCCTATCGCAAGATGAAGCAGAACCTGTGGTGGGCCGCGGGGTACAACCTCCTCTCCGTGCCGCTCGCGGCCGGGGTCCTCGCACCCGTCGGCTTCGTGCTCCCGATGTCGGTGGGGGCGATCCTCATGTCGCTGTCGACGGTCGTCGTGGCGGCGAACGCGCAGCTGCTGCGCCGGCTGGATCTGCGCCCCGAGGTGACGACACGCGCGATCCTCGGACGCTGAGCCGGGTTTCGCCGTCCGCCGGACTCGGACAGAATTAGGCGTGACGGACGGAGGACCATGGAAGCCGACGGTGTGCCCGGAGCCCACCCGGATGAGCCGCACACGCAGGGCCTCGCACAGCGGCTGAACTGGCTGCGCGCGGGTGTCCTCGGGGCGAACGACGGGATCGTGTCGACCGCGGCCGTCGTGGTCGGTGTCGCCGGCGCCACGGCGGACACCGGGCCGGTGTTCATCGCCGGGGCCGCAGCGCTCGTCGGAGGCGCCATCTCGATGGCGCTCGGTGAGTACGTCTCCGTCTCGAGTCAACGGGATTCGGAGCGTGCGCTCATCGCGAAGGAGAAGCGCGAACTCGCCGACGACCCCGAGGCCGAGTTCGCCGAGCTGATCGGGCTCTACGAAGCGAAGGGCCTGTCCCGCGAGACCGCGACGCAGGTGGCGCACGAGCTGACCGCCGAAGACGCCCTGGCCGCGCATCTGTCTGTCGAGCTGAACATCGACGAGGACGACGTGGTGAGCCCCTGGCATGCCGCGTTCGCCTCGGCCGTCGCGTTCGTCCTGGGCGCGCTGCTGCCGATGGCGACGATCCTGCTCGCGCCGCATCCCGCGCGCATCGCGCTGACATTCGTGACGGTGCTCGTCGCTCTCGCGATCACGGGATACGTCGCGGCGTGGATCGGCGGCGCGAACCGGGCGCGCGCGATCGTGCGGACGGTCATCGGCGGCGCGCTGGCGCTCGCCGCCACCTACCTCGTCGGCAGTCTGTTCGGCACGACCGTCGTGTGACGCGGGATGCGCCGGTCGCGGTACGGGTCGAGGATGCTGGGGCGGCCGAGGCTCAGATCCAGCCGCGCTCCTCGGCGAGGAGCACCGCTTGCTGCCGGGTCGCGACCTGGAGCTTGCCCAGCACGGCCGACACGTGGTTGCGCACGGTGCCGGGTGCGAGGGAGAGAGCGCGTGCGATCTGTCCGGTCGTCTCACCGCGGCGGCCGGCGCGGAGCACGTCCAGCTCGCGGTCGGTGAGCGGGCAGCGCTCGTCGCTCAGCGCGTCTGCGGCGATCTCGGGGTCCACGTAGCGCCCACCGGCGGCGACGCGACGGATGACCTGGGCGACCTCGTCGGCGCCGCGCGACTTCGGCAGGAAGCCCGAGACGCCAGAGGCCAGCGCGCGCCGCAGCACGCCGGGGCGGGCATGGCGGGTCACGACGATGCAGCGGGTCGGGACGCGGCGGTTCAGCTGTTCGGCCACCTGCACGCCGTCGAAGCGCGGCATCTCCAGGTCGAGCAGGCAGATGTCCGGCTCCAGGCGCGTGGCCTCGGCGATCGCCTCAGCACCGTCGGCGCACTCGGCCACGACCTCGATGTCGTCCTCCAGGCGCAGCAGCGAGGCGAGTGCCGACCGGATCATCGCCTCGTCGTCGGCCACGAGTACGCGGATCATCGTGCTCCCTCCGGGACCGTCACGACGACGGTGAACTCGGTGCGCCCGCGGTCGATCCGCACATCTCCGCCGGCCTCGGCCGCGCGGCGCTCGATGCCTTCCAGGCCGGAGCCGTCGGGGCTCGCGGCGGAGGAGCCGGCGTCGTTCGCGATCTCGTAGCGCCAGGCGCCGTCGGTGCGGGTCAGCGAGAGCCGCGCCCACTTCCCGCCGCCGTGACGCAGGACGTTCGTCGTGGTCTCCCGGATCACCGGTCCGAGCACGGATGCCGGGGCGGCGTCGGCCGCGGCATCCACCGTGGACTCCGCGGTCGTCCCGGCCGCCCGCAGCAGATCGACCGCGTTCGCGATCTCGTCGGCCAGCGGCACCGAGCGGAACCGCAGGGCGAGATCCCGCGTGCCCTGACGCGCTTCGTCGACGCTGGTGCGCGCGAGCCGGATCTGATCGAGCGCGGCGTCCGGGTCCTTGGCCATGAGGCGCTCGGCGAGTTCGAGCTGCAGCGCGATCACCTGCAGGTGGTGCCCCTGCAGGTCGTGCACGTCCGTCGCCACCCGGAGCCGCTCCTGCGTCGCGCCCAGGCGCGACTCGGCGACCCGCGCTCGGTCGAGGGTCCTCAACACGTCCCACCACCACAACGAGGTGACCGACATCACGGGCAGCAGGATGGCGAAGGCGGCGAACATCCACCACGTGGACTGCGCGGCCATGTCCACCGCGCCGGTGCGCTGATCGACGACCCACAGGGCGATCAGCACGGCGGTGACGGCGAGGACCAGCCGCAGCCGCACCCCGCGCGGCCAGTTCAGCAGCACCAGCGGCGCCAGCAACGCGGTCCCCGCCACGGTCCACATCCCGGTCACCGTGCCCGCGACGACCGCGTAGAGGGCGGCGACGACGAGAGGGAGGAGGAACCGCTGCCAGGGTCCGGTGCCGGCCGTCTCGTCGCGATGCCGGTACGCGAGCAGCAGCACCATGGTGGCGCCCCACCACACCAGTCCGCCGAGACCCACCACGAGCACGGCGCCGACCGTTCGGCCGCTCTCGGCGAGAGCGGCCATGGCGAACAGCACGACGAGCAGTTCGAACAGGATGACGGCGGACGCCGTGTACCACCACGTCGCCGTGATGCCGCGCGCGAGGCGGCGCCCTCCGACGGCGCCGTCTCCCAGGGCGTCGGCCGCGTCGTCTCCCCCGGTCGGACTCGTCATGTCCTCCACATTACGGCCATGACACATGTCACCCACGGAACGTGCGGACCGCCCGGAATCCGGTGACAGCGGCTCACTTCCCGGCCACCGCGGCGGCCGGTGCAATGGAGTCATCGCCAGGCGGAAGGGCCGCCGCGGACAACCACAGGAGCAGGACATGAACCTCATCGAGACCTTCCAGAACCTCGTCGCCCAGGTGCCCGAGTTCATCCAGCCGCTGATCGTGGCCGCGGCCGGTGCGGTGCCGTTCATCGAGGGTGAGGGCGCCGCTGCCATCGGGATCATCGGCGGCATCCCCCCGGTGATCGCCGCCATCGCGGCCATCGTCGGCAACTTCGTCTGCGTCGCGGTGCTCGTCTTCATCAGCGCCGGAGCGCGCAATGCGGTCGTCACCCGGCACCGCGCGAAGGTGCAGGCCCGCGAGGCCGTCGCGGTGGGCGGCTCGGGGGCGACCGTCACCGTGCCGGTCGACGAGCCGGAGGAGAGCGAGCGCAAGGCCGCGCGGCGCGCGAAGTTTCAGCGGGCGCTGGAGCGCTACGGCGTTCCCGGAGTCAGCCTGCTCGGCCCCCTGCTGCTCCCCACGCAGTTCACCGCCACGATGCTCGCGGCCGGCGGCATCGGCAAGGCCCGCATCCTCATCTGGCAGGGCGTGGCGATCGTCGGCTGGACGACCCTCATCACGCTGATCCTGACCGGCGTGATCCACGCCGTGGCCTGATCGACCGGCGGAAGCGCAGGGCGGGTGGCGTCACGCCACCCGCACTGCGCGTGCTCCGAGGAGCCGCGCGAGGCCGGACACTCCCCCGGCCCGCAGCGCCGCGAGCTGCCGCTCCGCGCCCGTGCCGGCCGATCGGATGTGCGCGATCCGCTCGCGGACGAACGCGGTGTCGCCGGTCCGCTCCAGCTGAGGCTCGATGAGCCGCATCAGTTCCTGGAGGAGCATCCGGGCGTTGGAGACCTCCCCGGTGGACGGATCGATCAGGGCGGCGTTCAGTCCCTCGCGCGCCGCCATCCAGAGCGTGGCGTCGATGAGATCGGTGTCGAGGGTGGTCCCGGCATCCTGCTCCGTCGTCAGGATCGCGCGGGTCAGGGCGGCCAGCAGGAGCGCGTCGTCCGGATCGAGCTGGGAGTCGAACACGCGGACCTCGACGGTCGGGAACCGCTCCGACAGGCGCGCCGCCCATGCGAGGGACGCCGCGTCCGGCGCGGCGCGCACACGGATCAGCTCCTCGAGATGATGGCGGTAGTGCGCGTGATCGCGGAACAGGGGAGGGCAGCCCATGGTCGGCAGCCGCCGCATGAGGACCGTGCGCCAGCTGCGGTAGCCGGTGATGCGCGAGTGCCAGAACGGCGAGTTGCCGGCCAGGGCGAGCAGCACGGGAAGCCAGGGGCGCAGGCGGTTCAGCGCACGGACACGGTCTTCGGGGTCGTCGATCTCGACGTGCACGTGCAGCCCGCAGACGTGATGTCCGCCGGCGATGTCGGCGAGCCAGCGGGCGATGTCCCGGTAGCGCGTCGTCGGAGAGATGTGCGCATCACCCGTCCCGAAGGGCGTTCCGACCGGCCCGAGGGCGCAACCGTCCTCGCGGGCGAACTCCGCGATCGCTGCGCGGGCCGCGGTGATCTGCTCGCGCGCCTGCATCAGCGTCTGCGCAGGAGAGGTGGCGTACTCGAGCTGGCAGGTGAGGAACTCGCTCGTGAAGGCGCCGGCGATCTCGGCATCCCCGAGGGCGCGTTTCGCTCGCGCGGCCGCGGGGACCGGGGCGAGAGAGTCGGGGTCGAGGAAGAAGTACTCCTCCTCGACCCCGAAACGTGTCATGGCTCACCGCCGGTGCAGCGGGACTAGTCCTTGACCGCGTCCTTGACGTTCTCGGCAGCCTGCTTCACATCGGCCTTCGCCTGCTGTGCGCGACCCTCCGCCTCGAGCGTCTCGTCGTCGGTCACCTTGCCGGCCGTCTCCTTGACGTGCCCGGCCACCTTCTCGGCGGCGTTCTTGGCCTTGTCGTCGATTCCCATGTCATCCTCCTTCGTTCGGATGACCCACTCTGCGCCGAGCGGTGCTCCAGGTCGACGGGGTTGACGCACACGGCCTCAGCGGTTATCGGCGCCGGGCGGGCGGAAAGCTCGCGGTTTCGGGGGAGATGGGCGGCGGATGCGGCATCCGCGCTGTGCGCCTATCTCCTCCCGGAACCTGCGACCCGGACGGGTCCTCCCCCACCTTCACGGGCCGCGATCCGTGGTCCGAGACCATGGACGCGGCCACTCACCCTCCCCTATGGTGAAGGTGCATGTGAACGGGGATCGATCGTCACCGTCTCACCCCAGAAGACGGTTGGTTCTCCCCAGAGCCGGACGATCCTCACATGCGATTGGGCCCCCTCGAGTAGTTCAGTCCCCAATGGGCTATTCGAGGGGGCCGCTATCGAGACATCATCCCACGATTTTCCAGATTTGTCCCCCAAATGGGGGACAAGTTTCCGGATTTCGGGTTAGGCTGTATCCGACGCACCCTCCGGTCGTCTTCTGGCCCTCATCGCTCCCCCCGCGATGGGGGCCACTTCCGTTCCTGCCGCCGCTTCGGATGCCGGCGCATGACGCGCATGCAACATTTGGGTTACCTTCTTCGCGCTGGCCGTTTCCGCGAACGCCGTGCTCCACTAGCGTTAGCCGTGTCGGTGCATCCTGCGTCGGCTTTCTACCCAGCAGAACGGCAGTACATGAGCACCCAGGGCACGGTCAAGTGGTTCAACTCGGAGAAGGGCTTCGGCTTCATCTCCCCTGACGACGGAGGCGCCGACGTGTTCGCGCACTACTCCGCCATCCAGTCCTCCGGCTACCGCTCGCTCGACGAGAACCAGCGCGTCGAGTTCGATGTGGCGCAAGGCCCCAAGGGCCTGCAGGCCGAGAACATCCGCCCCCTCTGAGGGCGAATCTTCACAGAGCTCCCCGACCGGTGCGCAGATCCGCGCATCCGGCGGGGAGTTCTGTGCTTCTGAGGGCTGGCCGAGCCGGTGTCTTTCCGGGGCCGCGCGTCACGGCGTGAGCAGCAGGCTCCGCAGTTCGCCGACGTTCGCGGCGCGGAACGCCGCGTCATCCCCCTCGACCGGGTCGCTGAAGCCCCACTCGACGAAGATGACCGGCACGCCGTTCGCGGCGCCGCCCTCGACGTCGTGATGACGGTCGCCGATCAGCACAGGTCGTGACACGTCCGCCCCGCGCTCGTCGAGGCGCCGCAGCGCCTCCGCCACGATGTCGGTCTTGGACGCGAGCGTGGCCTCATCGGGTGTCGCGCCGACCGTGGTGAGGAAGGACGCCCGCAGACCGAAGTGGTCGACGAGCGCGTCGACCTGCATCTCGGGCTTGGAGCTGGCCGTCGCCTGCGGGATGCCGTCGGCATGCAGTTCGCGGATCAGCTCCGCGACCCCCGGGTAGGTGACCACATCGGTGGTGTAGCCATCTGCCTTGCCGAGCGTGCGGTAGAACGCCACGGCTTCCCGGGACTGCTCCGGGGTCATCCCCGCCTGGTCCTGGAACGACTGGAACATCGGCGGTCCGATCCAGTGCGTGAGCTGCTCGTAGGTGGGGGCGGGGTGACCGAAGTGCGTGAGCGCGACGGTCAGGCGGCGCAGGATGCCGACGGAGGCATCCACGATCGTGCCGTCGACGTCCCACAGCACGCAGGAGTACGGGGAGTGGGGCATGCTTCCAAGCCTAGGTGCGCCGGAGGGCGCGCCCCGACCGTCAGAACAGGCGGGGGACGCCGGACTCGATGCCCTTCATCTCGTCGTAGTCCAGGACGAGGCAGCGGATGCCGCGGTCCTCGGCGAGCACTCGGGCCTGCGGCTTGATCTCCTGCGCGGCGAAAACTCCGGCGACGGGGGCGAGGTGCGGGTCGCGCCCCAGGAGTTCGAGATAGCGCGTGAGCTGCTCGACGCCGTCGATGTCGCCGCGGCGCTTCACCTCGACCGCGACCGCGGCGCCCGCGGCATCCCGGACCATCAGGTCCACAGGGCCGATCGCGGTCGGATACTCGCGGCGCACGAGCGTCGTGCCCTCGCCGAGGAGCTCGACCTGCTCGGCGAGCAGGCGCTGCAGGTCGGCCTCGACGCCGTCCTTCTGCAGGCCGGGGTCGATCCCGAGGTCGTGGTTCGTGTCGTGCAGGATCTCGTAGATCTGCACCCGCAGCGCATCCCCGGTCTTCTTGTGCGTGACGCGCCAGACCTCGACGACGCCGGCGGTGGACTCCTCCTCGCCCGGGGCCTCGGTCGCGAGCGAGCACGGCGGGCTCATCCAGTTCAGCGGCTTGTAGCTGCCGCCGTCGGAGTGCACGAGCAGGCTGCCGTCGCCCTTGTGCACCAGCAGGCGCGTGGCGAGGGGCAGATGGGCGTTGAGACGGCCGGAGTAGTCGACCGAGCAGCGGGCGATGACGAGACGCACCCGACGAGCCTAACCGTCCCGGCGGCGCGCTCGGCGCCTCACCCTCCGAGGAACTCGAACAGTCCCAGCTCCGTGGCGGCGGCCCTGGCGATGAGGAAGCCGAGGATGCCGATGATCCATGCGGTCGTCTCCCCCGCGGTGCGCTGCATCCAGGCGGCGAGGCGCTCGAGCGGACCGGCGATCGCGCGGGCGGCGACGACGCGGACCAGCAGCAGCATCAGCGCGGGCACGATCATCACCAGGCAGTAGCCCACGAGAGCGAGCACGCGGACCGAGGTGTCCACTCCGGAGTCGGCGAGCATCGTCATCCCGACGATGTACGGCACCATGGTGGCCACCTCGACGACCCCGGCGGCGATCGCCACCGAGACGATCGCCCACCGCGTGACGTCGGGGGCGAGCAGGCGTGCGCGCCAGCGTGCGATGCGTCCTTGCCCGGCCGGGTCCGCGGTCGCGGACTCGGATCCGACCTCGCCTGCTGTCGTCGGCCCCGCCGGGACCTTCTGCTTCGAGGACGTCGGGATGAGGAACGACCCGACGAGCAGCCCTGCACCGACCACGAGCCGGACTGCGGCCCCCGCCGGAGAGGACAGCATCTCCGCGGCGACGTCGACGACGTTCACGAGACCCCACAGGAACAGAAGTCCGACGACGAGATAGAAGCCCGCGATCGTGACGAGGTACAGCAGCACGCGCCCGACCCGCACCCGCCCCGGCGCGAGCAGCAGGAAGAGCGGGATGAGCAGCGTGCCGATGCTGAGGCTGTCCACGAGTGCGAGCACGGCGAGCGACAGCAGCAGCGGGGCTCCGGCGAAGATCTCCATGCGTCCAGCGTCCTGTCACGCCGTCGCGGGCGGATCGGGCGAAGGTCGCGATGGGCACTCATCCCTTGGTCGGATGTGACGGGCGGGCGGGCGTGATTGCATGGGGTGATGGAGGGGATGAGCCGATCGCGCGCCGGGGCGGCGTATCTCCGGCACCGATGGTTGCTGGATCCCCTCGCGATGGCGCTGCTCGGCGTCATCTTCGCGGCGTTCGGGTTCCGCGGGATCTGGGGGCCGTTCACCCTCCCCGGCATCGAACTGTCCCCGTGGTGGGCGCTGGCCTTCGCCCTCCCGGCGTGCGCCCTCGCGCTCGCCAAGCGCCGGCATCCGATGCTCGTCCTCGTTCTCGTGGCGCTCCTGTTCATCGGGGACGTGCTCACGGTGGGCGGCATCGGGACCCTGCTGGTCCTGCTCGACGTGCTGTGGACCGCGGTCTTCCTCGCGAGCCCGCGCATGCGCGGCATCCTCGCGGGCTGTCTCATCGGCGCCGTGGTCGTGCTGTTCGTCGCGGCCCTGTTCGCCACCCGTGCGGACCTGCCGACGGCCTTCGTGATCGCCGTGCAGTTCGGCGCCATCTTCGGCACCGACTACTGGTGGGCGGTGGCCGTGTCGCAGGCGCACGAGCTCGCCGAGCTCCACCGGCTGCGCGCTCAGGAGGTGGAGAGGCAGGCGGCGCGGGACCAGGAGGTCGCCGTGCGCCGCGAACGGGAGTCCATGGCGCGCGAACTGCACGACACGGTCGCCGGTCACGTGCTGGCCATGGCCATCAGGTCGGAGGCCGCGCTGTCGATCCCCGCGGATGCGCACGCCGATCGCGCGGCTCTGCAGGCGGTGCGGGATGCCGGGCTCGACGCCCACTCCGCCCTGCGCACGATGATCACCGTCCTGCGCGACGGCGACGCCGAGCTCGTCGCGCCCCTCGGGGCCGCCGACTGGGATCGGGCCGTCGAGTCGGCGCGCCGTTGCGGGCTGTCCGTCACGGCCGGCGAGGCGCCGCGCGGTCTCTCGGCCCCCGTCGAGCAGGCCGTACTGCGGGTCGTGCGCGAAGGTCTCGCGAACTGCGAACGTCACGCCGCGGGTTCCGCTGTCGACGTCGCGGTCGCGCGAGAGCCCGGAGAGGTGCGGGTGTCGGTCGAGTCCCGCGGCGGCCGGCCTCGCCCCGGTGCGCAGGGATCCGGCTGGGGGCTGAGCATGCTGGGCGAGCGGGTCCGTGCCCTCGAGGGCACCTTCTCCGCCGGGCCCGTCCCCGGGGGATGGTCCGTGCAGGCTTCGATCCCCGAGGAGGCGCGGTCGTGACGGCGTCGGTGCGCGTGCTGCTGGCCGATGATCACGGTGCGATCCGCGAGGGCCTGCGCATCATGCTCGAGACGCACGGAATCGAGGTCGTCGGCGAGGCCGCCGACGGCGACGTCGCGGTGCGCAACGCGGCGGCTCTGCGCCCGGACGTGGTGCTCATGGACCTGCGGATGCCGGGTCGCGACGGCGTCTCCGCGACGCGGGAGATCGTCGAGCGCGGCCTGGCCGACGTCCTCGTGCTGACGAGCTTCGACGAGGACGACCTCGTGATGGGAGCGCTCGCCGCGGGAGCGGCCGGATTCCTGCTCAAGACGGCCGATGCGCCCACGCTCGTGCAGGCCGTGCGTGCCGTCGCCGCGGGGCACGGCATGCTGGACCCGCGCGTGACCCGGCGCGCGCTCGCCGCGATCGTCTCCGCGGCCCCCACCGACACGGCCGAACCGGGCGTCGAGGTCGAGCTCACCGCCCGCGAGCGCGAGGTGCTCGACGGCATCCAGAGCGGACTGTCGAACGCGCAACTCGCTCAGCGGCTCGGGATCTCGGTCCCGACCGTGAAGACCCACGTCTCCAACGTGCTGGCGAAGCTCGGCGCGCGCAGCCGTTCGCACGCCGCGGCCCTCGTGCGCTCGGGCGCCGTGAGCATCCCCGGCGACCGGTGAGCCGCGTCAGCGCACGGCGGTCTTCTGGGAAGCGGTGAGCGGACGCGCCGCTCCCGAGGCGAGACCGGATGCCGCGACGAGCGCCACCAGGATGAACAGCGTGTTCAGCAGGCCGATGTGCTCGCTGATGAGGCCGAGCACCGGCGGACCGCACAGGAACGCTGCGTAGCCGATCGTCGCTGCGGCGCTCACGCGCGCCGCGGCCTTGGCCGGATCGTCGGCGGCGGCGGACATGCCCAGCGGGAAGCCGAGCGAGGCCCCGACACCCCACAGCGCCGCACCGACGAACACGAGCGGCAGGTTCGGGGCGAGGATGAACAGCAGGATGCCGCCGGCGGCCGAGACCGCGAGGATGCGCAGCACGAGCACGCGACCGAAGCGGTCGACCAGCGGACCGCCGAACACGCGGACCGTCGTCATCGCGACGGAGAAGACGGTGAGCGCTGCCGCACCGTTCTGGGCGCCGAACCCGTGATCCTCGGAGACGCCGAGCGCCAGCCAGTCGTTCGCGCCGCCCTCCGCGAAGGCCATGCCGAGGATGACGATGCCGAGCACGTAGGTGCGCGGCTCGCGCCAGGCCTCCAGTGCCGTGTGCATGCGTTCGCGCCAATGGGGCTTCTCCCCCGGTTGCGCGGGGTCCAGGGCCTCGTCGCGATTGGGGACGTTCGCGATGGAGACGAACGCCGTGACCAGGATCAGCACGGCGATGACGCCCGCATGCGGCGCCACCTCGACGTGAAGCCGCGTGGCCGCCCACGCGGCACCGGCGCCGATGACCGTGCCGAAGCTGAAGAAGGCGTGGAACAGCGGGAGGATCGTCTTCCCGGCGTGCTGCTCCACGGCGGTCGCCTCGACGTTCATCATGACGTCGAGACACCCGTTCCCGAACCCGAACAGCACGAGACCGACGATGACCACGGGGAACGATCCGAGGACGGTGGCGCCCAGGCCCACCACGGCGATCCCGACCGCGAGCATGACGAGGAGCATGAGCATCCCCCGGCGCGCACCGGTCCTGGCCATGACGGCGGGACTCGTCGAGACGCCCACGATCGACGCGATTCCCATGCCGAGCAGGAGGAGCCCGATCTGGGCGTTGTCGATGTCGAGCGCGGTCTTGATGTCGGGGACGCGCGCGGCCCAGGTCGCAATCGAGACGCCGCTGGCGAGGAAGATCGCGAAGATCGCATTGCGCCACCGCACGTACTGGGATCGGGTCAGCCGGGCATCCATGCTTCACAGCGTATCGAATCGATTCGATCTGCGGAAACGGACCGCGTATCCTCGGAGGCATGGACCCAGCTCCCCGTCGCGCGACCATCGCCGACGTCGCCCGCGCGGCCGGTGTGGCCCCGTCCACGGCATCCGTGGTGTTCAGCGGCAAGGCCCACGTGGCGGAGGCCACGCGCGAACGCGTGCTGGCGGCCGCGGCATCCCTCGGCTACGCAGGACCGGACCCCCGCGCTGCATCGCTGCGGACGGGTCGCAGCGGGATCGTGGCGGTCGTGCTGGAGGGACCGGTGCGCACCGTCTTCCTGGACCCGGTCACGATCGCGATGATGGACGGCATCACGGACGGACTCGCTGAGCTGGGGGCGGCCGTGCTCCTCCTGCGTGAGGACGCCGCCGCCGAGGGCGCGAACCTGACGAACGCGCCGGTCGACGCCGTCATCCTGATCGGATGCTCCGGCCGCACCCGTCGGTCGCTCGAGATCGTGCGCGGACGCGGCATCCCCGTGGTCGTCATCGAAGGAGACGCTGGCGAGGACATCCCCCGGATCACGCTGGACAACAGGGATGCCGCGCGCGACGTCGCCCGGCATGTCCACGGACTCGGCCACCGCGACGTCGCGGTGCTCACCCTGGCCCTGGACAGCGCGCGCGAGCGCGGTCCGGTCACCCCGGAGCGCCTGGCCGCGGCGACGGTCGACGTCACGCGCGACCGCCTCGACGGGATTCGGGAGGTGTTCCCCGACGCGCCCGCCGTGTCGGCCGCGCACAGCTCGATCGACGAGGGGCTCATCGCCGGACGTGCGCTCCTCGCGGACGAGGAGTCCCGGCCGACCGCCGTGCTCGCGCAGAGCGACCTGCTGGCCGCCGGGGTCATCCGCGCCGCCGAGGAGCGCGGACTGCGCGTCCCTCAGGATCTCAGCGTGACGGGCTTCGACGGGGTCACGGTCGACGGACTCGGCCGGCACATCCTCACGACCTCCGTGCAGCCGGCGACCCGCAAGGGCCGTGCGGCCGGCGAGCAGGCGACGCGCATGCTGCGCGGGGAGGCCGCGGTCTCCCAGCATCTGACCTGCTGGTTCCGCGCCGGCACCACGACGGCCGCGCCCGCGCGCTGACTCCGTCGGGCTCCGCGGGTCAGGAGTGCGGGAAACCCAGGGGCAGCTCCTCGGGAGCGAGGTCGTAGATCGTGTACCGCCCGCAGTCCACGACGTCGATCTCCATCGTCCCGAGCGACACCTCCCAGCTCTGCGTCTTCTCGTCCGCGAGCAGGAAGCTCACGGACGTGGTGTCGAAGTCCGCGCGGTTCACGAGCCAGGAGTAGCCGTTCAGCCGGTGATCGACCTGGATGAGCTGCGTCGGATCGGCGAGGTGCAGCTTCGGCAGACGCACCGTCCAGAACTGTCCCGCTCCGGTCTGGCCGGACTCGTCGATCCAGTCCGTGACGCAGGCCAGGTCCGCGTCGGGCGCGGTGGCGGCGGTCGCGGAGCGCGGCACGTTGAGGCCGGCCCCGACGAGCAGCAGGACGGCGGCGGCAGCGGTCGCGGTTCGGCGGACGGCAGGGGAGAACCGCAGGGTGCGGGGAGCCGCGACGAGAGCGAGGATCGGCGCGAACACGACCGGCTCGAGGTATCGGGCGGCGTTCGTCCCCAGGGCGATCGCACCGACCACGACGAGGACGGGGAGCATCCAGGCGGATGCCGCGACCAGCCGCTCACCGCGCGAGGATGCGCGCAGCGTCCGTCGCACCGCCAGGACGAGCAGCGCCACGATCACGGCCGCGGCGACCCAGCCCAGCGGCGTCGACAGGCGCTGCGTGAGCAGGTCGCCGTAGTACTGCGCCGACTCCGGCCAGAGCTGCGGCCGGGCGTACCCGAGCCCCGAGTTCTCGATCCATGCCGAGAACGGAATACGACCGAGAAGGCCCACCGCCGTTCCGCCCAGGAGCCACCACAGCAGCGACAGCATCCGGGCGCGGTCGTTCTCGCGCAGGGCGGCGAAGCCGAGCACCGCTCCCAGCGGGACCGTCGCCCACACCAGGTACAGCGGGTTCGAGAGCGAGGCGACGGCCGCCACGGCCGCCAGGGCGATCAGCATGCCCCGGCGGGATCCCGGCCGGTCGCAGAGGCGACGCGCGATCCCGATCGAGACGACGACGGCGATCACGGTCGCCGAGTAGTACGTGGTCGTGAGCAGCAGCGAGGCGAGCTCGAGGGAGTCGCGGGAGGCCGAGACCTCCGTAACGGCGAGGAGCCCGAACACCGCCACCGCGATCACCGACCAGGCCACGGGTGCGCGGCCGTCGTCGCGTCGGCCCGCCACGAACCGGATCGCTCCGTACAGCGCGAGCACGTTGACGGCGGCGTTGACGAGCATCACCGCGTCGATGCCGATCGGCAGGACGAGGTGCAGCAATGCGAAAAGAGCCGACTCCGGAAGGAACAGCACCGTCGACATCGCCCAGTCCCAGCCCTGCCCCTCGAGCACGGAACGGACGAACATCGGCACCACGAGGGAGTCCCCGTCGCGCAGCAGGAGCTCCCCGCGCGCGGTCGAGACGACCTGACCCGTGACGATGACGGCGATCGCCGCCGCTGAAAGCCATCCCGCGACCTCGCGCACCCACCCGTGTCTCACGGCATCCACTCTTCCATCACCGCCTGTGGTCGCGATCAGAGCGGGAGGGAACGGCCCCCCCGATGGATCGCGACGCGCCCTCGTAGACTCGGAGCGTGACCGAGCCGATCCTGCCCCGCATCCGCCCCGAGATCGCCGCGCTTCCGCCGTACCGGCAGGGCAAGCAGGCCGGAGCCGACGCCTTCAAGCTGTCCAGCAACGAGAACCCGTTCGATCCGCTGCCCTCGGTCGCCGAGGCGCTGCGCAGAACGGTGCCGGTCAACCGCTATCCGGACGCGACCGCGGGCGCCCTGCGCGCCCGGCTGGGGGAGCGGTACGGTGTCGAACCGGATGCCGTGCACGTCGCCGCCGGTTCCGTATCGATCCTGTACCAGCTGATCGCCGCCGCGGCCTCCGTCGGCGACGAGGTGATCTATGCCTGGCGGTCCTTCGAGGCCTATCCGGGCATCCCGCTCATCGCAGGGGCCACGGCCGTGCCGGTCCCCCTGCGCGCCGACGCCACCCACGACCTCGACGCCATGGCGGATGCCGTCACCGACCGCACTCGCGCGATCCTCGTCTGCACGCCGAACAACCCGACCGGCCCCATCGTCACGAGCAGCGAGTTCGCCGCTTTCGTCGCCCGCGTCCCCGCCGACGTCCTCATCATCCTCGACGAGGCCTATGCCGAGTTCGTGACCGCCGACGGCGCTGTCGACGGGCTCGCCGAGCGCGTGTTCGAGGAGCATCCGAACGTCGTCGTCCTGCGGACGTTCTCGAAGGCGTTCGGTCTGGCGGGACTCCGCGTGGGCTACGCGATCGGGCATCCGCGGGTGCTGGATGCCGCGCGCAGCACCGGGATCCCGCTGTCGGTCACGAGCGCCGCCGAGCGTGCCGCGATCGCGAGTCTGGATGCCGAGGCCGAGCTCCGCGAGCGGGTGGCCGTGATCGTCGAGCGCCGCGCGCGTCTGCGCGACGGTCTGAACGCCCAGGGATGGGACGTGCCGGATGCCCAGGGCAACTTCGTCTGGCTGCCGACCGGAGAGCGGACCGATGAGGTCGCCGCGGCCTTCGTCGCGGCCGACCTGATCGTCCGGCCGTTCGCCGGCGACGGCATCCGCATCTCGGTCGGCGAGGAGGAGTCGATCGCCCGCGTGCTCGAGACGGCCGCCGCCCTGCGCTGAGGTCCCTCTCGGGCCATCGCGGCGCCCGGGCATCGGTCGTCGACGGCCCGGAAACCGCGGAATTCTCCGGAATCCGGGCAGAAAGTAGGGCCCCCTAGGTATGCGTGACGGGGCATGCGGGCGGGGGTAGCGTGGGGCGGGTGACCCCTCCTGAGACCCCCCTCGTGCGCGTGCTGCAGGCGGACGGCACGTTCGCCGCCTCGGAAGCCGCCGACCGGTACGTGCCGCTGATCGAGGCGATCGGCGACGCCGAGCTCGAGCAGTTCTACCGCGACATGGTCGTCATCCGCGCGATCGACACCCAGGCCACCAACCTGCAGCGGCAGGGACAGCTGGCGCTCTGGCCGCCGAGCCGCGGCCAGGAGGCCGCGCAGGTGGGATCGGCCCACGCCGCCCGTGCGCAGGACACGATCTTCCCGTCCTACCGCGAGCACGTGGTGACGCGGATCCGCGGTGTCGATCCGCTCGACATCATCAAGCTCATGCGGGGCGTCTCGCACGGCGGCTGGGATCCGACCGATCCCAAGAACGGCAACACCCGGCTGTACACGCTCGTGCTCGGATCGCAGACCCTGCACGCCGCGGGCTACGCCATGGGCCTGGTGTTCGACGGTCGCACCGCAACCGGGGACCCCGAGCGCGACGAGGCCGTCGTCGTCTACTACGGAGATGGCGCGTCCAGCCAGGGCGATGTGCACGAGGCGATGGTGTTCGCCGCGAGCTACCAGGCGCCCACCGTGTTCTTCCTGCAGAACAACCACTGGGCGATCTCGGTCCCTGTGTCGACGCAGTCCCGCGTCCCGCTCGTCGAACGCAGCGCCGGCTACGGCATCCCGAGCGTCCGCGTCGACGGCAACGACGTGCTCGCCAGCTACGCGGCGTCCCGCGTGGCCCTCGATGAGGCGCGGGCCGGTCACGGCCCGCGCGCGATCGAGGCCGTGACCTACCGTCTGGGGGCGCACACCACCAGCGACGACCCGACGAAGTACCGCGGCAGCGACGAGGAGCAGCACTGGGCGCTGCGCGATCCCATCGTCCGCATGCGCGCATTCCTCGAGGGGCGGGGTGCCTCGGCATCCTTCTTCGCCGACGCGGATGCCGAGGCCGCCGACGCGGCCGAGGACCTGCGGACCCGGACGCTGGAACTCGGGCCGCCCACCGCGGACTCGATGTTCGCGCACGTGTACAGCGAGCCGCATCCGCTCATGGATCAGCAGCGCGCGTGGCTGGCGCAGTACGAGGCCTCGTTCGACGAGAACACGGCTCAGGCGGGAGGTGCGGCATGACCATCGAGACGATGCCGTTCAGCAAGGCGCTCAACGCCGGGCTGCGCAAGGCCATGGAGGACGACGCGAAGGTCCTGCTCATGGGGGAGGACATCGGCAAGCTCGGCGGCGTCTTCCGCATCACCGAGCACCTGCAGCGCGACTTCGGTCCGCGGCGCGTGCTGGACACGCCGCTGGCCGAGTCCGGGATCGTCGGCACCGCGATCGGACTGGCGATGGCCGGCTACCGCCCGGTCGTCGAGATCCAGTTCGACGGCTTCGTGTTCCCCGCGTTCGACCAGATCACGACGCAGCTCGCCAAGCTCACCAACCGGCACGAGGGCTCGCTCAGCCTGCCCGTCGTGATCCGCATCCCGTACGGCGGGCACATCGGAGCGGTCGAGCACCACCAGGAGAGCCCCGAGGCCTACTTCGCGCACACCCCCGGACTGCGGGTGGTGAGCCCGTCGACGCCGAACGACGCGTACTGGATGATCCAGGAGGCGATCCGCTCGAACGACCCCGTGATCTTCATGGAGCCGAAGAGCCGCTACTGGCCCAAGGGCGAGGTCGATCTCGCCGGCCCGGCGGCGCCCCTGCACTCGTCGCGCGTCGTGCGTCAGGGCTCGGATGTGACGCTCGTCGGACACGGAGCGATGGTGACGACACTGCTCCAGGCGGCGGCGCTGGCGGATGCCGAGGGCACCAACTGCGAGGTCGTCGACGTCC
Organism: Microbacterium sp. CIAB417; assembly: GCF_022788845.1. Classification (NCBI taxonomy): domain Bacteria; kingdom Bacillati; phylum Actinomycetota; class Actinomycetes; order Micrococcales; family Microbacteriaceae; genus Microbacterium; species Microbacterium sp. CIAB417. The sequence continues at coordinate 165,378 of NZ_JAHZUT010000004.1, read as the reverse complement.
GTTCGCTGTCGCCTGTGGACTACGGGCCGATCCTCGACTCGGTGCGCAAGACCGGGCGCATGGTCTACGCGCAGGAGGCTCAGGGCTTCGCCAGTGTCGGCGGTGAGATCGCCGCGACCGTCATGGAGCAGGCGTTCTACGCCCTGGAGGCTCCGGTGCTGCGCGTGTCCGGCTTCGACGTCCCGTTCCCGCCCGCCAAGCTCGAAGGCGTCTATCTCCCGGATGCCGATCGCATCCTCGAGGCCGTCGACCGTTCGCTGGCCTACTGACCCGTTCTGAAGGGAATCCACCCATGAGCACGCAGAACTTCACCCTCCCCGACGTCGGCGAGGGCCTCACCGAGGCCGAGATCGTCACCTGGAAGGTCGCCCCGGGCGACGAGGTCGCGATCAACGACGTCATCTGCGAGATCGAGACCGCCAAGTCGCTCGTGGAGCTTCCGTCGCCGCACGCCGGCACGGTCGGCGAGCTGCTCGTCGCGGAGGGGACGACGGTCGAGGTCGGTACGCCCATCATCACCTTCGTGTCGGAGGATCAGGCGGCGGCTCCGGCCGAGGCGGCCGCAACCGCCCCCGAAGAGGGCGGCGGTTCGGTTCTCGTCGGCTACGGCAGCGGCAGCGGGGCGACCTCGCGCCGCAAGCGGCCGGCGCAGCGCCCGGTGCGCTCCTCGGTGGGCGTGATCGCGAAGCCGCCGATCCGCAAGCTGGCGCGGGACCTCGGCGTGGACCTCGCCTCGGTCACACCGACCGGTGCGGACGGCGAGGTGACCCGTGACGACGTCGTGAAGCACGCGTCGCAGGCCAGCGTGTTCCGCAACATCCAGACGCCGGAGTGGGGCGAGGTGCGCGAGGAGACGGTGCCGGCGCCGCAGCAGGTCCCGGTCGGCGTCGCGCGCGGCGTCGCCCCGGCATCCGATCCGGCCCAGGCCGAGGCGCGCAGCGAGGCGATCCCCGTGAAGGGCGTCCGCAAGGCCAGCGCGAACGCGATGGTGCAGAGCGCCTACACCGCCCCGCACGTGACCGTGTGGAAGGACGTGGATGCCACCCGCACGATGGAGCTCGTCAAGCGGCTGAAGGCCTCGCCGGACTACGCCGACATCCGGGTGTCACCGTTGCTGATCGTCGCCCGCGCCGTCATCTGGGCGGTGCGCCGCAACCCGATGGTCAACGCCGCGTGGGTCGAGACCGAGAACGGTGCCGAGATCCGGGTGCGCCACTACGTGAATCTCGGCATCGCCGCCGCGACGCCGCGCGGCCTGCTCGTGCCGAACATCAAGGACGCGCAGGACCTCAGCATGAAGGACCTCGCCCGCGCGCTGAACCGCCTCACGCTCACGGCTCGCGAGGGCAAGACGCCTCCGGCGGACCAGCAGGGCGGCACGATCACGATCACGAACATCGGGGTGTTCGGGATGGATGCCGGTACGCCGATCATCAATCCGGGCGAGGCCGGCATCGTGGCGATGGGCACGATCAGCCAGAAGCCGTGGGTCGTGGACGGCGAGGTGCGCCCTCGCTACGTGACGACCGTCGCCGGGTCCTTCGACCATCGCGTCATCGACGGAGACAGCATGAGCCGCTTCGTCGCCGACGTCGCCGCCATTCTCGAGGAGCCCGCACTGCTCGTCGACTGATGCGCGCGGGTTGGCGACGATCCGCGCCGGACCAGGCGCACCACGTGCATCAGCGCGGGAGCGCGAGGGCGGGTGATCTGCGCGCGAGTTCGAGCATGGCGCCGCGCGCGAAGCGGGCGAGCAGGCGCTGAAGCTCCGCGATGTCCTCGTCGTTCCAGCCCTCGATGACGGAGCGGTAGTGCGCCTCGGACCCTTCCACGATGCGGTGTCCGATCTCGCGTCCAGCGGGGGTCAGGGCGACGAGGATGCTGCGTTCGTCTGTTTCCGAGGCGATGCGGGTGACGAGTCCGGCCTCTTCGAGCCGGCGGACGATCTTGCTCATGTTGGCCTTGCCCGTGCCGAGCGTCGATGCGAGATCGGTGGGGCGGAGCGCGCCTCGATAGGCGAGCTGGTTGACGACGAGGAACATGGGGATGTCGTCGGTGGGGAAGCGGACGTAGCGCATCATGGCTTCGCGCACCTCGCGACCGTCGGCCCAGTGGATGATCGAGGCGATCGCGAGTCGGATGTCGAGAGGATCCTGGTCGAAGACGGGAGAGATGTCCGGTGTGGTGCTGTGCGATGTCATGGCCGTGTCCTCCGATCCGATTGTCTCAGCTGTCGACGGTGACGGCGGGCCGCCTCGACCCGCCGTCACCGTCCCGTCTCACCGCCAGTTCTGGACGGTGACGGGGCCCTGAAGTCCGTAGTCGCGAACCGTGGTCTGCAGGGTGGCCGGGCTTCCGCCGCCCGCCAGCGTGGCCAGGATGTCGGGGATCTGGTCGTAGTAGCCGCGCGCCAGGAGCCGGTTGTTCAGCGAGCTCGCCACGCGCACGGTGATCTCGTTCCGGCCGACGTGCACATCCGCGGTGATGTCGACGACCGGGCGGGAAGTGTCGAACCCGAGTGGCGCTGAGCCGTTCACGCTGACCGAACCGAGCCCTCCGGATGTCGAGCCCAGGTCGAGCACGACCCGTCCTTCGGGCCTCTCCCGGAGCTCGAACACGGCCCGGTACTCGCCGACTCCCGAGACGTCGGGACCGACGCGTGTCAGGTCCTTCCAGGGGCGCAGCTCGGTGTCCGGGGTCTCGATGCGCGTGACCGCGGTTGTCGGCTTGACTTCGCGGGTCTCGTATCCGAGGCCCCTGTCCTCGACGATGAGCTCGTTCTCGCCGGCATCCCAGCTCTCCACGGCGATGTCCCAGCGGTCGATCTCCGTGAGGGTGCTGGCCTGCTCGGGGGCGGACGCGACGGCGGAGGCGGACCGGTCGATCGTGAACAGCGCCGACTCACCGGGAGCGAGTGTCACGGTCATGACGGTGTTCTCGTTCGCGGTCCGCACGCCGCGGTGGGGCGTCATCTCGCCGGTGTTCGGGTCGATCCGGTAGGGCGCTCCCGACCCGGGGATGACGATGTCGACGGTGGACTCTGCCCCGGTCTCGTAGAGGAAGTGATAGGCGAAGAGATGCAGGAGATCACCGTCTTCGCGAAGGTAGGTCAGAACGCTCCGATTCTCGGAGGCGAACTCCGCCCGGCCCGTGACACCGAGTCGGCGCAGAGCCTGGACGGTCTGGGCGGGATCGTCGACCTCGGCCACGGTCGGCAGCGATCGGAGGGCGGTGAGCGTCTCGGCGAGCTCGCTGTCGCGTCCGTCCAGGCCGGGGGTGCGGGAGGCGGCGGCAGCATGCGTGGTGTACTGCTTGAACGCCAGCATCTTCAGCTCGCGGGCGCCGTTGACGATGAGGATCCGCAGCCCGTTCCTCGCCCACTTCAGCAGGAGCGCTGCGGCGTCGGGGTCCAGTGTCTCCTGGTAGACGATGAGGGCCTGATAGCCGGGACCGTCGGGCTGCACGATTCCGTCGGCGAACGAGACCTCGGGATGCAGGAGCAGTGACGCGTCGAAGAACTCGTAGGACCAGCCGGCATCCTGCATCCCGAGGTCCTGCCACCAGTGGTTCTCGCGGTTGCGCATCCACCAGTTCCCGTAGGCGTGCTCGTCGGACACTCTCGTGCCGTTCTCATCGATCAGGGCCATGCCGGACATGTTGTCGACGAAGTGGTCCGTACGGAGGATGCCGACGTCGATGCGCGGTCGCCCCTGCCGGAGCAAGTACTGGTAACGCCCGATGGCGTCGTTCCACAGCGGGTAGAACTCCGCGGCCGGCTGTCGCACGTCGAACCGCTCCGAGAACATCGGCCACATGCCTTCGTGTCCCGGCCAGTGCGTTGCGCCCTCCGCTCCGGCGACGCTGGCCCAGCCATGCAGGACGGTCTTGGTGACACCGGCGGCGAGCTGCGTGCGGATGATCTGGTCGTAGAAGCGGTGATCGAGCATGTGGTTGCTGGTGGTCGCACCCGTCTCGGAGGAGTACTGCTTCCCGAACAGATGCGCCGGGCCCGCCAGCAGTCGGTAGGCGTCGATCTGCGATGCGAACTCCAGCGACTCCGTCTCGATGCCGTCGACGGCGGGGCCGGGACGGGTCAGCTCGAACGGCAGCCCGTAGCTGATCTCGGAACGCAGGGTGATGCCGTTGGCATGCAGGAACGCCGCGAACGGCTGCAGCATGTTCTCGATGTAGAGGTCAGTGAGCGTCTGCACGTAGTCGTGACGGACCTTCTCGACCATCGCCTGCTGGTCGCCGGCGCCGTCGTAGGTGTAGGTCGTGGCGACGGCCATCATCCGGATCTGACGGACGAGGAACGGCAACCAGGGCGTGATGTCGTAGCCGCGTCGACGCTGGAACTCCTGCGCGACGGTCCGGCCCCAGAACATCCCTCCCGCGCCCCACGTGGACAGCTCGAGCGAGTCCATGTACATCTGGGCGCGGGGATTCCTGGCGATCTGCGCGCGGAGCTCAGGGCTGAGCACGGTCGAGTCCCAGTACTCGATCACGGCGTCGACGCCCTCTCGGTCGAGGTAGTTCACGGTGTAGTTGACCGTCGCCGAAGGGCTGGCGGTCTGTCCGGTCCCGTGACTCCAGAACACGAAGAGGCGCCACGGACGGTCGTCTTCCGGCGCCCACTCGAGCCGCCCGTCGCGCACCCGCTCTGTGAGGTCGATCACCGATGACGAGTCCAGCGTGCCCTCGTCGACGAGCGCGGCTGCGACGACGGCCTCGAAGGTCTGCGTCTTCGGTGCGATGCGGTGCCCGGGGACGTCGCTCGTGCCGCGGTCCGCGGCCAGATCGATCTCCGGCAGGACCCCCGACAAGGGATTGCCGGCCGAGACGTCGATCGTGACGTAGTCGAGCTCTCGCGCGGCTGCCGGGTGATCGGCGTCGATGGTGGGGAGGTTCGCGTTGGACCAGTTCGTGCCGGACGTGAAGCTCACCGACATCCCGCGTGCGGTGGTCTCTTCCACGACGATCCCCGAGTCGTGCACCCATTCCTCGGAACCCCAGCCGTATCGGCCGTGGTCGATGGCCTGCTCGTCCATCGCCAGGAACTCCATCCCGCCGAACCCGAGCCGATGGGCCGTCTCCACCTCCGTGCGCAGCGTGAGATCGGTGTGAAGACCTTCGGCCAGCCACCACCGCAGCTCCGGACGGTACTCGATGGGCGGGCTCTTCAGGCGGGCGCGGTGGTCATCGAGACGTGACATGGGTTCTCCTTCGAACGGACGGCGGGCGTTCTTGTGATCGCGCACCTCATGTGCTTTGCCCAGCATACCAAGTGGTTTGCAGGGGACACTAAACTCACGTTGCGGAGATGTCGGCCTCGGGTGACCTCAGCGCCCCGCGAGGCGGCGCTCGGCGAGCTGCGGGACGGCGCGCTCGCGCGCCGCGCGGCGTGCGGTGGCGACGGCGCCGAGGGACACGACCTCGGCGCCGAGCGCCGAGGCGAGCAGCTCCGGCGCCGGGAGGTGCAGTTGTTCGGGCAGGATGCCGCGGGCGGCGGTGAGCACGGGCTCCACGCTCTCCGCCACCGCTCCGCACACGATGACCTTCGCCGGGTCGTACATGCTGCCGAGGACTCCGACGACACGCGCGAGCGTCTCGGCGACACGGCCCGTGACGAGAACGGCGTCTGCGTCACCGGATGCCGCGAGCCCGAGCAGCGCGCGGGTGTCGACCCGGTCCGAGGCGGCGAGTTCCCCGACGGGACCGTCAGCGGCGATCTCGCCGTCGTCCAGCGCTCGGCGGGCCTGGTCCTGCAGGGCGGGGCCCAGCCCGAAGGCCGAACCCACGCCGACGATGTGATCGAACACGACGCCCTCGCCGACGCCGCCGTGAGCGCCGTGCAGCACGTGCCCGTCCACCACGACGCCGCCGCCGAAGCGCTCTCCCGCGAGCAGGGCGACGTAGTCCCGGCATCCGATCGCGGCTCCGCGGGGATCGGATGCCTCTGCGACCGCGGCGAGCAGGGCGTCGTTCTTGACGTCGACGATCGGCGCCCAGTCCGCCAGTGCCGCAGCGAGGCCCGGGTTCGTCCGTTCCCAGAACCCGTCCGGATGCGGCGGTGAGATGCCGTCGCGATTCACCGGCGCGGCGACGCCGATGCAGATCGCGAGGACGGCATCGCGCGACGACCCCGCTTCCTCCAGGCGGAGACGCAGCTGCTCGAGGATGGTGTCGCGACGCTCGTCGGGGGAGTGGCCGGAATCGAGATCCGTGCGGTGGTGCACGAGCGTGCGGTCCAGCGGGTCTGCGACGGTGACCGCGAGATGGGTGTCCCCGGCATCCACTCCGATGACGACGCCGAGCTCGGACGAGAGCGCGAAGCGCCTGGCCGGACGGCCCGCCCGATAGCTGCCGGCGGCGCGGGCGTTGGGCAGCTCGCGCAGGACATCGGCGCTGACGAGCGTATCGATGGCGTCGATCGTGGTCGACCGCGTCAGCGAGGTCGCCGCCATGGCGTCGGTGGCGGTGAACTCGTTCGCCGTCCACGCGAAGTCGAGCACGGCGCCGACGCTCGCGCGTCCCGTGCCGAGATCCGCAGAGACTTCCGTCACAGCTCTTGACCTCCCCGGTCGTTCAATGAGACAGTACCGTCCAGTCAAGTAAATTCGCTCACTAGATTTACTCTACGTATCTACGTGGGGATCGACGGAAGGACGACGGTGTCTGCGAAATCCACATCCGCGATACGAGGGGCGGCCGCTGCGGCTGCGCTCGTGCTCATCGGCACAGCCCTCGCGGGCTGCTCGGCCGACGGCCGCGAGACGATCCGCTTCACATTCAGCAAGCGCGAGGCGATCGCGTTCATGACCGACCTCGTCGTGCAGTACAACGCGTCGCAGGACGAGGTGCGGGTCGAGATCGACACCTCCGGCGTGGACGTCGTATCGGCGAGCTTCGTCCGCGGAAATCCGCCGGACATCATGCTCGCCAACTACAACTACGAGGTCGCGCGGTTCGTGCAGCGCTGTGCGCTCACCGACCTGTCCGGGACGGAGGCGGCGGCGAGCACGCGGGACGACCTGCAGCCGCTGATGGACCAGTACGGATCGTGCGAGGGTCGGGTCAGTGCCCTGCCGTACTCGGTCATGGCGGCATCCGTGATCTACAACGAGGAGATCTTCGCCGCGCACGATCTCGAGGTCCCCCGGACCTGGACCGAGCTGCTCGCCGTGTGCGATGCGCTGCAGGCCGCCGGCGTCACCCCGTTCTACGCCACCTTCAAGGACGACTGGACGGTGGGCCAGGGCTGGTACGACTACGCGGTCGGCGGCTCGCTCGACGTGATCGAGTTCTTCGACGACCTGGCCGCCGAGGGCGCCGACGTCGGCCCCGATTCCGAGGTCTCGTTCCAGAAGGACTTCGCCGACCCCATGGACCGGATGCTGCAGCTCACCGAGTCGTACGTCAACGAGGATGCGTCCAGCCGCGGCTACGGCGACGGCAACCTCGCCTTCGCCAACGGCGAGGCGGCCATGTACCTGCAGGGGCCGTGGGCGTTCAGCGAGATCGCCAAGACCGCGCCGGACCTCGACCTCGGCACGTTCCCGCTGCCGATGACCGACGACCCGGAGGACCTCGCGGTTCGGGTCAACATGGATCTCGCCGCCATGATCCCTGAGGGCTCGCGTCACCAGGAGGCGGCACGCGATTTCCTCGAGTTCCTGTACCTGCCCGAGAACATCGAGGCGTACAACGCGTCCCAGCTGGGCTTCACGCCCACGAAGGATGCCGCGGCCCCGGACGATCCCCGCATCGCCGGGATGATCCCGTACTACGACGAGGGCCGGATCTACCAGGGACCCTCGGTGCTGGTCCCGAAGACCATTCCGGTCTTCAACTACGCGCAGGCCATGGTGCTCGGGGCCGACCCTCGGACGACCCTCGCCACCATGGATGCGGACTGGGCGCGCCTCGCCTTCCGAGCGCCGGCCCCCTCGACCGAGACGAAGGAGTCCCAGGGATGAGCACGACGACGACCATCGTCACTCGAGGCGACACCAAGGTGCGACGCACGTCGCGCCGTGTCGAGCCGATCTATTATCTGTTCCTGCTGCCGAGCCTCGTGCTCTTCACGCTCGCCATCACGGTTCCCGGCGTGATCGGGATCTTCTTCAGCTTCACCGACTCGATCGGCATCGGGGAGTGGAGCTTCACGGGCCTGACGAACTACATCGCGCTGTTCAGCGACCCTGCCATCCTGCAGAGCTACCTGTTCACCTTCGGATTCTCGATCGCCACCGTGATCGTGGTCAACGTGCTCGCGTTCCTGCTGGCCGTCGGCCTCACCTCCCGGGTGCGGTTCAAGGCCGGGCTGCGGACGATCTTCGTCATCCCGATGGTGATCTCGGGCATCATCATCGCCTACGTCTTCAACTTCCTGTTCTCGAACTCGCTTCCCGCTCTCGGCTCTGCGCTGGGAATCGAGGCGCTCCAGACCAGCCTGCTGGCGAACCCGGATCTCGCATGGGTCGCGATCGTGATCGTCACGGCGTGGCAGGCGATCCCCGGCACCCTGCTGATCTACATCGCGGGGCTCCTCTCGGTGCCCGGCGAGGTGTACGAGGCCGCGGCGATCGACGGGGCCAACAGGACGCAGCAGCTGATGCGCATCACGGTGCCGCTGGTCGCGGGCTACGTCGTGATCAACGTCATCCTCGGTTTCAAGGGCTTCCTGAATGCCTATGACATCATCGTCGGCCTCACGAACGGCGGCCCCGGAACCTCCACGCGCAGCATCGCGATGACGATCATCGCGGGGTTCAACGGCGGCGACTACGCCTACCAGATGGCCAACGCGACGATCTTCTTCATCGTGGCCGTGCTCATCTCCCTCCTCCAGCTCTCGCTGACGCGCGGAAGGAACGCGTTCTGATGTCGACGCAGACCATCACCACCCAGACCCCTGAAGGACGCCGTCCCCGCATCCGCATGGAGCGCGTGAACTGGTCGGGGACGATCATCCTCCTGCTGTGCGCCGTGACCGTGCTCCTGCCGTTGTACGTCACGATCTCGATGGCGTTCAAGACCACCGGCCAGGCCGTGGACGGCAACGCCTTCTCGCTCCCGGCGCCGTTCTCGGTCGACGGCTTCGTCGAGGCGTGGAACCTGACGAAGTTCCCCGTCGGTGCGGCCATCTCTCTGCTCGTCACGGCGGGAACGGTGGTCGCGACGATCATCCTCGCCGCCTTCGCGTCCTACGCGATCGTCCGCAACTGGGACCGCCGGCTGTTCCGGTACTCGTTCTTCTACCTGCTCGCCGCCATGTTCATCCCGTTCCCTGTCGTGGCGCTGCCGCAGATCCAGCTGACCGGGCGCGTGGGTCTCGACAACCCGCTGGGCGTCATCATCCTGGCCACGATGTTCCAGCTCAGCTTCAGCGTGCTGCTGTTCACGGCGTTCCTGCGCTCGATCCCGCTGGAGCTCGAGGAGAGCGCACGCATCGACGGCGCGACCACGTGGCAGACGTTCTGGCGGCTGATCTTCCCGCTGCTCGCGCCGATGAGCGCCACGGTCGGGATCTTCGCCTTCCTCTACGCCTGGAACGACTTCATGATGCCGTCGCTGATCATCTCGGATCCGGCCTTGCAGACGCTGCCCGTTCGGCAGAACCTGTTCCAGACGCAGTTCAGCAACAACTACAACGTCTCGTTCGCCTCGTACCTCATGGCCATGGCGCCGGCGATCGTGGCCTACCTGTTCACGCAGCGCTGGGTCATGGAGGGCGTCACGCAGGGCGCCGTCAAGGGCTGACCCGACCGAAACCGCAAGAAAGACAGAAGGAGTTCTCCCTCTCATGACCGATGCGCTCGTCATCGACACCCCCGACGACCAGCAGACCCCTGCGTGGTGGCGTCAGGCCGTGGTCTACCAGATCTATCCCCGCAGCTTCGCGGACGCGAACGGCGACGGACTCGGCGACATCCCCGGCATCCTGTCACGCGTCGACTATCTCGCCGAGCTCGGCATCGACGCCGTGTGGCTGAGCCCGTTCTACCCGTCGGCGCTCGCCGACGGCGGGTACGACGTGGCCGACTACCGCGACGTCGATCCGCGACTGGGCACTCTCGAGGACTTCGACGCCATGGTGGCGGCGCTGCACGCACGCGGCATCCGCGTCGTCGTCGACATCGTGCCGAACCACACCTCGAACCTGCACGTCTGGTTCCAGGAGGCGCTCGCCGCCGGCCGCGGCTCGGCGGCGCGCGACCGGTACATCTTCCGTGAGGGCACGGGGCCGGACGGCTCCGAGCCCCCGACGGACTGGCAGTCGACGTTCGGCGGAGGCGCGTGGGAGCGGGTCGAGGACGGACAGTGGTACTTCCACCACTTCGCGGTCGAGCAGCCGGATCTGAACTGGGCCAACCCCGAGGTGCGGGCCGACTTCGTGAAGACGCTGCGCTTCTGGTCGGATCGCGGCGTCGACGGGTTCCGGATCGACGTCGCCCACATGCTGACGAAGGATCTCGCCGATCCGCTGCCGAGCCGCGTCGAGCTCGAGGCGATCCCGAGGGACGGCAACCACCCGCTCTTCGACCGCGACGACGTGCACGACGTCTACGCCGAGTGGCGCGAGGTCTTCAACTCCTACGATCCGCCGCGCACCGCCGTGGCCGAGGCGTGGGTGGAGACGCCCGAGCGCCGCGCGAAGTACGCCTCGGCGGAAGGGCTCGGGCAGGCGTTCAACTTCGATCTGCTCGTCGCCGATTTCGATGCCGCGCAGTTCCGTCGGATCATCACGGCCAACCTCGCCGAGGCGCTCGTGACGGGATCGTCCACGACCTGGGTGCTGTCCAACCACGACGTCACGCGTCACGCGACGCGATACGGCCTCGCTCCGCTGAACGGGCGGGCCGTGAAGCAGGGAGCCGAATGGGTGGCGGCCGGCGGGCCCGCCGAGCAGCTCGACCGCGACGGCGGGCTGCGCCGGGCGCGCGCCGCGACACTGCTCCTGCTCGGCCTGCCCGGCAGCACCTACCTGTACCAGGGGGAGGAGCTGGGCCTGCACGAGGTGGCGGAGATCACTCCGGAGCAGCGTCAGGATCCCGCCTTCTTCCGCGGGGGCGAGTTCGACGGGCTCGGAAGGGACGGATGCCGCGTGCCGCTGCCCTGGACCGCGGACGGCGCCTCCTTCGGCTTCGGCGCCGGTGGGGCGCACCTGCCGCAGCCGTCCTGGTTCGCCGACTCCGCCGTGGATGCCCAGGAGTCCGATCCGGCGTCGACGCTGTCCCTCTACCGCCGGGCCCTCGCACTGCGCCACCGCCTGCAGGCCGGGGAGTCCCTGAAGTGGATCGAGACCGGCCGCGACGACGTGCTGCGGTTTGCACGCCCCAACGGCTGGCAGGTCGTGACGAACTTCGGCGCCGAACCGTTCGCCCTGGATCCGGTCGAGGGCGAGGTCGTGCTCACCAGTGGTGCGGATGCCGCGGCATCCGTCCCCGGCGAGACCACCGTCTGGATCGCGCCGTCGTCCTGAGCCGTGAAGGGGGTCGTCTCGTTCGCGAGGCGGCCCTCTGCCGGCGTCCGCCGCACCGTCGTCCGATTTTGAGAATCATTCTCATGAACGTACGATGAAGGAATGAAGAAGCCCGCTGCCGCCCTCGTGCTCGTCTCCGCATCCGCCCTCGCGCTGGCCGGATGCTCGTCGACTCCGGCCGCGGACGGCGGGACGGACGGCATCACCGTCATCGCGACCACGAACATCTACGGATCCCTTGCCGAGCAGATCGGCGGCGATCGTGTCTCGGTGACCTCGATCATCGACTCGGCCTCGCAGGACCCGCACTCCTACGAGGCGTCTGCGCGCGATCGTCTGACGGTCCAGGACGCGGACCTGGTCATCGAGAACGGCGGGGGATACGACTCGTTCATCGAAGACCTCCTCGAGGGCTCGGACGCCGCGACCGTCACGGCCGTCGAGTTCTCGCACGACTACCCCGGGAACGAGGGTCACGACGAGGAGGCCGAGGAGCACGCCCACGAGGAGGAGCACGATCACGCCGAAGAGGGTGACGACCACGAGGGCCACGACCACATCGAGGGCTTCAACGAGCACGTCTGGTTCGACCCGCACACGATGATCCACGTCGTCGAGGACATCGCCGCGGAGCTGAGCGCGCTCGACCCGGACGGCGAGGCCGACTTCACCGCCGCAGCCGAGGACATCATCGCGGATCTGGAGGGCTACGAGGCCGACCTGGCGGACCTGAACGCGCAGTACGCGGGGACGGGCGTGTTCATCACCGAGCCGCTGCCCGGCTACCTCGCCGAGGCCGCCGGTCTCACCGACGTCACGCCCGAGGGCTTCGCGGAGGCCGTCGAGGAGGGCAGCGATGTGGCACCGGCCACGCTGCTCGCCGCGATCGAGGTCATCGAGGCCGGGGATGCGGCCGTCGTGCTCACGAACGCGCAGACCGGCGGGGCCGAGACCACACGCGTCGAGGAGACCGCGGAGGCGGCCGGCGTCCCCGTCGTCGCCTTCACGGAGCTGCTCGAGGACGGATCGTCGTACTCTGAGTGGATGGCCGACGCGATCCAGAACCTCGCCGACGCGCTCGCATCGTGAGCGCGGCCGGCGTCGAACCCGCGCAGCACGACGCCGCCCCCATCCTGACGATCCGCGACGCCGCCATCCGGCGCGGTGATCGCGAGCTGTGGGCGGGACTGGACCTCGACGTGCGTCCCGGGGAGTTCATCGCCGTCCTCGGCCCTTCCGGATCCGGCAAGACCACGTTGCTGCGAGCCATCCTCGGGCTCCAGGACCTCTCGGGCGGAAGCATCCGCGTCGCCGGCGAATCGGTGCAGCGCGGCAACCCGCGCATCGGCTACATCCCGCAGCAGCGTCCGTTCGCCCCGGATACGAGCATGCGCGCCAGGGACGTCGTCGCGCTCGGGGTGCAGGGCACCCGGTTCGGATTCCCCGTGCCGCGTCGTGGCGACCGGGAGCGCGTCGAGGAACTGCTCGCGGCCGTCGGTGCGGAGGAGTTCGCCGACCGCCGTGTCGGGCTGCTCTCCGGCGGCGAACAGCAGCGGCTGCGGGTCGGCCAGGCCCTCGCGGACCATCCCGATCTGCTGCTGTGCGACGAGCCGCTGTCGGCGCTGGACCTCGCGAATCAGCGCGCCGTGACCGAGATCATCGAGCGACAGCGTCGCGACCGCGGCGCAGCGGTGCTGTTCGTCACGCACGACATCAACCCGATCCTCGGCCGCGTCGACCGGATCCTGTACATCGCGGGCGGGCGCTTCGTCCTCGGCACCCCGGACGAGGTACTGCAGAGCCGCGTGCTCACGGACCTGTACGGCACGCCCGTCTTCGTGCTGCGCGCCGGCGATCGGCTGGTCGTCGTCGGGATCCCGGATGCCGAGCCCCACCACGACCATGATCACCGCGAGGAGGGCGCCGCGTGAGCGTCCCGATGGTCGAGTGGGGCGACGTCTTCTCCTTCCAGGACTACGGAGCGCTCGTCGCCCTGCTGTCGAACTCGATCATCGCCGGAGCGGTCCTGGGCCTGGTCGGCGGCCTCGTCGGGGTGTTCGTCATGCAGCGGGACCTCGCGTTCGCCGTGCACGGCATCAGCGAGCTGTCCTTCGCCGGCGCCGCGGCCGCCCTGCTGTTCGGGGGCAGCGTGGTGTTCGGCTCGATCGGCGGAGCACTGGTCGCCGCCATCCTCATCGGCCTGCTCGGATCCCGTGCGCGCGACCGGAACTCGATCGTCGGCGTGCTCATGCCGTTCGGCCTCGGCCTCGGCATCCTGTTCCTCTCGCTCTACGACGGACGCAGCGCGAATCGCTTCAGCCTGCTGACGGGGCAGATCGTCTCGGTGTCCAACCCCGACCTCGGGTGGCTCATCGGCATCAGCCTCGTCGTGCTCCTTGGCCTGCTGCTGATGTGGAACCCGCTGCGCTTCGACTCGCTCGATCCCGTCGCGGCGTCCGCCCGTGGCATCCCGACCCGGGCCATCAGCCTGGCGTTCATGGTCCTGCTGGGCCTGATCGTCGCCGTCGCCGTGCACATCATCGGCGCGCTGCTCGTCATGGCGCTGCTCGTGACCCCGGCCGCGGCCGCGATGCGCGTGGCCGCCGGGCCGCTGGTGGTGCCGCTGCTCGCCGCGCTGTTCGGCTTCGTCTCGGCCGTCGGCGGCATCCTGCTCGCGCTCGCGGGCACACTGCCGGTGAGCCCGTACATCACGACGATCTCGTTCCTCATCTACGTGGTGTGCTGGATCGTGCAGCACCGGCGCGGCCGCGTGCGCCGGACGGCCGCTCCCAGCCGGGGATAAGGCCCGCCGCCTACAATCGTCGGTATGGCTCAGCGCAACACATGGCAGCGCGAGCGCGTGCGCGATGCCCTCGCCGATGCGCGCGGGTTCGTCAGCGCCCAGTCCCTGCACGCCACCCTGCGGGATGAGAACACCGGTATCGGTTTGGCGACGGTCTACCGCGCCCTCGCAGGTCTGGCGGCGTCCGGGGATGCCGACTCGCTGCAGAGCCCCGAAGGTGAAGCGCTCTACCGCGCCTGTTCGACGCAGGGCCACCACCACCACCTGATCTGCCGCTCGTGCGGTCTCACGGTCGAGATCGAGGCCAAGGACGTCGAAGCCTGGGCCCATCGCACCGCAGCGCTGCACGGCTTCACCGAGGCCGCCCACGTCGTGGACATCTTCGGCCTGTGCACCCCGTGCGCGAAGAGGAAGCAGGCGCAGGAGTCGGCATCCGCGTGAACACGATCACGACTCGCGATGCGCGACAGACCACCGCTCGCCGCTCGCCGCTCATCGGCGTGGCGATCGGCCTCGGCATCCTCGCGGTGCTGTTCGCCATCGATCTGCTCCTGCCCGCGCTGTATTCGGCATCCCTGCCGAGCAGGCTCCAGGACGGTCTGACGCTCTCGCTCAGCGTCCTCATCGAGGCGCTGCCGTTCGTGATCCTCGGCGTCGTGCTGTCGATCGTCGTGCAGGTGTGGCTCCCGGCCGACGCGATCCAGCGGTGGCTGCCGCGGCGGGCATGGGCCCGGCGTGCGGTGCTGTCGCTGCTCGGGATGCTGATCCCGGTGTGCGAGTGCGGAAACGTCCCCTTCGCACGCGGACTCATGATGCGCGGGCTCGCCCCCGCCGAGGCGCTCACCTTCCTGATGGCGGCGCCGATCGTGAACCCGATCGTGATCCTCACCACGCACGCGGCGTTCGGATGGGACGGCGGGATCCTCGTCGCCCGGCTCGTCGGCGGCTACCTCATCGCCAACCTGATCGGCTGGATCTACAGCCGCCACCCCTCGCCGGACGCCCTGCTCACCGAGCGCTTCGTCGCCACGTGCGACCGGGTGACCCACGAGCACGGCACCCCGACGCGGCGGAGCCTCACGCAGTTCCTCATCGAGCTGCGCGCGGTGATGCCGGCCCTCGTGATCGGCTCCGCGGTCGCGGGCGCCGTGCAGGTTCTCATCCCGCGTGACGTGCTGCTGGCGATCGGGTCGAACCCGGTGCTCTCGATCGTCGCCATGATGGCGCTGGCCATGACCGTCGCGATCTGCTCGAACGTGGATGCGTTCTTCGCGCTGTCGTTCGCGTCCACCTTCTCGCCCGGAGCGATCGTGGCCTTCCTGCTCGTCGGCCCGCTGGTGGACATCAAGATGCTCGCCCTGATGCGCACGACGTTCACCGGCCGCACGCTGGCGGTCATCGTCGGCGTCGTGCTGCTGAGCGCGTTCGTGATCGGGATCGGGGTGAACGTCTTTGTCTGAGCACGTCTCCCGTCCCCGCGCCCTCTGGTCGCGCTGGCTGGGCATCGGGCTCGCTGCCGTGATCTCGGTCGTCACGCTCGGGCTCGCCGTCACGGGGCAGCTGACGCTGTACATCAGCCCGGAGTCGGTCTGGTTCGCGGTCGCGGGCGCGATCGTGACGCTCGCCGGGGCGGTGTGGTCGTGCACGCTGCCACTCGGAGCGGAGGCCGACCACGACCACGACCACGGGACGGATGCCGCAGAGGCCGGCGCCTCCTCGGACCGGCGCCGCACCCTGGCGGCCGTCGGGAGCATCTCCGCCGGTGTGGTGGCCTCGGGCGTCGTGATCGCCGGGCTCGTGCTGCCTCCCGCATCTCTGTCGGTGGAACTGGCGATGTCCCGGGCCGGCGACGACGGGTCCCTGTTCGCCGGCGCCGACACCGTGACCCTCGGCGTGGCCGACACCTCGACCTTCGGTGTGGGCGACTGGGCGAGCGTGTTCTCCACCGCGACGCGACCGGAGAGCTACGACGGCTCGACCGTGACGCTCACGGGGTTCGTCACCCCTGGCGGCGGCGACGACGAGATGAGCCTCACGCGCCTGGTCATCACGCACTGCGTGATCGACGCGCAGCCGGCATCGATCCCGGTCGTGTCGGCCTCGTGGCAGAGCGACTACGAGGTCGGGCAATGGGTCGAGATCACCGGAACGATCACGGCGGATGCCGACGGTTCCCTGAGCGTGGAGCCCACCGAGGTCACCCCGATCGACGAGCCGGGGGACCCGTATGAGTACTGACTCGCCGACACCGCGCACACGCGCCGAGGCCCGCGCTCTGCGGGCAGCCGCAGAGGCGGCGGAGGCCGCGGAGAACCGCACGGATACCGCCGGGGCGGACGACACGGGTGTCGACCCCGCCGGTGCGCCGGAGGTGGCGGCGTCGGACGACGTGGATGGTCGTCCCGATCCCGTCGAGGCGGCGCCCGAGCGCGCGCCCGACCCGACGGATGTTGAGCGCGCGTCTGCGCCTTCGGCTGCCGAGGCCGAGCCGGGGGTTTCCGAGCCGGAGCCGGAATCCAGGGATGCCGCCGACGACCGTCGACTGCAGGAGCCGAAGCGGCGCGAGCCGACGCGCGACCGGCGCTTCGGCATCCTGCTCCTGTCCGTCCTGGGCGTCCTCGTTCTCGTCGGAGCGACGCTGGGCGTCCTGAGCCTGACGCAGGGCCCGCGCCTCAGCGGCGTACAGGTCGACCCGGCGCAGGCGATCGAGGTCTCCGGAAGCCGGGTGATCCTCACCGCGAACCAGCCCCTCGCCGAGATCGATCCCGCCCAGGTCAGCGTCGATCCGGCGGTGCCGTTCACGGTCGACGCCTCCGGACGCAGCATCGGCATCCGTTTCACCGTCCCCCTCGATGACTCGACGACGTACAGCGTGCGCGTGGCGGATGTCTCCGGAACCGGCGGCGGACCCTCGACGGAGCTCACCACGACGTTCGCGACCCCGGCGTCCGAGGTGTTCCTGCTGCGCCGGGACGCGGACGAGGAGGGCAACGACCGCATCTTCCGCACCGACCTGACCGGCGAGCAGGCCGTTCCCGTCTTCACCGCGGAGCGCATCGACGACTTCCGCGCCACCACCACCCGGCTCGTCGTGGCCGTCGAGGACGAGGACGGCTCGTCGATCCTCGTGATGAACCGGGACGGCTCGGATCAGCGCGAGCTCACCCTCCCCGGGGACGGGTTCGTCACGGGGGTCCAGGTCTCGGATCGCGGCGGTCTGGTCGGATACACCTACTCCGATCGCGAGCTGACCGACACGAGCGGCCGCGCGAGCGTGCTCGTCACCCAGCCGCTCGACGGGTCCGGCGAGCCCCGGATCGTCGAGGTCGCGGACGCCGAGGCGAGCATCGCCGAGTGGCAGTTCGTGCCGGATTCCGCCGCGGTGCTGTTCATCGACTGGGAGGGCGCTCTCGCCCTGGAGGACCTGTCCTCGGATGCCGGGACGCAGGCCATGGGCAATGCGATGAGCATCATGGGCGTCTCCCGCGGCACGTACACGGCGATCATCGAGCGCACGGACGGCAGCGTCGTGCAGCTGAACCTCTCCGACGGCTCGGAGGAGCCGCTGCCGGCCTCCGACCCGGACTACGGCACCGCGACCTCCATCACGCCGTACCCCGGTGGCACGCTCCGCCACATCGTGACCCGCGACGCCAACGGCCTGCCGACCGGGCAGTCCGTGATCCGGGTGGATGACGACGGGGCGGCCACGCCGATCCTCGAGGTGCCGAGCACCGACACGATCCTCCAGGTCTGCGCTTCGCCGAGCGGTCAGTACACCGCTGTCGTCGTCGCGCCGGATCTCGCGAACAACCCGTACGACGACCTGCTCGCTCCGCTGCCGCAGACGATGCACACGCACCTGCTCGACACGGCCTCCGGCGAGGAGCTCGTCGCGGTCAACGGCTTCGACGTCTCCTGGTGCGAAGCGGGACCGGTGTTCTGACGCATGGTCCTGCATCGCGCCGATCGCGCGGAGCTCACCGGCCTCCCGCTCGAGGTGGCACCGCGTCTGCTCGGCGGACGGCTGCGGACGATCGTCGACGGGGATGCGGTGACGCTGCGCATCACCGAGGCGGAGGCCTATCACGGCCACGGCACGGGCGACGTCCCGGACCCGGGCTCGCATGCGCGGATGGGCCGCACGGCGCGCAACGCCACGATGTGGGGCGAGCCCGGCCACCTCTACGTGTACCTCAGCCACGGCATCCATTCCTGCGTCAACGTCGTGTGCGGCCCGGACGGGGTGGCAGGCGGTGTGCTGCTGCGCGCCGGCGAGGTAGTGGAGGGACAGGATGCCGCGGCATCCCGATCCGGCAGGACGGGCCGCGACCTGGCCAGGGGGCCCGGGCGCCTCGGCCAGGTGTCCGGTCTGCGGCATCCGCGCCACGACGGGATCGACGCCATCACCGGCGCCGAGCATCACGGGGCTCTCGCCGAGCTCTGGCTCGACGATCCGCTGGACGAGGTCGCGCGCGGACCGAGGGTCGGGGTCGCGGGCGTCGCCGGGACCGGTGCGTTCCCGTGGCGCTTCTGGATCCCGGGGGACGTCACCGTCTCGCCGTTCCGGTGGGGGCGCGGGGCCGCCGCGGCATCCATGTCGTCCTGAGTGGTCGGAGTGCTCCGAGGGATGCTAGACTGACTCTTTGTCTGCGCACGCTCCTGTGCGCAGTTCGCATGCCGGCCCTCCCGGGCGGCACGCAGACAAGGGATCTTGGGTGAGACCGTCCGGTCTCACGGTATTGAAGGAGTACTCATCATGGCAGCAGTGTGCCAGGTGACCGGTGCTGTTCCCGGCTTCGGTCACAACGTCTCGCACTCGCACCGCCGGACGAAGCGCCGCTTCGACCCGAACGTGCAGAAGAAGACCTACTACGTCCCCTCGCTCGGTCGTAAGATCACGCTCAACGTGTCCGCCAAGGGCATCAAGGTGATCGACGCCCGCGGCATCGAGAAGGTCGTCGCGGATCTCCAGGCGAAGGGTGTGAAGCTCTAATGGCCAAGAAGGCACAGGACGTCCGTCCGATCATCAAGCTCCGCTCGACGGCGGGCACCGGTTACACCTACGTGACCAAGAAGAACCGTCGCAACACCCCCGACCGCCTCGTGCTGAAGAAGTACGACCCGGTGGTCCGCAAGCACGTCGAATTCCGCGAGGAGCGTTGATCCATGGCTAAGAAGAGCAAGATCGCTCGCAACGAGCAGCGCAAGGCGGTCGTCGACCGCTACGCCGAGCGCCGTGCCGAGCTGAAGAAGACCCTCGTCGACCCGAACGCGTCGGACGAGGCCCGCGAGGCCGCCCGCGTCGGCCTGCAGAAGCTGCCGCGCAACGCCTCGCCGGTGCGCGTGCGCTCGCGCGACGCCATCGACGGCCGCCCCCGTGGCGTGCTGACGAAGTTCGGCATCTCGCGTGTCCGCTTCCGCGACATGGCCCACCGTGGCGAGCTGCCCGGTGTGACCAAGTCCAGCTGGTAAGCAGTTCTCGAAAAGGCGGGGTTCTTCGGAACCCCGCCTTTTTCGTGCGCGCAGCCGCCCGTCACAGCGCGGATGCCGCGACGTGCTCCTCGGCCCACGCCAGCGCGTCGTCCGCGATCTGCTCCCAGCCGTCCTGGCTGACGAGGCGATGCGTGCGACCGGGGTACTCCTTGTATTCGACGATCGCCGGGCTGCCGGTGCCCCGGTACTTCGAGACGATCGCCCGTCCGATGGCCGGCGGCACGACATGGTCGATCTCGCCGGTGAGCACCAGCAGCGGAGCGCGATCTGCCCGTGCATAGTCGACGTGCGTCACGCCGTTCTTCTCGTTCAGCACCGAGCTGACGCCCTCGAAGAACACCCGGTTGTAGGAGTTCACCGCATACTCATCCCACAGTCGGTCGGACTCGGCGCGGGAGAGATCGTTGCCGAAGGTGAAGTGGAAGTGGCGCTTGGACAACGGCTTGGCGCCGCGGATGCCGAAGGGATTCGAGAGGATCGGCGTCCCGGTCCACAGCGTCGACAACGGCAGCGTCGTGACCCCCGCGGTCTGGCCGGGGGCCACCCCGACGTAGGCCGCGCCGAGTCCGCGATCGGCGAGCATCTGGGTGATCACGCCGCCGAAGGAGTGCCCCATGATGATGGGCTTCTCGTGCAGCGCGCGGATGATGCGCTCGTAGTGGTCGGCGATCTGCTTCAGGCCGATGCCCTTCAGCGCGGACGGATCGCGGCGGACGTCCTCGACGCTGCGGTCATCGATCCCTGGCCACCCGGGGACGATCACCTCGTGCCCGCGCTCGCGGAACCGTTCCGCCCAGGTGTCCCAGCTCTTCGGCGTCATCCAGAGCCCGTGGATCAGGACGATGGGGGTCTTCGTGGTGTTCATGCTCGTGCTCCTGTCATCAGCGTCCGGCTGCTCCGGACTGCGGTAGATTGATAATAGACAGAACGATCGGTCTACCACAATCTATTCCCGCGGAATCCGTCGATCTCGCACGGGGATGAAACGATGGACCGGAGAGGACCACCGATGAGCACCACGCGACCCCCCGCACGTCCCAGCGCCGCCCGCGCGCGTCTGCTCGACGCCGCGACGAGACTCTTCTACGAGGAAGGCATCCATGCTGTGGGTGTCGACCGCATCATCGCGGAAGCGGGCGTGACGCGCGCGACGCTCTACAAGCAGTTCGCCGGCAAGGAGAACCTCGTGCTCGCCTACCTGGAGGGGGAGGACGCGCTCCTGCGGGGCCTGTTCGACGCCGCAGCCGCCGGCACCTCGGATCCGGAGCGGTTGCTCGACGCCACGATCGGGGGGATCGCGGCCGACGTCCGCCAGCGGCACACCCGCGGGTGCCCGTTCATCAACGCGGCAGCCGAATACCCCGACGCCAACGGTCCGGTGCGAATGCTCATCACCGAGCATCGCGAGTGGTTCCGCTCGACGCTGCAGGCACTGGCCGCCGGCGCGGGGCTCGAGGATCCGGAGGATGCGGCGGGAGCCCTCGTGCTTCTGCGCGATGCGGCACTGGTCGGCGGCTATCTGGACGGCGACGACCGTGTGACCCCGGCTTTCGAGCGCAGCGCGCGGGCGCTCATCGACGCGCACCGTCCGCGATGAGGCTCGACCGCGTGTGACGGAAGTGACGAAAGTGACCCGACACGCCGCCGAAAACGTCAAAACCCGCGAAATGACGCGGAAATGTCGGCCATGGTTGGTACATTCGAGGCGGTCGATCGACCAACGGGGGCATCCCCGCAACCAACAACGCGACGGGATCCTCGTCGCTGGAGGATGACATGGCTGACAAGTCCATCACCAAGACCGAGCTCGTCGCGAGCATCGCTTCCGCCACCGGCCAGAGCCAGGCCGCCGTGTCCGGTGTGCTCGACGCGCTGTTCTCCTCGGTCTCCGACGCTGTTGCCAAGGGCAGCAAGGTCTCGATCCCGGGCTGGATCTCGTTCGAGCAGGTCGACACGGCCGCCCGCACGGGCCGCAACCCGCAGACCGGCGCCGAGATCAAGATCCCGGCCGGCAAGCGCGTCAAGGTGACCGCTGGTTCCAAGCTCAAGGCTGCCGTCAAGTAAGACGCTCCTTCCACGAAGGCCGCTCCCGAGGGGGGCGGCCTTCGTGCGTCCGGCGCTGCCGACCCCGGACGCAGCCGCCTGAGAAGGCGCACTCGCCGCGCCGCGTAGGCTGGAGGGGTGACCACCCCTGCGCGGCGGGTCTCGGCGTATCGCATCGCCGGTCCCGTGATCCTCCTCATCGCCGGAGTGGTCGCCACCCTTCTCGCCCTCGTCTACGGCGGAGCCGCCGAGGCGCCGCGCCTGCTCGATCCCGGCCCGATCGTGCGCTGGGGCCTGCCGTTGGTCAAGATGCTGACCAACGTGACCGCCGCGGTCATGCTCGGCTCCCTCGTGCTCGCGCTGTTCGCTCTGCGACCCGGCACCAAGCCCTTCGAGCGCGCGATGGATGCCACCTCCGCAGGAGCCGCGGCCTTCACGGTCGCGGCCGCGACGAGCGCCTTCCTCACCTTCATGTCGGTGTTCAACCCGACCCTGAGCACCGACCGGCTGTTCGGCGAGCAGCTGGGGAACTTCCTGCTGAACACCGCGCTCGGCCAGTCCTGGACCATCACGACCCTCATGGGCGCAGTCGTCACCGTGCTCGCGTTCGCGTGGCGCACCTGGACGCCGGTGCTGCTGACGGCGATCCTCGCCGCGGCATCCTTCCTGCCTCTGGCCACGCAGGGGCACTCCGGTGACGTCGCCGGCCACAACATCGCGGTCAACTCGATCCTGCTGCACACGATCGGGGCGGCCGTCTGGCTCGGCGGACTCCTGCTCGTCGTGCTGCTGCGGCGCACGCCCGAACTCGAGGTCGCCTCCCTCGTGCAGCGCTATTCCACGCTCGCCCTCGCCGCCTTCGCGGTCGTCGCGGTCTCCGGTCTCGCCCGTTCGGTCGTCGCGCTGGGGGACTGGAGCCAGCTCGCCACGCCCTACGGCGGCATCCTCATCGCGAAGGTCGTCCTGCTCATCGCGATGGGCGCGCTGGGCGCCTGGTATCGCTCGCGTCTCATCCCGAAGCTCTCCGGTGAGCACAGCCGAGGTTGGTTCTGGATGCTAGTGCTGTGCGAGGTCGCCCTCATGGGGCTGGCCTCGGGCGCCGCGGCGGCGCTCGCCCGCACCGAGCCGCCTGCGGGAGACACACCGCCGGCCGTGCGCACGCCGGCCGAGATCCTCACCGATTCACCGCTGCCGCCGGAGTTCACGCTCGACCGCTGGTTCACCGAGTGGAACGTCGACGTGCTCTGGCTCGTGCTCGGCGGTTTCGGGCTGGTGTTCTACCTGGTCGGCGTACGGCGCCTGCACCGTCGCGGGGACCGCTGGCCCATCCATCGCACGGTGTTCTGGGTGTTCGGCGTCCTGCTGCTGATCTGGGTGACCAGCGGAGCGATCAACGCCTATCAGGACTACCTGTTCAGCGTGCACATGATGGGCCACATGCTGCTGTCGATGGCGATCCCGCTGCTCCTCGTCTCCGGAGCGCCCGTCACGCTCGCGCTGCGGGCCATCCGCAAGCGCGACGACGGCACGCGGGGCGGACGCGAGTGGATCATGTGGGCCGTGCACTCGCCCTTCGCCCGAGTCGTGACGCATCCCTTCGTCGCCGCCGGCATCTTCATCGGGTCGCTGTGGGCGTTCTACTTCACCGATCTGTTCCGCTGGTCGATGTATGAGCACCTCGGCCACGAGTGGATGATCGCGCACTTCCTCATCTCCGGCTACCTCTTCGTCATGAGCCTGATCGGGGCCGATCCCGTGCCCTATCGCCTGCCGTACCCGGGGAGGCTCATCACCCTCATCGCCGTCATGGCGATGCACGCCTTCTTCGGCATCGCGATCATGATGCAGACCGGCCTCATGGTCTCGGAATGGTTCGGCGCCATGGGCCGCACCTGGGGGCCCACGCCCCTGGAGGACCAGTACATCGGAGGCGGCATCGCCTGGTCGATCGGGGAGATCCCCACCCTGATCCTCGCGATCACGGTCGCCATCCAGTGGAGCCGGAACGACTCGAAGCTGCAGCGCCGCCGGGACCGTCACGCCGACCGCACGGGCGATGCCGAGCTGGACGACTACAACGCCCGCCTGGCGGAGCTCGCCGCCAAGGACGCCAGGACCGCCGCGCGCGAGGGTCGCTGAGATCAGCCGGTCTGCGGGGACCCGACCCTGATCGACGCCGAACCGTCGCCGAGGATCGTGATGGTGCCGTTGACCTGGAACGGGACGTCCTCCGAGACGTGCTCGACCGAGCCGTCGAACAGCGAGCGGATGTCGACCTCGATGTGCGCCACGGCATCCGTCGCCGGGATCACCCACGACCGTCCGTCCGGTTCGACCGCCACGACCGGCTGCTGGGCGATCGACCACGTGGGCAGATCCTCGATGCGGTTGTGCACCTCGTAGCCGAACGGGCACGCGGTGGGCTGGAGCACCTGCTGGGTGGTGCAGTCCGTGAGGAACTCCTCCACCCGCTGCTGCACGATGTCGACGAACTCCTTCGTCGCGGTCGCGGTGACGTCGACCGGGGTGGCGGTGAGCGGCGCATCCGCGAGGATGCTGACACCGGGCGACTCCGAGATCGGGGTGTCCACCGTGACCGAGTACAGCCCGGGCGTGAAGACGAGAAGAGACAGCGCGGATGCCGGATCGGCACCGGCTCCGGATGCCGAGACCTGGCCGCGCTCGACCGTGAAGCCGTTCACGGCGAAGCGATCGGCGCCGACGAGCGACAGCTGCACGGCGGCGAGCGGGCTCGCGCTGAAACGCCACCGCGGTGCCACGCCGATCCAGCCGTCCTGCTCGACGTGGAAGGTGCTCTGTCCCGGCTGCCCGTTGGCCGTGTACGACACCGTGACGTCGCTGACTCCCTCTTCATAGGACGTCGAGACCACCGCGACGTCGTCGAGGGGAGCGAGGGCCGCCTGGCGCAGCAGCGCTTCCGAGGCCGTGGGGTCGATGCCGGCATCCTCGAGCGTGACCCGGTCGACCGCGACGCCGGGGATGAGCAGGGCGTCCGCGGCGCGTCCCGCGGACAGCAGATCCAGGTAGCGGGTGACGAACGCGGCCGGACTGTAGAACTGCTGGTACAGAGCGGCACCGCCGGCACCGAGCGCGGCGATCAGGAGCACGCCGATCAGGGCGAGGATCGACAGATCGGCCCCCAGGCGCGGGCGCCGGGGCGACCTGGGCGCAGGCTGCTCCATGGCGTCAGTCTATGAGGGGGGTCCTGAGACGAAGCCGAGCGTTGCCGTCGGTGACGCCGACGCGCGACGTACCATGGAGGTCGTGTCCCTCCCCGCCCTCTCCGCCGAACAGGAAGCCCTCTTCCGGCTCATCGAGGACACCGACGACCACGTCTTCGTGACCGGACGGGCGGGTACCGGCAAGTCCACGCTGCTGCAGCACTTCGCGTGGAACACCAAGAAGCAGATCGCCATCTGCGCGCCGACGGGAGTCGCCGCGCTCAACGTCGAGGGGCAGACGATCCACTCGCTGTTCCGTCTGCCGATCGGGCTCATCGCCGACAGCGAGATCGACCAGAACGACGCCACCCGCCGCATCCTGAACGCGATCGAGACCCTCGTCATCGACGAGGTCTCGATGGTCAACGCCGACCTGATGGACGCGATGGACCGCTCCCTGCGTCAAGCGCGGGGACGCCGCGCGCAGCCGTTCGGCGGCGTCCAGGTCGTCATGTTCGGGGACCCGTATCAGCTGGCCCCGGTGCCGCCGCGCGGAGACGAGGCGCGCTACATCCAGGACCATTACCGTTCCTTCTGGTTCTTCGACGCGAAGGTCTGGGCCGGCACGACGCCGGGGGAGGACGACGGGCTGCTCGACCTCGGACGGCACGGGGCCCAGCTGCATGTGCGCGAGCTCATCCACATCCACCGGCAGTCCGACGACGGGTTCAAGTCGATGCTCAACGCGGTGCGGTACGGGCGGGTGACGGCCGAGATCGCGAACGTGCTGAACACGCAGGGTGCCCGGCCTCAGCCGCAGCCCGAGCCGGGCGAGGTGCCCATGATCACGCTCGCCACCCGCAACGACATCGTCAACAGCATCAACCGGCGTCATCTCGCCGCGCTCGGCGGGCGCGAGCAGACCGCGAAGGCGGAGATCAACGGCGACTTCGGTCGCGGGGAGGCGAACTTCCCTGCGGATGCCGAGCTGAAGCTCAAGGTCGGCGCCCAGGTGATGTTCCTGCGCAACGACACCGCCATGGCGGGCGAGCCCCCGCGCTGGGTGAACGGCACCATCGGCACCGTGACCCGCATCATGGGCGGGTCCGTGCGCGTGGAGATCGACGGAGAGGAGGTCGACGTCGAGCCCGCGGTGTGGGAGAGGTACCGGTACGCCTACAACCCGCTGACGAAGACGCTGTCGCGGGACGTCGTCGCGGAGTTCACGCAGTTCCCGCTGCGACTCGCGTGGGCGGTGACCATCCACAAGTCGCAGGGGAAGACCTACGACCGCGCCCTGATCGACCTCGGGTCGGGCGCCTTCGCCCCCGGGCAGACCTACGTGGCGCTCAGCCGCCTGACGTCGCTGGACGGCCTGTACCTCTCGCGGCCGCTGCGGCCCAGTGACATCCGCGTGGACGAGGACGTGCGGCGGTTCATGCGGGCGGCGTGGGAGCGCAACTCCACGCCCGAGGTCCAGGCCTGAGCCGTCCGGTCAGGCGACCGCGCGGGCGCGGTCGAGGTCCTCGAAGAGCTCCGTGTTGAACCGGTAGGCGAGCAGGACCTCCTCGATCACGCGCTCGCGCTCCGCGTCGTTCCACGGCGCCGCATCCAGCTGTTCGCGGTAGACGTCCTTGAACGCCTTCGGGTCGGCGATGTCGTCGAACAGGTAGAAGCCGATGCCGTTGGTCTCGAATCCGAACCGCCGCTGCATGACACGGCCGATGAACACGCCTCCGGACAGGTCGCCGAGGTAGCGCGTGTAGTGGTGTGCGACGAAGCCTCCGGGCCAGGTCGCACCGACCTGCCGGATCCGGTCCACGTAGCGCTGCGTGGTCGGCAGCGGACGGATGAGCTCGCGCCAGGAGGATCCGAGCAGGAACTCGAGGTCGGCTTCGAGCGCCGGGAGCCGGGTCAGTTTGTCGCTGAGGAACACGGACGCCACCGGGTCGCGGCGCATGCGTTCGCCGGCGGCCTCGAGGGCGGCGTAGATGAAGTAGTGCTGCGCGACGAGGGCGATGTAGTCGTCGCGCGAACCCTCGCCCTTGAGGAGGTCGGCCATGAACCCGGCGTGCTCGCTGCGCGAGTGCGAGCCGGAGGAGCGCTCGCGCAGGGCGGCGGAGAAGGACAGGATGGCGGCCATTCCCTCAGTGTAAGGGCAACCTAACCTGACGTGAAGGGCGGATCGGCTCAGCCGTGCGGGCGGGGCTCGACGCCCAGCCGCGCGCACGCCTCGTCGTAGAGCGCGACGACCTCGCGGCGGACGGCCGGACGCTCCGAGATCGGACCGCCGGGCCACGGCACGCGCAACTCCTCCTCGGCATCGCCCCTGGTGATCCGCCAGACTCCCGCCTCGCCGTCGAAGCCGGTCATCCGGGCGGCCGTGACCTCGGAGTCGGACGCCGCTGCGAACGCCCGCGCGATCAGGAGATTGTCGTCGGCGTGATCGCCGTTCATGTGGCGCAGCACAGCCGTGACCACGTCGGCGTCGAAGAGGTGGGGCACGCTCTCACTGTAGGACCTGCAGGGCCCGGGCGGTCGAGGGTGACTTTCAGGATGCGGCCTCTAGACTCTGTGAAGACACCCCGGGAGTGGATACATGCACCTTCTGTCGTCGCGCCGCCGCTGGCGCGCAGCAGCGGCCTCCGCCGTCGCGCTCGCGCTCGTCCTGACGGGCTGCTCCGGTCAGTCGGATGCCACGTACACGCCCCCTCCGCAGGTGGACGGGTCGCTGCCGGACGACATGGTCGCGCAGCTGCAGGACGCTGTGAACAACGCCATGACGGCGGCCGGGGCCTCCGGCGCGATCGTCGGCGTCTGGGTACCGTGGAGCGGGCAGTGGGTGTCGGCGACCGGGACGCAGGCGCAGGGCGACGAGACCGAGGTCACCACGGACATGGCCTTCCGGGTCGCCGACGTGACCCGGCTGATGACGTGCGACGTGCTCTACGGCCTGGCGGACGACGGGGTCGTCGAGCTCGATTCGCCGGTGCCGGATCTCGTGTCGGGCGTCGCGGACCTCGACGACATCACGCTGCTCGACCTGTGCAACGGCACTGGGGGCATCGGCTCCTCCGAGGCCACCGTCAAGAACGCGTGGCTCACGACCCCCGGGCGCGTGTGGAGCCCGCTGGAGCTCGCCGGATTCGGGCTCGGCCGCGCTCCGTCGACGCCGCACACGGCCTGGCGCGAATCCGATGCGGGCTACCTCCTGCTCGGACTCGCGCTGCAGCGGGCGAGCGGCATGAGCGCCGCGGAGCTCATCGAGAAGTACGTGTCCGAGCCGCTGGGGCTGGAGAACACCGGCCTCCCGGGGGCTGCGCCGGCCGCGGCATCCGACGGCGCCGTCCTGCGCGGCAACTACGCGCCGGCGGTCGAGGGCGGATTCAACTGCACCGCGCCCGTCGATGTCAGCGTGGCATCGTCGAGCATGGGCTTCACCGACTCCGGAGCGGTCTCGACGATCGACGAGCTCGGGACGTACATCCAGGCCGAGGCCGCGCAGGCGCTGCGCGCCGAGGGAGCCCAGCCCGAGCGGTTTGGCGCACCGCTTCCCGTGTCGGCGGACGCGCCGTCCTGGTACCAGGCCACCGGCGGCGGGTTCCTCGTCGGCTCGATGATCGGGAACCACGGCTGGACCGCCGGCTACGCCACGGCCGCCTATTCGGACCCCGCGACCGGATTCACGGTCGCGGTGACGCTGAACAACTCGTCCTCCGGCTCGACGATCGCCGCGTGGCTGGCGTGGGAGCTCGCCGCGATCGCGTCGAAGGCTCCGGCCGCCGAGGGCGAGACGGCACCCGAGTTCGGGCTGCCGTTCACCGCCGAGCAGTACCACTCCCAGATCGCCGAACGCGCGATCTGCGTCCCGCCTGCCGGGTGACGTCGCCGTGGCCGACCGCCCGACCGGCTCGCAGAAGGCCGTCGAGACGCTGACCTTCCTCAAGGCGAGGATCACCCGCGGCGACTGGCCGATCAACACCCGCATCCCGCGGGAGTCCGAGCTGATGGCGATGATCGGGGTCGGCAAGTCGACGGTGCGGGAGGCCGTGCGCGCGCTCGCGAGCCAGGGGATGCTGGAGCCGATCAAGGGCGTCGGGACGTTCGTGCGCTCGCGCACCCCGGTGACGGCCGTCGTGACGGACTTCCTGGCCGAGTACGCGCTCGGTGACGTGCTCGTCTACCGCCGTGCGCTCGAGATGGAGGCGGTGCGTCAGGCGGCCGTGCACCGCACGGCCGCGCAGCTCTCACAGTTGCGAGCCGTGTACGAGCGCGATCTCACGGTCACGGCCGGTACCCCGTATGTGCAGGAGCTCAGCGAGACGCCGGGCAGCTTCCACCATCTCGTGTTCGAGGCATCCGGAAACCGCCTGCTCACGGGCCTGTTCGTCGCGGTCATGCCGCTGATCCGGAGCGCCGTGCGCTCCGGACGTCTCGCGCACGGCGCCGACCTCGGCGTCTTCGACGAGGACCACGCCGGCATCCTCGCCGCGATCGAGGCGCAGGACGCCGTGGCCGCCGCGCTGGCGATGGCAGCCCATCTGGATCACGACCTCGTCGTCGTGGACTGAGCGTCCGCGGAGCCGTCCGATCAGTCGACGAACCCCAGCCGGTGGGCGAGGATCACGGCGTGGATGCGGTCGCGGGCCTCGATCTTCGTCAGCACCCGGCCGACATGTGTCTTCACGGTGGACTCGCTGAGGAACAGCGTCCCGGCGATCTCAGCGTTCGTCCGCCCGCGCGCCATCTCGAGGAACACGTCGCGCTCGCGCTCCGTGAGCGACGCGGTCGGATCGTGCGCCGGCTGCGGCGCGGCGAGCCGCGGTCCGATGTGCTCGAGAAGGCGGCGGGTCACGCGCGGGGCGAGCACGGCGTCCCCGCGGTGCACGGCGCGGATGGCGGCGAGCAGCTCCTGCCGCTGCGCGTCCTTGAGCAGGAACCCGCTCGCGCCGGCGCGGATCGCCCCGAAGGCGTACTCGTCGAGGTCGAAGGTGGTGAGGACGAGGACACGGGTGCCCGGATGCGCGCGCACGATCGCCTCCGTGGCGGCGATCCCATCCGTGCCCGGCATCCGGACGTCCATCAGCACCACGTCCGGCTCGAGCGCCGCCGTGCGGGCGAGCGCCTCGGCGCCGTCGCCGGCCTCGCCCACGACGACCAGGTCCTCCTCGGCGTCGAGCACGAGGCGGAACCCCATGCGGATGAGTTCCTGATCGTCGACGAGAAGCACGCGGATCGGCTCGGTCATGCGTCCTCCTGTGCGTCCGGCGGTGTGCTCGCGGATCCGCCGGACGTCGACGACATCGAGGTCTGCGGGAACTGCGCGCGCAGTCTCCATCCTCCCGTCCCGGTCGGTCCGGCGTCGAGGGTTCCGCCGACGTGCGTCACGCGCTCGGCGAGTCCGCGCAGGCCGTACCCGCCGGGAGAGGTCGTGTCGGCGGCGGCATCGTTGACGATCTCCACGACCACCGGGTCCACCGAGCGGTCGATGCGCACCGACACCACGGTCGCGAGGGGAGCGTGCCGCATGGCGTTCGTCACGCCCTCCTGGACGATGCGGCCGATCGCGAACTCCACGGGTTCGGGCAGGCGGGTCTCGCCGGCGACGGTCAGCGCGACCGGGTATCCGGCCTGCTGCGCCGCGGCGACTGTGGTGCGGGGATCGACGGGGCGGGTCGGCGCGAGGGGCGCGTCGGCGTCGCCGTCCCTGAGCACGCCGAGCATCGCGCGCATCTCGCCCAGCGCACCTCGTGCGGTCGCGGCGGCAGCGGTCGAGGCGTCCTTCGCCCGTCCCGGATCCGGGGTCGCGGCCGCACCCTCGGAGAGAGCCACGATGACGGTGAGCGAGTGGGACACGACGTCGTGCATCTCGCGGGCGATGCGCGCGCGCTCGGCGGAGGCGGCGAGCCGGGCCTGCTGGTCCCGCTCGACGAGCAGTTGGCGGGACCGGTCGATGATCGCCTCCACGTAGCGCTTGCGCCCGCCGACGTTCGCGCCGATGAGGGTGCCGATGAGGGCGAGCACGAACTGCCCGAGGACGGCGTTGATCGCCGATGGGAGCGGGAGCGCTCCGGAGAGCTGGAGTGCCGCGGCGAGCAGAGTGAGAACGCCCATGCCGATCCCGAAGCCGATCCATGCCGTCCGGGTCGAGCGGTACACGGCCATGCCGTAACTGGTGACGATGAGCAACGGCCCGCCGGCGGGATCGAGCGCGAGCAGGTAGGCGACGGTGACCGCATAGGAGGCGATGAGGGCGACGGTCGGCCAGCGGCGGCGGCGCAGCAACAGGGCGCAGGCGAGGAGGACGAGGATCCCGATCCCGATGCTCGCGCCGAGCGACGGGGGCTCACCGGGTGCCACGAGGGTGGCGGGAGTCAGCGACAGGGCCAGGCAGACCAAGGCGATCAGCACGTCCGCGACCAGAGGATGCCGGGCCCAGAACCGCCGGATGAATCCCGGGGGACGCGGCAGCCGCAGCTCCTCCGCCGTGACATCCCGTTCCAGGGTGCCACCGGCGGAGGAGCTGCGACCGCTCGAGCTCGACACGGGCTCGACTCTACGCGTCGATGATCCTCGGTGACGCGCTCTCACGCGTCGCGGGTGCGGAGCACGGCCCACCCTCCCAGCATCCCGGCGGCGACCCAGGCGGCCAGTGCGAGATACGCGACCTCCGGGGTCAGGCCGTCGGCTCCGTCCGGTACGGGGTTGATGGCGTACTGCGCGGCGGACATCGGCAGGTAGCGCGAGGCCTCTGCGATCCACTGCCAGGCGTCCCCCGCCATGGTGAACGTCATCGACACGATCGGCAGCACGAACAGCAGCCCGACGGTCGCCGCGATCGCGCCGGCGCCGGAGCGCAGGATGAACCCGAAGGCGACTCCGATCAGCGCGAACACGGCCATCGCCGCGGAGGCGAGCAGGATCGGTCGGATGGTGACATCGAAGTCCGACCAATCAAGACCCAGCCCCTTCGACTCCGCGATCGGGGTGATGACGAGAGCCGCGCCGAAGAAGATCACGAGCGACGCGATGAAAAGCAGCGCGGCGAGCACGACGGCCTTCGCCGTCAGCACCATGCCGCGCACGGGCGTGGCGGTGAGGGTGGAACGGATCATTCCGGTGGAGTACTCACCGGTCACCGAGATCGCGCCCAGGATGCCGGCGAGCAGCATCGTGAACTGGATCGGTGAGACAACGGCTTGGATCATGGGGAACTGGTCTGCGGCGCTGACCGTCGAGGCGATCAGCGTGGCGATCCCGACCGTCAGCAGGGCGGTGATGCCGATCGACCACCAGGTCGAGCGCAGCGTGGCGATCTTGATCCATTCGCTGCGCAGGGTCCGCAGGAAGTTCAGTCGGTACGGCGACGTGACGTGCGTGGCGCGTCGCGTGCCGTCCGCGGTCATGGTGCTCATGCGATCTCCTTGGTCCGGTATTCGACCGAGTCGCCGGTGAGCGCCAGGTAGGCGTCCTCGAGCGATCCGATGGTGGGGGTGAGCTCGTGCAGGGGGATCCCGCGGTCTGCGGCGATGTCGCCGATGCGGGACGCCGGAAGCCCCACGACCTCCAGCAGGTCGGGTTCGGTGCTGACCATCTCCACGTCGGCGTGCGCGACGGCCTCGGCCAGCGCCGCGGCCCGCGGTGTGCGGACGCGCACCGTCGTGGCCGTCCATGCCCGCACGAGGTCGTCCAGCGATGCGTCGGCGAGCACGCGGCCGCGGCCCATCACGATGACGTGATCGGCGGTCTGCGCCATCTCGCTCATCAGATGACTGGACAGCAGGACGGTGCGTCCCTCAGACGCCGCGTGGCGCACGAACTGGCGGACCCAGCGGACGCCCTCCGGGTCGAGTCCGTTGACCGGCTCGTCGAGGATGAGGGTGTGAGGATCGCCGAGCAGCGCCGCGGCGATCCCGAGGCGCTGTCCCATGCCGAGGGAGAACTTCCCCGCTCGCTTCCTGGCGACGGGCGTGATGCCCGCGAGGTCGATGACCTCGTCGACCCGCGAGGCGGGGATGCCATGCGTCGCGGCCAGGGCACGCAGGTGGTTTCGCGCCGTGCGCCCGGTGTGCACGGCCTTGGCGTCCAGCAGCACGCCGACCTCGGTCAGCGGCGCGCGCAGGCGCCGGTACTCGACGCCGCCCACGGTGGTGCGCCCCGAGGTCGGGCGGTCGAGTCCGACGATCATGCGCATCGTGGTCGACTTGCCGGCGCCGTTGGGGCCGAGGAAGCCGGTGACGGCTCCCGGACGGATCGTGAAGGACACGTCCTGGACGGCCGTCTTGTCTCCGAACCTCTTCGTGAGGCCTTCTGCAGTGATCATGCTCCGACGCTACGGATGCCGGGGATCATCGCGCGTCCCCCTGCAGTACCGCCGTGCTGCGCGTCCGATGGCACCGCAGGACCACGGACATCGGAGCAGGAGAAAGCCGCCCGGACGCGCGAGTCTGGGGTCCTCGCGCGCCCGGGCGGAACGGAAGGCGGTCTCAGACCCTGTTGCGTCCTCCGATGACGCGGAACAGGAACGCGATCAGCGCGATGACGCCGACGATCAGGGCCACCCAGAGCAGCCAGTTCAGCGCCGCGTTCAGGCCACCGACGATGGCGAGGACGATGGCGATGACGATGATGACCACCAGTGCGATGTTCATGGAACGACTCCTTCGCTCGTGTTGTCTCGATCATGGCCCTGTTCCCGCCGATCCGCCATGAGGGTTGACGCGCCGTCGCGCGCGATGCTAACCGCGCGCATCGCCCCGCGACGGTCCCGTGCCGCGAGAATGGAAGGCGACGATGAGGAGACACATGGCACCGCACCCGTTCGACGCGATCACGGCAGACGACCTCCGCAGGGCCGGCAGCGTGAAATGGACGACGTTCCCCGACACGGTCGGCGCCTTCGTCGCCGAGATGGACTTCGGGGTCGCGCCCGCGATCACCCAAGCCGTTCACGCGTCGCTGGACGCCGGGCTCACTGGTTATCTGCCGAAGGCTCTTTCGGACGAGCTCACGGCGGCCACGGCATCCTGGTACTCCGAGAAGTACGGCTGGTCGGTGCCGGCCGAGCGGGTGCGTCCCGTGCCGGACGTCATCGCCGCGTTCGAGTTCGCGATCGAGCGCTTCACCGCTCCGGGGGCCGCGGTCATCGTGCCGACACCGGCGTACATGCCGTTCCTCACGGTGCCCGGTCGTCTCGGCCGGCGGGTCATCGAGGTGCCGAGCGTCCTCGAGGACGATCGATGGGTGATGGATCATGCGGGCGTCGCGGCCGCGTTCGCCGACGGCGGTGAACTGCTCGTGCTGTGCAACCCGCACAACCCCCTCGGCACGGTCGCGACGCGGGAGGAGCTGCTGGCCGTCGCCGCGACCGTGGATGCCGCGGGCGGGCGCGTGTTCAGCGACGAGATCCATGCGCCGCTGGTGTACGCACCGGGGAAGCACATCCCGTATGCATCGGTGTCGGACGTCGCCGCCGCGCACACCGTCACCGCGGCATCCGCCTCGAAGGCGTGGAACCTCGCGGGGTTCAAGTGCGCCCAGCTGATCCTCTCGAACGAGGAGTCCGTCCGGCTGTGGGAGGAGGACGGCGGCTGGGCGGGGCACGGAACGGCGACCGTCGGCGTGGTGGCGAACATCGCGGCGTACACGGGCGGTGAGGCCTGGCTGGACGACGTCGTGGAGTACCTCGACGGCAACCGGCGCGTCCTCGCCGAGATGGTGGCCGAGATCCCCGGGGTTAGCGTCGTCATGCCGGAGGGCACGTACATCGCGCTGCTGGACTTCCGCGGCACAGGGCTCACGGGGGACCTCGGGGCGTGGTTCCGCGAGCACGCCGGCGTCGCGATGACGGACGGTGCAGCGTGCGGCGAGGCCGCGGTGGGCTTCACGCGATTCGTGTTCGCGACGCCTCGGCCGGTGATGGTCGAGGCGATCGAGAGGATCGCCGCAGCTCTCGCCGCGCGCTGAACGCGCGCTCGCTTGACGCGCCGGCTGCAGGGGTGTTGCCTGGGAGGATGCGTCACGTGACCTCGGCCGACGGAACATCCATCGCCCTGCACACCGTCGGAGACGGACCAGCCGTCGTCATCGTGAACGGCGCGCTCTCGACGGCCCGCGACGCCGGCCTGATCGCGCGGGCGTTCGCGGATGCCGGGTTGCGGGCGGTCACGTACGATCGGCGTGCCCGCGGAGACAGCGGCGACGCGCCGATCGCCGCTCCGGAGCGCGAGGTCGAGGACCTCGCGGCGGTCATCGCGGCATCCGGTGACGACGTCGCGGTGGTCGGCCACTCCTCGGGCGCGATCCTCGCGCTGTACGCCGCCGGGGAAGGCGTACCGATGTCCCGGCTCTTCCTGTCCGAACCGCCCTTCCGATTCGGCGAGGACGACCCGGCTGCGGATCTCGCCGTTCGGCTTCAGGCGCTGATCGACGACGGACGCCCCGGCGACGCCGTGGTGCTGTTCCAGCGCGAAGCGGTCGGTCTCCCGGAGGCGTTCATCGAGCAGTTCCGGAACTCGCCCGCTTTCGAGCAGGTGGCGGCACTCGCCCGGTCCACGGTGTACGACACCCTGCTGACCCAGCGCACGTCGACGCCGTCCGCGGCGATGCGGGACGTGCGGATGCCGGTCACGATCCTGCGGGGCTCGGAGACCATGCCGATCCTCGTCGCCGCGGCATCCCGGCTGGCCGAGGAGATGCCCGCGGCGGAGTTCCTCGAGGTTCCCGAGTCGGTCGCGCACCGGATGGATCCCGAGGCGACTGCACGGATCGTCGCCGCGCGGGTGCGCTGAAGCTCAAGAAGCCTTTCCGGGCGCCATCCGGCTGTCAAGCCCCTCCTGCGCCGGCATTCGCGTGCCTACCGTCGAGCGCATGATGGCAACCACGAAGACATCCGCGACCAAGGCATCCTCTTCCCGCGCGGCGCGCGGCGGAACCGGCGAGAAGCGCACCCGGCGGCAGAACGCCGAGAAGGGCTTCGCCGCCTCGCCGGAACTGAGCGCGCATCTGCAGGCTGTCCTCGTCGACCTGCTGGAGCTGTCGATGCAGGGCAAGCAGGCGCACTGGAACGTGGTCGGCAAGAACTTCCGCGACACGCACCTGCAGCTCGATGAGATCGTCGTGGCGGCGCGCGAGTTCAGCGACACGATCGCCGAACGCATGCGGGCGCTGCACGCGGTGCCGGACGGCCGCAGCGGCACGGTCGCGTCGACGACGACACTTCCGGAGTATCCGCAGGGCGAGATCGACACCGCCGAGACCGTCGACATCGTGACGGCGCGGCTCGAAGCGGTTGTCGGCACGATGCGCGACGTGCACGACGGCGTGGACGAGGAGGATCCGACCAGCGCCGACATCCTGCACGCGATCATCGAGAAGCTCGAGCAGTACGCCTGGATGGTCAGCGCCGAGAACCGGACTCCGGTCGGGAGCTGATCGTGGACGTCGAGGAGGAGCCGCGCCGCGCCATCGTGACCGGAGCTGACTCGGGGATCGGGAGGGCGACCGCCGTCGCGCTCGCCGCCGAGGGCGTCGACGTCGCGATCACCTGGCATTCGGATGCCGCGGGAGCCGAGGACACCGCCGAGGAGGTGCGCTCGCACGGCGCCCGTGCCCTCGTCGCACGGCTGGACGCGCAGGAGATCCCGGCGTGCGGGGATGTGATCGATGACCTGGTCGCCGAATTGGGCGGGCTGGACGTGTTCGTCAACAACGCCGGAACCGGGCTGCGGACGCCGTTCCTCGACGTCGGGCTCGACGAATGGCGTCGAGTGCTCGACGTCGATCTGACCGGGGCCTTCGTGTGCCTGCAGCGTGCCGCGCGGCACATGGTCGCCGCCGGCCGTGGCGGCCGACTGATCGCGGTGACGAGCGTGCATGCGCATCAGCCGATGGTGGGATCCAGCGCGTACGACGCGGCCAAGCACGGCCTGTCGGGGCTCATGAAGAACATCGCCCTCGAACTCGGCGGCCGCGGGATCACGGCGGTGAGCGTCGCCCCCGGCGAGATCGCCACGCCCATGACCGGTCAGACGGATCAGGATCCCCGGTGGGAGGAGCGCCCCGGCATCCCGCTCGGCCGGCCCGGCGACGCGCGCGAGGTCGCCGCCCTGATCGCCTTCCTCGCCTCGCCGGGGGCCGCCTACATCTCCGGCACCTCGATCGTCATCGACGGCGGGATGCTGCAGATGGGCCCGCAGGCCGGCGCCGCGATCACGCAGCATGGATGGCGGACGGTGTGAGCGGATGCCGTCGGCTCCCGCGGTGCGGATCGGCACGTCCGGGTGGCGCTATCCGTCCTGGCGTGGAGACTTCTACCCGCGCGGGCTGCCGCAGCGCCGAGAGCTGGAGTACATCGCCTCACGGTTCCGCAGCGTCGAGCTGAACGGATCCTTCTATTCGCTGCAGCGGCCGGAGAGCTATCGGCGATGGCGAGAGAGCGTACCGGAGGGCTTCGTCTTCGCGGTCAAGGGGTCCCGTTACATCACGCACATGCTGCGGCTGCGGGACGTCGAGCAGGCCCTGGCGAACTTCTTCGCCTCCGGCGTCCTCGCGCTCGGTCCGGCCCTCGGGCCGGTGCTCTGGCAGCTTCCCGAGCGGGAGGAGTTCGACGAGGACGTGCTGTCGTCCTTCCTGAGGGCCCTGCCGCAGTCGACGGGGGAGGCGCTCGCGCTGGCTCGGCGGCACGACGAGCGGATGCGGGGACGCACGTGGTTGTCGATCGAGGGCGATGTGCCGCTGCGGCATGCGCTCGAGCCCCGCGCCGTCTCGTACGAGGCCGCGACCGCGACACTCGAGCGGTTCGGGGTCGCGATGGCGGTGGCGGACACCGCAGGACGCTTCCCTCGCTTCGCCCCCTCGGACGCGGATTTCGTCTACGCGCGTCTGCACGGGTCGCGCGAGCTGTATGTGAGCGGATACACGGACGCCGAGCTCGACGCGTGGGCGGAACGGATCCGGGGATGGGCGGATGCCGGGCGGGACGTCTATGCGTATTTCGACAACGACGCGCACGGTCACGCCCCGCACGATGCGCTGCGACTGGCGGAACGGAGCCGCTTGGGCTAATCTCTCTAAAATAGAGAGAAATGGGGGACGCAATGCCCAAGGCACTGGTCATCGGCGCGGGTTCGGCAGGACCCGCCGTCGCGCAGCTGCTGACGCGCCACGGATGGGACGCACCGGTCTTCGAAGCACGTGCGGCGCTCGACTCGGCGGCGGGACTCTTCCTGAACGTCGCCGTCAACGGTCGGCGCGTGCTCGACCGACTGGGCGTGACGACGCGCCTGCTCACCGACGCGCATCCCGCCGGATTGATGCAGATGTATAGCAGTCGCGGCCGCCTGCTCGCCACGGTGCCGAACGGTACTGCCGGTGAGCCGGACGCCGGGGGAGTCGTCGTGCGTCGGGGGTGGTTGCAGCAGGTGCTGTGGGATGCCGCGGCCGATGCCGGCGTGCGCATCCACACCGGGCGGCGACTGGCGCAACTGGATGTGGAGGCGGAGGGCGTGCGCGCGCGATTCGCCGACGGACACGTCGAGCACGGCGACATCGTCATCGGCGCGGACGGCGTCGGCTCCGCCGTCCGCCGGTGGATCGCTCCGGAGGCGGCGGCCGATTTCACCGGACTGGTCGGGGCCGGAGGGTTCGCGCGCGTGCCCGATCTCGCGCCGACACCGGGCATCCAGCGATTCGTCTTCGGCCGGAGGTCTTTCTTCGGTTACCTCGTCCGTGAGGACGGCACCGTCTACTGGTTCGCCAATGCGACGGCGTCCGCGCCCCCAGCGCGATCCTCCTCCTCGATCGACATCCTCGCCCAACTGCGAGAGCTGCATGGCGGCGATCCCGATCCCGTGCCCGCGATCCTGGCGAACACGACGACGGACATCGGCGCGTACCCGATCTTCCGGCTGCCGACCGTGCCCCGATGGTGGCGTGGGCGGGCTGTCGCGGTCGGCGACGCCGTGCACGCGACGAGTCCCTCAGCAGGACAGGGCGCGTCGTTGGCGCTCGAGGACGCCGCCGAACTCGCCGCTCAGCTCGTGCGCGCCGATGGACACGAGGCGGCATTCGCGGCGTTCGAGGCGTCTCGACGATCCCGCGCGGAGAGGGTAGTCGCATACGCCGCGGCGCTCGATCGTCAGAAGAAGGTGAAGGGCGGACGCGTGGGCACCGCCTTCCGGGATGCGATGCTGCCGCTGTTCCTGCGCAACGCCACGACGGACACCCGTTATGACTGGGTGTTCGATCACCGTCCGCCGGAGATCTGACGCGGTCGTTACGCTGGGGCAGGAGAGACGCCTCAGGGGGACCGCATGTCAGAATCTCAGGACCGCGCCGCCGCGGTCGCCCGGCAGGGTGAGGTCATGCGGGAGTTCATGGCGCGCGCCGTGCTCTTTCAGGATGCGGTCGCCCGTTCGGCCGGGCTCAACGGCACGGATCTGCAGGTCGTGGGCCTGCTGCTCGACGGCGGTCCGGCGACTCCGGGGGATCTCGCCGCCCGCACCGGCCTGACGACGGGCGGTGCGATCACGACCGCGATCAACCGATTGGAAAGCGCCGGGTACGTCGTCCGCAGCCGTGATGTCTCGGACCGCCGCCGCGTGATCGTCTCCGCCGTGCCCGAGCGGCTCACCGCCGCGGTCGGTGCCGTCTACGACGGCGTCGCGCGACGGTGGGGCGACTACATCGCGACGCTGAGCGACGAGCAGCTCGCGTTCGCGAACGACTTCCTCGCGCGCGCCGCGGACTTCAATCGCGACGAGATCGAATCCTTGCGCGCGCGTGGGGGCCGATGAGGAGGAATCGATCCGCCGCGCACGCTCGCGGGCCGACTATCGCAGGAGAGGGGCGAGCGCGGCGGTCAGCCGCTCGCCCATCAACCGGTATCCCACGGCGTCCGGGTGCACG
Organism: Microbacterium sp. CIAB417; assembly: GCF_022788845.1. NCBI lineage: Bacteria > Bacillati > Actinomycetota > Actinomycetes > Micrococcales > Microbacteriaceae > Microbacterium > Microbacterium sp. CIAB417. The sequence continues at coordinate 125,462 of NZ_JAHZUT010000004.1, read as the reverse complement.
CCGTCAGAGAGCAGGTGCGCGTCGTCGAAGTCGAGGATGCCCGGGCCGTCGATGAGATGCAGCCGCTCGTCGTCGGTTCCTGACACGACCTCGGCGATGGCCTCGCGCATCCCCGCCAGCGTGACGCCCACCGCGTTCGGCCTCTGCTCCAGTCCCGGCGCCACGATCGGGGTGATCACGGCGATCGGCACCTGCGGGTGGGCCGCGCGGACCTGATCGAGGAATCCCGCGACCTGCGGTTTCCGCTTCGCGGGGGGAGGCCTTCGTGCGCGGACCCGTCTCCGAAACGTCCTGGAAACGCCCCGCTCTCTTTCGTGACATACCCGGCGCTCGCGCGTGCCCACCGCACATTCGCGAGCGCCGAGCATGGGATGTCGATCCATGGTCCCGGTCCGGCGACCGGCTCACACTGACTCTCGACGAGCCGGTGAGCCGCATCGGCCCGGGGAGAGACGGAGCATCATGGAGTCGTTCGAGGTCGCAGTCGTCGGGATGGGTGCGCTCGGCAGCGCCGCCACGTATCACCTGGCCCGCAGGGGCGCGAAGGTGGTCGCCCTCGAGCAGTACGAGCTGGGCCACGTGCGCGGCGCGTCGCACGACACCTCCCGGATCGTCCGCACCTCCTACGGCTCCAGCGCGTACGTGCGGCTCGCGCAGTCCGCGTACCGCGACTGGGCCGAATTGGAGGAGGAGTCCGGCGAGCGGCTTCTGACGATCACCGGCGGGATCATCCTCCTTCCGACCGATGGTCCCTACGCGGCCGCGGACTTCACGGCCGCCCTGACCGAATGCGGGGTGGAGCACGAGCTGCTCTCCCCCGCCGAGGTCCGGTCGCGCTGGCCGCAGTTCCACGTGCCCGACGGCGTCGAGACGGTGTACACGGCCGACACCGGAATCGCCCATGCCGCCCGCACGGTCGCGACGCTGCAGATGCGCGCGCGGGTGCATGGCGCGGAGATCCGCGACCGCACGCCGGTGGAGAGCCTCGGACCCGACGGCGACGGCGTCATCGTCCGGACCGCACGCGGCGACATCCGCGCCGGCAAGGTGATCCTCGCAACGGATGCCTGGACCAACGCACTCCTCGATCCGCTGGGCGCGAGCATTCCGCTGGACGTCATGCAGGAGCAGGTGAGTTACTTCCGTCCCGCGGCGGCGGAGGACTACGACCGTTCTGTGTTCCCGGTGTGGATCTGGGAGGACGACGAGTGCTACTACGGGTTCCCGACCTATGGAGAGCCGACCGTCAAGGCCGCTCGCGACGTCTCGGAGAACCGGATGGCTCCGTCCGAGCGGTCCTTCGAACCCGCACCCGCCCTCACGGAGCAGCTGGCCGGGTTCATGGCGTCCCTGCTCCCGGGATCCGGATCCGTGCTGCGGACCGTGACCTGCCAGTACGCGCTCACCCGGGATCGCCGATTCGTGCTCAGCGCCCTGCCCGAGCATCCGGACATCATCGTCGGCCTCGCCGCAGGGCACGGGTTCAAGTTCACGCCGGCGCTCGGCAGGGTGCTGGCGGAGCTCGCACTCGACGGCGAATCGACGGACGACCTGAGCGAGTTCACCGCCGCGGCGGCGATGGCCGTCTGAGCGATCCCGATCGCTGCAGCGCCTCAAGAACCCCTCGTGCCATGGAGGAACCACCCATCATGCGACTGTTCCCGTGGGATGCCGCACCGTACATCCGGCGTCGGCCGCTGAGTAGCGTGACCGCCATGTCATCGACGACACCCGCCGTTCTCGGACCCTGCGACCGCGCGCCCGCCGCGGCGTCCGCCGGAGCGACGGCGCGATGACCCGCTACATCGTGTCGAGGATCCTGTCCTCCCTCTTCGTCCTCTTCGTGCTGTCGGTGCTCGTGTTCTCGATGGTGCGGATCATCCCCGGAGACCCGCTCGCCGCATTCGTCGACCCTGCCAATCCCGACCCGGAGAAGCTCGAGGCGCTGCGCACCGAGCTCGGCCTCGACCAGCCCTGGATCACGCAGTACTTCAGCTGGCTGCTCGGCGTGGTGCAGGGCGACTTCGGCCGCGCGATCACGATCCCCGGAGAGGTTTCCGACCTCGTGGCGGCGCGCCTGCCGCTGAGTCTCACGCTGGCGGTCATGGCGACCGTGTTCGGGACGGCGCTCGGCATCCCTGCGGGCATCCTCGCCGCCACCCGGTGGAGGCGACTCCCGGACCATGTCGTCCGCGGACTCTCCTTCGTGCTCCTGGCGACACCGCCCTTCGTCCTCGGCACCGTCCTCATCCTCGTCAACTCCCTCACCCTGAAGCTGCCGCTCGTAGGGTACTCCGGGGCGGAGGGCGATCCCCTGCGCGCGTTCGGGGTGCTGATCCTCCCGGCGCTGCTGATCGGCATCGTGCTCGCCGCGATCATCGCCCGATACACCCGGGGCACCCTCCTCGACACCCTGGGCCAGGACTTCGTCCGCACGGCGCGGGCGAAGGGGGCCTCACCGAGACGACTCGTGACCGGGCACGCCATGCGCAATGCGCTGATCCCCGTGATGACCGTGATCGGCATCGAACTGGCGGCTCTGGTCGGCGGGACGGTCGTGATCGAGGCCGTCTTCTCCCTGCCGGGCATGGGGTCGCTGCTGCTCACCGGCATCCGCTCCTCGGACTACCCGATCATCCAGGCGACCGTGCTGCTGATCGGGGTCGTGTACGTCGTGATCAACTTCGTCGTCGACCTGCTCTATCCGCTGATCGACCCCCGAGTGAGAGTGCACGCCCGATGACCGTCACCAGAGAGCTCGCCCTCGCCGAAGTCGCCGGCCGCCGACCACGCCGCCGCCGGTTCGGCCCGTCCTTCTGGAGCGGTGCCGGCATCCTCGTCGCGATCCTCGCGGTCGCAGGATGGATGACGCTGTGGCCGCCCTACGACCCGTTCGCCGCCTCGGGTCCGGCGCTGAGCGGACCCAGTGCCGAGCACCTGCTCGGCACTGACAACCTCGGACGCGACACGCTCACCCGACTCGCGCTCGCCGCCAGGACCAGCCTCGTCATCTCGGGTGCCGCGGCCCTGCTCGGCGCAGTGATCGGGACGTTCTTCGGTCTCATCGCGGGCTACGTCGGCGGATGGGTCGACTCCGTCATCATGCGGGTGGTGGACGCCATGCTGGCCCTGCCCGCGATCCTCGTCGCGCTGGTGGTCGGCGTCGTGATCGGCAACGGTCCCGGTCCGCTGATCCTCGCTCTCGGCCTGATCTTCGCCCCGGGCTTCGCCCGCGTGATGCGTGCCCCGGTGATCGCGCTCCGAGAGCGGGACTTCGTGCTCGCGGCCACCCTGAGCGGAGTGCGCCCCGCGCGCGTGGTCGCCGAGCATCTCCTCCCGAACGTCCTCACGCCCCTGTTCGTCCAGTTCGCGTCGGTCGCGTCGCAGGTCGTGCTGATCGAGGCGGCGCTCAGCTATCTCGGCCAGGGCGTGCAGGCTCCCGAGCCGTCCGCAGGACGCATGATCAGCGAGTTCACCCGTTTCATGCAGATGCAGCCGCTGCTGATCATCCTCCCCTCGCTCGTGATCATCCTCCTGTCGGCGGCGTGGAACCTCCTCGCCGACGGGATGCAGGACTACCTCGCGCCCCGGCGCGAACCCGCGTTCTCGCTGGGCCGAGCATCGCGCCGCAGGCGTGACGCCCGCGACCGCACCACCGCATCACCCTCGCAGGACACCCGAACAGAGAAGAGGCCCTCATGAACAGACGACACCGGGCAGCGGCGGCGGCACTCGCCGTGGCGACCCTGACCATCGCGGGCTGCGCATCCGCCGGCGACTCCGGGGGCGGATCCGCGGATGCCGGCGAACCGGTCTCCGGCGGCACGCTCACATGGGGCGTTCCCGCCGAACCGTCCGCCGGAGGCGTGGACCCGATGGTCGCCTCGGCGATCGCCGCCGAGGTCATCGACTCCATCGCCTACGACACCCTCCTCACCCGAGACGACGACGGCACGGTGGAGCCGGCACTCGCGACCGAGTGGGAGCAGACCGACGAGCTGACCTGGGTCTTCCAGCTCCGCGACGACGTCCTCTTCGCCGACGGCACACCCTTCGACGCCGGCGACGTCGTGTACTCGTTCGAGACCCGGAAGGACGGCGGCTCCAACGCCACGTATCTCAGCAGCATGGAGAGCGTCGAGGCGACCGGCGATCACGAGGTCACCTTCCACTTCAGCCAGCCGGACGGCACCTTCCTTGACGCGGTCTCGGCCCGCCAGACCTTCTTCATCGTCAGCGAGGAGGCCTACGGAGGCGCCACCGAGGAGGAACGTCAGACCACCACCGTCGGGACCGGCGCCTACCAGGTGACCGAGTGGAAGCAGGGCGTCTCGATCACGATGGAGAAGAACGAGAACTACTGGGGCGACGAGCCGTACCTGGACGAGATCGTCTTCGAGCTCTACCCGGACGAGAACACCCTGCTCGCGGCCGTGCAGCAGGGAAGCGTGCAGGCCGCGTCGTTCATCGACGGCAGCCTGGCGCAGCAGGCGGAGGCCTCCGGATTCACCCTCGGCGACGCCGCATTCCGGCAGAACCTCGCCATCTACGTCAACCCGGAACAGGGCCCGCTCGCCGATCTCGACGTGCGTCGCGCGTTCTCACTGGCGCTCGACCGGCAGGCCCTGGTCGACACGGCGATGCTCGGCAACGCCGGGATCTCGTTCGTGCCGCCGGCCGGCGACCCCGGTGCGACGGATGCGTCGGAGCTGCCCTATTACACGCGCGACGTCGACGAGGCGAAGCGACTCCTCGAGGAGGCCGGGCAGCCCAACCCGGAGATCACGCTCAGCTACATGGGAGACGTCGCGGCAGCGCACCATCCCGTCTACGAGATGATGCAGCAGCAGCTCGCCGAGGCGGGCATCACGCTGAACCTGGAGGCGACGCCGCTGTCCGAGATCGCGCCGATCTTCACGTCCGGCGAGACCTGGACCGACCTGGTGGCGATCCCCGGCAGCCCTCGTGCCTCCGCCGTGTTCTACCTCGAGCCCGTGCTGCTCGAAGGGGGCGTGTACAACCACTGGGAGGGCAATCCCGACGCCGACAAGGCGCGTGAGCTGCTCATCGCGGCCAAGTCGGCCGCGAGCCCCGAGGAGTACGAGGACCTCGTCGGGCAGCTCGCGGAGGAGGCGGCCGACAAGGCGCTCGAATTCGTGCCGGCTGCTGTGCCGGTGTACTTCGAGGTCTGGGACGCCGCGAAGCTCCAGGGCTACGAGAACGACGTGTTCTATTCGAGGTCCGGACTCGACAGCGCCTGGCTCGCCCGATGACGGATGCCGCCGAGGCGCTCCGCGTCGACAACCTCACCATCTCCTACGGATCCGCACCCGCGTCCGTGTCCGGAGTGTCCCTCCGGGTTCGCCAGGGGGAGATCGTCGGCGTGATCGGCGAGTCGGGAAGCGGGAAGTCCAGCGTCGCGCTCGCGATGATGGGCCTGCTTCCCGACTCCGCACGCGTGTCGGCCGACCGCATGACGGTCGCCGGGATCGACGTGTCCGCCGCCACGGAGCGCGAGTGGGCGCAGGTGCGGGGTGCGAAGGCCTCGATGGTCTTCCAGGAGCCGATGTCTGCGCTCAACCCGTGCATGCGCATCGGCGCGCAGATCGCCGAGGTGCTGCTCATCCATGGCGCCGCCGACCGCAGGCAGGCGCGGGCCCGCGCGCTCGAGATCCTACGGCTCGTGCAGATGCCGGATGCTGAGAAGCGACTCGACTACTTCCCGCACCAGCTCTCGGGAGGTCAGCGGCAGCGCGTCGTGATCGCGATCGCAGTGGCCGCCGGCCCATCGCTCCTCGTCGCCGACGAGCCGACCACCGCGCTCGACGTGACAGTCCAGGCGCAGATCCTCGACCTCATCAAGAGCCTTCGCGATGAGACGGGCATGGGCGTGCTGTTCATCAGTCACGACCTGGGCGTGATCGGCCAGCTGTGCGAGCGGGTGGCCGTCATGTACCGCGGGCGCGTCGTCGAAGCCGGGTCGGCGCGACGCGTCCTGGAGGATCCGGGTCATCCTTATACCAGGGCACTGCTCGAGAGCATCCCGCGGCCATCCGTTCCGGTGAGGTCTCCCCTCGCGGTGATCCCGCCCGTCAACGACTTCGCCCAGGTCCCGGCCGTGCTGGAGGAGGCCTCATGACCGACGTCCTGAGGGTCAACGACGTCACCCAGCGTTTCGGGCACGGCGATGCAGCGATGACCGCACTCGACGACGTGAGCCTTCGGGTGCGCCGCGGGGAGACCCTCGGGCTCGTCGGCGAATCGGGGTCCGGCAAGAGCACGCTCGCGCGCGCCATCCTCCTGATGCGCAAGCCCACCGCCGGAACGATCGAGTTCGACGGCGTCGACATCACCGGCCTGCGCGGGCGGGCACTGCGTCGGCACCGTCGCCGCGTGCAGATGGTCTTCCAGGATCCCAACGACTCCCTGGATCCGCGCTTCTCGGTCGCCCGTTCGATCGCCGAACCGCTCGTCGCCGCCGGCGTCAGCCCGAAGGAGCGTCGGCGACGGATCGCCGACTCGCTCGACCGCGTCGGGCTTCCGATGGAGGCCGCCGGACGTTATCCGCACGAATTCTCCGGAGGTCAGCGGCAGCGGATCGCGATCGCGCGCGCCATGGCGGCCGAACCCGAGTTCGTCGTGCTCGACGAGCCGACGTCCGCGCTGGACGTCTCCGTGCAGGCGCAGGTGCTCAATCTCCTCGTGCAGCTGCAGAACGAGACGGGGGTGACCTATCTCTTCATCACCCACAACCTGTCGGTGGTCCACCACATCGCCCACCGCGTCGCCGTGATGCACCAGGGCCGGGTCGTCGAGGAGGGCACCGGCGAGCAGGTGATGAACGCGCCGGAGCATCCGTACACGCAGCGCCTGCTGGAATCCATGCCGGTGCTCTACCGCACTTGAACCCGCGCCCGAGGAGTCGAGGACATGCGCGTGCAGCGACAGGGCGACAACGCCCATGACTGGGAGCTCTACCGCGGGCGAGGTCGGATCGGCATCGAATGGTACTTCCAGCAGACGACATCACTGCCGATCTCGGTGATGCGGTATCGCCTCGAGCCGGGAGCGGAAGAAGGCCAGCATCATCATCTCGGCGGCGATCCCACCAGCTGCTCACCGGACGGCTCCGATGAGATGTACATCGTGACCCGCGGCGAGGTCGTCATCATTGCGGGGGACGAGCGGCGCGTCCTGCGCGCGGGCGATGCGTTCTATGCCCCCGAGGGCATGCAGCATGGCGTGCGCAACGACTCGGATGCCGTCGCCGAGCTCGTGCTCGTCTTCGGGCCACGAGGGGCACATCCGTTCCCGCAGAGCGGAGTCGAGACGTTCGACCCGGAGGCGGCGCGGTAGGGGCTCAGGTCGTCGCACCCCGCAGCCGCTCGCGCAGCTCGTCGAGGCGCACGGCGATGCTGAGCCGGAACATCCGCTCGTCGTCGCGCCACCCGGACCCCAGCACATGGTCGAGACGATCGAGGCGCTGCAGGATCGTGTTCGTGTGGAAGTTGAGCGCTCGAGCCGTACGGGTGGGGCTGGCGTTGTTGCGGACGAAAGCCCGCAGGGTTCCGAGCAGGTCGGCGTTGCGTTCCGCGTCGTACTGCCGGACCGGGCCGATCGTGTCGCGCAGGAAGGCGGACAGGCCCTGGGCGTCGGTGTCGAGAACGGCCGAATAGGGCAGGAACTCCTCGACGTGAGCGGTGAGGTCGGTCAGCTCGAGAGCCGCGAGCAGGCGGGCGGTCCGCCGGGCGGCCTGGAACGAGACCGCCAGCGATGCCTTGGCGGGAGGCGGGACGACCACGGCGACAGCATCCTGGATCGAGGCGGCGACCTGGGTGCGCAGCCGATCAGGGTCGATTCCGCCGCGGCGAGCGGACACGGCCGCGACGACGAAGCCACGGTACTCGCCGACAAGGGCGTGCTCGTCGAGCAGCCGTACCGCCGCCCGGGCGGCCGCCGCCTGCTGGTCGCCGGGGACCGAGAGCAGCAGCAGCGCATCGAGGTCCTCCAGGTCGACGCCGAGACGACGGGCGCGACGCTCGACGTCCGATCGGCGCTCCGGCACGTCGTCGAGCAGGTCGGCGACGAGCTCGCTGCGCACGCGGTGATCCGCGCCGGATGCGGCCTCCTGCTGAAGCTCCAGCAGGGCCCCGACCTGGGCGGCCCGCTCGACCGTGCGCAGGTCGACGGCACCGAGTTCGAAGTCGCCGTCGCCGAGGAGCAGAGCGCCGAAGTGCCGGCTGCCTGCGGTGAGTGATGCGACCGCCCGGACACCGGCCCCCGCGACGGGGACGCAGTGGCCGTGCCGTCGGCTCTCGGCCAGCGCGTCCCGCACGCGATCGTCGAGCGCGAGCATGCCCGGCGCCAGCGGCAGGCCGGCAGCGGCGATCACGTTCTCCTGCGCATCGATGATCGCGACCGCCCGTCCGAGCGCCGAGGCCAGCGTTTCGGCCACGGGACCGAAACCGCCCCCGGCGAGCACGGCCTGCACGAGTTCCTGGTGGACCGTGTTGGCCCGATCGCGTTCGACCAGATGAGCCGTGAGGCTCTCGAGGGTGCGCCGGCTGGCGTCCTCGGAGTCCCGCAGGTCGCGCAGGGTCTGGGTCGTCTGGAGGATCACCGAGGCGTGATCCGCGAGAGCGGAGAGAAGCGCGACCTCGTCGGGAGTGAAGCTCTTCTCCTCGCGGTTGCCCACGAAGAGCACCCCGAGCACGTCATCGCTGCTGAGCATCGGCACGCCGAGCAAGGAGACCAGGCCCTCGGCCGAGACGGCGTCGTCGATGCCGGCGTCGTGGCGGTCGGCCGTGTAACCCGTGTAGTCGGCGACCCATTGCGCGGTGCGGGACTCGACGACGACACTCGCGAGGCCGCGCCCAGGCGGCACGCGCAGGGTCTGGAAGGACGCGCTCACGGAGCCGCTGGTCTCGCGCACCCGCAGCTCCGAGGTGTCGGGGTCGAACTCGGACAGGTAGGCGAGGTCCACTCCCATCATCTCTCTCGCCCGCTGCACGAGGCGAGCGAGCACGGCGTCGCTGTCGCGCAGCTCGGCCAGCTCCCTGGCGCTGGAGAACAGAGCCGTGAGCTCATGCTCGCGGCGACGCAGGCGCGACAGTTCGCGCTGGATCCGGGCGACGCGGTCGGCGATCGCCGCGGCGTCCGCGTCATCGGCGCCCAAGCGCCGCAGAGCATCACTGACGCCGGTCGGGCCGACGAGCTCGGAGTCGTAGGCCGCGTCCAGGAGCGACGCGATGGCATCGTCGTGCTCGGGCATCCTCGTCCCTTCGGGGGAGGGCGGCGCCTCCCTGCTCACGATCTCAGTGTCGAGCATGCGGACCGACCTCTCAAATCAGGCGGCCGCGCGCAGCTCCTCGCCGCGCTCGGCGGTGCGCAGCAGGGCATCGGTGAGCACCGGCCACAGCTCGTGAGGGATGAGGTGCCCCATGTCGGCGTGCACCTGGAGCTCGGAGCCCGGGATCGCCTCGGCGATGTCGACGGCCGCAGCCCAGTGCAGCACGTCGTCGTCGCGCCCGTGGAACACGAGGGTGGGCACGGTCACCGACCTCAGCGCCTCCAGGCGCTCGGGGGCGCGCCGCAGGGCCGCCCACTGCCGGGCGTAGCCCTCGGGGAGGTAGCCGCGGTCGTACGCGATGCCCGCCATCTCCCGGTGCCACTCCACCTGCGGGTCGTACCGGCTCGCCGGCCCCGCCTCGACTGCGGAAGCGGCGTAGGCGACGGCCTGCTCACGCGTCACGCGCACCGGCTTCTCGGCGAGCTCCGGTCGTTCGCCGTGGAGCACGTATCGGGGCGATCGGCCGGGGATCGTCGAGAGGAGCCCGAGGCTGCGTACACGCTCCGGGTGTTCGATCGCGAGCATCTGCGCCATCATGCCGCCCATGGAGTGCCCGGCCACATGCGCCGACTCGACGCCGAGGTCGTCGAGGATGCGCAGCACGTCATCCGCCATGTCGCTCAGGCCGTAGCCGCCGTCCACGTCCTCTTCGCCGCCGAAGCGCTGCGAGAACCCGGTGTCGCGGTTGTCGAAGCGCACGACCCGCAGTCCGCCGGAGGTGAGCGCCGCAACGAGGCGCGGATCCCAGCTCAGCAGCTGCGCGCCGCCTCCCGAGATGAGCACGAGCACGGGATCCTTCTCGGACCCGAACACCTCGTAGTAGAGCCGCACGTCGGCGGATTCCGTGAAGGGCATCGCTTCTCCTCGCTTTCGGGAACGGGACCAGCGCTCGGGTCGTGCTGCGAGTCTAGAGTCGCTCCGCGAGAGAGGTGATGTGCCGACCGCATACAGAGAGAGCGGGACGATGAGTGTTCCACCCATCGTCGGCCCTGTCCTGCGTTCCTAGTGTCGTCCTTGACCACAGCGCCGAGGACGCGGTCGCTGTCACTCAGAAAGGTGGCCGATGTCGATCAACAGCCGGATCTCAGGATTGCGCGATCATGCGCCGGACGAGCGGCTCGCCCTCGTCGCCCACGGCGCGGGTCTGGAGTCGGACGCCCTCCGGGCCCTGCGCCCGGACGCCGGCCTCTCGCTCGCCCAGGCCGACCACATGATCGAGAACGTCGTGGGGCTGATCGGCGTCCCGGTCGGCGTGGCGACCAACTTCGTGATCGACGGGCGCGACCGGCTCATCCCCATGGCCACGGAGGAGCCGAGCGTCGTCGCCGCCGCGTCCAACGCCGCGCGCATGGCACGCGGGCACGGCGGCTTCACCACCTCGTACACCGGCGACATCATGATCGCCCAGATCCAGGTGCTCGACGCGGGAGAGCCCCACGGCATCCGCTTCGCCCTGCTCGAGGCCAAGGACGAACTGCTGGCCCTCGCGAACGAGCAGGACCCGATGCTCGTCTCGCTCGGCGGCGGGGCTTTCGACATCTCCGTCCGCGTGCTCCCGACCCGCGCCGGTGACCAGGTGATCGTGCACCTCCACGTCGACGTCCGCGATGCGATGGGGGCGAACGCGGTCAACACCATGGCGGAGGCGATCGCCCCGCGCATCGCCGAACTCGCGGGGGCCCGCACGCTCCTGCGCATTCTCACCAACAAGGCCGAACTGCGCCTCACCCGCGCGCGCGCCGTCTTCGACGCGGAGCTGCTGGGCGGCGCGCAGGTGGTCGACGACATCGTGGCCGCGAGCGCCTTCGCCGAGGCGGATCCGTACCGCGCCGCCACGCACAACAAGGGCATCATGAACGGCATCACCGCCGTCGTGCTCGCGACCGGGAACGACACCCGAGCCGTCGAGTCCGGATGCCACTCCCACGCCGCGCGGTCCGGCCGGTACACGGCCCTGTCGCAGTTCGAGAAGAACGCCGACGGCGACCTCGTCGGTACGCTCGAGGTGCCGCTCGCGGTGGGACTCGTGGGAGGCGCGACGCGCGCGCACCCGACCGCGCAGGCCGCCGTGACCCTCCTCGGGGTGCAGACGGCCCGCGAGCTCGCGAGCGTGGTCGCCGCCGTGGGCCTGGCCCAGAACCTGGCGGCATGCCGCGCGCTCGCCGCCGAGGGCATCCAGCGCGGGCACATGACGCTGCACGCCAGGACGGTCGCTGCGAGCGCCGGGGCCGACGTGCACGAGATCGGCGCGGTCGCGGCACGGATCGTCGCGGATCGACGCATCCGTGTGGAGTACGCCCGAGAGGTGCTCGACGAACTGCGCAGGACCGGCTCATGACCACCGCCCTCCCCGAACCCCGGGTCTTCCGCGAGGAGGGTCTGCCCGCACGGGTGACGGTGTTCGAGGTCGGTCCCCGGGACGGGCTGCAGGCCGAGACCGACATCATCCCGGCCCGGATCAAGGTGCAGCTGTGCCGACGGCTCTACGCGGCCGGCAGCCGTGACCTCGAGGTCACGAGCTTCGTGCCCCCGGCCTGGATCCCGCAGCTGGCCGACGCGGAGCAGGTCGTCGCGGAGCTCGACGTGCCGGACGGCGCCCGTGCCGTCGGTCTCGTGCCGAACCTGAGAGGCCTGCAGCGCGCGATCGACGCGGGCGTTCGCGAGGTGTCGGTCGTCGTCAGCGCCACCGAGTCGTTCGCGCAGGCGAACCTCAACACCACGCGAACCGGCGCGATCGACCGCGCCGTCGAGGTGATCCAGGCCGCGAACGCCGAGGGGGTCCCGGTCCGGGGGTACGTGTCCATGGCGTTCGGGGATCCCTGGGAGGGCGCGGTCGATCTCGACGCGGTCCTCACGGCGACCACCGCGCTGCACGACGCCGGCAGCCGCACGGTCGCGATCAGCGACACGATCGGCGTCGCGACCCCCGGTCATGCCACGGCGGTGATCGAGGCCGCACTCGCCGCAGGCGTCCCCGTGGAGCGCATCGCGCTTCATCTGCACGACACCTACGGCCAGTCCCTTGCGAACGTCCATGCGGCGCTGCGCCTGGGGGTGGCCGAGTTCGACTCGTCGGTCGGCGGGCTCGGCCGGTGCCCGTACGCGAAGGGCGCGACCGGTAACCTCGCGACGGAGGACCTCGTGTGGATGCTGCACGGTCTCGGCATCGAGACCGGGCTCGATCTTCGCGCGCTGGCCGCCACGACGCTCTGGCTCTCACGCATCCGCAGCACCCGCCCCGCGTCCCGCATCGCCCGCGCCTACGCGGCGGCGGGACTCGACACCCCCGACATCGCCCAGGAGGTCACGAACACATGATCGACACGACGCTTCCCGCACCCGGGGCGCTCTCCGGCGTCATCGTCGTCGACCTGTCCCGCGTGCTCGCCGGGCCCTACGCCGCGCAGATGCTCGCCGACCTCGGGGCCACCGTGATCAAGGTCGAGAACCCGCGCGACCCCGACGTGTCGCGCGGGTTCCCTCCGTACCTCACCGACGGGATCGAGGAGTTCAGTGCCTATTACGCCCAGTACAACCGCGGCAAGCTCGGGGTCGGGCTCGATCTCGCCACGGCCGAGGGGAAGGAGGTCCTCAAGGACCTCGTCCGCCGGGCCGACGTGCTCATCGAGAACTTCCGGCCGGGGACCATGGACAAGCTCGGGGTCGGCTACGAGGTGCTGCGCGAGGTGAACCCGCGCCTGGTCTACACCGCCATCTCCGGGTACGGTCGCACGGGTTCGCGCAGCCGCAGACCCGCGTTCGACAACACCGCCCAGGCGGCCGGAGGGATCTGGTCGATGAACGGCTACGCCGATCAGCCGCCGGTGCGGGTCGGCGTCACGATCGGCGACCTGTCGGCCACGCTGTTCGCGGTGGTGGGGACGCTGGCCGCCCTCCGGCACGCCGAGGCGACGGGCGAGGGCCAGGTGGTCGACGTCGCCCAGGTCGACAGCATCGTCGCCCTGACCGAGACGGCGGTCGTCGACTACACCGTGAACGGAACCGTCGCGTCGCCGCAGGGCAACGCGCACGCGTGGGTGAAGCCGTACGAGCTCTTCGACTGCGCCGACGGCCAGGTGTTCTTCGGGGCCTACACGGACAAGCTCTGGGACGCGAGCTGCGATCTCTTCGGCACTCCCGAACACAAGGCGGACCCCGAGATCGACACGATGCGCAAGCGATTCGACCCCGACGTGTACGAGCGACGCGTCAAGCCGATCGTGGCCGGGTGGCTCGCGAGCCGGACCAAGCAGGAGCTCGAGGATCTCGCCGGCGACGTCGTGCCCCTGACGGCGGTGAAGAGCATCGGCGAAGTGGTCGAGGACCCCGGCACGGCGGAGCGGGACATGATCGTCGAGGCCGACTACGGCGAACTGGGCGTTCTCCGCATGTTCGGGCAGCCCATCAAGCTGTCGGCGACGCCCGCCACGCCCGCCCGCACCGCGAATCGCTTCGCCGAGCACGCCGACCAGGTGCTCGCCGATTTCGCGGGATACGACGCCGTGCGCATCGCCGAACTCCGCGCGGCGGGGGCGCTGCCGTGAGCGTCGTGCGCACCGAGCCGATCACGGCGTCGACGGTCGAGGCCTACCGCGGCACGTTCGCTCCCGGCGAGGCCGGATACGAGGACGGCGAGGAACTGCCCGCCGCTTGGGAAGGCGTCTTCTTCCCGTTCGCCGTGCCCCTCGCGGACCTGCGCCCCGACGGCACACCGGCCCGGGACGGGGTCGTGCCCGAGATCGACCTGCCGCGGCGCATGTACGCCGGGGAGACGACCGACTTCCTGCGTCCGATCCGCATCGGCGAGGAGGTCGTCCAGACGACTGCGCTCGGCGACGTCGTGGAGAAGACGGGATCCCGCGGCCGCCTGACGTTCGTCGACATCGTGCGCGAGTACGCGGTGGGCGGCGAGATTGCCGTGCGCAGCACCTGGCACGACGTGTTCCTCGAGGCCGCCGACCCGGACGTCCCGGCGAGGGCCCCCAGACCCGATCCGACAGTCGCGGAGGCGGCCGAATGGACGCAGGAGCTGACGCTCGACGCGCGGCAGCTCTTCCGGTTCTCGGCGCTGACCTTCAACACGCATCTCATCCACTACGACCGGGCGTGGGCGCGCGAGAGGGAAGGCCTGCCGGACCTCCTCGTGCACGGACCGCTCACCCGGATCCTGCTCATGGACGCCGTTCGGAGCCATGTGCCAGGGCGACGGCCCGCGCAGCTCGGCATCCGGGCGATCGCTCCGATACTGGTGGACCGCCCTCTGCGCATCGTCGGACGCTCCGACGGCGCGACGACCACGGCGGCGGTCCTCGACGCCGAAGATGTCGTGCTCGCGACCGCCGACGTCGGGTGGGTCGCCTGAGCGGGCGGCGACCGATCCCACTCAACGCTTCCGACAGGAGAGTCCATGAGGCACAACCCCGACTACGCCCTCGATGACGTCGACGCCGTGCGCGCGCTCGTCCGCGAGAACCCGTGGGCCAGCATCGTCACCCATGTACCGGGGGAAGGGCTCGTCGCGTCGCACTATCCGGTGCTGCTGGACGAGGATGCCGACGGCATCGTGCTCCTCAGTCATGTCGGCCGTCCCGACGAGCGGCTGCACCGGCTCGGCGAGCACGAGGTGATGGTGATCGTCTACGGTCCGCAGGGCTATGTGTCACCGGGCTGGTATGGCGTCTCGCCCGCCGTTCCGACCTGGGACTTCGCGGTCGCGCACCTGCACGGCACGCCGGAGATCCTGTCCGACGAGGAGAACCTGCGGGTGCTCGATCGCCTGGTCGAACGGTTCGAGCGTCCGCTGCCCGAGCCGTTCCTTCTGGCTCGGACGCTGGAGAACACCGCATACGCCGAGCGCATCGTGCACGGCACGGTCGGTTTCCGTCTGCGCGTGCAGCGCTTCGAGGCGAAGGACAAGATGAGTCAGGACAAGCCGGCGGAGGTCATCGGGCGGGTCGTCGAGGCGCTGCGCCGTCCCGGGCCGTACGAGAACCCGAGACTCGCCGACCGCATCGCAGCCGTCAACGCGCAGCGCCTCGGCGAGAGGGGGATGACGTCGTGACGCGCTTCGTGGGAGTGGCGGACATGATCGAGTGGATCTCGCGGCGCGGCGCCGAGACGATCATGACCGAGATGGCCGACACCATCGAGTCCGACTTCCGTCGCTGGGAGTCGTTCGACAAGACCCATCGGATCGCGAGTCACACGCCGTTCGGGGTGATCGAGCTGATGCCCGTCAGCGATCCGGACGTGTACGCCTTCAAATACGTGAACGGCCATCCGTTCAATCCGGCGCGGGGCTTCCAGACCGTCACGGCGTTCGGCGTGCTGGCCGACGTGCACAACGGATATCCCGTGTTCCTCGCCGAGATGACCGTGCTGACGGCCCTGCGCACCGCCGCGACCTCGGCGATGGTCGCGCGTCGTCTCGCCCGTTCGGACTCGACGACGATGGCCATGATCGGCGCCGGCAGTCAGGCCGAGTTCCAGGCGCTCGCCTTCCGCGGGGTCCTCGGCATCTCGCGGCTGCGCATCTACGACGTGGATCCGGCTGCCTCGGAGAAGTTCGTCCGCAACCTCGCGTCGCGCGGTTTCGACATCACGGTGTGCTCCTCGGCATCCGAAGCCGCCGCTGGCGCGGACATCGTGACGACATGCACCGCGGACAAGGCGGTCGCGCAGGTCCTGACGGATGCCGAGGTGGTGCCCGGCATGCACATCAACACCATCGGCGGCGACTGCCCCGGAAAGACGGAACTGGACCCGCGCATCCTCGAACGCGGTCCGGTCTTCGTCGAGTACGCCCCGCAGACGCGGATCGAGGGCGAGATCCAGAACGTCGCTCCCGACTTCCCCGTCACGGAGTTCTGGCAGGTGCTCACAGGCGCCGCCGTCGGCCGCACGTCCCCGGAGCAGGTGACGATCTTCGACTCGGTGGGTTTCGCGATCGAGGACTTCGCCGCGTTGCGGCACGTGCGGGCCGACCTGGTCGGCACCGGCCTCGGCGAGGACATCGACCTCGTCGCCGCCCCCGAGGATCCGAAGGATCTCTTCGGATTCACGACGTCCCCTGTCCCCGTAGGCTGACCGCCGAACAGCATGCGCGCTCGGACGAGCGCCGAGAGGAGCATCATGACCGAGTCCCTCACCCTCCGCGGCGTGCGTCCGTACGATGCCGCCGAACCGGTGGACATCATCGTGAACGGCGGCGTGATCACGGAGATCGCGCCGACCGGAAGCGTCACGCCCACCGGAGAGGTCGTCGACGCGGACGGCCGTTGGGTGGGCCCGGGACTCTGGGACGCGCATGTGCACTTCACCCAGCACGTCATCCGTCGCCGGCGGCTCGACCTCACGGGCACGCGCAGCGCGGACGACGTGCTCGAGATCGTCCGGCGGGCGCGCGCCGAAGGCGCGCCCCTCACCGACGGGATGCTGATGGGATACGGGTTCCGCGACGGGCTGTGGCCGGTGCCCGCGAGCCTCGCGGCGCTGGAGGGCGCCGTCAGCGACATCCCTGTGGTGCTCGTGAGCGGCGATCTGCACTGCGGGTGGATGAACCGCGCGGCCGCGAAGCGGCTGGGCGTGGAGCTGGACGAGACGGGTCTTCTGCGGGAGGGACCGTGGATCGGGCTGCTGCATTCGTTCGACGAGGCTGCGCACCTGCCCGCCGATGCCTACGCCGAGGCGGCCGCGGCAGCCGCCTCCCGCGGGGTCGTCGGCATCGTGGAGTACGAGAAGACCGACAACGCCGCCGAATGGTCGGCCCGCACGGCCGGCGGCCTCACGTCTCTGCGCGCCGACATCGCCGTCTGGCCCGATGCGCTGGAGTCGGCGATCGCGGACGGACATCGCACGGGCGAGATCGTCGACGAGGCGGGACTCATCACGTTCGGACGGCTGAAGGTCGTCGTCGACGGCTCGCTCAACACCCGGACGGCGTGGTGCTGGGATCCCTACCCCGGAATGGACCCCGCACATCCGCATGCGTGCGGCATGGAGAGCGTGCCGATCCCCGAGCTCCGGCGGCTGCTCGAGCGCGCCCGCGGCGCCGGCATCGAGGCGGCCGTGCACGCGATCGGCGATCGCGCCAACAGCGACGTGCTGGACACCTTCGAGGCGCTCGGCATGAAGGGTGTGATCGAGCACGCTCAGCTCGTCCGCGAGGAGGACTTCCCCCGATTCGCGCAGCTCGGGCTCATCGCCAGCGTCCAGCCGGAGCATGCGATGGACGATCGCGATGTCGCGGATCATCATTGGGCCGGGCGCACCGGCCGTGCGTTCGCCTTCGGATCGCTGCACCGCTCCGGCGCGGTACTGCGCCTGGGCTCGGACGCGCCCGTCGCCCCGCTGGATCCGTGGATCTCGCTGAGCGCCGCGACCACGCGAAGCCGCGGCGAACGCGACGCGTGGCATCCGGAGCAGCGTCTCGACCTCGACGTCGCGCTCGCCGCATCCGTGCGCACCTCGCTCGCAGTCGGGCAGCCGGCCGACCTCGTGCTCAGCGATCACGATCCGTACGCCTGCGACCGCGACCAGTTGCGGAACATGCCCGTCGCTGCCACTCTGCTCGGCGGCCGCTTCACCCACCGGGCGCTGTGAGCATGGCGAGCCGGACCTTCACGAACGGCCGCGTCTTCACCGGCGAATCCGAGACGCGCTTCGCCTCGGCGTTCCGCATCACCGACGGCCGGATCGACTGGGTCGGCGAGGCCGTCGACGTCCGGGATCCGGACGCCGTCGATCTCGGCGGGCGCACGGTGCTGCCGGGACTGCTCGACAGCCACACCCATCCGGCGCTTCTGGCCGGCACGGCCGCCGCCGTCGAGTGCTTCCCGCCCGCCGTGCTCTCGCGCGACGATCTGGTCGAGACGCTGCGCGCGCATGCTCGAGCGAGCGACTCGTCGGATGCCTGGATACTCGGCCGCGGGTATGACGACACCCGATTCCCCGGCGGTGCCGGGCCGACGGCCGCGGACCTCGACCGCGTCAGCACCGAACGCCCCGTGCTCGTTTGGCGCTGCGACGCCCACTCAGCGGTGTGCAACACCCGCGCGCTGGAGATCGCCGGCATCGATGCGACGACCCCTGATCCCGAGGGCGCCCGCTTCGAGCGCGATGCCGACGGGGTGCCCGACGGCGTGCTGACGGAGATCGCGGCCGTGAACGCCGTCGCGCGATTCGTCCCCGTGCCGACCAGGGACGAGCAGATCGCCGCCCTCGTCGCGCTGGGGGAGGAATGGGCTTCGCGCGGCATCGTCGCCGTGTGCGATCTGCTGTCCAGCCGGATCGACGAGCCCTTGGCGACGTTCCGCGCCGCGGCCGAGCGCGGTCTGCGTACGCGTGTCGCGCTCTACCCGGGATGGGACCCTGAGGCCCCGCTCGCCGATCTCCGACCGGATGACCGCGAGGGGCGCATCCGCATCGGGGGCGTGAAGGTCGTGCTGGACGGCGCGTACTCCAACCGCACGGCATGGGTGCATGAGGCCTACCCAGGCTCCTGCGACCACGGTCTGCGTCTCGTCGACGATGCCGACGTGCTCGCGGCCGGGGAATGGGCGCGCCGCAATGGCGTGCAGCTGGCCGTTCACGCCATGGGCGACCGCGCCCTGGACCGGGTGGTGGAGCTGTTCGAGGATGCCGAGCCCTGGCTCGACGGCATCCCGTCGGTGCGCATCGAGCACGCGACCATCGTGAGCGACGACTACCTCCAGCGGCTGTCCTCCGCGCGGATGACGTTCGGGATCGCGACCCACACCGTCTTCTTCTTCGCCGAGTACGACGGCTACGAGAAGGCCCTCCGCGTCGAGCAGGTGCCGGACGCCTATCCGATCGCTCGCCTGTACTCCGGTCTCGGGGCGCTCGCGCTGTCCTCCGATCGCCCAGCGACGGCCTGGAGCGGTGCGGACGACGTCATGCTGTCGGTCGAGGCGGCTGTGCGTCGGCGCACGTACAACGGCGTCGAGTTCGGGCCCGAGGCGGCCATCACCGTGCCGCAGGCGCTGCTGCTGTACACGTCCCGCGCCGCGACGCTGTCGCCGCTCTCCGGGGCCGGCGCGCTCGTGCCGGGGTCGGACGGCAGCTTCGCGATCCTGGACCAGGACGTGTTCTCGGTACCGGCGGAGGACATCTCGCGCGTGCGGGTCGCCGAGACATGGATCCGTGGAGAGCAGGTCTACGTCCGCTGAGCGGGCGACGGCCGTGGAGGGACGAGCAGATGAGCGACGAGTTCCGCCCGCTGGAGGGCATCCGTGTCATCGACTTCACGCGGCTGCTCGCCGGACCGTACGCGACCATGACGCTCGCCGAACTCGGCGCCGACGTGATCAAGGTCGAGCAGCCGGGCATCGGTGACGAGACGAGACACTGGGGTCCGCCCTTCGTGCACGGCTCGAGCGCGTACTTCCATGCGATCAATCGCGGCAAGCGCAGCATCGCCCTCGATCTCACCGACCCCGCGGACATCGAGACGGCCCATCGGCTGATCGGAACCGCGGACGTCCTGGTGGAGAGCTTCCGGCCCGGTGTGGCGAACCGGCTCGGAATCGGAGCGGCCGCGATGCGCGAGCGCTTCCCCCGGCTGGTCTATGCGTCGATCAGCGGATTCGCGCAGGACGGCCCCCTCGCCGGTGAGCCGGGCACTGCGGTCACGGTCGAGGCGGAATCCGGCCTGATGCACGTCACCGGGTACGAGGACGCCGACCCGGTGCGCTCGGGAGTGGCGATGGTGGACATCGCCACCGGCCTGTCGATGATGGGCGGAGTGATCGCCGCCCTTCTCGAGCGTCAGCGCACGGGTGTCGGGCGACGCCTGGAGTTCTCGCTGTTCGCGACAGCGCTGAGTTCGCTCGGGACGGTGATCGCCGCGACGTCGGCGGGCGGACCTCCGTCGAAGCCGTGGGGCAGCGCGCATCCGTCGATCGTGCCGTACCGGGCATTCGCGGCGGCGGACGGGCATGTCGTGCTCGGGGCGACGAACGACCCGATGTTCGCGCGGCTCGTGGCCGCGCTCGACCTCGGCGAGGAACTGGGTGCCCCGCGGTGGGCGGGCAACCGGGCGCGGGTCGAGGGACGCGACGAGCTGGAGAAGATCCTCGCGGCCCGGGTCGCCGCGCTCCCGCTCGAGACGGTGGTGGAGCGGCTGCGCGCTGCGCGCGTGCTGGTGGCCAGGGTCCGCAGCCCCGAGGAGGCCGCGCGCAGCGCGCAGGCACAGACGCTGGGGCTGATCGAGGAGGACGACGGCCTGTCGGTGGTCCGTTCCGCGATGGGGACGAACGGCACCGCGCGGCTCGCGCGCGCTCCCGAGCTGGATGCCCATGGGGCGCCGTTGCGCCAGGAGCTTCGGGATCGCGTCTGAGGGTCGCCCTCAGCCGGCGGCCAGCAGGCGCACGCGGCAGGCCAGCTCGACCGCGAACCGGGCGTCCGGGTCGTCGAGATCGATGCCCAGCAGGTCGCGGATGCGCCGCATGCGGTACCCGACGCCGTTGGGGTGCAGCATCAGCTCCCTCCCGGCATGGACGAGGGATCCGCGGTGCGCCAGATAGGCGAGCAGGGTGCGCGTCGACGTCAGGGCGCGTTCCGGGCCGAGGTCGTCGAGGGGCCGGAGGATGTCGTGCAGGAGCTCCCTGCTGATCGGAGAGGCGTAGAGGTCGAGCAGAACGCGGCGGAGTCCCGTGACGTCCGTGAGCTCCACACCGCCGAGGCGGCCGGCAGCGATCGCCGACTCCGCCGCGATGCGCGCCTCGGCGGCGGACTGCCGAAGCCCCAGGGCGCCGACCTGCGGCGTGCCCAGACCCAGCGTGTAGGCCCAGTCGGCTCCGGCGAGCTCCTGAGCGCGCTGCTGGACGCGCACCGCGACCTCGCGCACGCGGCGCTGATGGTCGCCGGCGCCGTGCTCCTCCGTGCACACGAGCATCAGGTCGTCCTGCAGGAAGGCCACATGCCAGAGCTCCTCCCGTGCTTCCACGAGTTGCAGCGCGAACAGCTCGAGCGCCGGCTTCACGCTGCGCGGTGCCTGGGCGTCCGGGTCGTTCCGGCGGGTCGGTGCCAGCCACGCGACCACGTGCGACTGGGGAAGCGGCAGGCCGAGACGCGCGGCCTGCGCGACGAAGCCGTCCGCGCGGGAGGAGTCGGCGAGGACCAGCTCCACCAGCAGATCGGCACGCGACTGCGTGGGGGCGTAGCGGTCGCGACTCTGTCGCTGGGCGACCCGCGACAGCAGCGAGGCGATCACGGGGAGTGCGACCTCCGTGGCTCCGTCGGCGCGCTCGGCGACCAGCCGCCCGATCACGACCTCCCCGATGAACACGGCATCGGCGTCGCTCCACGACACGGACGGATCGGATGCGACCCGGAGCTCGGTGCCGAGACCGGCCGCCGCGGTGGAGAGGATCGTGTCGGTCGTGCAGTCCTCGTCGGCGGCGGCCTCGGTGGCGAGGGCGACCGCGCGCGCACCGCGCATCATGGCCTCGGACGCGCCTCCGGAGATCGCACGGTCGACGGTCTTGGCGAGGTCCGCCGCGCCGACTCCCGTCGCCGAGAACACCGGCACGCCGCCCCGGTCGGCGAGGACCCTGGCGGTCTCGGCCAGCGTGAGGGGGGCCGTGAAAACGAGTCCGGCGAGCCCGCGCGCGCTCGCCTGGCGCAGGGCCACGTCGATGCGGAACGGCGGCGGCTGCTCGTCACCCGGGATGATCGCGAGCGTTCCGGCGGCGAGAGCGTCGACGCGATCGACGGCGGCGAGATCGACGCGGCTGACCTGGCGCTCGTCGATCGGGCCGGCGTGCAGGCGCAGGCCCAGGCGTCCGGCGTCCTCGTGCAGGTCTCGTAACGAGTACTGTGCCATGCGCACAGTATGCCCGGAAACACTGGATGCTCGGAACATTGTCGCGGCCAGTGCGCCTCCGTACCGTGAACACATGGCCCAGACTTCCTCCGCCGCACGCACCGCGGCGCCGATCACCGAGATCACCGCGGATGACATCGCCGCCCTCGGCGTCGGCACCGCGATCTTCGGCACCGGCGGCGGCGGCGCCGTGTACACCGCCCAGATCATGGTCGAGAACGCCCTGCGCGCCCACGGTCCCGTCCGGCTCGTGACGGTCGACGACCTCGGCCCCGACGATGTCGTGATCCTGATGTCGGGCATCGGCGCCCCGACCGTCGGCATCGAGATGCTGTCGGCGACGGGCCAGATCCACGCGCTTCTCGCCGAGGCCGAGCGGCTGCTCGGACGCAGGGTCACCACACTCATGGCCGCGGAGATCGGCGGCAGCAACGGCGTCCAGCCGATCGGCTGGGCCGCGCGACTGGGTCTGCAGATCCTGGATGCCGACGGCATGGGCCGTGCCTTCCCCGATGCGGCGATGGTCGCGATGAACGTCGCCGGCATCGCGTGCGAGTGGGCGGTGCAGAGCGACGTCGTCGGCAACATCTCCGTCATGAAGACGATCGATCTGCACTGGCTCGAGCGTCACGCACGCGCACTCACCGTGGCGAGCGGCTCGATCTGCATCGGCGCGCACTATCCCATGACCGCCGACACCGTGCGCGGAGCGGTGATCGAGGGCACCGTGAGCGCCGCCATCCGGGTCGGACACGCACTGATGTCCTCCTCCGACCCGGTCGCAGCCGTCGCCGCCGAGCTCGACGCGCGCGTGCTCATGACCGGCAAGATCACCGATCTCGATCGCCGCACGGTCGGCGGATTCGTCCGCGGGTCGGTGACGATCACGGGCACAGGAGCCGATCGCGGACGCCTGCAGCGTCTCGAGCTTCAGAACGAGAACCTGCTCGTGCTCGAGGACGGCGAGGTGCTCGTGAGCGTCCCCGACCTGATCACGATCATCGACGCCGAGACCGGTCATGCCATCACGACCGAGATGCTGCGCTTCGGGCAGCGCGTCTCGGTGCTCGCCTGGGCCTGCGACCCGATCTGGCGGACGCCCCGCGGCCTCGAGCTCGCGGGACCGGCGGCGTTCGGCTACGACCTCCCTTACGTCCCCTTCGAAGGAGTGGCCCGATGACCGCCCGCGACCTCTCCATCGGCGTCGACGTCGGCGGCACCAACACCGACGCCGTCGTCCTCGACGGCGAGGGCGCCGTGCTCGCGTGGACGAAGCGGGCGACCACCGACGACATCACGGGCGGCATCCGTGCCGGGATCCGCGACGTGCTCACTACGATCGGCGAGGACCGGTCCCGTGTCTCGCGGGTCATGCTCGGCACCACGCATGCGACGAACGCGATCGTCCAGCGGCGACAGCTGGACAAGGTCGCGATGATCCGCTTGGGAGCGCCTGCCGCGACCGAGTATCCGCCGCTGACCGGCTGGCCCGAGGACCTCGTGCGCATGGTGCTCGCCGATTCCGCGATGCTCGGCGGCGGCCACATGGTCGACGGCACCCCCATCGCGCCGCTCGATCGCGACGGCATCCTGCGCTTCGTGGACGGCCTCGACCACTTCGACGCGATCGCCGTCGCCGGGATCTTCAGCCCGTCGTCCCCGGAGCAGGAGCTCGAGGTGGCGGAACTGCTGCGCGGCCACCTCGGTCAGGACACCCGGGTGTTCCTGAGCCAGGACATCGGCCCGACGGGCCTGCTCGAGCGCGAGAACGCGACGCTGCTCAACGCCGCGCTGTACAGCGTCGCGCGTTCGGTGACGGATGCCCTCGTCACCGTCGTCGCGGAGGAGGGGCTCGACGCCACGACCTTCTTCGCCCAGAACGACGGCACATTGATGTCGCTGGACTTCGCCGCGCAGTACCCGGTGCTGACCATCGGCTCGGGTCCCGCGAACTCCATCCGCGGCGCGGCCTACCTCTCAGGTCACGACGACGCGATCGTCATCGACGTGGGCGGCACGACCTCGGACCTCGGCGTCGTGGTCGGCGGCTTCCCGCGCGAGTCGACGCTGCCCCGTGAGATCGGCGGAGTGCGCACGAACTTCCGCATGCCGGACATCCTCAGCGTCGGCATCGGCGGAGGAACCGTCGTGGACATCCGGTCCGGACGCGTCGGGCCGGATTCGGTGGGCTACCGCATCGATCGCGAAGGTCTCCTGTTCGGCGGGTCGACACCCACGCTGACGGATGCCGCGGCGCTGTCCGGCAGTCCCGTGGCCGGGCGCTCCCTGCCCTCCCTCGACCAGGCGACGGCTCAGGCCCTCGAGCACGCCCTCGCCGTCGTGGCCGATCGCCTCGAGGAGGCCGTCGAGCGGCTGTCCCTCGGCCGGGTGGACATCCCCCTCGTCGTCGTGGGCGGCGGCGGGTTCCTCGTGCCGGACCGGCTCGCCAGTGCGGGCCGCATCCTGCGCCCCGACCACGGCGGGGTCGCCAACGCCGTCGGCGCGGCGATCTCGCTGGCGGGAGGCCGTGCGGATCAGATGGCGCCGATGGGCGATCGAGAATCCGCCATCGAACAGGCATCCGAAGCGGCCATCGCCAAGGCGATCCAGGCGGGCGCCGATCCGCTGCAGGTCTCGGTCGTCGAGGTCCTCGAGACCCACGTGCCGTACACGGCGCAGCCCACCGTCAACGTGACCGTCAAGGCCGCGGGTCCGCTCGCGCGGCTGTCCGCCGAGGTGCCGGCCCGCTGACCGCAGCTTCATCCCCCACCCGAAACCAGGAGATCGCTATGAAACGCAGTACCGCAGTACCCGTGGCCGCCGCTCTCTCCGCCCTCGCGCTGACGCTGGCGTCCTGCGCGGGTTCGACCGATCAGCCGTCGGCGGAGGAGGGCGACTTCGTCTCCGGCGGCACCTTCGTCACCGCCGTGAACGACGACCCGGGCGACCTCAACCCGTTGAAGGCGATCTCGCCCGACACCTGGGGCGTCGTGAGCCTCGCGTATGAGTCGCTGATCTCCGTCACCCCAGACGGGGAGTTCGAGCCCTGGCTCGCCGAGAGCTGGGAGGAGACCGGCACCGAGGTCGTCTTCACGCTCAAGGAGGGCATCACCTGTTCCGACGGGTCCGAGTTCACGGCACAGACCGTCGCGGACAACCTGAACTACAACGCCGACCCGGCCAACGCCACGTTCTCGTACGGCTCGGTCATCGACGAGAACGTCTCGGCGGTCGCCGACGGCGACACGGTCACCGTCACGAGCGCCGTGAACTCGCCGTTCCTCGCGGTCAACGTCGGCACCATCCTGATGGTGTGCGACGCGGGGCTCGCCGACCCGACGACCCTGTCCGACACCACCGACGGCACCGGCCTGTTCGCACTCAGCGACGTCAAGCCCGGGGACACGTACACCTTCACCAAGCGGGACGACTACACCTGGGGACCCGATGACGTGACCAGCGAGACCGAGGGGCTCCCCGACGTCATCGAGGCGCGCGTCGTCACCGACGAGAGCACCGCGGCGAACCTGCTGATCTCCGGCGAGATCAACGCCGCGTCGATCTCCGGAGCGGATCGGGCCCGCCTCGACGGCGCAGGCCTCACCCACGTGGGCGTGCGCAATCCCGTCGGGATGATGCTGTTCA
The DNA here is from genome assembly GCF_022788845.1 of Microbacterium sp. CIAB417. Classification (NCBI taxonomy): domain Bacteria; kingdom Bacillati; phylum Actinomycetota; class Actinomycetes; order Micrococcales; family Microbacteriaceae; genus Microbacterium; species Microbacterium sp. CIAB417. Next base: position 99,624 of record NZ_JAHZUT010000004.1, on the reverse strand, counting down.
ACGAGAAGGAGGGGCGCCCGTTCGCCGACCCGCTCGTGCGGGAGGCGCTGTCGATCGCAATCGACCGCGAGGAGGTCGGCACCGTCATCGCCGACGGCGAGGGGCTCGAACCGGTCTCGCTCGTCACGAAGACGCCGCTGCTCTGCGTGGCGGACGGCCCCCGATGGGAGCTGCCCGAGACCGACCTCGACCGTGCGGGCGAGCTGCTGGACGAGGCCGGCTGGGCGCTCGAGTCGGACGGCCTGCGCTACAAGGACGGTCAGCCGCTCACGATCAAGTTCGTCTACAACGCACCCACATCGACGCACGCCCCTGCGGCCGAACTGGTCAAGGAGACCTGGGACGAGCTGGGCGTGACGACCGAGCTCGCCGCGAACGACGCGGCCGCCTGGTCGGAGCAGCTGTGGTCGACGTTCGACTGGGACACCGGCTGGATCCAGGTCGCGCCCGGCGGGCCGCTCGTGCTCTCGACGTTCTTCGACGGCGCGATGCCCACCGACGGCGGACTCAACTTCATGTGGGTCGAGAACCCGGAGTACTCCGCGCTCGTCGACGAGGCGTCCAGCGCCACCCCGGAGGACACCTGCGGGATCTGGCAGGATGCCGAGGCCGAGCTCATCGAGCGTTTCGACGTCTTCCCGGTGATCGACAACATCCTGCCCACCTACCAGTCGGGGGCGGTGTTCGATCAGCCGAACTACATCCTGCCGACGTCGATCCGGATGCTGGGCTGACATGACGACGACTCCTCCTCTCCCGACCGCCGAGGTGGCCGACGCGAGCACGGCCGCCCTGGCGGCGCGAGCGGAGGAGCGCCGTCTGCGCCGAGGGCTCTCCCCGCGCACCGCGTTCCTTCTGCGCCGCCTCGGACGGCTGGTGATCTCGCTCGCCGTGGTCGTGGTCGCCTCGTTCCTGCTCATGTACCTCGTGCCCGGCGACCCCGTGCGCGCGGCGCTCGGGCAGAGTGCGACTCCGCAGCTCGTGGAGGCGACGAGGGCGCAGCTCGGGCTCGACCGTCCGATGTGGGAGCAGTTCCTCCGATTCGTCGGCGGGCTGTTCACCGGTGATCTCGGGGTATCGGTGCGGTTGCAGCGTCCGGTGGCGGACGTCATCGCGCAGCGCTTCCCGACCACGCTGCTGCTGGCCGTGCTCGCCTTCGCGATCGCCGTCGTGTGCGCCCTTCCCGCGGGGATCGGCGCCGCGGCGCTGGCCCGCTCCGGCCGCCGGCGAGGACTGTCGATCACGCTCTCGGGCGTGCTCGGCATCCTCATCGCGGTACCCAGCTTTCTCGTCGCGGTCGCACTGATCGCCCTCTTCGCGGTGCAGCTCGGCTGGCTTCCGGCGGCCGGCTGGGGCACGCCGGCGGATGCCGTGCTGCCGGTCATCGCCCTCGCCGTCGGGCCGCTGGCGTACCTCGTGCGCATCGTGCAGGTCGAGATGATCGCGGTGCTCGACACGACCTACATGACCACGGCGCGAGCGAAGCGGCTGCCGCGACGCCTGATCCACCTCCGGCACGCGCTGCCGAACATCGTCACGGCGTCCCTGACGGTGGGCGGGATGACGCTGGCCGGCCTGACCGCGGCGACCGTGCTGATCGAGACGGTGTTCGCGATCCCGGGTCTCGGCATGATCATGGTCTCGTCGGTGGGCGCGAAGGACTACCCGATGGTGCAGGGCATCGTCATCGTCTACGCCCTCATCGTGCTGGGCGTGAACCTCGTCGTGGACGTGATCCTCGCCACCATCGATCCGCGTTCGTCCATCACGGAGGGCTGAATCATGTCCCTGCGCACGAAACTCCTGAATCCCACGGCCATCGCTGCGGTGGTCGGATCCGCCCTGCTGCTCTTCCTCGCGATCGCGGGGCCGATGATCTGGGGCGCCGCGGCGGAGGCCACCGACGTCTCATCGCGGCTGCTCGGTGCGAGCGTCGCGCACCCGTTCGGCACGGACGAGCTCGGGAGGGACATCTTCGCCCGGGTGCTGGCGGCGACGCGGCTCACGCTGGTGCTCACGCTCGGAGCGACGGCGATCGCGCTCGTGGGCGGGATCGTCTTCGGGTTGGTCGCGAGCATTCTTCCGAAGTATCCGCGTCGGTGGTTCACCGGGCTCCTCGACATCCTGCTCGCGTTCCCGTGGCTGCTCATGGTGCTGTTCTTCACCGTCATCTGGGGTGCGACCGCGACCGGCGCGATGCTCGCGATCGGCTTCGCCGGAGTCCCCTCGTTCGCGCGGCTGGTCTACAACCTCGCTTCATCGGTGTCGGGCCGCGACTACGTGCGGGCCGCGCGTGTCGTCGGAGTCGGCCCGATCGGCATCCTGTGGCGTCATGTGCTGCCGAACATCGCCAATCCGTTCTTCGTCAACGCGGCCGCGACGGCGAGCGTCACTCTTCTGTCGTTCGCCGGACTCTCCTTCCTCGGGCTGGGCGTGCAGGCCCCCGCCTACGACTGGGGCCGGATGCTGCAGGAGGGCATCCTGCGCATCTACGTCAACCCGCTCGCGGCGATCGGCCCGGGCATCGCGATCGTGCTGGCCGGCCTCGTGTTCACCCTGCTGAGCGAAGCGGTCGCCGGGACGCAGGGGCAGGGCTGGCGGACCGTCGCCGCGCGGGCCGCCGGCGGAGTGACGCTGAGCTCCCGTCGCCGCGCTGCTCACTCGGAGCCGACCGCCGATGCAGCGGACGTGGTCGCCGAGATCTCCGGCCTGCACGTCGCCTTCCCGACCGCCGACGGCGGTCTCGTGGAACGCGTGCGCGGTGTGGATCTGCGCATCCTCCGGGGTGAGGTCGTCGGCATCGTGGGGGAGTCGGGATCGGGCAAGTCGCTCACGGCGATGGCGCTCGCGGGGCTGCTCGGTGACGACGCCCGCGTCACGACCTCGGTGCATCGGTTCGACGACATCGACATGACCCGTCCGCTGACGGCCTCCGACCGTTCCCGGCTCGGCGTGGAACTGGGCATGATCTTCCAGGACCCGCTCACCTCGTTGAACCCCGCTCTCACCGTGGGCCGCCAGCTCACGGAGGTCCCCGAGGTCCACATGGGCATGCGCCCGGCCCAGGCACGCGTGCGGGCGGCGGAGGCGCTGACAGCGGTCGGCATCGCCGACGCTCCGTCCCGCCTGAAGCAGTACCCGCACGAGTTCTCCGGCGGCATGCGTCAACGAGCGATGATCGGCATGGCGCTGACCGGCCGGCCGCGGCTCATCATCGCCGATGAGCCGACCACGGCGCTGGACGTGACGGTGCAGCGTCAGGTCATGGGCGTCCTGCACCGCGCCCAGGAGGAGACCGGAGCGGCCATCGTCTTCATCTCCCACGATATCGCGCTGGTGTCGGCGTTCTGCGACCGGGTCATCGTGATGAAGGACGGACTCATGGTCGAGAGCCTGCCGGCCGAACGCATCCGCGAGGAGGCGACGCACCCGTACACGAAGGCGCTGATCGCGTGCCTGCCCGACATGACGAGCGACCGGACGCAGCCACTGCCGGTGATCCCCCCGGAGCTGCGCCCGGACGCGCTCGATGAGCAGACTCTGGACGGGTCGCCGCTGGATGAGGAGGTGCCCGCGTGAACGCGCTGGAGATCACGGACCTCAGCGTCCGGTACGGACGCATGCGCGTCGTCGAGTCCGTGAGTCTTGCGGTGCCGAAAGGACGCACCGTCGGACTGGTCGGAGAGTCGGGGTCGGGAAAGAGCACGATCGCGGCCGCCGCGGTCGGCCTGGTCCGACCGGAGAGCGGATCCATCCGGGTCGACGGCGTCGAGGCGGCCGGTGCGGGAGCCGCTGCGCGTCGAGCCCGTCGCCGCATGCAGCTGGTCTTCCAGGACCCGTTTTCGGCGCTCGACCCGCTCATGCCCGTCGGCGACTCGATCGCGGAAGCGTTGCGGGCGGCGGGGCGCCGGTTCACCCGGGCGGAACGGGTCGCGCGGGTGCGGGAGCTTCTCGCCCTCGTCCACCTGGATCCCGATCGGGCGGACGAGCGTCCGGCCGCGTTCTCCGGCGGGCAGCGGCAGCGGATCACCATCGCACGCGCCCTCGCGGGGGAACCGTCCGTCCTCATCGCCGACGAGGTGACGAGCGCCCTGGACGTGTCGGTGCAGGGCGCGATCCTCAATCTGCTGCGCGAGGTGCAGCAGGAGCTCGGGCTGTCGATGCTGTTCATCTCGCACAACCTCGCGGTCGTCCGATACATCAGCGACGAGGTGTGCGTCATGCGTCACGGGCGGCTGGTGGAATCGGGGCCCACCGAGGCGCTGCTGGCGGACCCCGCCGACCCCTACACGCGGGATCTCCTCGAGGCGGTCCCGGTACTCGGAGAGAGGATGCGATTCGGATGACTTCCCCCGTCGACGACAGCTCGTTCGCCCACGCTGCGGAGGCTCTGCGCGAGGAGCTCGTCGGTGTGCGCCGTGAGCTCCACCAGGCTGTCGAGATCGGCCTCGACCTTCCACGGACGCAGGAGATCCTGCTCCGGGAGCTCGACGGCCTGGGGCTCGAGATCAGCACGGGCGCCTCTCTGTCGTCGATCACCGCCGTCCTCCGGGGCGGGAGGCCCGGCCCCGTGGTCCTGCTGCGCGGCGACATGGACGGCCTGCCCATCGCCGAGGCGACGGGACTGCCGTTCGCGTCCGCATCCGGCGCGATGCACGCGTGCGGCCACGACCTCCACATGGCCGGAATGCTCGGCGCGGTACGCGTGCTCGCGGAACGCCGGGAGGAGCTCCCCGGCACCGTCGTGTTCATGTTCCAACCCGGTGAGGAGGGACAGGCCGGCGGGCGGATCATGATCGAGGAGGGCGTTCTCTCCGCCGCCGGCGAGCGTCCGGTCGCCGCGTACGCCATCCACGTCGACAGCGCGACGCCGCGCGGCCGGCTGGTCACACGCGAGGGGCCGATGATGGCGAGCGCGAGCGCCCTGCGGATGACGCTTCACGGCACGGGCGGGCATGCCGCCTTCCCCCAGCTCGGCATCGATCCGGTGCCCGTGGCCGCGCAGCTCATCCTCGCGGTGCAGACCTTCGCCGCGCGGCGCCTGCCGGCGACGGACCAGGCCGTGATCTCGATCACGCGTCTGAGCAGCGACTCGGAGGCGAGCAATGTGCTGGCTGCGGCCGTGCACCTCGAGGCCAACATCCGCACGCTCTCGATGACGACGCTCGAGACCGTGCGCGCGGAGCTCCCGGCGCTGCTCGCCGGCATCGCCGAGGCGAACGGATGCCGGCTCGAGAGCGAGTTCATCGCCTCGTACCCCGTGACGTACAACGATCCGGTCGAGACACGCGCCGTGCTGGCCGTGCTGGACGAACTGGTGGGAGCCGAACGCGTCACGCGCCTCGAGGCGCCGTCCATGGCCTCGGAGGACTTCTCCTACGTCCTCCAGGAGGTGCCGGGCACGCTGGTGTTCGTCGGCGCGGCACCCGAGACCGGGCCTCTGCCGCTGCATTCCGAGAATGCGGTGTTCGACGACTCGGTCATCCCTCTGCAGGCGTCGGTCCTCGCGGAACTCGCCTGGCGTCGGCTCGAGCGCGACCCGTCGCGGGGGTAGCTCTCACGCACATGGTCCCGCGCCCGATGTGGTCGCATTCGCCATGGATCGCCTTCGCCCGACCTGTCAGGCTGGCTCCGCCCGGCGTCAGCGGAGACGCCGGTGGAAGGGAACGCACTCATGACTTCGGCCTCCACCGACACCCGGAGCCCAGCCCAGGAATCCGGCACCGACGGCGCCGCGTCGTCGAGGCAGATCCGCACGATCGTCGCGTCGAGCGTGGTCGGCACCACCGTGGAGTGGTTCGACTTCTTCGCCTACTCGACGGCGGCGGCGCTGATCCTCAACAGCCTGTTCTTCCCCGATTACGACCCGCTCGTCGGCACGATCCTCGCTTTCGGCGGCATCGCCGTGGGCTACTTCGGCCGGCCGCTGGGCTCGATCGTGTTCGGGCATTTCGGCGATCGCATCGGCCGCAAGCGGATGCTCGTGGTCTCGCTGGTGCTGATGGGAGCAGCCACCTTCCTCATCGGTCTCCTGCCGACCTACACGGCCATCGGGGTCGCCGCGCCGATCCTGCTCATGCTGCTGCGTTTCGTGCAGGGATTCGCTCTCGGAGGCGAGTGGGGCGGTGCGGTCCTGCTCGTCGTCGAGCACGCCTCCCCGAGAAGGCGCGCCTTCCTGGGCAGCTTCCCGCAGGTGGGTCTCGCCGTCGGGCTCACGCTGTCGACGCTCGTGTTCCTGCCGCTCGTGGCGCTGCCGGGCGACGCGTTCTCCGTCTGGGGATGGCGGGTGCCGTTCCTCATCAGCGCCGTCCTCGTGCTGGTCGGGCTGTTCATCCGCCTGAAGATCACGGAGACGCCGGAGTTCGAGCGGATGCGTCGTTCGGGGCAGGCCGTCCGCGTGCCGCTGTGGGAGACGCTGAAGACGCACACGGCCCAGGTGCTCCTTGCGGCCCTGAGCTTCGCGGTCATCGGCGCCGTGTTCTACATGCTCTTCACCTTCAGCCTCACCTACGGCACCGAGTTCGTCGGCCACGCGCAGTCCGAGATGCTCACGATCGCGACGATCTGCTCGCTGCTGGCGCTCGGAGGCCTCCCTCTCGCCGGCCGGCTCGCCGACCGGTTCGGCGTCACCCGCGTGTTCGCCGTCGGGACCGTGATCTCGATCGTCCTCGCGTTCCCCGCGTTCTGGCTGATCGACACCGGCAGCCTGGCAGCCGCCTTCGTGGCCTACATCGCGACGACGGTCGGCTTCTGCGCGACCTACGGCACGCTGGGCGTCCTCTATGCGCAGGCGTTCGACGTGCGCATCCGCTACACCGGAATGTCGCTCGCGCTCGGCATCGGCACCATCGTCGGCTCGGCGTTCGTCCCGATGATCTACCTCGAACTGCTGACGGTCTTCGGCGGTTCCTGGGCGATCGCGCTGTACATCGTCGTGGCGGGCGTCGTGACGCTCGTCTCGGCCACTGCCCTGCACCGCATCACGCGCCGGCGGGGCGCTCTCACCCCCGCCTCGGAAGGAACTCCTCGATGATCGACGACCTCACCCGCGCCCTGCTGAACGACCGGGGAGGGGTGGATGCCGCGCCGGGATCGCTCGCGGGGGTCGTCGTGCTCGACATCACCCGCGTGGTGGCCGGCCCGTACTGCTCGATGATCCTCGCGGACCTGGGCGCCACCGTGATCAAGATCGAGAATCCGGACGACCCGGACTACACGCGCACGTTCCCGCCGCTGCTGCCCCGCGACGGGGAGGAGCCGCTCAGCGGCTTCTTCGCGCAGTACAACCGCAACAAGCTCGGCTTCACGCTGAACCTGAAGAGCCCGGACGCCGCGCAGGTGCTCGACCGGCTCGTGCAGCGCGCCGATGTGCTGGTCGAGAACTTCCGGCCGGGCACGATGGATCGGCTCGGGCACGGCTACGAGCGGCTGCGCGGGGTGAACCCGCGACTCGTGTACGCGGCGCTGAGCGGCTACGGGCAGTCGGGCCCCTACCGCCTGCGTCCGGCGTACGACAACAGTGCGCAGGCCACCGGAGGCCTGTGGTCGATGAACGGCGAAGCCGGCCGCCCGCCCACGAGGGTCGGCACCATCATCGGCGACCTCGCGGCGAGCCTGTACGGGGTGATCGGGGTGCTCGCCGCGCTCCGTCACGCCGAGCAGACCGGTCAGGGGCAGCTCGTGGACATCTCGCAGCAGGACTCCGTGCTGACCCTGACCGAGAACGCGGTGGTGGCCTACACCGCCGAGGGCGAGGTCCCCAAGCCGCTCGGCAACGAGCACCCGTTCGTGCGTCCGTACGAACTGTTCCCCTGCCGGGACGGGTTCGTGTTCTTCGGCGGCTACACGGACAAGTTCTGGCGCATCTCATGCGAGACGTTCGGGTCGGCGGCCGACTGGGACGAGCATCCGGACCTGCACGCGATGGCGGCGCGCTTCGATGCGGACGTCTACCGAGAGAAGGTGCGCCCCATGGTCGTCCGGTGGTTCGCCGACCGCACCAAGAGCGAGCTCGAGGCGCTCGCGGGAGATCTCGTCCCCTTGAGCGCCGTGAAGGACATCGGCGAGGTCGTGGAGGATCCGCAGATCGCGGCTCGCGGCATGATCGTCGCCAACGAGTACCCCGGTCATGGGGAACTGCGCACCTTCGGCTCGCCCGTCAAGCTCGATCGCACCCCGCCGCGCACCGCCGGCCTCGCTCCCGAGAAGGGCGAGCACACCGATCGCGTGCTGACGGACTTCCTCGGGTTCTCGGTCGAGGACGTCGAGGCGCTGCGCACCGGAGGGACGGTCTGATGGGCATCCGTCTGGACCGATCGGGATCGGTCGCCGTCATCACGATCGACCGGCCCGACAAGCTGAACGCCCTGACGCTCGCCATGTACGAGGAACTGGGAGAGGCCTTCGCCGAGGTGCGCGACGATCGCCGCATCGGCGTGGCGGTGCTGACGGGGGCGGGCGATCGCGCCTTCTGCGTCGGCGCCGACCTCGGGGAGTCGATCCCCGCGCTCACCGAGGAGCGGTTCGACATCAGCGAGTGGGATGCCGCGCACCAGAAGCACTCCACGCTCGAGAAGCCCGTCATCGCCGCGGTCAACGGCCTGTGCCTCGGCGGCGGATTCGAGATCATGCTGTCCACCGACATCCGCCTCGCCGCCGACGGCGCGCAGTTCGCCCTCCCGGAGACCGGGGTGGGCGTCGTGCCCGCAGGCGGGACCCTCGTGCGGTTGATCCGTCAGATCCCGTACGCGTTCGCGATGGATCTGATGCTTCGCGGTGGTCGGATCGACGCCGAGACGGCGATGCGCTACGGGCTCGTGAACCGGGTGGTTCCCACGGCGCAGCTGCAGGACAGGGCGCTCGAGGTCGCCGAAGAGCTGCTCACCCGCAGTGCCACGGCTCTCGCGACGGTGAAGCGCGCCGTGAGGGCGCTCGCCGATCTTCCCGAGGACGAGGCGTTCCGTCACGAAGCCGTGCTCGGGCAGCAGGCGTTCGCGAGCGACGACGCGCGCGAAGGGCTGGCCGCCTTCGCCGCGCGGCGTGCTCCCGCCTTCCCCTCGCGCTCGTCCGCGCCCGCGCCCGCACTCGCCGAGACGGGGCGTGCCGACGGCTGACGAGGCCGCCGCTCGTAGACTGCAGGCAGTCCGGATTCCGCTGCTCGAGGAGGCGCGTTGAGCGAGAACCGCGCGATCCCGTCTGCGCTGGTGCGCGAGGTCGTGGCCGCGACCCGCGCGGAGCCGGGCGAGAGCACCGCCGCCCTCGCGACGCTGCTCGCCGAGGCGGACGTCTCGGCGGTCGAGGTCGAGGAGCTGCTCGACTCGGTGCAGGAGTCGCAGCAGCAGACCGCGCGACTGCGCAGGAGGACGGCCGAGCTCGAAGCGCTGTTCTCGACGGCCCGCGAGCTCGTGCGATTGCAGGACGTGACCGACGTGCTGCGGCGGCTCGTCGAGCGCGCGCACCAGCTGATGGGCACCGACGTGACCTATCTGTCCGAGGTCGACAACGCGCACGGCGACCTGCGCGTGCGCTACTCGGCGGGAACGGTGACGCCGGAGTTCCGCGATCTGCTCGTGCCGGCGGGGTACGGGCTGGCGAGCCTGGTCGCGAGTACGCGCGAGCCCGCCTGGGTGAGGCAGTATGCGGGCATGGCTGAGGCCCCGCATGACCCGGCCATCGATCTCGCGGTCGGCCGGGAGGGGCTCGTCTCGTTCCTCGGCGTGCCGCTGGCCGTGGGCGACGAGGTCCTCGGCGCTCTCTTCGCGTGCAATCGCTTCGCGCACGATTTCACGCCGGATCAGGTGCTGCTGCTCTCGGCGTTCGCCGACCACGCGGCGGCCGTCCTGCACAGCGCCCGGGTGCTCGCCGAGAGCGCTGCGGCGCGTGCCCGTGCCGAGGGCGCCTATCGTGAGCTCGAGCGGCATCTCGCGACGACGCAGGTCGTCAGCGGCATCCATGAGGAGCTCACGGCCGCGGTGATGTCGGGAGCGACCCTGGTCGACCTCGTGGCGACGGTGTCGGAACGGCTCGGTCGAGCCGTGCTCGCCGTCGATGAGTCGGGACGTCCCTTCGAGGCGCCGAGCGGCAGCACGGACGGGTTCCCGGGGCGGCGCGTTCTGGCCGAGGCGATCCGGTCGAGCCGTGCCAGCGGGCACGCGGAGTCGATCCGCGGGGATGGCAGGACCTGGCTGGTCGTCGCGGTGCTCGGTGCGGATCGGGTGCTCGGGGCGATCGTGGCCGAGGACGTCGACTCGCTCCCCGATGATGTCGCCCGGCCGACGCTCGAGCGTGCTGCGCACGTCGCCGCGCTCGTCTCGTTCAAGCGCGACGCCGTGGCTGCCATCCGCGCCGAGCGGCGGTCCCGGCTGCTGAGCGCGGTGCTCGACGGGACCGCCGAGGCGTCTTCGTTGGAGGCCGAGGTCACGGGTCCGATCGTCGGCGCGGCGGTGATCGAGGTCCGCGGGCAGGAGGGTGCGCTCGCTGCGGCGGCGGATGCCGTGGGCGATGAAGGGCTCGTGGCCGCGCGCGATTCGCATCTGGTCGTCGCCTGGACCGTTCGTGATCAGGAGGCCGCGACCGACCGGGTCCGCCGGGTGCTCGCGGCGCGTTTCGGCGACGGGGAGGTTGCCGCGGTGGTCGGTCCGCCCGCTGCGGACCTGCCGGCTCTGCGGGCTTCCGTCGAGCGGGCGACGCAGGATCTGCGCGTGCTCGCGCCGCTCGGCATCACCGGGGCGACTGTGCGGTCCGAGGACTTCCTGCCGTATCACGCGCTCGCCGCGGGCGAGCACCACGTCGTTGCGCGCTTCGTCGAGGGTGTTCTCGGTCCTGTGCGCGAGTGGGATGCTCGACGCGGCACCGTCCTCGTCGACACGCTCTGCGCGTACTTCGACGCCGGGGAGAACAGGCAGGGCGCCGCATCGGCGCTGCGCGTGCACACGAACACCGTGCAGCAGCGTCTCGACCGGATCTGGACGCTGCTCGACGGTGATCCCGCCGACTCGGAGTACCGGTTCCGTGTGCAGGCCGCCGTGCGGCTGGAGCGGTTGCGGCGGTCGCTCACCGGCGAGGTCTGAGTCTTCGCGCGGGTCTGGTCGTCACTCGCCGATGTGCTCGCGACGTCCGGTCCGCAGTTCGCGGGCGGCGAGATTGGGTCGGTAATCGAGTTCCGCGATCGCCGCTTCCACGCGTTGCCGTGTCCCCGGTGACACGGGAACCGCGCCGGTCACGACGTTGGACACCGTCTTCATGGAGACGCCGGCCAGCGCGGCGACGTCCAGCATCCGCGGCGGGCGGTCGCGGGGCGCGATCATGTCGGACTCGGACGCCTCTGGCGAGTTGCGCCGACGCATCTTGATGTAGTTGCCGCAGCCCGCCATGGTGCACCACCGACCGGATCGGTTGCGCGATGCGTCCCAGTACGCCCATCGGCACGAGTCGCGGGAGCAGGCCTTCACGCGGGCCCAGCTGCCGTCGGCGCGGGCGGCGTCGAGGGCGACCAGGACGGGATCCAGGAAGGACGCGGAACCCGAGCTCAGGCGCGTATCGCCGCCGTCCCCGAAGCGGAAGTGCATCGGGATCTCCGCGAGTGCCGCATTCAGTCGTGGGATCGCACCCGGGAGGGGTTCGTGTCCGGCGTGGGTGAGCAGAACTTCGCGCAGGCCCTCGCGGATGCATTGCGCCAGGGCGAGATCCTCCGCGGTCGCTGTCGCGGTCGCCGTCGTGCCCGTGCGTGCGTGCAGCCAGTCCGTCAGTGCGCGCGGCGATTCCCACGTCTCGTCGTCGGTCTGCCATTCGACGGTGTTCACGAAATCGATCAGCAGCTGCGCCGCTGGCGGCGTCCTGTCGGTAGCCATGACACCAGTGAAACCGGTTTGCCGGTGCGCGTCAATGGGCCGGTTCGCCGGTAGCTGGTAGCTGGTAGCTGGTAGCGGGTCGCGGGTCGCGGGTCGCCGGTCGTCGGTCGCGGGGTCGATTCATGGGGTCCCGGGCGACGGAGGGGCGCACTATGGCGCCGGGTCTCCACGCGCGCACGCACGCCCTCCACGCACGTACACGTACGCACGCGCGCGTGTGCGTAGGTGCTGTCAGGCGGCGAGGGTGTAGCGGGCGGTGCCGCCGAGGCGTGGGGTGCGGGTGGGGTCGATGTGGGGTGGAGGGATGAACCAGACGTGGGCGGTGGTGCTGGTGCCGTCGATGTGGATGGTCCAGTCGTTGTCGTGGATGCGGTGGTGGCAGTTGTCGCAGAGGAGGATGCCGTTGTTGAGGTCGGTGGTGCCGTGGTCGCGGTTCCACCAGTTGATGTGGTGGGCGCGGGTCATGGAGGGTGGGAGGGTGCACATGGCGCATCCGCCGTCTCGTTCGGTGAGGGCGAGGCGTTGGGTGCGGGTGAAGAGGCGTTTTTCGCGTCCCCAGTCGAGGATGTCGCTGTCGGTGTTGAGGACGGTGGGGATGATGCCGCCGTTTGCGGCCAGGCGGCGGACGGCGCCGATGCTGATGGGTTGGTCGATGCCGTCGATGGTGCCGTATCCGGTGCCGGTGGTGAGGTCGTCGAGGTTGACGCGGACGATGACGGTGGCTCCGGCAAGGGCAGGAGCGTCATTGTCGCAACCGAGAGCGTGCGCACAGATCAGCGCGAGGCCCTCCGCGCGGATCTGCGCGATCGTGCGACGGTCGGCGTCGGGGGCATCCGGATCGATCGCGTTCGCACGGGAGGCGAACACGGCAGTGGTGTGCCCTTCCAGCGCCGCCTTGATCGTGGCGCCGGTCGGCAGGTCGAAGTCGGCCTCGAGATGGAGGCGTCCGCGTCGTTCGGAGAACACCAGTGAGTTCTGGGCGCGGGCATTCTCTTCCCGCGGTGCGATGCCGTCCGGATCCAGATGTGCTTCGGCGCGAGCGATCAATTTGCGGACCTCGTCCAGGGACAGCGCCGTGGCCTTGTCCACGAGCAGTCGTTCGGCATCCTGCAGGTCGTCTGCAGCGACACGGAACTGCACGCGATCGAGCAGCTCCACGATCAGCGCCGCTGCGGGCGCGCCGAGCGACCCGGTGTTCAGTGCCTCGCGCACCGCCGGATGCTTCGCCGGCAGTGGTGCGCCCAGCAGATCGCTGCGCGTCGCGGTGGCCTCGCCGACCGTGACCAGCCGGCTCGCGTCTGTGGAGGACGCTCCGGTGGTCGCGGCGATCAGCTTCGCCGCCGTACGGAACCCGTGCTGCTTCGCCAGGGACTCGGCACCCAGTTCTGTGCGCGACTCATGCGCGATCCCGGCCGCGACCTCCGCCTGAAGGCCGTCCGTCACGCGACGCAACCGCCCCAGGACCTCGTTGGCTGCGATCAGGGCCGCCCGGTCGAGGTGCGCGGCGTCCTCGGCATCCGCCCACACCGCGTCGAGGCGGGAAACCGCCTCGTGCAGGGCATCCAGATGCGTCGTCGTCATGCATCCAGATTAGCCGATCTGCGGCAAGAATGGAAGATAACTACGAAAGAAATGTTCGAGACCATCGACGGGAGTGCGAGCGCAATGCTGGCGTCGGCGGGCGATCCGACGGTCTGTCGACACGTCCAGTCTGACGCCCTAGTCTGAACGCGTGACCACCACTGACGCCCCGGCGAGGATGAACACCCTGGCGCTGGTCGGGTTCGTCGCAGCCTTCGTCACCCCGCTGGCCGGGACTATCTTTTCCGTGTTCGCGCGCCGCCAGCTCGACGCCCCGGGGAACGCTGAGCAGGGCCGTGGGCTCGCTCGATGGGCCATGGTGATCGGGATCCTCGGCACCCCTCGGTCAGCTCGCGTTCTTCGCGCTGTGGTTCTCGCTGTTCTTCCACGCGATCAGTTGACGTGCGGCGGCACCTTGCTCTACGCCGTCGCAGAGTCTCAGCGCATCTCAGATGTCCGGCGGCACCTTCACGATCAGCAATCTCGGCATGTACGAGGTGGAGCAGTTCACGGCGATCATCAACCCGCTCGAGGGCGCGATCCTCGCGGTCGGCAGCGCGTCACCGGAGGCTGTCGTGCGCGACGGCGTCGTCGAGGCGCGGCACCGGATGCGACTGACGCTGTCGGCGGACCATCGCATCATCGACGGAGCCCTCGCCGCGCAGTTCCTGCGATCGCTCAGAGCCCTGATCGAGCAGCCGATGAACATCCTCGTCTGAGCGGAGCGATGATGAAGGGACGCGTGGCTGCGGTCAGCCCTGGGTGGGGCGGAGTGCCCGGCTCGTGTAGTAGCTCACCTCGCCGGTGGCATTCTCCACACCGTAGATCCATTTGCCCGATGGCGTGGCTCTCACGTCGATGATGCTGCCTCGTCCGCCGGGCGCGTCGACGTCATCGCCGAGCTTGGGATTGATGTCGGTCATGCCCTCGACGATACGAGAGACACCCGTCCACCGCGTCCCCGTACGGCGGACCCCATCGCATCCGGCCATGCCGGATCGTGTCCAGTCCTGTCGCCGTCCGCGCGTCCATCACCGAAAGCGAACCCAGCGGACGGTGACTTCGCGGTGCGGATTACCGGATTACGCGGTAGCGCAGGTGAGTCTCGCTCGCGAAGGCTGATGTCTCGAGGCGTTCCAGCTCGATACGGTTCTCGAGACCTGCGAACAGCGGGATGCCGTTGCCGAGGAGCACCGGCGCGATGTCGAGATGGAGTTCGTCGACGAGTCCGAGCTGGAGGCACTGGCGGGAGATGCTGCCGCCCAGCAGGCTCACCCATTTGTCTCCCGCTGCTCGTCGGGCAGACTCGACGGCGTCCGCGACGTCGTCGACGATGAAGGTGTACGTGACGCCGTCCCGCTCGATGGGGGCGTGAGGCGTGTGCGTCATGAGGTACACGGGCACCTTGATCATCCCACCGTAGGGGATCTCTCCTTCGTCGATGGTCTGCGTCTTGTTCGCTCCGCCGACGACGGCGCCGATCCGTTCGACGACCTTCATGACGACGTCGTCGTCCTCGGGCGCGGACGGTCGTCCGAACATCCAGTCGACTCCGCCCTCGGTGTCGGCGATGAATCCGTCGACCGTCATCGTCGCGTGCACGACTACTCGACTCATGAATCTCTCCCTCGTGATGGTGAGTCGGATGACTCACCATCAATCTAAGGGCCGGCCAGACATGAGTCAAGCAACTCACCTCCGTGTCATACTGGGACCATGTCGCGCCCACTGTCCGCATATCACCGCGGTGTCGCGGCGACGAACCGTGAGAAGATCCTCGACGCCGCTGTTCGTCTGTTCCTCGATTCCGGATACGATCGCACGTCGTTGGCGCGAGTCGCCGAAGGGGCAGGTGTGTCGAAGGCGACCTTGTTCAAGCAGTTCCCCACGAAGGCCGCGCTGTTCGAGGCGACGGTGCTCGCGGCGGGCGGAAGCTCCGATTCGGAGCCGGTCGCCATGCCGACGGGGGACTTCCGTGGTGGCCTGGTCGCGCTCGGGCGTGCCTACGCGGAGCTACTGTCCCGTCCCCACATGGTCGCGCTGATGCGGATCGTGATCGCTGAGTCGCCGAGATTCCCCGAGCTGAGGGAGCGCACCTTCGATTTCGGTACGCTGCCTGTGCTTTCGTCCCTCCGCGGCTATCTGCAGGCGCAGAGCGCGGCGGGGAGCGTCGACATCGACGACCTGGACATCGCCTCCGCGCAGTTCCTGGGCATGATCGCGTCCGCGATCTTCTGGCCGCGTCTCGTGCACGGCACGTGGACGATCACGGATGAGGAACAAGTCCGGGTGATCGACGAAGCCGCGCTCACCATGGCCAGGCGCTACAGCAAGCCAGTCGAGAACCGAACGCCGGCTCGCGACGGGTAGGGGCAGATGTTCCAGGTGGAGGGGCTGACGGGAATCGAACCCGCGCTGTCTGCTTGGGAAGCAGAAGTTCTGCCATTGAACTACAGCCCCGTACCGGCATCCGAAGAAGCAGGTAACGGAAAGCCTACCTGCACGCCGCCCGTAGGCCAAAGACGGGACCGGCGGGCCACCCTCGGAGTACTCTCCCGGAAGAACCGTGCGCATCGAAGGAGAGCGACGAGATGAGACGACTGCGCTACGCGATCAACGTCACGCTCGACGGCTGCTGCCATCACGAGGCGGGACTCGCGCCTGACGAGGAGTCGATGCAGTACTGGACGACGGAGATGGCGCGCGCCGATGCGCTGCTCTTCGGCCGCGTGACCTACGAGATGATGGAGTCCGCCTGGCGGCGCCCGGCCGCGGGCGTCTGGCCGGACTGGATGAGCGGCTGGGAGGTCCCGTTCGCCGAGGCCATCGACCGGGCCGAGAAGCACGTCGTGTCGAGAACACTCCGGAGCGTCGACTGGAACGCGGAGCTCGTGCGCGGCGACCTGGAGCAGGAGGTCCGGCGCCTCAAGCAGGAGCCGGGGCAAGGCCTGTTCGTCGGGGGCGTGACGCTTCCGGCCGCACTGGCGGATCGGGGGCTCATCGACGAGTACATCTTCCTCGTGCATCCCGTTCTCGCGGGGCACGGTCCGACGCTGCTGTCGGGGCTGCGCGAGCGCATCCGCCTCGACCTCGTGGATCGGCAGGAGCTCCGGTCGGGCGTCGTGGCGCAGCGCTACCGGCCGACGCCGATCACGACTGCGGCGTGAGGCTGCGCCCCGACTAGGCTGTTCCCGTGCTTCTCAGCGATCGCGACATCACCGCAGAACTCGCCTCCGGCCGGATCGGTCTCGCGCCGCACGATCCGGCGATGGTGCAGCCGTCCAGCGTCGACGTGCGGCTCGACCGCTACTTCCGGCTGTTCGACAACCACAAGTACCCGTTCATTGATCCGTCCGAGGATCAGCCCGAGCTCACGCGCCTCATCGAGGTCGCGCCGGACGAGCCGTTCATCCTGCACCCCGGCGAGTTCGCGCTCGGTGCGACCTTCGAACAGGTCACGCTGCCGGACGACGTCGCCGCGCGTCTGGAGGGGAAGTCCTCGCTCGGCCGCCTCGGCCTCATCACCCACTCCACGGCCGGCTTCATCGACCCCGGCTTCACCGGACACGTCACCCTCGAGCTCGCGAACGTCGCCACGCTGCCGATCAAGCTCTGGCCCGGCATGAAGATCGGCCAGCTCTGCTTCTTCCGTCTGACCTCTCCGGCCGAGAACCCGTACGGTTCCGGCCCGTACGGCAACCGTTACCAGGGGCAGCGCGGCCCCACGGCATCCCGGTCCTTCCAGAGCTTCCATCGCACCGACGTCGGCGTCACGGACGTCGGCTCCCTGGGCGGCTGAGCTCCGCGCGTCCGGCAGACTCAGCCGATCGCGAGGTCGGCCGGCCTCTCGACGGCGTCCGCCGGAAGGCCGCCGGTGACCGCCTCGACCACGGCGTCCAGCACCTCGTCGTCGGACAGGATGCTGTTATGACCGAGCCCGACCGGCCGCAGCATCCGGGACCGGCCCGCGTGCGCACGATGCAGGCGCAGCGAGTCCTCGTCCGGCAGCCCGCGATCATCGCGACCGTGGACGACGAGCAGGCTCGTGCCGTCCGGCAGCGGGTCGTCGGCGGCGTCGAAGAGCTCTCGGACGGATGCCGGTGACTCGCCGATCCTCGCGGCGAACCGGCGTTCCAGCTCCGCGCGTGCCCCGGGGCTCAGGCCGATCATCCCGGCGAACTGGTCGACCATCGCGATCGGACTCGCGGCGCCCGCGATCGTGACCACCAGGGGTGTCGGGGCGAACGTGCGCCCCGCGGTCAGCGCGGCGACCGCCCCGACCGAGTGCCCGACGATCGCGGCGAACGGTCCGTGCCGGCGCTGCAGCTCGTCGATGGCGGCGAGCCAGTCGCGGATGTCCGTGCGACGTCCGGGTGAAGCGCCGTGCGCCGGAGCGTCGAACGACACGACGCTCCGTCCGCGCGCCCGCAGTTCGCGCACGAGCGGGGCGAACTGCGTCGCTCGTCCCTTCCAGCCGTGCACGACGAGCACGGGGCGGTCCTCGGTTCCCCACTGGTAGGCGACGACGGAGCGTCCGCGCACGCGCAGCTCCGCGCGTCGGGCCGCGAGGTCGGTGGCGGCGTCGCGGTCGCGCAACGGCATCCGCGGGCGCGTGCGGAAGAACAGGCGGTACGCGATCCCGCCGGCGAGGGCGGGAGAGATCGCATCGGCGAGGCGGATGCTGCGGACGACGGATGACATGCTTCCTCGATTCGGCCAACAATACGAACGATCGTACGTAGACTATACGAACGATCGTTCGTACACTAGAGGCATGTCCGATTCGCCTGTCGTCGACGGCCGCCGAGCCCGCGGAGACGCCTCTCGGCGCAGCGTGCTGTCGCGGGCCACGCACCTTGCCTCGGTTGAGGGGCTCGACGGCCTCACCATCGGGCGGCTCGCCGAGACGTCGGGACACAGCAAGAGCAGCATCGCCACACTCTTCGGCAGCAAGCAGTCGCTGCAGGTGGCCACGGTCGCCGCCGCGCGGGAGGTCTTCGTCGCGACGATCATCGAGCCGTCGCGCGCCGAGCCCCGGGGGCTGAGTCGCCTGGTCGTGCTGATGCGCCGCGCCCTCGACTACTCGCGTGAGCGCACCTTCGAGGGCGGATGCTTCTTCGCGGCGACCTCGGCCGACATCGACTCCAAGCCCGGTCCCGTGCGCGACGCCCTGCGCGAAGCGCTCTCGGAGTGGTACGGATACGTCGCGGCCCAGATCCGATACGCGGCGGATGCCGGTGAGCTCGCGCTCGCCGCTTCGGATGCCGAGGCCCTCGCCTTCCACCTCATCGCGCTCGACCAGGAGGCGAACAACCGGTCCCTCCTCTTCGAGGACGATGCGCCCTACGCGCTCGCAGTTGCGGGGATGCGCGAGCGCCTGCTCGCCGCGGGAGCGGATGCTCGGATGCTGTCGCCCCTCACAGCACCAGATGCCGGGACTCGCTGAGCGGGGTCGACTTCGCTCCGCGGATGCCTGGGACACCGCGGCATGCGCGACGTAGGATCGGAGCGTGAGCGGCGACGAGGAGGACCCGACCGGACCCGGCCACGAGCAGGCGCGCGACTTTCCGCCGCCTCCGCCATCGCCGTCCGTCGATGCCGAGGTGCCCGGCGCCGTGGTCTCGGACGCGTCGGGCGAGACGGAGGATGCCGCTCGGCACGCGTCGGATTCCGGTCCGTCCGCCGTCGCCGTCCCGGAGGATGCCGCCCCCGCGGCTGTCCCGGAATCCGATGTCGCCGACTTCGCCGTTCCCGCGCCGCCGGCGATCCCTCCGCTCGACGAGGAGGCGCTGGGGATCGCGGATGACGCGGACCCGGACGGACCGCCGGTGAGCGACACGGCCGCGGCTCTCCTCGCGGAGACGGATGCCGCTGTCCCGCCCGTGCCGCCGACCCGTGCGGCCCTGCGTGCTCAGGAAGCCGCGGGAGCGGATGTACCGGGTCCTCGTCCCGCCGCACCGGTGCGGGCCGCCGCGGCGGTTCCTCCGGCCGCGGCATCCGACCCGGTGCCCGGCGATGCGGCGTTCGCCGCTCCGGAGGAGCCGGCCGGTTCCGGATATCGCGCACTGCCGCTCATCGTGTTCGCCGCGCTGCTGGTGCTTCTCGTGGCGGCGATCGTCGCGGTCGTGGTGCTGATCAATGCCGCTCCGCCGCCCTGGCCGTCGTCGATGAGCGGAGAGGTTCCGGCGCTGCTCTCGGCGACCTGGCCGTAGACGCGGCGAGGCGTGCTCCGCCGTCGGATGCGCGATGGTTCACGCATCACGCGAGAGAGCACGCCTCACGATGGGGTCAGTACGCGCCGCGTCCGCGATGGAAGCCGGCGTCGAAGCCGCGCTCGTACGCGTGCTGCGCGAAGCGCGCGAACCGGCGGTGCGGGTGGCCGTGACCGCCGCGCGGGGCGAACTCGTCGTTCTCGACGCGCTCGCGGTGTACGAACTCGTGGCCGCGGCGACCGTGGCGCGGGGAGAACTCGCCGTCGCCGTGTCCGCGGTGGCCGTCGCGGTGCGGGCCGAACGCGCGGTGTCCGCGGCATCCGTGCTCGGAGCCGTTCCGGGGATCCGGCTCGAAGCCGTGCCCGGAGAAGCCGTGCGCACGGTGGGGGCCGAAGCCGCGTCCGCCGAAGCGATGGCGTCCGTGGTGGCCGTGGGCCCGGGGCTTGCGCGGGAGCGGGGTGTGCTCGTCCCAGCCGAGTGCGCGTGAGATCTGCTCGAGGGTCGCGATGGTGGTCGCGTAGTCCTCGGGGGCGACGGCGTCGCTGATCGTGGCGCGGATGCCGTCGACGACGGTGCTGAGGCGCTCCTTGGCGGCGCGTCCGTCCTCGGTGAGGGTCCAGCCCTCGTCCGAGGGAGCGATCCAGCCGAGCTCGATGAGGCGGCCGAGCTTGCGCTTGTCGAGAGGGCGCTCAGGCGCGGAGCCGTCGATGACGTTGAGCAGTCGCCATTCGCGGCGGGTGATGCCCTCGGCCTCGAAGGCGCGCGCGAACTCCGCGGCCAGGAGGCGGTCGGCGGCCTTGAGCCAGTATCCGATCGGGCGTTCGTGGTTCTGTTCGTTCTGCGTTTCCATAGGGAGATTCCTTTGCTTGTAACTGTGCATGTATATGTAGTGTGACATGCAAGCGAGAAGCATGTCAAGTCGCATGTAAAATCGAAACGTGAGCACACCGGATCCCGCCGACGACATCGCGGAGGCCCTCGCGCGCCTCCGCGGGCGCCGCCCGCACGCACGAGGCCACGGCGGACCGCACGGGCCGCACGGCGGGCACGGGCACCCGGGTCCGCCCTGGATGGCCGGACCCGGCGGGCGGTTCGGTGCGCCGGCCTGGATGCGGATGCTGGAGGCTCTGGCCGCGGCATCCGCGCCGCTGAGCGTCAGCGAACTCGGCGAGGCCGTCGGCGTCGATCAGCCGCGGGCGTCACGCCTCGTGCAGCAGGGCGTCGAGCGCGGCTTCGTGCGTCGCGAGGCCGATCCCGAGGATGCGCGGCGCACGCGCATCGCGCTCACGGATGCCGGGTCCCGCATCGCCCGGGGCGCGAAGGGCGAACGGCGTGAGGCGCTGTCCCGCGCGCTCGAATCCTTCACCGCCGACGAGCGCAACGAGCTGGCGCGGCTGCTGAACAAGCTCGCGGATCACTGGCGGGTGTGAGGGGCGCGGGCGTGCCGAACTCCTGCAGTTCGTGACGCGGCCCGCGGAATCCCCGGGGCAGGCGTGACGACTGCGCCGAAAGTGCAGGAGTTCGAAACGCCGATCTCAGCCTTCGCCGGACGTCGAGTCCCATCCGTCAGGACTGCGCCGCGACCTGTTCTACGCGCACCGTGACGATCTGGCCGGTCATGGTTCCCGCCAGCACCTGCAGACTCACTCGGGCGACGTTCTCTGGGTCGAGGAGCGTGCCGGGGGGTTCTTCGCCGAACGCCTGCTCGCGCATTGGTGTTCTGGTCCGCTGGGGGTTGATGCAATTGATCCGCACGCCGTCGGCGGCCCACTCTTCCGCTAGCGCTTGGGTCAGATTCACGACGGCCGCTTTGCTCGCGGAATAGACGCCATAATTCGCACGTCCGCGCGTGTGCGAACTCGAGGTGAAGAGCAGCACCTGGCCGCCCGTCCTCCTGAGATATTTGTGCGCAGAGCGGGAAACGATAACGGGGGCGAGGAAGTTCGTCTCGATTCCCGTCTCGATCTGCTTCACCTTGGTCTGGGTGAGGGGACCCATCTGCAGGATCCCCGCTGACATGACCACCGCGTCGATGGAACCGACCTGTTCGTAGACTTCCTTCAGAGCCTTCTTGACCTTCACGCGCGATCGGACGTCGGTGCCGGTTGTCGAACGGCTGAACTCGTAGACTTCGGCTCCTGCTTCGCGCGCCATGTCTACGATGCTCTTGCCGATGCCGTAGCTACCACCGAACACGACGACGACTTTGCCTGTAAGGTCGGGTAGCTCTCCGTCCGCGCTCAGGCTCTCGGACTGCAACTGGAACAGTTTGTCCGCGATGTGCACATCGATGGGCTCGGTGACCTTCATGTTCTCCGCCGTGCCGTCCACAACGTAGATGGGCGTTTCCGGGAGGTATGTGAAGACGACGCCGCAGTCGTCGGTAGCGTGAAAGGTCTTGTCCTGGTTCGCCTTCTCGTATGCAGCGCGGATTGTTCCGAGTCTGAATGCCTGAGGGGTCTGACCGCGGCGCAGCTTCGAACGGTCCGGCATCGCGCTGATATGCGACGCGGCATCCACTTGGATGATCGTGTCGGCAGAAGGGATCGCAGTGTCCACCGCGTCGTAATGGTCGAGCGCTTCGACGCAGTCTACGAGGATGCGATCGTTCACGAACGGACGCACCGCATCGTGGAAGAGCACCTTTGTGTCAGGGTCATCGCCGAGTAGGTCAAGAGCCGCTTGCGTCGAGTCGTTCCGACTGTCGCCGCCGGGAATGATGCGTGTGAGCTTCGGGAACCGCGCCGGGTCCTTTAAACCCTCGAGCTGATCGATCGCCCCGGCGTTCATCACGATGATGATCTCGTCGATGACCGGGCTGGCGTTGACCACCTCGAGCGTGTGCTCCACGATCGCCTTGCCCGCGATCTTGATGAGTTGCTTCGGGATGCCGAGACCGACGCGAACGCCGATCCCTCCGGCGAGGAGTACGGCAACAGTGCGGGTCGTCATGGGATTCCAATCTACCGAAGGTCGCGCGTGCGTCGGGTGTCGCCGGCTACGGTCAGCGAGGGAGCAGGTCGGTCAATGACTCGGCGATCCAGGGGCCGAGCGATGCCGAGTAGGTGTCCGAGAGATGTGAGGCGTCGAAGTACACGGAAGCGCCCCCCGCAGCGAAGTAGCACTCGTCGGCGGTGCAGAACGCGCCGTGGGTCCGGATGAACGAGTACTCGTCGTCGAGTCCGGCTTCCGTCAGAGCCTTGTCCAGCCGATCGTTGAGGGCGCGTGACGATGAGTTGGTGCAGGCGTCGCCGGTGGCGAGGCATTCGGGACCGTTGACTCTGTGTCCCTCGTCGTCACCTGTCAGTGGCACGTCCTCTAGGAGCGCGACAGGTACGCCGGCGTCGCGCACCGTCCGGACGCTGTCGCCGAACGCTTCGGACAGATCTACGTCGAAGTGATAGTTGGTCGTCATGTTCGCCAGCACGACCAGATCGGCCTTCGGGACGAGTTCCTTCGCCACCCATCCGTTGCGCTCCGCGCAGGCCTCGCGCTCCGAGGGGGCAATGTCGCGTCCGACAGTGGCGATGGGAGCCGTCAACGTCGACGGGCACCCGTGGCGTGTCGCCACGACTGCACGGAACCCGTCCTGCTTGCCCGCCTCATCGAGGGCCGGCCCCCAAGCCGCGGCGTGGGAGTCGCCCCACA
Source organism: Microbacterium sp. CIAB417 (assembly GCF_022788845.1). Taxonomy (NCBI): domain Bacteria; kingdom Bacillati; phylum Actinomycetota; class Actinomycetes; order Micrococcales; family Microbacteriaceae; genus Microbacterium; species Microbacterium sp. CIAB417. The sequence goes on along the minus strand of NZ_JAHZUT010000004.1, from coordinate 76,334 downwards.
GCAGCACGGTCTTCGCCCCCGAGGGATCGCCATAGTCGCAGACGACGGTTGAGGAGTCTTCGAGTCCGTTGATGCAGCGGTCGAGCCACGGGCGAGGCTTGTCCTCGGCCGCTGCGGCCGCCACCGAGGGGGTCACGGTGTGATCGTCCGCGCAGTCGGCGAGCATCGATCCTCCGGCGTCGCAGCGGTTCGGTGATTCCTTCGCGTTCTGCATCGCCGCCACGGATGCCTGGATCTGCGATTCCGCATGCGCCGACGCCGCGGCGGACGGAACCACGACAACCAGGAGCGCGACGGTGCCCGCCACGAAGGTCTGGATGGTCTTGGAATTGAACCGTCGGGAGCGGAACGGAGTCTCGATGAACCGATAACTGAGCCATCCCAGGAAGACGGACGCGATCAGGATCACCAGCTTCTCGGGCCACTTGAGCGAATGGCCGATGACGATCGGAATGAAGACGATGAGCGGCCAATGCCAGAGATAGAGCGAGTAGGAGATGTCGCCGAGGAACTGCACCGGCTTGGTGCGGACGACGCGATCGAACGAGCTCTTGGGAGGGTTCGGTCCGCCGAGCAGGATCAGGCAGGCACCGAGGGTCGGGATGATCGCGGTGACTCCCGGGTAGGGCGTGGCGCCGGTGATCATGAGAGCCCCGGCGGCGATGAGAGCCACGCCTGTCCATGGCAGCGCTCTTCGAGCCCGCTCGGAGGAGATCGTGAAGAAGCTGATCAGGGCGCCGGAGGCTAGCTGCCAGGCGCGAGCAGGGGTGAGGAAGTAGGCCGCCTCCGGCGTCACGAACGTCGCGATGAGGGCGAACGCCAGAGACGCGCCGAGGGCGATGCTGATCGCTATGACGAGCCCGCGTCGTCGCAACCGGAGAGCGGCAAGAACAATGAACAACAGCGGCCATACGATGTAGAACTGTTCTTCGACGGACAGGGACCAGTAGTGCTGCACAGCCGAGGGTGTGGCGTCGGCGGCGAGGTAGTCGACGGACTGTTCGGCCAGATGCCAGTTCTCCACGAAGAACGTTGAGGCGAGGATGTTGCCGATGCTGTCCTGCCAAGCGCTGAGAGGCCTGAATACGATGGTCCCGGCCAGAACTGCGATAAGGACGGTCACGGCGGCCGGTGCCAGCCTCCGGATTCGGCGAGCGTAGAAGTCGACGAGGAATCGGCCCGGAGCACCGCGTCCGAGTCCTCGGATGATGTGCGAGGTGATCAGGAATCCGGAGACGACGAAGAACACGTCCACCCCGATGAATCCACCTGGTAGGCGTTTCGGCCATAGGTGATACAAGAGCACTGCGACGACGGCGATCGCCCGTACCGCTTGAATGTCGTACCGGAATCCGTCCTGGTCGGCTCCGTTGGATACGACGGTCCTTCTCGCCGGAGCCGCGGTCCGTGGCGCGGTGGAAGTGCTCTCAACCAAAGAAGTCGTCCTTATGGGCATGTCCGCATGCCCAGGCATGACATACGCGAACCGTCGTCAAGTTTGCAGGACAGTTTACGTCCTCGTCTCACTGTCCCCGGGAGACTGATGCACAGGAAGCTGTCGTCTTCATGGAAGGCGCACTGCGGGATTTCGATGACCGGCCCTGATCCGGTTGACTGGGGGACGACCTCACCTCGCTACATCGAAGGGCAGACCACATGCGCATCCTCGTCCGTGGCGGGAAACCGCCGCATGTCTCCGTGAGTCCCGAAGCATCCCTGGCGCGCTGGGGGTGGGGTATCTTCGGCGCGAATGTCGGCAACACGCTCTTCCTCCAGTCGGTCTACCGGGCGGTGAATGTCCCGTCGGCTGATGTGACCGTCGATTCCCTGTACGTCGAGCAGACCAAGTCTCCCGCGGAGATCGCCGCGGAGATTAATGAGCGGTTCGACATGTATGTCCTTCCCCTGGCGAACGCGTTCCGGGAGAACTTCGAGCGCTCCCTCACTCGACTCACCGAGGTCATCGAGAAGCTCACGATTCCCGTGGTCGTCCCCGGCGTCGGAGGACAGTCCGGAATCGGCGACGCGATGGGCGGCGTCGACGCCGCCACAAAGTCGTTCGTGGCGGCGGTGCTCGATCGATCCGCGTCCATCGGCGTGCGCGGAGAGCGCACGGCCGAATACCTGCGGGCCCTGGGTTTCCCGGAGAATGCGATCGACATTATCGGCTGCCCGAGCATGTTCGACAATGACGGCGACGTCGTCGTGGAGAAGCGGGTTGAGCGTCTGAGCCGCGATTCTGCGATCGCTATCAACGTCTCTCCCGCCGAGGGCGCCCACGAGTTCGTTGACTGGCACGTGGAGCGGTACGAGCGCCTGACCTACGTGCCGCAAGAGCACACGGAGCTCGCCATGCTGCTCTGGGGTGCCAGCGCACCCGCGCCATCGCGGTGGCTGCCCACGCAGGAGTTCCATCCGCTCTACACGGACGACAAGATCAGGTTCTTCCTGGATCCGACGACTTGGCATGGCTTCATGCGGACGCAGGACTTCTGCATCGGGATGCGGATTCACGGGACGGTCGCTGCTCTGGCAGCCGGCACACCCGGCGTGCTGCTGGCTCATGACTCGAGGACGCTGGAACTCGCGGAGTACCACCGGATCCCCTATCGGTCGATCGGTCCGGATTCTTCTGTGGTCGATGCTGCACAAGCGTACGCAGCTGTGGACTTCACGGAGCTCAATTCGTTCCGTCACGAGGCAAGGGAGCGTTACCTGTCCTTCCTGCGGCGCAACGACGTGCAGACGATCCACGACCCCGGTCAGGAGAACCCGGCCTACCAGCGAGAACTCCTCCAGGCGGGCTTTCCCGCGGGGATCAACGCGATCGCATCAACGATGTCTCCGACGGAGCGCGACCTGCTTCGTAAGTTGAACTGGCTTCGTCAGGGCGCCAGCGTCGATGCCGGCAGGTGGGTCGGCGGATACATGCCCAAGTGGAAGCCTAAGGCGCGCTGATCAGGCGTCGCCGTTTGGGCCGAAGACCTGTTCGACAAGTCGCTCTGTTGCATGACCGTCCTCGAGCGGCATGAAGCGCTGGATGAACTCGCACCTCGCGGCGTCGTACTGCTCCTTCAACCCGGTCAGATCACGGAGATGGGCGATGATTTCGTTGGTTCCGCCCACCCAGGGGCCCGGCGCGGTTTCCTCGTAGGGAACCATGGGATCGCGGTTTGACAGGTACTGCTCGCGATCAGGATTGAGGAAGATCATCGGCTTCCCCGTCAGCGCGTAATCGAAGCGAAGCGACGAGTAGTCCAGGATCGCGGCATCCGATGCGAGGATCAGGTCGTTCACATCCGGATACTCGGTGACGTCTATCGAAGACGTGCCTTTGAACGCCTGAGATGAGGCGCGAGTATTCATCACATGGCCACGCGTGAGCACTACGTACTGATCGCCGAGGGCATGCGAGATGCGGTCAGCATCCAGCAGTTCCAGCGCGGTGGCGGAGAACTCCGATACAGCCAGGTAGTCGCGGTACGTGGGTGCGTACAGCACAGCCGTCTGATCCGAGCGGATGCCGAGGCGCTGACGGATGTTCTCTCGAAGGCCGGCGGGTGGGTTGACGAGGACATCGTTCCGGGGATATCCGAGTTCGAGGAACCGCCCGTCCCACTCGGTTTTCTCCGGCAGAAACTCGCCCAAGAGCGGAGTTGCGTAAGGCGCTGGCGAAAGCAGATAGTCCCACTCCAGCGCTCGTTTGTAGAACGAGTCGATCCGAGCCCGAGAGAGTCCGGTCTTCGCCCAGTGCCGGCGTCCCGCGAGCTTGAACGGATATCCGTGGAACGTCTGGACCAGCACCTGACCCTGCTTCTTCTGGAACCAGTCCGGCTGGTGGACGTTGACCATCACGTACTTGGATGAAGCGAAGGCGTCCCAATACTCGGCCGACCCCTCCAGCACCGGTCTTGCCCCCTGGGGCACGGCGACCTCGGACGACTTCACCGCCCACAGAAGGTCGAGGTCCGCGCCATCGCGGCGCAGGTGCTCATGCACTGCCTTCGCGGTGTCGTTCGCAGCGTCCCCATAGAGGTTCCGGAACAGGACCGCGCGCCGATTCGCGGCGCCCTTGGCCAGGTAGGTCCGACGGAGCTCGTTCCGATGGAACGCACCGCGCTCGTCGGCGGCCAGGGGCGGGCTCACTTCGATGGTCACGCCGCTGCCGTCACCATGGAGGTAGTACCGGCCGTTGTCCGTCGAAGCGAGCCAAGGGTCTGGCTCCACCTGTCGCCGGGGACGCTCCGCGACAATAGGGCGTCCATCGACGGTGGACATCGTCACGCGGTACCGGCCGACGCGCCAAGGGGTGTTCGACGCCTCTCCCCAGCGCTGAATCATTTCGGGGAAGCGGAGTTCGAACCCATCGCGGGTGGACACCACGTCGGCCGACACGGTGAACTCGCCGCGCTGGGCAGAGGCCGCGGCGGGAACGTGAATACCCGTGAACGGCAGCACCAATCTGCCATCACGCACGTGCAGTCCGTCGGCCCGAACGCTCATGCCGTTGTCGCGAACCATAGCGGCGGCAGCGGGAAGCGTCATCGCATGTCGTTCGCCATCTCCCTCCGTCATGGTGAAGATGCGGGCGCCGAGACGGTGAACCACGATGGGCTCATTAGAGAGGAACCCGTCGGCGTCGGAGGTGGAGGCACTCTCCGCGGCGAGAACTGCGTGGCGGCGACCCGAGGAGTCGATCGCCGCAAGGCGCCAGGTGCGGCTGCTCATGAGCGCAGCGGGCGCCGTGGCCCGTCGGGCAATTATGGGGAGCAGTGCGTTCCCGGTCGCGGCATCGATGCTTGCCCTCGCCAGAATGTCTCCCTCGGAGCGGCCGCCATTGACGACGAGGGCGACCTCGGGGAGAGCGGTCTTGATCCGGACCTTGATCGACCTGCCCTCAGCGGAGGCCCCGATCAGCCGCGCAGCCCAGTGCACGCGCCTGACGGTTGCGAACCCGGTGTCATCGGCATGGAGGTCCCACGTCGCCTCTTCATCGACTGCCGAGAAGCGCCGTGGCGCGACAGGGGATCCCAGATGCAGCATGCGCGTGCGGGTGACGCCGTCGACGGTCAGGTCGATCTGGACTCCGTACCCGGCCGTGACGCGGGGGAGCGCGGACAGAGGGAGCGTGACGCCGTAGAACTGCTTCGACGCATTGACATTGGGCGTGCTGAAACGGTTGGCCTCGTCCTCTGTGGGCGTCGCGGGGTGAACGTCGAGCGGGATCCGAATCGGCAGGCGTTCGCCGATGAGCGCCGCGGAGACGGTGGTGCGATCGGGGTCAGCGGCGACGTTCGTGATGCCGGTCCACATGCGAAGTTCGAGCTGATCCGGCGATGGCCACGTCGCCGTGATGATTGCAGAACGGAGCCGCGTGTCGTGGCGGCTGCGGATGAACGAGGTCGGCGCGATCGGCAGGCTCTCGTCACCACGGAATGGGAGATCGGCGAACACCGTGCCATCGACGATGATGGATGGCCACGCGTCTTCGTTTCGACCGCGCAGGCGGACGAAGTCGATGGCTTCTTCTCGCCGATCGGCGAGTATGAGGTCATACATGACTCGGTTGCGCGCTGAGATCTCCTGCCAATCGATGTCCTGCGCCTGGTCGACCAGGTACCTCAGCGCCGCTCGGAACGCATCCCATGCTTCGTCGTCGAAATCCGCCAGGCCCGGAAGTGGATGCGCGTAGTCATTCGCGAGAAGCTGCCTGACGCGGAGGTTCCGTGCGTCCCTGTGCTCGGCGCCCGCGAGCGCTTCCAGAGACTGACGTGCGGCGAGGTGATGATCGCGTACATTGCGTGCGGACGTGTACTGCTGGGAGATCGAACTACGGTCTCCTCTAATGCGCCAGAGCACACCAGTCTTGGACAGGATGTCGAACTTCTTTGCCAAGGCGTAGGCGCGTGTGGAAACGGCCTGGTCCTCGTATAGGACCCCTGTCGGGAAGGAAAAAGCGCTCTGCTCCCAGAAGCTGCGGCGGTAGATCTTGCTCCACGCGGTCATATTCACGAGGATCTCGGGATGTTCTGCGAGCGTGGTGCCGATGCGGTCGCGCTCGTGCGCCTGGTAGATCCAGTGGCCCGCAGGGCGAACGTCAGTGCCGGCGAGTCGATCGTAGGGCGCCACCGCGAAGTCCGATCCTGAGCGATCGAGGCTCTCGATGGCGGAAGTGAATGCCCACGGCGTCACCTTGTCATCGCTGTCGAAGAACATCAGATACTCGCCACGGGCATGACGAGCGCCTTCGTTGCGTGCCGCGCCCAATCCGGCATTCTTCTGGCGGATGACTCGTATCACGGGATTGCGCCACTTGATCGAGTTGACAATCCGGATGCTGTTGTCAGGCGATTCGTCGTCGACGACGATGATCTCGAGCTTGCGATAGTCCTGGTCCAACAAGGATCTGATCGCGCCGCGAACGTACTTCTCGACGCCGTGTACCGGAACAACAATGCTGAGCAGACCGCGTTGGGCAGCCGGGACATGTAGCCGGAGACCCAAAGATCGGGCGCTCCACACGGCCCATCGTCTTGCGATCCGTCCCGCCGAAGCAATCAGGCGGCGCGGCTGGCGCGGGGAGACAGGTGGCGTATGCGCGGAGCTGGATCTATTGGACATGGAGTTTCGTTTCACGGATCGCGTTGACGATGAGCTCGGCGATTGCCTGCCCTGGCGGTGATGCAGAACGTGCGGCGATGAACGATTGGATTCGACCTGTAACCGCGGATTCGCCCGCGCCAGCCCGCACCTGCTCCTCGATCTCCTCGATCGAGCGCGCGAGCGGCAGCCCCAGATCCTCGGGATACTTCGCGTAGAAGTCGCGCCTCACCGAGTACTGGTCGAGATCCGGAGCAAGCAGGTACGAGGGCACTCCCGCGACCGCTGCCTCGAACACCGCCGACGAATAGTCGGTGATGAAGATGTCCGCGACGAGCAGCATCTCCTGGGTCGACATTCCCGGCGCGGTCAGCAGATCCGGATGCTGTGGGGTCGGCACGAGCGGATGGAGCTTGGTGACCGTGACGTACCCGGCGTCCTTCAGCGCGGCCGTCAGCTCCACCGGATCGGTCGTCGGCAGCGCCCCCTCGGTGCGGAAGGTCGGCGCGAACAGCGCGATCCGGCGACCCGTCAGATGCGGGTACAGGAAATCGAAAGCGGCCCGTGCCCTGGCCTTTTCTGCGGGATCGCGCAGGCGGTCGACCCGGGGCAGCGGAGCCACGACGACCTTCGACACGTCGACTCCGAATGCTTCGGCGAACGGCGCCCGGCACCGCTCGGCGCTCGCGATCACGACGTCGTATCCGGCGTGCATGCGCATGGCCCTCGCGAGCCGCGGATCGCGCCCGCCCGCCTGACCCAGGATGCTGAGGCCGAACTTCTTCAGGGCACCGAGCGCATGCCACACCTGGACGATCCTGAGGCCGTCCGAGTGCCGGGTCGCCGACGCGATGATCGAGTAACCGTCGACGATGAGCACGCGAGACGTCTCCGCGTGGTACATCTCCGTGATCAGGTGCAGCGCGTATCCGAACTTGCGCAGGATGCCGGGCGGCACCATTCGAGCCACGAGCACGACCTCGGTCGACGGGTCCTCCCGGAGGATCGCCTGCTTGAGCAGCACGAAGTCGGACGGCGGACGCGCGCTCTGCCGCGTCAGCATCGTGACCTTGTTCCGGCGCGGGAGCGGCCACATCACGAGACTCACGAGGGTCAGGGCGAGGCGCGCGGCGTAGGCGGCGACGATGTCGAGTCGGAGCACCCGGACGAGGCGAGCGATCATGCCGGAACCTCGGCGAGCTGATCGGCGATGCGCGCACTGGAGCGGCCGTCGAGCGCGCCGCAGAACTCCGCGAGGAAGGCGTCCAGACGAGCCGGCGGGACCTCGGCGCCCGAGATCGCGTTCGCCAGGTCTGCGGCGTCGGTCACGACAGGACCGACGGCGTACTCCTCGAAGGGGCGGTAGAACGAGCGCGCGGCGGTGTACTCGGCGAGATCGGGCACGTAGAACACGATGGGCCGGCGCAGCAGCGCGTATTCGAAGATCGCGGAGGAGTAGTCCGTGACGAGGACGTCCGCAGCCATGAGCACGTCGTTCATGTCCGCGACGGCCGCGGCGTCCACGATCCCGGCCGGCAGGGCGCCCCGTGCCACGAACGGGTGCTGGCGGACGCCGATCCGCCAACCTTCGCCCAGGGCGGCGGCGATGCCGGCCCAGTCGGCCTCGGGGGCGGCCTCGGCGCTGCGCTGCCCATTGCCGCGGAACGTCGGGGCGTACACGACGAAGCGCTCCCCGTCCGCGACGCCCAGGGCCGCGCGCGTGCGCGCACGTGCGGCGCTGGCCGCGTCGTCGTCGAAGAACACGTCCGACCGCGGCATCCCCCAGGCATGGACCCGCTCACGAGGGATGCCGAACGCCTCGGCGTACTCGCCGATGATGCCCTCGCTGCTGACGATGGCGTCGGTGTAGTTGCGGTGGATCTCGCTGCCGGGCGTGGGACCGCCGGGGAGGCCCGCCCGGCTGTGCCCGACCTGCTTGAAAGCGCCGGCGGCATGCCAGATCTGCACGAGCCGCGCCCCGCGCCGGATCCGGAACCGGTAGATCAGCGGATAGAAGTCGTCCAGCACGATGACGCTGCTCGTGGCGATCAGGTACGGCAGACGCACGGCATCCCGGATCGATCGTCGCGACGCCAGGCTCGGCTTGAAGACGCCGATGATCTCGGCATCCGGATGCCGGGACGCGAGCGCGTCCCGCAGGTACGCCATGTTGCCCGTGAAGCCGACGTGCGAATCGGACAGGAACAGGAAGCGGCCCGCCGTGATCGGCCGCAGGAGTCGCCAGATCGCGTAGGGGATCAGATAGGGAAGGAACCGGAGTGCGCGCAGCGTCCGGCTCCCTCGCAGCCGCTGTCGCACGAAGAATTCACCTGTTGTTCAACACGATCGGAGGTCGGATCGAGTATATGGCGTGCGAGTGGGAACCCGAGCCGCTCTCAGCCTGCGCGGGCGACCCGGCGCTCCTGCACCGGAAGCAGCAGCAGGAGTCCCAGCAGGAGGACGAGCACGATGCCGAGGATGCCGAACTTCGTCTGCGCGGTCAGGACGATCAGTCCGGTCCATGCCGCCGACGCCATCCAGCTCGCAGCGCGTCCGGTCGTGGCGTACAGGCCGAAGATCTCGCCCTCGCGCCCGGCGGGCGTCACGCGGGCGAGGAACGAGCGCGACGCCGACTGCGCCGGACCCACGAACGCGCAGAGCACGAGGCCGCCGATCCAGAAGACGGTGGCACCCGCCTCCACGAGGAAGAAGACCGCGAGACCGGCGACGACCATCGCCCCCAGCGCGAACAGGATGATCCGCTTGGCGCCGAAGCGGTCGTCGAGGCGGCCGGCGAGGATCGTCGAGACGCCGGCGATGAGGTTCGCCGCGATGCCGAAGATCACGAGCTCCAGGAACTGGAAACCGAACACCTGGCCCGCGATCACGGCCCCGAACGCGAACACGCCGCCCAGCCCGTCGCGGAACACCGCGCTCGCCAGCAGGAACCAGAAAGTCGGTCGCGTCTCGCTGCTGCGGTAGAGCCCCGCGACATCCTTCACCAGCAGGGCGTAGGAGCGGAAGAACCCGACCTGGCGCTCGGGCCGGCCGAGCGACGGCTCCGGCACGTTCAGGAAGATAGGGATGCTGAAGACGATGGCCCACACCGCGCACCCGACCGCGATGATCCGGAACGGAAGACCGCCGTCCTCGGGCAGCCCGAACCAGTCGGCCAGGAAGAAGACGACGACGAGCACGAGCGCCACGATCCCGCCGAGGTATCCGAATCCCCACCCGAGTCCCGAGATGCGCCCGATCGTCTTCGGGTTCGCGATGCCGATGAGCATCGCGTTGGAGTTCACCGCGGCGATCTCGCCGAACACGCTGCCCGCGGAGATGAGCGCGACCCCGAGCCAGAACAGCGTCGGGGTCGGTTCGACGAACCACAGGCCGAACATGCACGCGACGAGCGCCCCGGTGCCGATCCCGAGCCACAGCTTCTGACGTCCGGCCGCATCCGCGCGCTGGCCGAGCACGGGCGCGAGCAGGAGGATCGCGAACCCGGCGACGGTCGACCCGAGCCCCAGGCCGCTGGCCAGTTCCGCCTCGGCGGCGATGTACGCCTCGTCCTTGTCGCCGAGAGCCACGATGTCGGGCGGCAGGAACTGCTCGGTGGTCAGGTACAGCGCCGTGAAGATGAACGTCAGGATGACGGTGTTGAAGGGCTGCGTCGCCCAGTCCCACAGCGCCCACGAGTACACCTGCTTCTTCGGCGCCGGGGTGTCGCCGCGCAGCTCCAACCCGATCACGCCGACCGCTCCGCTGTTCGCGGTGGGCGGCGGGGGCGGAGTGTCATCCGGCGTGGTCATGACTCGAAGTCTGGCCGCGTCCGGTGAACGAGAGGTAGCGACGCGCCGCGCATCATCCGCAGGTCGCCGCGACGAGCTCCGCGAACAGCGCCTCGGCGTCGGCATCCACCCGATGCCGGGCGAACCAGTCGCACATGTTGACGCAGTCCCGGTGCAGCAGGTCGAAGCCCTGCGGATTCGCGATCACGTCCACGATCTGGGGCAGATCGATCACGCGCACGCGTCCGGAGTGGACGAGCAGGTTGTACGGCGAGAGGTCGCCGTGCGCGAAACCGGCTCCGGCGAACACGTGCATGAGGTCGACCACCTGGCGGAACAGGTCGGTGAGCTCGTCCCGATCGCCGCGGAACTGGGCAAGCCGGGGCGCAGCCGCACCGCCCGTGCCGATGAACTCCATGAGCAGTTCGGTGCCGCTGACCTGCACCGGATACGGGACGGGAGCGCCGAGCGTCCACATGCGGCAGAGCGCCTCGAACTCCGCGAACGACCACTGCGCCGCCGCCACCTCGCGACCGAAGCCGGTCTTCTTGGCGAGGGCGCGGCCGTCGCGGGAGTTCCGGGTGCGCCGGCCTTCGGTGTAGATGCTCGATCGGTGGAAGCTGCTGTGCTCGCTTCCGCGGTACCGCTTGGCCGCCAGCAGCGTGCGTTGCGACGGGTCGTCCGGGACGGCCCGCTCGATGAGGAAGACATCCGCTTCCTTGCCGGTCTTGAGGATGCCGAGCTCGGTGTCGACGGCGCCGGCGCTCGTGACGACCCAGGACGGCCAAGGCTCGGGTCCGCGCTCGGAGGGGGTGACGGCCGGCCAGGTGGTCCAGCGCTGGTTCTCGCCGGGCTCGACATCGGCGAAGGACAGGGATGCGTCGAAGGACGCGAAGGGATCGGTCACGGTGGTGCTCCGGGAAGGGAGGCCACACGCGGATCTAGGAGCGGGCGGCCTCGAGGGGAAGGGAGTCGGAGGCAGAGGGCGCGACAACGACGGCGTTCATGTCTCGCTCCTCTCGCTGAGTCCTTCCGGGGATGTCCCGGCGCGCGTCGAGCTTAGCCGCGCCCGCGCTCGCCGTCCACCCCCGGACGAACGGTCGGATGCCTCGGACGACCGGTCGGGTGCGCGGACCGACGTCCTGCGACCGTGGAAGCATGACCACGACCGCCCCTGTGCCTGTGACCCGCGCCGCCACCCCGACCGTCGAGCGGATGCGCTACGGCGGTCCCGTCGTGCTCATGCTGATGAGCTTCCTGCTCGTGACCGCGGAGTTCCTGCCGAACGGGATGCTCACCGAGATGGCGACCGGCCTCGGCGTCACGCCCGGCCAGGCCGGTCAGACGGTCACGGTGACCGCGCTGGTCGGACTGCTCGTCGCGCCGACCGTCGGTCTGATCTTCCCGCGGCTGGACCGGCGGAGCCTGCTCGTCTGGATGGCCCTCGCGGCCGGCGTCTCGAACCTCGTCGTCGCGATCGCGCCCAACCTCGTGCTCGTGCTGCTCGCGCGCTTCCTGCTGGGAGCGGCGATCAGCGCCTTCTGGTCGATGTCCATCACGGTCGCGGCGCGTATCGCCGGGCCCGAGCGCATCGGTCGGGCGGTGATGTTCACGACGGCGGGGACGTCTCTCGCCACGGTCGCCGGTGTGCCGCTGGGCGTGATGCTGAGCGAGCTGCTGGACTGGCGCGCCGTGTTCGCGCTCGCCGGGATCGTCACGCTCGTCCTCGCGATCGGCCTCCGGACGCTCCTGCCTGCGGTCCCGGCGGCCCAGGCGTCCAGTCTCCGCATCCTCGTCGACACCGTGCGGCGCCGCGGCGTCGGCCTCGGTCTCGCCGGCCACGTGCTCGTCGTGCTCGGACACTTCCTCGCGTACACCTACATCCGTCTCGCTCTGGAGCGGATGCCCGAGGTGGATGCCGGCACCATCGTCCTGCTGCTCGCACTCTTCGGAGCCGGCGGTCTCGTCGGGAACCTCGTGATCGGGCTGGTCGTGGACCGGACCTTCGCCCTCTTCGCCGTGGTCGGACCCATCGCGATCGCCGCGTCGGTGCTCGGCACGATCCTGTTCCCCGGGTCGATTCTCGCCGTCTCGGCCGCCGTGCTCGTGTGGGGCTTCTTCTTCGCCTCCTGGCTCATCGTCGTGAACACCTGGGTCGGGCACCGGATGCCGGATCGGCTGGAGGCCGGCGGCAGCCTGGTGGTCGTCGGCTTCCAGGCCGCGATCATGATCGCGGCCGGTGTCGGCGGCCTCCTCGTCGACGGACTCGGCGTCGAGCTCAACTATCTCGTCGGGGCGGCCCTCCTGGTGCTCGGTGCCGTACTGTTCGGAGCATCCAACCGCGTGCGCGGCTGAGCGGCGGCCTCACGGAGCCGGGCGGACCACGCGGACGAGCGCGCCGCCGTTCTCGCCGCCCAGTGCGACGACCCAGCCGTCGCCGACCCAACCGGCCGCGCTCACACCGCAGAGGAACGACAGCGGCTGTCCGCGGAGGTCGGCCGTCGACTCCGTGAACAGCGGACTGTCCGTGAAGAACGGCTCCTGGCAGTGCTCGTGCCGCGCGATGACCTCCCGCGCCTCGGCCGACCCGGCGACGACGTCGGCCCGGGTGCCGCGCGGATCCTCTTCGGCGCCCCACCACAGCGCCGCGCCGTCCGGATCCGCGGCGACGTGCGGTCGTTCGGCATCCTGGCCCGTACGAGCGAGCTCTGCGCCGTCGGCGTCCAGGACGATGCGGTGGACCGGCGTGGCCAGGAAGATCCGGTCCGCGGTGACGTCGAGAGCGACCGGCGGCAACCCCGGGGCGCTCTCCGGAGAGTCGGCGAAGTGCAGCGGTTCGATGTGCACGACGGTCGTCCGCCCGTCCACGGGATGGATGCGGAGGACCTCGGCCTCCAGATCCGCGGTCTCCGCAAGCCGGTAGCGCACCAGGTGGACGATCTCCGCGCGGGCGGCCACGGCGCCGAACGCGAGCCGCACATCGTCGGGACCTGAGACGGTCTCGATCGGAACATCGGTCAGCGTGAGGTCACGGGTGTCGACGATCGACAGCGTCGGGTCGTCCGTGCCGCCGCGCACGACGACGAGTCGATCCGCGGACAGCGCCGCCATCGCGGTGACGCCGAAGAGCGGTTCGCCCGGATCGAAGGAGTGCTCGGCGACCGTCTCGCCCTCGGCGTCCACGTGCACCCAGGAAGACGCGTCGGCGCTCCAGAATCCGCCCTCGCCGTCGGCGGCCACCATCGTCGTTCCGACGACGACGTCGTCAGGATGCGGGGATCCGACCCCGATGGCCTCGAGCGACCACCGGTCTCCCGCGCCGGTGCAGCCGGAGAGCGCCAGCACGACGGCGAACGCCAGCGCCACGGTCGCGGACCGGCGTCGACGTCGCACAGCGGAGGGCATGGTCCCAGTCTGTCGGCGACTCCCGCGCGGCGGAAGCCGTCGCCCCGATGGGCACCCCGGTGCCGACGGCGCCTGCGCATCCGCCCTCACGCGTCTCGTAGGCTGGGATCGACCCCCACCCGAGGAGACCCGTGTTCCGTGCGCCTGCCCGCCTCTTCCGCACTCTCGCGATCGCCGAGGCGATCACGTGGACGATCCTGATCGCAGCACTGATCGCCCGCGCGCTGGGCGCACCGGGGATCGTCGTCACGATCGGCGGCGGCATCCACGGCTTCGTGTTCCTCGCCTACGGCGCGACCGCGATCCTCGTCGCCCTCAATCAGCGCTGGCACGTCGGGGTGGCCGTGCTCGCCGTCGTGAGTGCCGTGATCCCCTACGCCACGATCCCCACCGAGATCTGGCTGCACCGGTCGGGACGCCTGCGCGGCGACTGGCGGCTCGAGGCCACGGAGGACCCGCGCGATCGACGCTGGTACGACCGCCTGATGCGCTGGTTCCTACGCCGTCCGTGGGTGCTGGCGCTGCTGCTCGTGGCGGCGATCGTCGTCCTGTACGTGGTCCTGCTGCTCATCGGCCCGCCCGGAGGCCGTTGACCGGCGGAGGCCGTTGACCGGCCGCCGCGCGTCAGGCCGGGATGGCCGAGCGCCGGCTCGCGCGCCACATCGACGGGGTCACCCCGGTGTGACGGCGGAACGCCCGGCTGAACCCCTCGTCCGATGAGTAGCCGAGCTCGCGCGAGGTCTCGGACACGCTGCGCCCGGCATCCAGCATCTGCTTCGCCTGACGCATCCGCACTTCCGTGACATAGCTGGCGGGCGACTGGCCGACGGCGGCGCGGAAGCGCTCGGCGAACACCGACCGCGACATCGCGCCCACGGTCGCGAGCAGGTCCACAGTCCAGTCGCGACCCGGCTCCGAGTGGATCGCCTCGACGACGCGATCCAGGAACGGATCCCCCGCCCGCGCTGGCCAGCCCTGCGGCGCGCACCCCGCCTGCGCCCACGCCCGGATGAGGCTGAGCAGCACCGTGGTCACCATCATGCGGCAGATGAGCGGATCCCCCGACCGCAGGTCGTGCGGTGCCGGATCCACGGGACCGAGATTCGAGGCGAGCGCCGCCGCAGCAGGCTCGAGCTCGGCGAAGCCGGTCACGAAGACGAAGCCGGGCAGGTCGTCGACCGCGGAGCGCTCGAGGTCGAGCTCGGCCGTCATCAGCCGCGCGCCGGACGTCGACTCGAGCACGACCGGCCCGCGGCCCATCGTGAGGAACGCGTCTCCGGCGAGAAGTGTGCGCGGTCCGCTCGTCCTGCTCGCCTCCCCACCAGGGAAGTCGAGCGTGCAACCCGCGTCGCGCATGACCTCGCCGGTGATCTCGCCCTCCACGACGTACGCGAGCGTCACGACACCCGCGGCAAGCGGCAGCAGGCCTCCCTGCGAAAGCGTGGTGCGCCGGGCGAACCCGAGCCGCACCTCGAAGGAGCTGAGCACCTCCTCGAGGAGGGCGGGATCGACAGTCGTCATACTGCGCCCAACGACGGCTCCGGGTCCGCTATTCCGGTTCGGCACCGGATGGCCTCGGCGATCCGGGGTACAGATGTCAGAAGCATGCCCGCTTGCATGTCCGTTGTCCCCGAAATCTCCTGACATCCCGGAAAGGCTCCCGACATCCGTCCCGGCGCGACCGCGGCTCCGATCCCGACGTCGAACCCGGATCAGGCCGCCGGCAGCCGCGGGATCGCCGAGACGAGCGTCCGCGCGTACTCGGTCCGCGGTGCGTCCAGGATGCCGCGGGTCGTGCCCTCTTCGACGATCCGGCCGTCGCGCAGCACGACGGTCCTCTCGCACAGCGCGGCCACGGCGCTGAGGTCGTGCGACACCATGACGAGCGCCAGTCCCGTCTCGCGGCGCAGGCTCCGCAGCAGCTCGATCACCTGGATGCGCGTGGTGACGTCCAGCGCAGAGACCGGCTCGTCCGCCAGCAGCACGCGCGGCTTCGACACCACGGCGCGGGCGATCGCGATACGCTGCCGCTGCCCGCCGGAGAACTCGTGCGGGTATCGGCCCAGCACATCCTCGTCCAACCCGACCGCGCGCACGGCGTCCGCCACCATCCCCGCGGCAGCCGTGCCGCGCGCGATCCCGAGGGAGCGCAGCGGCTCGCCCACGATCCGGTCGATGCGCTGGCGCGGATCTAGCGACGAGTACGGGTCCTGGAACACGGTCTGCACGTCCGTGCGGAATCGGCGCATGAGCGCTCGGTCCCGCCGGTTCATCGGCTGCCCGTCGAACAGGACGGCGCCTTCGTCGGGGGCCGCCAGGCCGAGCAGCAGCGAGAAGATCGTCGACTTCCCGGCTCCGGATTCGCCCACGAGCCCCACGGCCTCGCCGGCGGAGACGCCGAAGGTCACGCCGTCGACGACCCGGCGCGCGCCGTAGGAGAATCCGGCGTCCTGCAGCTCGAGGATCATGGGGCCTCCCCTGCCGGAGCGTCGATCGCGGAGTCCAGGGCACGGGCGCTCGCGACCAGGTCCGCGGTGTACGGATGCTGCGGCGCCCCGATCACCTGCGCGACCGTCCCCTGCTCCACCGCCCGGCCCGAGCGCATCACGATCACGCGGTCGGTCATGCGGGCGACGACGGCCAGGTCGTGGCTGATGAACAGCAGCGCCATGTCGCGCTCGGCGACCAGTCGGTCCAGCAGCGTGAGGATCTCGTCCTGCACCGTCACGTCGAGTGCCGTGGTCGGCTCGTCCGCGATCAGCAGCTGGGGCCGCGCGGCCAGCGCGATCGCGGTGGCGACCCGCTGCCTCTGGCCGCCGGACAGCTCGTGCGGGAACGCGCGCGCGATGCGCTCATCGGGCAGCGACACATCCGCGAGGGCGGTGCGCACGGCATCCTGCAGCGCCTCTCCGCGCAGGCCGAGGTGCCGGCGCATCGGCTCCGCGATCTGCCGGCCGACGCGCATGAGCGGATCCAGCGCGGTCAGCGGCTCCTGGAACAGCAGCGCCGCGACCGGACCGCGCAGCGGACGCAGGGCCCGATCGGCGGCGCCGACGACCTCCCGGCCGCCCAGCAGCACCGAACCGGAGGCCGAGAGAGACGGGCTGAGGAGACCCGTCACGGCCAGCGACGTGACGGACTTCCCGGATCCGGACTCGCCGATGACGCCCACTCGTTCCCCCGCGGAGACGTCGAAGGACACGTCGTCGACGAGACGGCGGCCGCCGGCTGCGACGGTGAGACCCATCACCTCGAGCAGGCTCATCGCGACCTCCTGCGTGTCGGGTCGGCGAAGTCGCGCAGACCGTCGGCGACGAAGTTGACCCCGAGGACGAGCACGACGAGCGCGACGCCCGGAGCGATCGCGCCGACCGGAGCGGTCAGGACGGTTCCCTGCGCCTCCTGCAGCAGGCGTCCCCAGGACGCGTTGGGCGGCGGGGCGCCCAGGCCGAGGTACGACAGGCTCGCCTCGGCGAGCACGGCGGCACCGAACTGCAGCGCCAGGTTCACGCTCAGGGTGGGCCAGATGTTCGGCAGCACGTGGAAGGCGATGATGCCGGGCCACCGCGTGCCGCTCGTGCGCGCGGCCGTGATGAACTGCTCGCGCAGGACGCGGTGCGCGAGGATGCGGGTGAGCCGTGCGACGACGGCCGACATCGCGAGCCCGATGGCGAGGATCGCCGACCACAGCGAGGCGCCCTGCACGGCCACGACGAGCATCGCCAGCAGCAGCACGGGGAACGCGATGATGACGTCCAGTGCCGCCGACATCGAGTCGTCCACCCACGGTCGCGCGAACGCCGCGATCAGTCCGATGGTCACGCCGATCACGGCGGCGAGGAGGACGGAGCCGAGGCCCACGACGAGGGCGATGCGTGCACCGATCATGAGCTGCGTGAACAGATCGCGTCCGAGCTTGTCGGTGCCCAGCAGATGGGTGCCGCTCGGCCCCTCGAGCCGCCCGCCGCTCACGTCGCCCGGTGCGAACGGCAGCCAGAACAGCGACACCAGCGCGATGAGCACGATGGCGCCCGTGAAGCACAGGCCGATGACGAGGGTCGGGTGGCCGCCGCGGCGGCGCGGCGGCGCGGCATCCTCGATCTGCTCCACGACTCCGGTCATCGCGCACCCGCCACTCGGCCGCGCAGCCGCGGGTCGATGATCCGCTGCACGATGTCGGCCAGGAAGCCGACGATCAGGACGAACAGGGTCGACACGACGAGCACGCCCTGGATGTTGGCGAAGTCGTGCTGCTCGATGCCGGTGAGCAGCATGCTGCCGAGTCCGGGCAGTGTGAACACGCTCTCGACGACGACCGCTCCCAGCAGAGTCGTCGACAGTTCGATGCCGAGCACCGCGATCACGGGGACGGCGCCGTTGCGCACGCCGTGACGCACGAGCGCCTCGGCGAGGCCGGAGCCGCCGGCCCGAGCGGTGCGCAGGTAGTCGCTGCCCAGCACGTCGAGCGTGGCGGCGCGGACGTAGCGCGACAGCGACGCGCTCATGACGATCGCGATCGTGAGGACCGGCAGAGTCAGCGAGCGCAGCGCATCGCCCGGGTCCTCCCAGTCGTCGCGCGGGAAGCCACCGGACGGCAGGACGCCGAGACCGAGCGCGAACACCCAGACCAGCAGCATCCCGACCCAGAACACCGGCACGGCGATCCCGAGCTGCGCGAATCCGGAGAGCACTGCGCCGTACCAGGTGTCCGCCTTCACCGCGGCCGTGATGCCGATCACCAGGGAGAGCACCAGCGCGAGAGCGAAGGCGAGCAGCGTCAGGGGGAGCGTGACCTGCAGGCGAGCGGCGATCTCCGGACCGACCGGGAGCGTGCTGATGTACGACTCGCCCAGATCGAACCGCACCATCTGCCCCGCCCAGAGCAGGAACTGCTCGATGAGCGGGCGGTCCGATCCCACCTGAGCCCGCGCGGCGGCGATCTGCTCCGGCGTGGCGTCCACCGACAGCAGCGCGTTCGCCGGGTCGCCCGGAAGCAGGCGTAGCAGCACGAAGATCACCATCATGGCGACGACGAGCGACACCACGAGGAACGCGGAGCGGCGGAGCAGATACGTGAGCATGGGGGACAGGAGGATCGCGGGGCGGATGCTCCAGCATCCCACCCCGCGATCCGAATGTTCAGGACTTGGTGATGTCGTACGCGAAGAACTGCGAGTTCAGGCCGTTGACCGGGTACCCGCTGAGATCGCTCGAGGCGACCACGATCTGCGGGTAGAGGTACAACCATACGCTCGCCGCGTCCTCGGCGATCTTCTCGTTCACCTGCGTGAGCAGTGCGGTCTGCTCCTCGGTCGTCGCGGCCTGCTCGGCCTCGGCCACCCACTGCTGCACCTGGGCGTCGTCGTAGCCCCAGTAGAAGTCGGGGTTGCCGTACCAGACGACGTCGCGGTCGTTGACGTGCTCCTGCAGCGTCGCCTCGAAGTCGCGCTCCTGGAAGACCTTCGTGTACCACTCGTCGGCGCTGATGGTGTTGATGTTCACCGTGATGCCGACCTCCGCGAGCTGCGACTGCAGGAACTCGGCCACGGCCGGGTGCGGGTCGTAGCTCGGGGTGTCGAGCGTGAACTCGAACCCGTCCGGGTAGCCCGCCTCGGCGAGCTGCTGCTTCGCGAGGTCCACGTCGTACGGGTTCACGTCGGTGAGGTCCTCGTACCACGGATCGGTCGGCGGGACCATGGAGCCGATGAGGGTGCCGTAGTCGCCCCAGATCGAGGTGAGCAGCTTCTCGGTGTCGATCGCGGAGTAGATCGCCTTGCGCACGAGCGGGTCGTCGAACGGGGCGACGCGGTCGTTGAAGGCGAGCAGCTCCTTCGTCGTCGAGGTGCCCTCGCTGATCGTGTAGTCGTCGTTCGAGGCGAACTGCTCGAGGGCGTCCGGGCTCTGGATGCTCGTGATCACGTCGATCTCGCCGGTGAGCAGCGCGTTGTTCTGCGCCGTGGCGTCCGTGAAGTACGTGAAGACGACCTCGGCGTTCGCGGCCGGCTCGCCCCAGTAGTCGTCCCAGCGGGTGAGGGTGAGGGTGCTGCCCTGCTTCCACTCGTCGAGCGTGTAGGGGCCGGTTCCGTCCTCGGTCGTGGTGAGGTCGGTGGCGTCGGCGTTCACGATCCAGATGTATGCGAGGTTGTAGAGGAACGAGATCGAACGCTGCGAGAGGGTGAACACGACCGTGCGGTCGTCCGGGGTCTCGATGCCCGAGATCACGGAGAACGCCGACTTGCGGGCGGACTGCGAGTCCTCGGCCGTGACGGCTTCGACGCTGGCCTTGACGTCGGCCGACGTGAGCGCCTTGCCCGAGTGGAAGGTCACGTCGTCGCGCAGCGTGATCGTGTAGGTCAGGCCGTCCTCGCTGACCTCCTCGCTCTCGGCCAGCAGCGGCTCGACCTCGCCGTCGTCGGTGAGCCGGTACAGCCCCTCGTAGACGTTGCCGTTGAAGGCCTCGGTCACTCCCTGGCCGCCACCCTGGGTGTTGCTGAGGTTCTGCGGTTCGTACAGCGACCCGATGGCGATGGTGGCGTCGGCGGGGTCCTCCGAGGATGTGCTCGACGAGCAGCCGGCGAGGACGAGGGCCGTGGCGACGACGGTCGCCGCGAGCGCGAGGGGCTTTCTCACAGGGGGTCTCCTGCTTTCGGTTCGGGTGTTCGGGTATTCGGGATGCCTGGTCAGGCCGCGGTGTAGATGTCGAAGCCGCCCGTGAAGACGACGTTCTTCTCGCCGGCGCGCACAGGCTGGGTGAAGCGGTTCTGCGCGGGCGGCAGCGGGCAGTTGTACTGCGCCGAGAACCCGCAGGGCGGGACGAAGGCGCGGTTGAAGTCGAGGATCACGGATCCGGCATCGCCGAATCCGGCGCCGTCGTCGCGGCGCACGAACAGGAAGCGTCCGGAGCCGTAGGTCTCGGGGCCGTTGGTCGGATCGCCGAACACGAGCAGCAGCACGCCGCCGTCGTCGAAAGCGGCGAGGCGGTGCTCGGTGCCATCGAGGGTGAAGGTGATGTCACCGGGCACGACGAGATCACGCGTTCCACCGTTGTCGCGGATGTGCTCGAAGGGAACGGTGCGCCCGGCATCCACCGGGGTGAACCGGGCCTCGATGACCCAGGCCGGGTCGTAGTCGTAGGCGTCGATGCGGTCGTACGCGCGGATCGCCGGGGAATCGGCGTCCCAGAACCGCAGGCCGTACTCGGCCTCGCCCGTGGCGATGTCGTTGCGCTGGATCGGTGTCACCGTGACCGAGACCGGGGCCGCCGCCTGAGCGGCCTCGAGGTCGGGACGCTCGGGACCGACCCAGCGGGTCTCGACGAGAGCGAGGTTGCCGGTGGGGCCGGCGACGGAGGCGTGGCGCTCGTTGCGCCAGCGGGCGTGGTCTTCTTCGGGTGCAGACATGACCGTTCCAGGGTAAGGAGTGCGCGGGAGAAGCGCCGCGATGCGGCGTCATCAGGAGCAACACACATCCACCCGAATGCATTCCGTGCGCCCTGAACGAGGAAAGGCTGCTCAGGGAGCGGTCGCGACGCCGATCGCGTCGTGCACGATGACCGCGGCCACCCGCGCGCCTGCCCCGGCGGCGACGATGAGCTGCTGCGGGCCGGGAGCCGCGGCATCCCCGGCGGCGTACAGGCCCGCGACGTCCGTGCGGCCCGACCGATCCGTCACGAGATGACCGGAGTCGTCGAGAGCAGGGGAGATCCCGTCGAGGAACGACAGCTCGGTCTCCCACTCCGGACGGACGAATCCGCCGTCGACCGCTGTGCGGGTGCCGTCCGCGAGTACCACGGCCTCGAGACGTCCGCGCTCGCCGACGAGTTCGACGATCGGATGCCGGGCCACGCCGATCCCGGCCGAGGCGAGCTCCGCCTCCTCGGTCGTGGAGACGACGTCCGCGCCGTTCGTGAAGACGGTGAGCCGGGGACTCCACCGGGCGATCAGTCGGGCGCGGTCGGCGAGGTCCTCGGACTCGCCGATGAGCGCCAGCGGGCGGCCCTGCAGATCCCATGCGTCGCAGGCGGCACAGCTGAACAGGCTCATGCCGTAGAAGCCGCGAAGGTTCGGGACCTCGGGCAGCGTCTCGCGCAGACCCGTCGCGAGCAGCACGGTGCGCGCCCTGACCGTCTCGGTCTCCTCGCGCCGGCCGATCCCCGCGACGAACTCCTCGCCGTCGTGGGACAGGCGGGTTACGCGCACACGCGAGCGCACCTCGACGTTCGGGTAGGCGGCCAGCTCCTCGCGGGCGAGGCGGCGCAGCTCGTGCGGCGGGATGCCGTCGCGGGTGAGGAATCCGTGCGAGTTCAGCGTCGCCGCGTTGCGCGGACGGTCGGCGTCGATCACGAGCACGCGCATGAGCGCCCGCCCGAGGTTCAGCGCCGCGGAGAGACCGGCCGGTCCGCCGCCGACCACCAGCACGTCGTACTCAGTCATGCCCGTCCCCCTGCGGCGGGAGCTCTGCCACCAGCGGGTGGTCGAAGTCGTAGACACCGACCTTGGCGGCGCCGCCGGGGGAGCCGATCTCGTCGAAGAACTCCACGTTGGCCTTGTAGTAGTCCGCCCATTCCTCGGGCAGGTCGTCCTCGTAGTAGATCGCCTCCACCGGGCACACCGGCTCGCAGGCCCCGCAGTCCACGCACTCGTCCGGGTGGATGTACAGGGACCGCTCACCCTCGTAGATGCAGTCCACCGGGCACTCGTCGATGCACGCCCGATCCTTCACATCCACGCACGGCAACGCGATCACATACGTCATCGGACCAGCGCTCCGTCGCGCGACACCGCCACCTGCTCCTCGCGGGGGACGACCTTGACGCGCTCGCGGGTGTGCTCGTGCGTCTCGCCGAGGTGCCGTTCGTGCGCGTCGAGGGCGAGCCAGCCGTCCCACGTCGTGTAGGCGGTGCCGCGCTCTTCGAGGAGCTCGAGAACATCGGTCTCGGCATCCGGGGCCGACAGCAGTCCCGCTTCGGCATCCGCCACGAGGTGCGTGATCGTCTCGAGCGCGTCCGACTTCGTGTGGCCGATGAGGCCCACGGGGCCGCGCTTGATCCAGCCGGTGGCGTACAGGCCCGGCTCCGCGTCCACGCGTCCGGCCTCGTTGGGGACGACCCCACGAACCTCGTCGAACGGGGCGCCGTTCACGCGTGTGCCGTAGTAGCCGACCGCGCGGTACACCGCCTGGACCGGGTACTCGCGGACCTCGTCGGTGATCACGAGAGCCCCTTCGGCATCCGTCCTGGTGCGGGCGAACCGGATGCTCTCGACGCGCCCGTCCCCCTCGATCGAGACCGGGGCATGCCAGAAGTGCAGGTGCAGACGCCGCGAGGCCGTGCCCGCCGGACGGTCGCGCCAGCTGTTGAGAGTGCGCAGCATGACCTTGAGCTGGTTGCTGGACGCCGAAGCCGGATCGACCCCGTCGAAGTCCTCGTCGTGCAGCACGATGTCGACGTCGCGCACCTCGCCGAGCTCGCGGAGCTCGATCGGGGTGAACTTGATGTCGGCGGGTCCGCGGCGGCCGAACACGTGGACGTCGGTGACGGCGGATGCCTCCAGGCCCGCGAGCACGGTGTCGGGCACCTCGGTGGAGCGCAGGTCCACGGCGTGCTTCGCGAGGACGCGGGCGACGTCGAGGGCGACATTGCCGTTGCCGATCACCGCGACCTCGCGCGCGTCCAGCGGCCACGTGCGGGCGACGTCCGGGTGCCCGTCGAACCAGGCCACGAAGTCGGCGGCGCCGTAGGAGCCGGCGAGGTTCACGCCGGGGATGTCGAGAGCGGCGTCCCGGATCGCGCCGGTCGCGAGGATGACCGCGTGGCAGCGCTCGCGCAGCTCGGCCAGCGCGATGTCGCGGCCCACCTCGACGTTGCCGAGGAAACGGATCGTGCGGCGCTCGGCCTCCCCGTCGTCGCCGGCGTCGGGGAACGCGTCGAGCATCTCGTGCAGCGAGTTCACGATGCCCTTGATCCGCGGGTGGTCGGGGGCGACGCCGTAGCGGATCAGGCCGTACGGCGCGGGCAGCGACTCGAACAGGTCGATCTCGACGCGTCCGCCGCGCTCGGCGACGGCATTCGCGAGCAGATTGCCGGCGTATATCCCGGCGGGGCCGGCGCCGACGATCGCGACGCGCAGGGCGAGGGGAGAGGAGGACATGGGCATGGCCTTTCGGGTGCCGCTCCGCAGAGCGGGCGAACGGGTATCAGATCACGTAGTCGAGGGAGCGGTCGATGGCCCGGCTGAGGCCGGTGTCGACCGCGAGGCCGGCGTCCATCGCCTCGAACCAGCGGGCTCGTGGGGCCGGTTCCGGGACCGATCCGGATGCCGGGAGGGATGCCGCGTCGGGGCTCAGGCGCACGACATCGCCGACGACGATGACCGCCGGCGAGCGGACCTGTCGGGACGCCGCGAGGTGCGCGATCGTGCCGAGCGTGCCGATCGTGACGCGCTGGTTCTCGCCGTAGCCGTCCTCGACGACCGCGACGGGGCAGTCGGCTCCGCGCGCGCCGGAGGCGAGCACGTGCGCCGAGTGGCCGAGCGTGTTCACGCCCATCAGCAGCACGACCGTGTGCTCGGCGCCGCCGGGGAGCCGCTCGATCTGGTCGTGGGCGCTGACGACGGTGAACGAGGTCGACACCCCGCGGTGGGTGAGCGGGATCCCCGCGACGGCCGGCACCGAGACGGCGCTGGTCACGCCCGGCACGACCTCGACGGCGATGCCGGCCTGTTCGCAGTGCAGCTGCTCCTCGCGCCCGCGTCCGAACACGAACGGGTCGCCGCCCTTGAGGCGGACCACGCGGCGTCCTTCGGAGGCGAGCTGCACGAGCAGAGCATTGATGCCGTCCTGCGGCACCTTGTGGTGGCCGGGGAGCTTCCCGACGTCCACGATCTCGGCCGTCAGCTCCACCCCCTCGGCGGCCAGCTGATCCAGGACGGCGCGGGCGCCGAGCCGGTCAGCGACGATGACGTCGGCGTCCTGCAGCGCGCGCAGCCCGCGCAGCGTCAGGAGGCCGGCATCCCCGGGGCCTGCACCCACGAGCGTGACAAGACCGGTCATCGGGAGCCTCCCTGGGCGAGTCCGCGGCTGCGCAGCAGGCGCCGCTCGAGCGGTCCGAAGATCACGAGCTCGATCAGGATGCCGATCGCGAGGATCAGCAGGATCGTGCCCAGGACGCCGGCGAGGTCGGCGAGCTCGCGAGACTGCTGCAGCATCGAACCGAGTCCGAAGCCCATCGATCCGCCGAACGCGATGATCTCGGCCGCCATCAGCGACCGCCACGAGAACGCCCAGCCCTGCTTGAGCCCCGCGACGTAGCCGGGGAGGGCGGCCGGCAGCACGACCGAGGTCGCCAGCTGCCAGCGGCTCGCGCCCAGAACGATGCCCGCACGGCGCTGCTGCGGCGGCACCTGGTCGATGCCGGAGAGCAGCCCGTTGACGATCGAGGGGATCGCGCCCATCAGGATCACGAAGTACACGGTGGCGTCGCTGAGGCCGAACCAGATGATCGCGGCGGGCACCCAGGCCACGGAGGGCAGCACCTGCAGCCCCGAGATGAGCGGGCCGGCAGCGCGGCGGAGCGGCTTCCACTCCGCCAGCAGCATCCCGAGCGGGGTGCCGACGGCGATCGCGATGAGGAAGCCGAGGACGCCGCGTTCGAGACTCGTCGCGACCGCCTCCTGCAGGCGGCCGGACTCCCAGGCGTCGCCGAGGGCGGCCGCGACCTGCAACGGGCCGGGGGAGAGGTCGGGGCGGGGCTGGGCGATCACGACGTACAGCTGCCAGGCGGCCAGCAGCACGACGAGCAGGATGACGGGCGGCAGGACCTTGGCCAGCACCGCTCTGCCGCCTGACGAGCGCCGATCCTCGTCGTTCTGCAGCCGGTCGAGGCCGGTGGAGAGCGTGCTCAGCTCGTCGAAGGTGTCGACGGGGGTGGTCTTGGCGGTCTCAAGCGGCATTGCGGCGGATCTCCTCACGCAGCTCGGAGGTGATCTCGGCGGCCAGTGCCGACACCTCGGGAGATTCGATGCGACGTGCCGTGCTGCCGGAGATCCGCCACTCCCGCGAGATCCGGCCCGGCCGGCTGGAAAGCAGGATCACGCGCTGACCGAGCCGGGCGGCTTCGCGCACGTTGTGGGTGACGAAGACGATCGTGCGACCGGTCGCACGCCACACGCGCTCCAGCTCCTCGTGCAGGAGGTCGCGGGTGATGGCGTCGAGAGCGGCGAACGGCTCGTCCATGAGCAGGACGGGACGGTCCTGCGCCAGGGCGCGCGCCAGCGCCACGCGCTGACGCATGCCGCCGGAGAGCTCGTGCGGGCGCTTGTCCCCGGCATCCGCCAGGTTCACGGTCGCCAGCAGTCGCTGCGCCTCGTCCCGGCGCGCGGCGCGCGCCACCCCGCGCAGCCGCAGGGCGAGCTCGACGTTGCGCCGTGCCGTCAGCCACGGCATGAGGGCGGACTCCTGGAACATGACGGCGGCGCCGGCATCCGGCGTGGTGATCTCCCCCGAGGTGACCGGCTCGAGCCCGGCGACGAGGTTCAGGAGCGTCGACTTCCCGCAGCCCGAAGCGCCGAGCAGGCACACGAACTCCCCCGGCGCGATGTCGAGGGAGACGTCGTCGAGGACGACGGGGCCGGATCCGAACCGCTTGGTCACGTGCGAGATGCGCACGATCGGCTCCGCCGGAGCGGATGCCGGGGCCACCGGGGCGACCCCGTCGAAGCTGGGCGCCAGCGAGGAGGCGCCCGCACTCGCGCGCGCGATGTCGTCGGGCAGAGTCCTCCCCGCGGGCGCCGCCATCATTCCTCCCCGAGGCCGCCGGCGGAGACGGGCTCCTGGCCGTCCGCCTCGAGCAGCGCGTTCAGGGCGGTCAGATCGAACAGCCCGTCGATCGAGCCCTCCTTCTGGGTGCCGGCGGCGAGGCCGTTCTCGACGAGCGTCGTGAAGGTCTCCGCGTGCGGGTCGACCGTGAAGGTCACGTTCTCGAGCGCCCGGGCCAGCACCTCGTCGGAGAGGCCTTTGCCGGTGGCGTCCGTCAGCGCCGCGTTGATGACGTCGGGAGCCTCGGCGGCGTTCTCGTCCAGCCAGGCGACCGAGGCGATGTGTCCCTCGAGCAGCTGCTCGACGACGTCCGGGTGCTCCTCGGCGAACTCGGCGCGCACGAGCAGGACGGTCGTCGGGAAGGCGCCGTCCTCCCACAGCTCGGCTTCGTCGACGAGGACATGCGCCCCGGCATCCACCACGAGGCGCGAGACCCACGGCTCGGGCAGCCACGCGCCGTCGAGCTCGCCCTTCTGGAACAGAGTGAGCGTCTGGGCGTTCTCGGTCGGGGTGATCGTGACGTCGCCGCCGCCGGAGGTCGAGGTCTCGAAGCCCTCGTCGGCCAGCCAGCTGCGCAGCGCGACGTCCTGCGTGTTGCCCAGCTGCGGGCTGGCGAGATTCGTGCCCTCGAGGTCGGCGACCGACTCGATGCCGTCGCGCACGACGAGAGCGGCCCCGCCGCTCGTCGCACCCGCGATGATGCGCGCCGACTGCCCGCCGGACTGGATGAAGGTGTTGATCGACGGGTTCGGCCCGATGTACGTGGCATCGATCGCCCCGGCGGACAATGCCTCGATCGCGGCCGGCCCGGCATTGAAGATCTCGGTCGACAGGTTCACGTCCTCGCCGAGGGCGTCCTCGAACAGGCCCTGCTCCACGCCCACGAGCGCCGGGGCGTGGGTCACGTTGGCGAAGTATCCGAGGCGGACCTCGTCGACGGATCCTTCCTGCGTGCCGGACCCTTCGGCGGCGGAGGCGCAGCCGGCGAGCATCATGGCACCGAGTCCTAGAGCGGTGAGTGTCGTGGTCCTGCGGGTGATCTTCACGGTTTCGCCTCCTTAGACGTGTTCGGGTGGTGCGGGTTCAGTCGACGACGGTCGCTGCGGCGAGCGTCGCTCCGTCGACGGGGTGGATGAGCAGCAGCGATCCGGCGGCGCGGTTCACGGCGTACGGTTCGAGCGGCAGCTCGGCGGCGAAGCGCAGCCGGACGCGGCCGATCTCGTTCACGGCGAGCCGGTCGGCGTCCTCGTGCGCGAGCGTCTCCAGGTCGCGACGGTCGATGATCTCCGCGATCAGCGCCTGCACGGTCGCGGTGCCGTGCTTGACGAGCACTTTGGCGCCCGGAGCGACGTCTCGAGGGTCCAGCTGGAACAGTTCGACGACCGCCTCGCGACGCGGGGTCGGGGCGGTGCCGGTCGCGACGATGACGGCGCCGCGTGCGGCATCCACCTCGTCGGCGAGCGTCACCGAGATCGACTGCGCGGCCGTGGCGGAGTCCGCTTCGCGGCCGGCGACGCGGATGCCGGTGATGACGGTCTCGTGGCCGCCGGGGAGCACCTCGACGCGGTCGCCGACGCGGACCGAGCCCGAGGCCACGCGTCCGGCGAAGCCGCGGAAGTCGCGGTACCGCTCGGCCTCGTCCTCGGGGATGCGGGGGTCGAGCCCGCCCTGCGGGCGCAGCACGATCTGCACGGGGAGGCGGAAGGCGGCATCGGCGGACTCGGTCTCGTCCTGCGCGGGCAGCGTCTCGAGCAGCTGGATCAGCGTCGGGCCGGTGTACCAGGGCGTCTGCGGCGACCGGTCGACGACGTTGTCGCCCTCGAGGGCCGAGACGGGCAGCACATGGATGCCCGAAAGACCGAGCTGCTCGGCCACGCGCTCCGTCTCGAGCTCGATCTCGATGAAGCGGTCCTCGTCGTAACCGGTGAGGTCGATCTTGTTGACCGCGACGATCACGTGGGCGACCCGCAGGAGCGACACGACCGCGAGATGACGACGCGTCTGCTCCACGACGCCCTTGCGCGCGTCGACCAGTACGATCACGGCGTCCGCGGTGGCCGAGCCCGTGACCATGTTCCGGGTGTACTGCACGTGGCCGGGGCAGTCGGCCAGGACGAAGCTGCGCTGATCCGTGGCGAAGTAGCGGTAGGCCACGTCGATCGTGATGCCCTGCTCGCGCTCGGCCCTGAGGCCATCGGTCAGAAGGGCGAAGTCGAACTCGCCGTGCGCGAAGCCGCGGGCGCGCGAGGTCGAGGCGACCTGCTCGAGCTGGTCGGCGAGGATCGCCTTGGCGTCGTGCAGCAGCCGGCCGACGAGGGTGGACTTGCCGTCGTCGACCGACCCCGCCGTCGCGAACCGGAACAGCGTCTGCTCCCCCGCCCCTTCGTTCGTCGGGCGGTCTTCCCTTTCGTTCGTCGGGCGGCCGTCCGTCCCCTCGTTCGTTGAGCGGCCGTCCTCCCCCTCGTTCGTCGGGCGGGCGTCCGTCCCCTCGTTCGTCGGGCGGCCGTCCTCCCCCTCGTTCGTTGAGCGAGCCGAAGGCGAGTCGAAACGCGGTGCCGAAACGCTCGTGATGTCGATGCTCATTAGAAGTACCCGTCCTTCTTGCGGTCCTCCATGGCGGCCTCGCTGATGCGATCGTCCGCCCGCGTGGCGCCGCGTTCGGTGAGCGTCGACCGCGCCACCTCGGCGACGACCGAGGCGGTGTCTGCGGCATCCGACTCCACGGCGCCCGTGCAGCTCATGTCGCCGACCGTCCGGTAGCGCACGACGCGCTTCTCGACGTGCTCGTCGGGACGCGGAGCGGAGAACTCGCCCACCGCCCACCACATGCCGTCCCGGCGGAAGACCTCGCGCTCGGCGGCGTAGTACAGCGGAGGGAGCGCGATGCCCTCGCGTTCGATGTAGCGCCAGACGTCGAGCTCGGTCCAGTTCGAGATCGGGAACGCGCGCACGTGCTGCCCGGGCAGATGCCGCCCGTTGTACAGGCTCCACAGCTCGGGGCGCTGGTTGCGCGGGTCCCACTGGCCGAACTCGTCGCGCAGGGAGATGATGCGCTCCTTGGCGCGCGCCTTGTCCTCGTCGCGACGGGCGCCGCCGAAGACGGCGTCGTGCTTGCCCGCGGCGATCGCGTCCAGCAGCGGCTGGGTCTGCAGCGTGTTGCGCGTGCCATCGGGGCGCTCGGTCAGGCGGCCGTCGTCGAGGTAGTCCTGCACGCGGGCGACCTCGAGGGTCAGCCCGAGGTGCGCCACGGTCTCGTCGCGGAACGCGATGACCTCGGGGAAGTTGTGCCCGGTGTCGACGTGCAGCACCGGGAACGGCACGCGGCCGGGCGCGAACGCCTTGGTGGCCAGGTGCAGCACGAGCACCGAGTCCTTGCCGCCGGAGAACAGCAGCACCGGTCGCTCGAACTCGGCGACGACCTCGCGGATGATGTGGATGGCCTCGGCCTCGAGTACGTCCAGAGCGCTCAGGCGACCGGCCGCGATCGGGGCTTCCTCCTCGTTCGTTGAGCGAGCCTCCCTCTCAGTTGAGCGGGCATCCCCTTTCTCGTTCGTTGAGCGAGCCTCCCTCTCCTCGTTCGTTGAGCGAGCGGAGCGAGTCGAAACGCGCCCACTGTCGCGCGGCGGTGACTGCGTTTCGACTCGGTCGGCTGCGCCGTCCTCGCTCAACGAGCGGGGGAAGTCGTTCGTGCTGTCCTGCCCTGACGAGCGGGGGAGGTCGGTCGTGCTGTCCTGCCCTGACGAGCGGGGGAAGTCCTGCCCCGACGAGCGGGGGGAGGGAGCTGGAGTGGTGTTCGTCGTCATACGTGCAGCCCGCATTCTGTCTTCGCCTGTCCGGCCCAGCGGCCGGAGCGGGGGTCTTCGCCGGGAGCGACCGGCTTGGTGCACGGCTCGCACCCGATCGACGGATAGCCGAAGTCCACCAGCAGGTTCACCGGTGCGCGGTGGTCCGCGGCGTAGCTCAGGACGTCGTCGAAGCTCCAGGCGGCGACCGGGTTGACCTTGACCAGCCCGTTGCGCTCGTCCCACGTCACCAGCGGAGTGTTCGTCCGGGTGGGGGCCTCGTCGCGGCGCACCCCGGTGAACCACACCTCGTATCCGCCGAGCGCGTCCTGCAGGGGCGCGACCTTGCGGCGGGCGCAGCACAGCGCGGCATCCCGTTCGAAGAGCTTCGTGCCGTACTCGGCATCCTGCTCGGCGACGGTCTGGTCCGGTGTGACGTCGACGATGCGGACGTCCAGCGCGCGGGCGACCTCGTCGCGCGTCGCGTAGGTCTCGGTGAAGTGGTATCCCGTGTCGAGGAACAGCACGTCCACGCCCGGCAGCTGCTCGGCGACGAGGTGCGGCAGCGCGGCGTCCGCCATCGAGCAGGCGACGGCCGCAGCATCCGCACCGAAGTGTCGAGCCACCCAGGCGACGACCTCGGCGGCCGACGCCTCGTGGTCGGTCAGGCTGCCGAGCTCCGCGTTGCCCTGCTCGGCGAGGGCCGCGAGCTCGTCGCGGCTGCGCTTGGTCCGGATGCGCGGGGCGAGGCTGATGGTCATTGCAGCGCCTCCTCGTCCGCGCGGTGCGCCCAGTGCGCGAACGTCTCGTCCTGCTCGCGATCCGTCAGGTAGCGGCGGATCACGCGTTCGGCGTAGTCGGCGATCCCGTCGGCGGGGACCTTCAGGCCGCGCACGGTCCGGCCCAGGCCGGCGTCCTCCCGGTCGGGGCCGGCCAGGCCTCCGCCGAGGTGCACCTGGTAGCCGGGCACCTGCTCGCCGTCGATCGAGACGAGCTGGCCCTTGAGTCCGATGTCGGCGGTCTGGATGCGTGCGCAGGAGTTAGGGCATCCGTTCACATGCAGGGTGATCGGGCGGCCGATCTCGGGCTCGAGCGCCCCCAGGCGCTCCTCGAGCTGCTGGATCGCGCGTGCGGCGTTCGCCTTGGTCTCGACGATCGCGAGCTTGCAGTACTCGATGCCCGTGCACGCGATGGTGCCGCGGCGGAACAGACTGGGCCGCGCCGACAGGCCGAGCGCGTCGAGACCCGCGACGAGACCGTCGACCTCCGATTCCGGCAAGTCGAGCACGAGGAGCTTCTGATACGGCGTGGTGCGCACGCGGTGCGAGCCGTGCACCTCGGCGAGGTCGGCGAGCGCCGTGAGAGTGCTCCCCGAGACCCTGCCGACGAGAGGCGCGGCACCGACGTAGAAGCGGCCGTCCTTCTGTGCGTGCACCCCGACGTGGTCACCGAGGCTCGTGGGCTTCGGCGCGGCCGGTCCGTCGGGCAGCGGGCTGTCGAGGTACTCGGTCTCGAGCACCTCGCGGAACTTCTCGGTTCCCCAGTCGGCGAGCAGGAACTTCAGACGTGCCTTGTTGCGCAGGCGCCGGTACCCGTAGTCGCGGAAGATCTGCGTGACACCGTGCCACACCTCGGCGACGCGGTCGGGGGAGACGAAGGCGCCGAGGCGCTCGCCGAGACGGGGGACGACGGAGAGGGCCCCACCGACCCAGAGGTCGTATCCGATGCCGAGCTCCGGATGCTCGACCGCGACGAAGGCGCAGTCGTTGATCTCGTGCACGACGTCCTGGCTGGGATGCCCCGTGATCGCCGTCTTGTACTTGCGGGGCAGGTTCGCGAGCGTCGGGTCCCCGATGAAGCGGGCAGCGATCTCCTCGATCTGCGGCGTCGGGTCGATGAGCTCGTCCGCGGCGATGCCCGCGACGGGGGAACCCAGGATGACGCGGGGCACGTCTCCGCAGGCCTCGGTGGTGCTCAGCCCCACCTCTTCGAGACGGCGCCAGATCTCCGGGACATCCTCGACGCGGATCCAGTGCAGCTGCACGTTCTGCCGGTCGGTGAGGTCGGCGGAGTCGCGGGCGAAGGTGGTGGAGATCTCGCCGATAACCCGCAGCTGGTGCGTCGTGAGCTGGCCGCCGTCGATGCGGACGCGCAGCATGAAGTACTCGTCCTCGAGTTCGTGCGGCTCGAGCTGGGCGGTGCGCCCGCCGTCGATCCCGGGCTTGCGCTGGGTGTACAGGCCCCACCAGCGGAAGCGGCCGTGGAGGTCCGTCGGATCGATGCTCTGGAAGCCTCCGGCCGCGTAGACGGTCTCGATGCGCTCACGGACGTTGAGGCCGTTGTCCGCCAGCTTGAACTCCTCGTTGCCGTTGAGCGGCTCGGTGCCGTCGACGAGCCACTGGCCGTGCGGTTTCGTCGGCGTGCGGCCGGTGCGGGTGCGTGCACCGCGGATCGGGGTCTGCTGAGGGGTGGTCATGACGATGCTCTCTCGGATGGCGTTGGACCACTGTGACGAAACCGGGCTCTCGCGTCGCGGGTCCGCGACACATGACGTCAGCAGACGAAACATGGCGTCATGTGGGTGACGGGGCGGGAGGAATGCGTTCTAATGCGGTCCCTCGGATTCGAACGTTATCGAAGAAAAATGCGAATGAAGCCTGAAGCTGTCTGCGGGAGTCTGTTTCGTTGTCCTGATTTCTCGTATCCACGTCGAAGAAATGTTCGACAACTGGTCCGATCGGGAGTACGATAGGGACATGGCCACCCACCTGAATCCGCTGCACGAGGCGCTCGCCGTGCTGGATCGGGTGTGGGGCGAGGCGGGGGATGCGACCGAGCTCTCGCGGGATCAGCTGGTCGCGGTGAACGACGCGCTCGGGGTGCTGGAGCGCCGGACGAGCGCCGTGCATGCGGAGGTCGCGGCCGGCATCTCGCACGAGTCGCGTGCCGAGCTGGGGCCGGACTCCCTGGCCAAGCAGCAGGGCTTCCGCACCCCGGCGAAGCTGATCGCCGCGTCGACTGGTGGTTCCACTGGAGACGCGACCCGGCTGGTCAGGGTCGGCGAGGCGACAGCGCCGCGGAGGAGCTTCGTCGGGGAGCGCTTGCCGTCGAGATGCCCGGCGGTCCAGGCGGCACTCGCGGAGGGGGTCATCGGCGACCAGGTCGCGGGGCTGATCATCTCGATTCTCGACAGAGTGCGCGTGACGGCGGGGGCGCAGCGCGTCGCCGAGGCGGAGCGACTGCTCGTGGCGCAGGTTCCCGGGCTCGCGATGGACGACGTGCGCCGGCTGATGACGCGTGTGCAGGCGTGGCTCGATCCCGATGGTGTCCAGCCTCGCGAGGAAGAGATCCGCGCCCGGCGCTCGCTGCGGATGTGGGAGCGCGACGGCGAGTTCCACGCCGAATACGTCACGGATGCCGCGTCCGCCGCCGCGGTGAAGGCCGCGCTGCGCGGGTATGTGTCCGCCGCGTTCGCGGCCCGCAAGGAGGCGCTCCACGCGGACTCGCCGGACGCCGATCGCCGCACGATCGAGCAGCTGCAGGCCGATGCGCTCACCATGATCTGCCAGCACGCCCTGGACTGCGATCGCAAGGACGTCCCGCTGGGCGGCGCGAAAGTCGTCGTCCGCGTCGCCCTCGAAGACTTGCAGTCCGGTACCGGGGTCGGACGCATCGACGGGACCGACCAGCCCGTCAGTATCGCCGCGGTCCGGCGGATGGCCGCCGACGGCGAGATCATCCCGTGGGTGCTCGGGGGCGACGGCGAGATCCTCGACTGGGGTCGTGGTCGACGGCTGTTCACGCGGGCGCAGAAGCTCGCGCTCGCCGAACGCGACGGCGGATGCGCGATGTGCGCGCTCCCGGTCGAGATGACGAAGGTGCACCACATCGACTGGTGGGAGCGGGATCGCGGCCGGACCGACCTCTCGAACGGCATCCTGCTCTGCGAGACCTGTCATCACCGCATCCATGACAACGGGTGGGAGATCCGCATCGACGGGATCGGCGTCGCCGCGCGCGTGTGGTTCATCCCGCCGCCCTACGTCGATCCGGCCTGCACGCCCCGCCTGGGCGGCCGCGCCCGCTTCGACCTGCTCGCCGCGGCCTGATCCGGCCGGATGGCGTGCTCGGTAAAACTTGAGTGAACTCGTATCAAGTTTGTTTGACAGCGACCGATCCCCGATGTACAGTTGAGTCATCGCGACTCAGGTTTCCCTGATCGCCGCAGATTTCCCACCAGGCTTCAGCAACAGAAGGAGAAACACATGGCACGTGCTGTTGGAATCGACCTCGGTACGACGAACTCCGTCGTCAGCGTCCTCGAAGGTGGCGAGCCGAAGGTCATCGCCAACGCCGAGGGCTTCCGCACGACCCCCTCGGTCGTCGCGTTCACGAAGGACGGCGAGGTGCTCGTCGGCGAGACCGCCAAGCGCCAGGCCGTCACGAACGTCGACCGCACTGTCGCCTCCGTCAAGCGCCACGTCGGCACCGACTGGTCGTTCGACGTCGACGGCAAGAAGTGGACGCCGCAGGAGATCTCCGCGCGCATCCTCCAGAAGCTCAAGCGCGACGCCGAGTCGTACCTGGGCGACACGGTGACGGATGCCGTCATCACCGTCCCGGCATACTTCAACGACGCCGAGCGCCAGGCCACCAAGGAGGCCGGCGAGATCTCGGGCCTCAACGTCCTGCGCATCATCAACGAGCCCACCGCCGCGGCCCTCGCGTACGGCCTCGACAAGGGCAAGGAGGATGAGCTGATCCTCGTCTTCGACCTCGGTGGCGGAACGTTCGACGTGTCGCTGCTCGAGGTGGGCAAGGACGACGACTTCTCCACCATCCAGGTGCGCGCCACCGCCGGTGACAACCGCCTCGGCGGCGACGACTGGGACCAGCGCCTGGTCGACCACCTGATCAAGCAGTTCAAGGACTCGACCGGCGTCGACGTCTCCGGCGACAAGATCGCCCTGCAGCGCCTCAAGGAGGCCGCGGAGCAGGCGAAGAAGGAGCTCAGCTCCTCGACGTCGACGAGCATCAACCTGCCGTACCTGTCGCTGACCGAGAACGGGCCGGTGTCGCTGAGCGAGACGATCACGCGTGCCAAGTTCGAGGACCTCACGAAGGACCTGCTCGACCGCACCAAGAAGCCGTTCGAGGACGTCATCCGCGAGGCCGGCATCAAGGTCGCCGACATCGACCACATCGTGCTGGTCGGCGGCTCGACCCGCATGCCCGCCGTCGCCGATCTCGTCAAGCGCGAGACCGGCAAGGACGCCAACAAGGGCGTGAACCCGGACGAGGTCGTCGCCGTCGGCGCCGCCCTGCAGGCCGGCGTTCTCAAGGGCGAGCGCAAGGACGTCCTGCTCATCGACGTCACCCCGCTGTCGCTCGGCATCGAGACCAAGGGCGGCCGGATGACCAAGCTCATCGACCGCAACACCGCGATCCCGACCAAGCGCAGCGAGACCTTCACGACGGCCGACGACAACCAGCCGTCCGTCGCGATCCAGGTCTTCCAGGGCGAGCGCGAGTTCACCCGCGACAACAAGCCGCTGGGCACGTTCGAGCTCACCGGCATCGCCCCGGCTCCTCGCGGCATCCCGCAGATCGAGGTCACGTTCGACATCGACGCGAACGGCATCGTGCACGTGTCCGCCAAGGACAAGGGCACGGGCAAGGAGCAGTCGATGACCATCACCGGTGGCTCGTCGCTGTCGAAGGAGGACATCGAGCGCATGGTGCGCGAGGCCGAGGAGAACGCGGCCGAGGACAAGCGCCGCGCCGAGGCCCTCGAGCAGCGCAACCAGGCCGAGACCCTCGCCTACTCGATCGAGAAGCTCATCAAGGAGAACGAGGACAAGCTCCCCGCCGACGTGAAGGACTCGGTCCAGGCCGACGTCGACGCTCTCAAGACGGCTCTCGCCGGCGAGGACGACGACGCCGTGAAGGCCGCGTTCGACAAGCTCAACGAGTCGCAGGGCAAGCTGGGCGAGGCGATCTACGCGCAGAACCAGGCGGATGCCGCGGCCGGATCCGAGCAGCCCCAGGATGCCTCGGGTGACGCCTCCTCGGACGAGGATGTCATCGACGCCGAGGTCATCGACGAGGACGAAGAGAAGAAGTAACCATGACGGACAAGAACTTCGACGACAACGGCGAGGTTCGGCCTGAGGGCGAGGGGTCGGATGCTGCGGCATCCGGCCCCGCGCCGCAGGAGAACCCGGACTCCGCCGAGGCTGCGGCGGCCGAGGGCTCGGACGCGACCCCCGCGGACGACCTGACGGTCGAGGACATCCTCGGCACCGAGCAGACCGGTGAGGCCGCGGCGGAGGATGCCGTGCTCGCCGATCTCGAGTCGGCGCTGCTGAACGACCTCAAGCGTCTGCAGGCGGAGTACGCCAACTACCGTCGGCGCACCGAGGAGCAGCGGCAGGTCGAGATCGATCGCGCCAAGGGCGAGGCGGCCAAGGGGCTGCTGCCCGTGCTCGATGACCTCGACCGCGCTCAGCAGCACGGCGACCTCGAGGAGGGCACGCCCTTCGCGGTGATCGCGGAGAAGATCCGCGCCGTCGTGGAGCGCCTGGGCGTCGTCGCGTACGGCGAGAAGGGCGAGGAGTTCGACCCGCAGCGCCACGAGGCGATCTTCCAGCAGCCGACTCCGGGCGCCGAGGCGACCACGGTGCTCGAGGTCGTCGAGGTGGGCTACCGCCTGGGCGATGTGGAGCTGCGACCGGCCAAGGTGGTCGTCGCGGTTCCCGCGGAGTAGGGGTCCGATGGCAAGCCAGGACTGGTTCGACAAGGACTTCTACAAGACGCTGGGCGTCTCGAAGGACGTCAGCGATGCGGAGCTGAAGAAGACGTACCGCAAGCTGGCGCGCAAGTATCACCCGGACTCCAACCCGGGGGATGCCGCGGCCGAGGCGACGTTCAAGGAGATCAGCGAGGCGTACTCGGTGCTCTCCGATGCGGAGCAGCGCAAGGAGTACGACGAGATCCGGGCCATGGGGTCCGGTGCGCGATTCACTGCGGGTGGCTCGGGCGCCGGCGGGTTCGAGGACGTCTTCAGCCGGTTCGGGCAGCGCGGTCAGTCGGCCGACTTCGACGACATCTTCGCGATGTTCAACCAGGGCGGCCAGGGCGGCTCGTTCGGCTCCGGGCGCTTCGGTCAGCCCTCCGGCGGGTTCCGGGGCTTCGGCGGTCCGCAACGGGGTGCCGATGTCACGGCTCGCACGACGCTCGACTTCATCACCGCTGCGCAGGGTGAGACGATCACGCTGCAGGGGGAGGACGGCAAGCCGTTCAAGGTGAAGATCCCGGCCGGGGTCGCGGACGGGCAGAAGATCCGTCTGCGCGGCCGAGGCCGGCCTTCGCCGGACGGCGGAGAGAACGGCGACATCGTCGTGAGCGTCGCGGTGCGGCCGCATCCCGTGTTCACGCGGGACGGGCTGAACCTGCGCGTCACCGTGCCGGTGACGTTCACCGAGGCGACGCTCGGGGCGACGATCGAGGTGCCGACCCTCGGGGGCGACCCCGTGAAGCTGCGCGTCGCGCCCGGGACGCCGTCCGGGCGAGTGCTGCGGGTCAAGGGCCGGGGCATCGCCAGCTCCAAGGGCACCGGCGACCTGCTCGCCGAGCTGCAGGTGGCCGTGCCCTCGCACCTCGACGACGCCGCGCGCGAAGCGCTGGAGGCGTTCGCCGCGGCCGAACCGAAGGAGAATCCGCGGGCCGACCTGATGGCCAAGGCTCGCGGCTGATGAGTCCCCTCTCGCTTCCTTCACTCGCTGAGCAGGCTCCCCTCTCGCTCGCTGAGCAGGCTCCGCTCTCGCTCGCTGAGCAGGCTCCGCTCTCGCTCGCTGAGCAGGCTCCCCTCTCGCTCGTTGAGCGATCCCCCCTCTCGCTCGTTGAGCGAGCGAAGCGAGTCGAAACGCAGTAACCGACAGGACACACAGGAGGTGATGGCGATGGTTCCCGACGACGAGGACGCTCCGGTGTTCGCGATCGCCGTCGCCGCTGAGCTCGCGGGCATGCACCCGCAGACCCTCCGCCAGTACGACCGGATCGGACTGGTGGTGCCCGGCCGCACCCGTGGCGGGTCGCGGCGGTACTCGGCGCGCGACGTGCAGCAGTTGCGCGAGGTCGCGCGGCTGTCCTCCGAGGGCATGAGCCTCCCGGCGATCGCACGGCTCATCCATCTGGAGGACGAGGTGCGGATGCTGCGCCGGCGCGTCCTCGAGCTCGAAGGCGCGCTGCGCGCTGAGCGGGAGAACCGTCCGGGCGGGCGCGTGTTCGCGGCGGGAGCGAGCGGCGTGATCCCGGTCGGGCAGGGCCGTCGCATCCGCCGCTCGACCGAGATCGTGCTGTGGCAACCCGGCGGCCGCCGCGGCGAGGACTGAGCCCGGCGGCGCTCCCCGCCCGTCTGTCTGGCGCTTGTGTACGGCCGTGACGGCGTGTCGCGGGCATTCGCGCCACATAGACGGGCGATGAGCCGCAGCCGCCGGACAGCGCGGGGCGGTAAGGTGGCGACACGATGAGGATGACGCGCCGCACGCTGCTGATCGGCGCCGGTGTCGGCGCCGTGAGCGTGCTTCTCGCGTCCTGCACACCGGAGCCCACGCCGTCGCCGACCGCGACGCGTACTCCGACCGGGACTCCGCCCCCGATCGACGGGCCGGTGCCCGCGCAGTGGCTGCGCAGCGCCTGGACGACCGATCCGTTCGCGCGCGGAGCAGCGAGCTTCACCCCGGTCGGGGCGCAGCCGAGTCTGCGGGAGGCGCTCACGGAACCCGTCGAGGGACGCGTGTTCTTCGCCGGCGAGACGACCGACACCGAGGCGCCCGGAACGCTGCGCGGCGCGCTCCGTTCCGGGGAGCGCGTGGCGTCCGACCTGCGCGGTCGCGCCATCACGGGAGAGCGGATCGCCGTCGTCGGCGCCGGGCTGTCCGGTGCCGTCGCGGCCGGCCTGCTCGCCGAGGCCGGGGCGGAGGTCACGGTCTTCGAGGCCCGCGATCGGATCGGCGGACGTGTGGACTCGCGGGTCTCCGAGGACTGGCCGGTCCCGGTGCAGCTCGGCGGCTGGCTGCTCAGCCCGGACGACGGCGACCTGCGAGAGCGCTTCGAGGGCATCGACACACGCCTGCTGGAGCTGACCGGGGCGCAGTGGCGCTCCTTGGAGGGCGATGTCGATCCGGTCGGCGACGACGTCCTGACCGCGGCGATCACGGCGGCCCAGGCGCAGCCGGCTGACCTCTCGATCGCCGAGGCCCTGACCGCGAACGGCGCGGACATCGAGGACCCCGCGCTCGCAAGCCTGCTGGCGGCGCTGGCCGCAGCATCCGGAGGGGATGCAGACGTCCTGTCGAGCTGGTTCCCTCCGTCCCTGCCTCAGGATGCCTATGCGGCCCCATCGGCCGATCTGTCCGCGTTCGTCGAATCGCTGCTGCAGGACGTCCGCGTCAGCCTGTCGTCCCCCGTCTCCCGGGTCGCCTACGACGACACCGGCGTGAGCCTGCGGATGGGCACGGGGGAATCGCTGTCCTTCGACCGCGTGGTGCTGACCCTTCCCCTGGGCGTGCTCCAGCACGGCGGAGTGGAATTCGCGCCCGCCCTGCCGTTCGCGCATCGCGGCGCCATCGCGGACCTCGGCGTCGGCGCGATCGAGACGATCTGGCTGCGCTTCGACGAACCATTCTGGGAGTCCGAGGCGGCGTTCTGGCACGTCGTCGGCGGGGACGGCGTCATCCGGACCTGGCTCAATCTGCTGCCGACGACGGGCGAGCCCGTTCTCGTCGGTCTGGTGGGCGGAACCGCCGCCGAGGAGTTCGCGGCGCTCGGCGATCAGGAGGCGGTGGCCGCGGCGGTCGCCGCACTCGCGCCGTTCATCCCTGCGGACTCGACTGAGCAGTGACGGGCGCGACCCGCGCGCGACGAGCCAGCGGGCTCGGCATCCGGCTCACGCCGACGATCGCCGCCGCGACGAGGGCGAAGATCGCGAGGGCGATGCCGCTGGTGAGCAGGAACTCGGCGGGACCTGAGACCTGGCGCGGGTCCAGGAAGTAGTACGGGTACCAGCCGATCGAAGGACCCCGCCACAGCGTGAGAAGTCCCCACGCGATCGGGAAGGCAAGGGATGCCGGTACGACGCGCCACGGCACCCGGCGATGCCCCGGTGTCAGGCTCCATGCCAGCGCCGTGCACGCCGGCAGCCAGAAGTGCAGCAACTGGTCGGACCAGGGGACGTCGATGCGGATGCCGCGCAGTCCCGCCTGCCAGACGATGAGGGCGAACGCGAGACCCGCAGTTATCGTCCACGTGAGGACGAGGGCGAGCACGACGGTGAACCAGCGCGGATCCGCGTCGCGGCGGAAGGCGAGGACGCCGCCGATCGCCAGCGCGACCACGAGCGCGCAGTTGGACTGCACCGTGAGATAGGCGAAGAAGTTGTCGCCCGCGACAGTGTGGGAGCTCAGACCCCAGAACAGGCGATGGGTCAGCGCGGCCAGGCAGACGGCGGCGGTCAGCAGGCGCAGCACGCCGAAGATGGTCCGCCATCGCACGCTCGCATCGCCTCCTCTCCCGCGCGGTCACGTCATCTGGCGAGTCTACGGAGGCTCGGATGTGCGGCGGATCCGGGCAGGCGGAAGGGCAACGAGTTGACTTCTGAAATCGATTCCAGTTAACTGTCTTTCGTTAACGGTACACAAAGAGGTGAAGTCATGGTCACGATGAGGCCCACCCGAGCACCTGCGCTCGGAGACCAGCTCGCAGCGGTCCTGCGGGACCAGATCGTCCGTCGGCACCTGCAGCCGGGTACTCATCTCGTCGAGGATTCGCTCGCGGCGGAGTACGACGTGAGCCGAGGTCCGGTGCGCGATGCCCTGCGTCAGCTCGAGTCCCAGGGGCTGGTCGAGTCCCGGCGCCGGGGATTCTTCGTCGTGGGCCTCAGCCAGGAGGACATCAACGATCTGTACGAGCTGCGCGAGTCCATCGAGCTCGTCGCGGTCACCCGTGCGATCGGGCGCGTTTCCGACGACCAGCTGCGCATCGGGCGCGAGATCGTCCAGGAGATGATCGCGTGCGCAGATCGCGCCGCAGCGGCCGATTTCGCCGACGCCGACATGCGCTTCCACGCACTGCTGTATCGGATCGGCGGCAACTCCCGCCTCATCGACGTCTGGGAGGCCTACGAACCGGTCTTCGCGAGCCTCATGCAGTTGACCGTGGAGGAGGATGTCGACCTGCACCCATCCGCGCACGATCACGGCCGCCTGCTCGATCTCCTTGAGGAGGGCGACGCCGACGAGATCAGGGCGGAGCTGCGCGAACACCTCGACGGCGCGCGTTCTCGCATGGCGCACGCGGTTCAGGCGCTCATCGAAGGTGCCGGAGAGGAGCGCGCCTCATGAGCGTGGTCGACATCGAGCGACCCGTGGAGGCATCGACGGCACAGGGCGGCACGCCGTCCGGCATCGGCCGCCGCCGATTCGTCGGGGTAGGACAGTCGAGGGCGCTGCTGGTGCTGGCGATCCCGGCACTGATCTTCTACGGATTCGCGGTCGTGGTCCCGTCGATCCGCGGCGCCGTGCTGGCGTTCACGAACTGGGACGGCCTCTCTCAGAACTACGACTTCATCGGGTTCGACAACTTCGTCCGGATCTTCACGTCTCAGAGCTCGCTCGACGCCCTGAAGATGACCTTGATCTTCGCGCTCGCCGTCACGGTCCTGCAGAACGGCATCGGTCTGCTCCTCGCCCTCGGCGTGAACAGCGGTCTCAAGTCGCAGAACTTCCTTCGTGTGCTGTTCTTCGCGCCCGTCGTGATCACGCCCGTCGTCGTCGCGTACCTCTGGAAGTTCCTGCTCACGCCCGACGGAGCGGTCAACACCCTTCTCGCGGCCGTCGGTCTCGGCGACGTAGCGCCCAGCTGGCTCGGCGATCCGTTCTGGGCCGCGGCATCCGTCGTCATGATGATCGTCTGGCAGCACGCCGGGTACTCCATGGTGATCTACATCGCCGGCCTCCAGTCCATCCCGCAGGAGCTCAACGAGGCCGCAGCGGTGGATGGAGCAGGTCCGTGGCGCCGGTTCTGGTCCGTCACGTGGCCGCTGCTCGCACCGGCCACGGCGATCAACGTCATGCTCACGATCATCGGCGGACTGAAGATGTTCACCGAGGTGTTCGTTCTGACCGCCGGCGGTCCCGGTGGCGCGACAGAGACGATGTCGACGCTGCTGTACAAGTCCGCGTTCCAGTTCAACGAGTTCGGCTACGGCATCGCGCTGGCGCTCGTGCTCGCCGTCGTCGTGGTGTTCTTCTCCGTCGCGCAGCAGCGCCTGAGCCGGAAGGGCGGCCACTGATGTTCCGCTACACCAAGGCGACCTTCGCCCGGGAGCTCGTCATGCTCCTGATCGCGCTGGCATTCATCTTCCCGGTCTACGTACTGGTCAATATGTCGTTGCGGCCGGCGAACGACGCCACCTCGGCGCTCGTCCCCTCTGCTCAGCCGACGTTCGACAACTTCATCCAGGCGTGGAACGAGGCGGGGCTCGCGCAGGCTCTGCTTAACAGCGCGATCGTGACCG
This sequence comes from Microbacterium sp. CIAB417, assembly GCF_022788845.1. NCBI lineage: Bacteria > Bacillati > Actinomycetota > Actinomycetes > Micrococcales > Microbacteriaceae > Microbacterium > Microbacterium sp. CIAB417. Next base: position 33,369 of record NZ_JAHZUT010000004.1, on the reverse strand, counting down.
TGACGAGCGTCGTCCTGATCGTCGCCATCTCGTCCATGGCCGCCTACCCGCTCGCACGCGTCATGTCGAAGCTGTCGACGACCGTGTTCTGGATCGTGCTCGTCGGCATGATGATCCCGTTCCAGGTCGCGCTCATCCCGCTCTACCAGACCATGCGCGATCTGGGTCTGCTCGGATCCCTCGCCTCGCTCATCCTCTTCTACACGGGCAGCCAGGTGCCGTTCTCGGTGTTCCTCTACACCGGATTCCTGCGGACACTGGAGCGCGACTACGAAGAGGCGGCGGCGCTGGACGGTGCGGGCACGTTCCGCACGTTCACGAGCATCGTCTTCCCGCTGCTGCGCCCCATCACCGGAACCGTGATCATCCTCAACGCCATCACGGTGTGGAACGACTTCCTCGTGCCGTTGCTGTACCTCAGCGGCACTCCCCAGCAGACGGTCACCGTGGCGCTCTATGCGTTCGTCGGTCAGTTCGTCTCCGACTGGCCCGTGGTGTTCGCGGGCCTGGTCATCAGTGTGGTGCCGGTGCTGCTGGTGTACTTCCTCATGCAGAAGCAGATCATCAAGGGCTTCGCCGGAGGGCTGAAGGGATGAGCCTGGAGCCGTATGCGCTGCGCGTGGACGGGCAGCGCGAACCCCAGGGCGTCGTCACGGCGCCCTCGTTCTCCTGGCGACTGCGCTCCGCCGAACCGGGTGCGCGGCAGAGCGCGTACCGGATCACGGTGGCGCAGGTCCTTCCCGGTGGTGGGTCGGCACCGGTCTGGGATTCCGGGAACGTGCCGTCGGATCTGACCGTCGGCGCTCGCTACGCCGGCGCTCCGCTGGTTACCTCGGCGCGGTACCGCTGGGTGCTCTCCGTCGAGGATGCGAACGGTGCGATCGTGACCCGCACGGCGGAGTTCGCGACGGGGATCGTGCATCCGGACGAATGGCGCGCGGCCTGGATCGGGCGCAATCCGGTCTACCGTCACACGGCCCTTCCCCCGCAGGACACCGACATCAGCTTCACGGTGAACAAGCTCCAGCCGGTGCGCCGCTTCGTGCGGCACTTCGATCTCGATCGTGTTCCCGCGATCGCGCGCGTGCACGCATCCGCGAAGGGCGTCTACCGGTTGTACGTGAACGGTCGGAAGGTCGGCGCGGACGAGCTGGCTCCGGGGTGGACGGAGTACCGAGACCGCATCACGTACCAGTCCTGGGACATCGCGCCGCTCCTGCGACCCGGCCGCAACAGCGTCGCCGCGCTGCTCGGGGACGGGTGGTACGTCGGCTTCATCGGAACCGATCGCCGGCAGCAGGCGCAGCACTACGGCAAGGAGCCCGCGTTCCTGGCGCAGCTCGTGCTCGACGACGCCGACGGCGGTCGTCGGATCGTGGCCACGGACGGGGACTGGAAGGAGGACGCGTCCGACATCCTCTACGCCGACCTGCTCATGGGCCAGTACGAGGACTCCCGGCGCTCCGTGCCCGACTGGCACATGCCGGACCACGACATCGAGCACTGGTCGGATGCCGTCGTGAAGGACACCGCCGTCGACCTGCTGACGCCCGAGGTGGATCCGGGCGTGCGTGCGACCGTGCGTCTGCCCGCGGTGTCGGTGTCGTCTCGCGGAGAAGGCCGCTTCATCGTCGATTTCGGGCAGAACCTCGTCGGTCGTGTGCGCCTGACGCTGCGCGATCAGCCGTCTGATCGGCGCATCCAGCTGAATCATGCGGAGGTCCTCGACGCCGGCGAGTTGTACACGGCCAATCTCCGCACCGCCGAGCCGGTCGACGTGTTCTGGACGAACGGGGATGCGGAACAGGTCTTCGAGCCGCGGTTCACGCTGCACGGGTTCCGCTTCGCAGAAGTGCAGGGCCTGCAGGGAGAACTCTCACCGGACGACGTCGAGGCTGTCGTGCTGCACAACGACGCCGAGTTCGTCGGCGACTTCTCCTCGTCGGATCCCGCCCTCGACAGACTGTTCCAGAACATCCAATGGGGGCTGCGGGGCAACTTCGTCTCGATCCCGACCGACTGCCCGCAGCGGGACGAGCGACTCGGCTGGCTCGCCGATGCGCAGGTCTTCGCGCCGACCGCCCTGGCGCTCGCGGATCTCGGCCCGCTCCTGAAACGCTGGATGCGCGACGTGCGCAGCGCGCAGAACGGCGACGGCGCGTTCCCCGACATCGCACCGCACTTGATCCATCTGCGAGAGGGGGCACCGGCGTGGGGAGACGGTGGAGTGACCATCCCGTGGAACGTCTACCGCGCCACCGGTGATGTCGAAGTGCTCGCGGAGGCCGCCGACTCCATGATCGCCTGGGTGCGTCACATCGAGCGGCACAATCCGGACCTGATCTGGCGCACGCAGGTCGGCAACGACTACGGCGACTGGCTGCAGATCGGCGAGGAGACGCGCAAGGACGTCCTCGCGACGGCCTACTTCGCGCGCAGCGCCGACCTCACCGCGCGCGCCTTGCGGGAGATCGGTCGCGCCGAGGATGCCGAGGCGATCGAGCGGCTTCGCGAGCGGATCGGGGTGGCCTTCCGCGATCGGTTCCTGTCAGAGGACGGGACGGTCGCCGGTGACACGCAGGGCGGCTATCTCCTCACCCTCGCCTTCGACCTCTGCGCGGATGACGCACAGCGAGACCGCGTCGCGCAACGCCTGGTCGCAGCCGTCGAACGCAGGGATGTCTCGCTCACGACGGGTTTCGTCACCGTCGGGCTGCTGTGTCCGACGCTGGCGGAGATCGGACGCGAGGACCTCGCGTTCCGCCTGCTGCACAACGACCGCTACCCGTCGTGGCTCTTCTCGGTACGCAACGGGGCCACCACGATCTGGGAGCGGTGGGACGGGTGGACCCCCGAGCGCGGCTTCCAGTCTGCGCGGATGAACAGCTTCAACCACTACTCGCTGGGATCGGTCGGGGAATGGTTCCTCTCCGGCATCCTCGGCATCCGACAGGCGGAGGCATCGGCGGGATTCGCGGACATCGAGCTCGCACCTCGGTTCGACCCGCATCTGGATCACGCTGCCGGCTCTCTGGAGACGCCGCGAGGGCGCATCGAGAGCCGCTGGCGACGCGAGGGCGGACGCATCACGTGGAGCGTGATGGTTCCGCCCGGCCGCCCGTCGGTCGCCGTCCTCCCCGCCGCGCCCGAGGTCACGGAAGGAGGCGAGAACGCGACGCACTCGCACGGCGTCACCCTGATGGAACGAAGCCAGCGGGGCACTCGATGGCGGCTGGAACCCGGAACCTACGAATTCCGGTTCCCGGCCGAGTGAACCACTGAACCCGAACACCTGTACCCGGGGGCTCGCGCCCCCTTCCTGCATTGGAGTCTAGCCACCATGAAATCGCGTTACATCGCCGTCGTCGCCGGTGTCGCCGTCGCGGGCCTCAGCCTGTCGGCGTGCTCGTCGTCGGAGCCGACGTCGTCCACGGAACCCACGGATTCGCTCACGATCGCGACCACGTCGAACAACCAGGGCCCGATGGAGGCCGTCGTCGCAGCCTACGAGGAGAAGACCGGCCTCGAAGTCAACCTGACCGTCGCCGACACCTCGCAGTTCCAGACGACCATCCGCACCCAGCTGTCGAGCGGCACCGGCCCCGACGTGTTCACGGTCTGGGCCGGCGGCGGGAATCCCGGCGCCATCGACGTCCTGCAGGGGGCGGGCTATCTCGCGGACCTCTCTGATCGGGAGTGGGTCGACACCGTGGATCCCGGTACCGCCGAGACCCTGCAGATCGACGGCAAGACCTATGGGCTGCCGTCGAAGCTCGACGCGGTCGGCACGATCTACAACACGGCCACGCTCAGCGAGCTGGGACTGGAGGTCCCGACGACCTACAGCGACCTGCTCGCGTACTGCGCGGATGTGAAGGAGGCCGGAAAGGTCGCCTTCGCGCTCGGCATCCAGACCGACTGGGTCACGCAGCTCATCCCCTACGCGCTGGTCGCGTCCACCGTGTACGCGGACGACCCCGATTTCGATGCGCAGCTCGCCGACGGCTCGGCGACGTTCGAGGGCTCGGGCTGGGCCGACGCCTTCGACAAGTACCTCGAGATGAACGAGGCGGGGTGCTTCAACGACGATCCGCTCGGCACCGACGTCACCGCGTCCTACAACCTCGTGAACAGCGGCGAGGCGGTCGGTGTCGTCCAGGTCCTCGCGTCCTACCCGCAGATCGCCTCCACGGCGCCCGAGGGAACCGAGTTCGGGTTCTTCCCCCTGCCCGGCGACGATTCGGGTGAGACCTCGGTCCCGCGTGGCATCGGCGTGAGCTTCGCTGTCAACGAGAGCGCGAAGAACATGGTGAACGCGCTCGACTTCGTCGACTGGCTGGCCACGCCCGAGGCGACCGGCATCTGGTTCGAGGCCGCCCCGGGGATCCCGGCGCTCACGTCGGCGGAGGTCGAGCTCGACCCCGTGATGCAGACCGCGGCGGACGTCATCGCGGAAGGGCTGACCGCGCCCATGCCCGATCAGGGCTGGCCGAACGCGAAGGCGCAGTCCGCGCTGTTCGTCGGCGTGCAGCAGTTGTTCTCCGGCCAAGCGGGCGTCGATGACGTCCTGGCCTCGATGGACACGGCCTTCTCCGGCTGACCCATCCGGCTCCGGGATGCCGACGCTGGCGTCCCGGAGCCGCCCCTCCCGCACGACTTCCGGAAAGACCGCATACGCATGCCCACGCACGACATCATCACCGCCGTCCCGCTCGCCTTCGACGATCATGGAGCGCTCGACCTCGACGGATGCCGGGAGATTCTCGCCTACGTCGCCGCCTCCGGCGTCCAGGGTGCGCTGATCCTCGGCACCACGGGGGAGTTCCCCGCGCTGTCGATCGACGAGCGCAATGCCATCACGAGACTCTCCCTGGAAAGCCTCACCAGCATGCGGGTGATCGTGCACGTCGGGGCTGCGAGCCGGTTCGAGGTGTCGCAGCTGATCGCGGGCGCTCGGGGTGCCGGCGCGAAGGAGATCGCGATCCTCACGCCGTACTATCTCCCCGCACCTCCGGATGAGGTCTACGACTTCTTCCGGGAAGCGGTCGCGGAAGCCGCGGGATTCGATGTCTACGTGTACATGTTCGAGGCGCGGACGGGCATTCCCGTCGACGAGGAGCTCATCGTGCGGCTCGCGGGGCTGCCGGGAGTCGTCGGCGTGAAGGTGAGCGGCGAATCTCTCGATCTCATCTCCTCATTCCGCGCGCGCCTCCCCGAAGGCTTCCGGATCTACACCGGCTCGGACGGGGACTTCGCGAGGGCAGGGCTGGCGGGAGCGGACGGGGTCATCTCCGGCGTCGCGTCGGCGTTCGCGCGACCGTTCGTCGCGATGCGTCGAGCGCTGATCGACGCCGACGCCGGTCGCGTCGACGAACTGCAGAAGGACATCGACGAAGTCGTCGAGGCCGTGGACGGATCCCCCGCGCGGATGCGCGCCGTCCATCGCCTCGCCGGGCGTCCCGTCGGCGGTCGGCGCATGCCGATCCCCGAACCGGACGCAGCGGAACTCGCGCGACTCGAGCGCGCGGTCCCGCGTTTCCACTAGAAGCGGCATCCGATCGGATGCCGCGAGATGAAGGAGTAGCAATGTCGCCCTCACCCGTCTCGTTCCGCCGGCGGATCCTCGCCGGCGGGGCACTGCTCTCGGCCGCCGCGCTGACAGCCTCCCTCGCAGGGGGCCCGGCCGTCGCCGATGTCGAGAGCCCGCCCGTCGCCGTGGCCGACGGCCTCATCGACACGGCCGATCTCAACGCCCTGGGGCTGCCCCAGGCCGAGAACGCCGAGACCGTCACGATCTTCTCGCCCGGCGACGATGATCTGAAGTTCAACCACGGAACCGTTCTGACCTCGTTCCAAGGGCGGCTCTACGCGCAGTGGCAGAGTTCCGAACGCGACGAGGACGCGCCCGAGACGATCGTGCGCTACAGCGTGAGTGATGAGCACGGCGAGAACTGGTCCGATCCGATCGACCTGACCGCGCCGCGCACCGACGGCTACACGTCGAACGGAGGCTGGTGGACCGACGGCGAGACGCTCATCGCGTATCTCAACGTCTGGCCGTCCGCGCTGTCTCCCCGCGGCGGGTACACGTTGTACGTGTCCAGCACGGACGGCGTCACCTGGAGCGATCCTGCCCCCGTCACGGATACCCAGGGGCAGCCGGTGCTCGGCATCATCGAGCAGGACGTGAAGGCCCTCGACTCCGGGCGCATCCTCACGGCGTTCCACGTGCAGCCCGGCTTGCAGGTGAAACCGTACTACACCGACGATCCGCTCGGCGTCAGCGGGTGGACGCAGGGTGAGTTCGAGAACCAGCCCTATCTGCCGGACGAGATGTCGCGAGAGCTCGAACCCAGCTGGTACACGCAGGAGGACGGCGACGTCGTGATGACGTTCCGCGATCAGGGCGGCAGCAGCATGTTCAAGTTGGCGGCCGTCAGCGAGGACGACGGCGAGACCTGGTCGGAGTCCGTGGTCACGAACATTCCCGATTCGCGCACGAAGCAGAGCGCCGGCAACCTCCCGGACGGCACCGCGTATCTCGCCGGCAGCCTCACGGGGACCAAGACCCGGCACCCGCTCGTGCTCGTGCTGAGCGCCGACGGCGAGACCTTCACCGAGGGCGTCGTGCTCAGGGACTCGGCGGATCTGCAGCCCCTGCGGTACACCGGCAAGTCCAAGAACCTCGGCTACAGCTATCAGAAGAGCTTCGTCTGGGGCGAGCACCTGTACGTGTCCTACGGCACCAACAAGGAGGACGTGGAGTACACCCGGGTGCCGTTGGGCGACATCTCGCTGCGCGAGGTCCCCGCGCAGATCGAGCGGCCCGATGCCACGGGCGGGGGTCGCGAGATCGCGGTGCAGTGGTCGTCATCGGGCGCCGGGGACTCCCCGATCACCCGTTACGTGGTCGAAGCCGAATCGCGGTCGGGTGTCATCGTCACGACGACGGTCTCCGGCGACGACGTCGACGCCGTCCTCACCGGATTGCGGCCCGGTCGCTACCGGGTCGCGGTGACCGCCGTGAACGCGTTCGGCGAGGGTGAGACCTCGCCCTGGTCGCCGTGGGTGACCGTCACCGGAAAGCGCGACTGAGGCAACGGGGGCCCGGTCCGGCGGCCGAGCCGGGCCGGGCCCCGCACCTCTCACCCGCCCAACCCCTCCACCCGGAACCGGTAGGCGGCGCCGGGTCGGAACGGTTCGAAGATCTCGAAGTTCTCGTAGGCGGGGCCGCCGGGAATCGGCGAGGAGCTGGCCCAATACGACCAACGGGCGTTGACGAGGACCTCGAGATCGGGATGCGGGTCGTCCACGATCCATGTCTGCCGCGCCAGTTGCCCGACGAGATGCCAGTGCTCGGCGGTGTCCGGCGCGTACGTGACCGACCAGGGATCCTCTTCGTCGCCCACTGCGCTGACGACCGCGGCCGATCCGTCTCGTCGCAGTTCGGACAGCGGGAACCGCGCATGCGCGGCGAAGCCGGTTCCCGAGAAGCCCGGCCACAGGTCGGCGGGCGAGACGGACCGGTCGCCGAGCTCCAGCACCCGCAGCCTCGCCCAGTTGCCCATCGTGGCGGTGAGGACCAGGTGGCTGAGCGGCGCGGAGTCGGCCGTGGCGAAGCCGGCGACCTCGACCTCATGCGGCCGATCGGCGCGGAAGCGCACGCGCACCTCCACCTCGGCGCCGTCGTCGAACCGCTCGACGCCGATCCAGACCGTGAGGGTCTCGATCCCGTCGATCTCCGCCACGACGCCCCGAGGCTCGCCGGCGTCCCTGTGTTCCCCGGCGCCCGGGGCATCCATCGCCCACAGCCGCTTGCCGCGCTCACCCGGGTCGAGCGAGCTCGGCTCGAGCTCCGAGTAGCCGCGCGTTGTCGATCCCGAGACGATCGGCTCGATCGCGATGAAATTCACCAGTCGGTCCGGCGGGTGTCCGAGATACGGGGTGTACACGCGCAGCAGACCACGAGGGCCCGGAAGGGGCGGGAGCCCGATCTGCAGCCCGTCCCGGTGACCCCAGCGGGGGATCGAAGGACCGGTGTCGGCAGAGCGCAGCCATTGTGTTCGCATGTCCGACACCGTAGCTTTATGAAATCGATTTCGCTAGAGTGGCGCCTGATCGAGGAGGATCATGCGCCCTGCAAACCGCCGCATGCGCCGGGCCGCCGGCGTCTCAGCATCCGCCGTCCTGCTGCTCGCCATGACGGCCTGCACAGGCGACGGCGTCGTGACGGTCGACCTGGACCGGGACAAGCCGTTCCGGCTCGCCGGCGTCTCGGACGTGACCGAGGTCGCTCAGCTGACCGGGCCCGATGCGATCAATGACACGGCCGCCGTGTCGGTCGCCGGAACGGACCTCGGGTCGATGGTCAACCTCGGCGACCGGACCCTGTTCCTGTTCGGCGACACGTTCGGTGAACGCGATCCGGAGTCGATCGGAGGGCAGGGAGGGTTCTGGAGATCGAACGTCGCGGCCTGGTCCACCGACGAGGACCCGACCGACGGGATCACGTTCGACGGCTGGGTCGAGGACGAGCTGGGTCTGGCCGCAGCGCTCGTCGAGGGTGACCACGACGCGAACGGCGCCGGCGGCGAGGTCACGAAAATCCCGACCCACGGCTTCGCGGTCGGCGACAGCATCTATGTCGCCTACATGTCCGTCAGGCACTGGGGAGAGCCCGGTGCCTGGGAGACCAATCACTCGGCGCTGATCGTCTCGCGGGACGGCGGCGTCTCCTGGTCTCCGGTGCCGGACGTGCAGTGGCCGGGGGACTCCGGCTTCATCCAGTTCTCGGCCGTCGCCGTGCGCGACGGAGGTCGGGACTATGTGTACATCTGGGCGATCCCGGCGGGCCGGTTCGGAGGTGTGAGCCTGATGAGGGTTCCGGCGGTCGAGGCCGACGTCGAGGATCCCGGCGCCTACGAGTACTTCGCCGGACTCGACGGGCAGGCGCCGCGGTGGTCGTCCGTGCTCGCCGACGCGCAGCAGGTGGTCGAAGGGACGATCGGCGAGCACTCCGTGATGTGGTCGACGTATCTCGAGCGGTGGATCATGACCTACTCGGATGCCGGCTCGGCGTACATCCGCGAGGGTGCCACGCCCTGGGGTCCCTGGGGCGAGCCGATCGAGCTCGTCTCGCGGGACGACTATCCGGGGTTGTACTCGCCGTACCTGAATCCGAGATACGTCAGCGACGACGGTCGGACGATCCACTTCACGCTGTCGCTGTGGGGACCGTACAACGTGTTCTGGTTCTCTGCGGAGCTCGATCGCATGCCATGAAGGGTGTTGCGCTTGAAATCGATTTCGCTTACTCTGACGCTACCCGGTCGCCGCTGATCGATGTGTGCGCGGCCGTCACCCTCGGCTACCGCCGAACACAGCAAACGACTCGAGGACGAGTCGAGTTCCTGAGGAGGAACCCATGTTGAGAACGACACGCACTCGCCGGTTCGTCATCACCACTCTGGGGGCGGTGTCCGCCGTGGCGCTGCTGGCCGGTTGCGGCTCCAGCACGCCGGGCGAGTCCGCGGACGGGGGAGAGGAGGAGGGCGTCACGACGATCCAGTTCTGGCATCGCACCTTCACCCCCGTCGAGAACGAGTGGTACGAGAACATCGTCAAGCAGTTCAACGAGTCCCAGGACGAGGTGAAGGTCGTCGACACCGAGGTGCCGGCGGACGCCTGGGACCAGAAGATGAAGGCGGCCCAGGCTGCGGGCAAGGCGCCGGACATCTACACGCACCCCGGAAGCATCCAGGATGCCGTCAACGCCGGTCAGCTGCATGACCTGGATTCGGTGGTGTCGGAGGAGGCTCTCGGTGAGATCATCGACGCCGCGAAGCCGGTGTCCGAGATCGACGGCACCTTCTACGCGTATCCGCTGCTGCTCGAACCGCAGGCCGTCCTGTTCTGGAACAAGGACATGCTGGATGCCGCGGGAGTCGACTCCGAGAAGGGCCCCGAGACATGGGACGACCTGCTGGCGGCGTGCGAGAAGATCCAGCCGACGCTCGCCGACGGCCAGTACTGCATCTCGCCCGCGCAGGACGCCGCGACCTTCGCATGGTCGACCGTCGGCCAGCAGTACAACTTCGCCGGGCACACGGCGCTCACCGACGACTGGACCGCGCCGAACATCGACGATGACGGCTACCGCGAGCTGATGGCCAGCTACAAGACCCTCTGGGACGAGGGCTACATGCCCAAGCAGGCCCTCGCCGCGTACGTCGAGGGCAAGGACTTCGGCGAGGAGAAGGCGGCGTTCAAGGTGTCCGGCTCCTGGATGATGTCCGAACTCGGCTCCGACTTCCCCGACGTGCTCGCCAAGACCGGCATCGGGGCGTTCCCGGATGCCTCGGGCGGCGAGCGCACCGCGACCACGCTCGGCAACTTCAAATGGGTCATCGACGCGAAGAGCTCGAAGGCCGAGGCCGCCGGCGCCTTCCTGGAGTGGGCGATCGCGGGAGACCCGGAGAACCTCGTGCCGTTCTTCGTCGACACGCAGTTCACCAAGGTGCCCGTGCGTCAGTCCGTGCAGGACGCCGTCGCCGAGAGCGACGAGGCCGCCGACGCACCGTGGTCGAGCATCATCGTCGACGAGATCGCGCCGGACGCCATCCCCGAGCCGACCTACCCGTGGGACGTCTCCCTCGCGGTCGGCACCGCCATGGAATCCGTCATGAAGGGCTCCGCCTCGGTGGACGACGCGATCGCGACCGCGCAGTCCGCGATCCAGACCGTCATCGAGCGCGACGGCCTTCCGGACAAGGCGCCCGCCAACTGAGGTCGCACCCGTGCGGAGACCGGCCGAGCGTCGGTCTCCGCACGGGTGAGCGCCCTCGGCCACGAGAGAACGGTTGGACATGGCCACAGCAGCAGTCGATCGCAGGGCGATCAAGAAGCGTCAGGACGCCTACAGATACCGGGACGGGAAGGTCGCGTACCTCTTCCTGCTCCCCGTGATCGTCCTGCTCGGGATCTTCGTCATCTGGCCGGCGATCTACGCCGGATTCCTCTCCTTCCAGGACTGGAGCTTCTACAAGGAGCCGGAGTTCGTGGGATGGAAGAACTTCACGGACGTCCTGAGCGACCGCCTGTTCTGGGCGTCGGTCGGCCGCGGATTCGTGTTCGTCGCGATGACGGTCCCGCCGATGCTCGTGCTCGCGTTCCTCTTCGCGAGTCTCGTGGTCAGCGTCTCGCGGCGATTCGCCAGCATCCTGAAGGTGAGCATCTACGTCCCGACGATCATCTCCACGGTCATCACCTCGATCATCTTCGTCCTGATCTACGACTACTCCGGAGGCCTGCTGAACTGGCTGCTCGGCCGATTCGGGATCGATCCGATCGCGTGGATCGGCGACCCGGCCTGGGCTCTGCTGGCGATCGCGATCCCCGCCATCTGGTTGGGGATGGGGCTGACCTCGCTGATCATGGTCGCCGCCATGGTCGACATCCCGCAGGAGTTCTATGAGGCGGCCGCGATGGAGGGCGCGAACTGGTGGCAGAAGACGGCCTACATCACGCTGCCGCAGATGAAGAACATCCTCCTCTACCTGCTGATCACCGGCTTCGTGGCCGCCATCCAGCAATTCGAGCTGCCTCTGGTGATGACGAGCGGCGGTCCGTTGGACTCCACCACCCTGCCGAACCTGTTCATCTTCAACCACTTCCGCAACGACATCAACGTCGGGTACTCGATCGCTGCGGCACTGGTGATGTTCGTCGTGCTGGGGACCGTGTCCGCCATCGTGTTCAAGTTCGTCAACTCGGAAAGGCTGGTGGACTGACATGGCCGTCATGCAGGAGACCACGCGCATCGTCCTCGAAGGACGTGAACCCCGACGTGACCGGATGCCGCGCACGCCGGGGTCCTGGCTCACACTGGTCGCCAAGCTCATCGCCGGAGCGGTGTTCATCGTGGCGGCGCTCTTCCCGCTTGCCTGGATGGTGATCGCCGGCTTCAAGTCGAAGACCGAGGTCATCCAGACGCCGTTCCAGTTCTTCCCCGAAGTATGGCTGTGGGAGAACTACGTCCAGATCCTCGCCGACCCCACCTTCACGCTGACGATGGGGTGGACGTTCCTCGGAGCGATCCTGTTCACGCTGCTGAGCCTGACGGTGAACTCGCTGGCCGCCTACGCGTTCGCACGCCTCGACTTCCGGTTCAAGAGGACGCTGTGGGTCGCGGTCATCACGACCATGTTCATCCCCGGGATGACGATCCTGCTCACCAGCTTCATCGTCGTCACGCGCCTGTCGATGCTCGACACGCTCGCCGTGCTCGTGATCCCCGGGGCTGCGAGCGCGGCCACCGTGTTCTTCATCCGCCAGTTCTACCTGAACATCCCGGCGAGCCTCGAGGAGGCCGCCATGCTCGACGGCTGCGGGCGGGTGCAGATCTTCTTCCGGATCTTCCTGCCGCTGTCCAAGCCGCCCTTCGTGGTGATGGGGATCACGGCGTTCCTGGCCTACTGGAACTCGTACGTGTGGCCGATCATGACGATCACGACACCCGAGCGCTTCGTCGTGCAGCAGTACCTGGCGACGTTCCGCTCGGAACGCAGCACCGAGCTGGGGCTCCTCATGGCCGGGTCTGTGCTCGCAGCGGCGCCGGTGATCATCCTGTTCCTGATCTTCCAGCGGCAGATCATCGGCAACATCAAGATGGCCGGGCTGAAGTAGGAGGTTCGGATGCTGCTGTCCGTGAGCGGCGCGAGCGGCGTGGGGAAGTCCACCGTGCTCGCCGCGCTGCGGGAACGCGACTTCGGCGCGCCGGTCGTGGGCGTCGAGTTCGATTCGATCGGCGTTCCGGCCGACGCGGACACGTCCTGGCGGCACGGTGCGATCGAGCACTGGGTGCGGGTCGCGATCGATGCACAGGCCGAGGGGAAGCACGTGCTCCTGTGCGGTCAGGTGCCGCCGGGCGAACTGCTGGCGGCGCCGTCCGCGCCGCTCCTCGACGGCATCGCTGTGTGCGTGCTCACCGCATCGGCGGAGACGCAGCGGTCGCGTCTGATCGCCCGCGGCGAGGATGCAGAAGGGCTCCTCCACCACCTGCGGTTCGGCGCGTGGTTCGCGGCGCACGCGGCGGATCCGGCCCATCTGCCGGAGGTCATCCGCGTGCCGAGCGCCGTGCCGATGGTGTGGGAGCGGTGGGAGGGATGGGAGGCCGGAGACGAGCGCTGGCCGGTGACGATCCTCGACACGGATGCGCTCGGCGCCGAAGAGGTCGCGAACCGAGTGGAGAGCTGGGCACGCGACGCGCTCGTCGGTGCGGCTCGCGCGATCGATCGTCGCGGACGGGCTGGCCATCCTTCGTGAGCCGTGCTCAGACGGGGGGAGACCATCCTCGTCGTACGATCGCGCGATCGATCTCCTCGGGGGAGAGGACCTCGTCGATGACGCGGAGGGCGGCGCCGCGGGAGCCTGCGAGCGACCCGAGCGACGTCCCCACGAGCACGAGGTCCTGTGCGGACGCCGGGAGGGCATTGGCGTGCAGGCCTTCGCGGATCCCGGCGAACAGCACGGCACTCTCCGCCAGATACCCCCAGGCGGTGATCGCCGTCGGGTTGAGCAGGTTCACCACCGAAGCGAGCGTCTGACCGATGCGCATTCCTGCACTGCGCAGCGCATGAACCGCGTCAGGGTCGCCGTCGTCGGCCAGTCGGATCACGTCCCGCACATGTTCGACAGTTCGTCCGGCGGCCCGCAGATCGCGGACCAGCGCCTGGCCGCCCGCGACCGAATCCAGGCACCCGATACGACCGCAACTGCACGGCTGTACGGAGCCGTCGACCTTCATATGGCCGAGTTCCCCGGCAAGGCCCTTCGCGCCCCGCACGGGCTCACCGTTCACGACGATCGACGCGTTGATCAAGGTGCCGAGCTTCAGGCACACGAGCACTTCGGCATCGGGCCAGGAGAGTCGGTGCTCGGCGATCCCCAGCATGTTCACGTCCAGCTCGAGGAAGACCCGTACCCCGAATCGGCGCTGAAGGACCTCCTTCAGGTGCTCGGCATCCCACGGCTCTCTGGATTCGCGATCCGTCATTCCGGAGAGGTCGAGATCGCTCGGCATGCCGAGTCCGATCCCTGCCAGGTCGTCCGCCGAAGCTCCGTGGTCCTCGAGAAGAGCGAGGAACGACAGCATGAGCGCGTCCTGAACCCGCCGCGAGCCCAAAGCGACTCCGGTCTCGACGAACTGTTCGCGCAGAACGGTTCCGTCCAGCGATGTGAGCGCTGCACGGAACCCGGTCGCACCGATCTGTGCGGCGAGGACTACGCCGCCCGAGGGGTCGAAAGCGCTCGTCGCGGCGGGGCGGCCGCGCTGACCGGGCAGGGGCTCGATCCGCCGGATCAGACCCCACTGCTCCAGATACTCGAGCCTCTGAATGATGGTGGACCGAGCGACGTCCATGGCCTGCGCGAGTTGGGAGACGGTCTGCGTCCCCTGGCGGATCATCGACAGGACCTGGCCCGTGCCGTCGACTTGCGCAGCTGTGGCAGACGGGCGCACCGGTCGACCCTTCGTCATCGTTGTCCATCCCTTCGGTGTCCCGATCGTACTCACAGCACGAAGACGATGAGCTCTCAGCTTAACGAAGTTGCCCAACATAAATATGTTGACGATCAACATAATGTGACATAGCCTGATCGCGGGCGATCCGGCCCGACGTAACGGTCACATCCCGATGCAAGGGGGCATCATGTTTTCCTCACGCAGACTCACTCGAACCGTGGCAGTCGCCGCGATCGCCGGCCTGGCCGTCGTCGCCAGCGGTTGCGCGATCCAAGAGGGCGGCGGTGGCGGCGAGACCACGTTGACCTTCTGGAACTACTACAGCGGTACCCAGCTCGACTGGCTCAAGGAGCAGGCGGCCACTTTCGAAGACGAGCATCCCGGCGTGACCGTCAACCTCGTCCAGACCGTCGGCAGTCAGCACGATCAGAAGCTGCTCGCCAGCGTCGCCACCGACTCGACGCCGGACCTGTTCATCAACAACATCGTCGTCGACTTCCCCACGCTCGTGGCAGGCGGCGTGATGCTCGACCTCACGGATTACTGGGACGACTTCGACGCGGCATCCGAGTTCCCGGACAACGCCGCCTGGCGCAGTGACGACAAGGTCTACAACCTCATGTCGTACACCAACCTGCTCGGGATGTACTACAACAAGGACATCCTCGACGAGTACGGGATCGCCGTCCCCGAGACGCTCGACGAGCTCACCGCAGCAATGGAGACGGTGGCAGCAGGCGGCGAGTACCAGGGGGTGGCGCTCTCGGGCGCGGCATCGGTCGAAGGCGCGTGGCTGTTCGCTCCGCAGTTCCTCGGTCTCGGCGTGGACTACTGCAACCTCGCCGACAACGCCGACATCGTCGGCGGCGCCTTCGACCGCGTGGCCCAGTGGCGTGAGGAGGGCCTGCTTCCGCAGGCGGCGGCGACCTGGGACCAGAACGCCTCGTGGCAGCAGTTCATGACAGGCAAGTACGCGTTCGGGCTGAACGGCAACTGGCAGCTCGGCAACGTCAAGGATGCCGCGTTCGAGTACGGCACCACCCAGTTCCCGGCTCCCGAGGGCGGCGTCAGCCAGGTGTTTCCGGGCGGCGAGGGATTCGCCATCGGATCGAAGAGCAAGAATCCCGATCTGGCTTGGGAGTTCGTCGAGCAGATGATCATGTCGCAGCAGGGCGGCGAGAGCGTCTTCGAGTTCGCCGGCTCCATCCCGCTGAACTCGGGCGCTGCCGGGTCCGAGGCCGTCGCCGCGGACCCGTTCGTGCAGCCGTTCGTCACCGCGGCGCAGGCGACCGCGAACTGGCCCAACAACCCCGAGACCTCCGCGATGCAGAAGGCGCTCGGTACGGCGGTCAGCTCGGTGATCTCGGGTCAGAGCACGGCCGCCGAGGCGACGGATGCCGCGATCGACGACATCTCGGCCGCGATGGAGAAGGGTGGTGGCACCTGCTCATGAGCGGTGACACGACTGCGGCGGTGGTCCTGGGTCAGCAGGGCCGCCGTGGCTACCACGGACGATCGCGCGGACGGTTCGGGGCGCTCGGGTTCGGGCTCCCCGCGGCCGTCCTGCTCGTCGCCCTCGCGCTCTACCCGATGGTCGTGCTGTTCCGGATGTCGTTCAGCGACGTCGGGCCCAGCAACATCATCGGGGAGTGGGACTGGGTGGGCGGCGCGAACTTCGCGGCAACGCTGCAGGACCCCTCCTTCTGGGACGCCCTGTGGCGCACCCTCCTGCTGAGCGCGATCCTTCTGGTCTCGAACCTGCTGCTCGGGTTCATCGCGGCGACGATCCTGGCCTCATCCGGTCGGCTGACCGCCATAACCCTCAGCATCATGGTCTTCGTCTGGGCGCTGCCCGCCCTGGTCAGCGGCAGCGTCTGGAAGTTCATGCTGGACGACTCCGGCTCCGTCAACGCGGTCCTGGGGGCGCTCGGGCTCGGCGCCGTGCCGTGGCTCAGCTCGCCGACGCTCGCCCTGTGGTCGGTCGCGGGGGTGATCGCCTGGTCCGCCCTGCCGTTCTCCGCGCTGATCCTGCGCGGCGGACTGCTCGCCATCTCGGCCGACGTCCTCGAAGCCGCCGCGATCGACGGCGCGGGCTTCTGGCGCACGCAGGCACGCATCGTCATGCCGTTGCTGCGCCCCACGATGTGGATCCTTGGGATCCTCACCCTGATCAACTCCTTCAAGACCTTCGACTTCTTCTACGTCATGACATCCGGCGGCCCGGGCACCGCCACCAACACCCTGCCGGTCATGGCCTACCTGCAGGCGTTCAGCGCCTTCGACATGAGCACGGGCGCGACCGTCGCCGTGCTGTCGATGATCATCGTTGTGGCCTTCGCCGTCCCCTACGTCCGCGGAATCCAAAAGGAGGAAGACGAATGATCATCAGCCGGACCCAGCGTGTGAGCTTCGCCATCCTCAAAGTCGTGCTCATCCTGCTCTACCTGATCCCTTTGCTCTGGATCGTCCTGACGTCCCTGAAGGACAACGCGGCCATCCTGCAGGACCCGAACGGGCTGCTGTTCATCCCGACGTTCGACGCGTACACGGAGCTGTTCTCGACGAGCCTGGGCGCCATCGTGACGTCCGTGCAGATCGCGGTCCTGGTCACGGCGGCCGTGGTCATCCTGGCCGTTCCCGCCGCGTACGCCCTCGCGAAGCGCGCGAACATCTGGGTGGCGCGCACGATCGCGATCGTCCTGGCCGTGCTGTTGATCCTGCAGATGATCCCGCAGCCGATGACGGTGATCCCGCTGTACAGCGTCCTGGCGAACTGGGGACTGCTGGGATCCCTCGGCGGACTCATCCTCGCCGACATCGCGATGATGCTGCCGTTCGCGATCATGATTCTGCGCCCGTTCGCGCAGTCCGTCCCGCGTGCCATCTACGAGGCGGCCGAGATCGACGGCGCCGGCACGTGGCGCACCTTCCGGTCGATCACGGTGCCGATGATGGGCAACGGCATCTTCACGCTGATGAGCGTGGTGTTCATCGGGGCATGGGGAGAGTTCGTCTACGCGATCAATTTCCTTCCGCAGGGCACTGTCCTGCCGGTGAGCGGTCTGCTCGCGTCGCAGAACACCACCTACGCCGCCAATTGGAACAGCCTGATGGCATTGGCCGTGATCACGTCCCTGCCGCTGCTGATCGTGTTCATCGTCTCGCAGAAGCAGTTGATCAACGGCCTGACGCTCGGGGCAGTGAAATGACCGCCCCCGCCGTCCACCTCGTCGGCGCGCTGGACACGAAGGGCGTCGAGTACGGTTTCCTGCGCGACCGCCTGCGAGCGGCAGGGCTGCCGGTCATCCTCGTGGACACTGGGGTGCTCGATCGCCCGCAGCTCGAGGCGGAGGTCGACAGAACCGCGGTCGCGGATGCCGGCGGGGAGCTGCTTGGCGACCTGCAGGATCGCCCGGATCGCAACCACGCCATGCAAGTGATGGCTGCCGGCGCCGCTCGGATCGTCTCCGATCGCCACGCGCGGGGCCTGGTCTCCGCGGTGCTCGCGATCGGCGGGTCGAACGCCGGCTTCGTGATGAGTCGCGTCGCCGGCGCCCTGCCGATCGGAGTGCCTAAGCTCCTGGTGTCGACGATCGTCGCCGGTGACACGCGTCCGTACGTCGGTACCTCGGATCTGATGATGATGTACCCCGTCGTCGACATCGCCGGTCTCAACTCCGTGAGCATCCCGGTCCTGGCACGTGCGGCGGACGCCCTCATCGGCATCCTGCAGGCAGTCCCCGTGCCGCCGCGCGACGGCCGAATCCCCGTGATCGGCGCCACGATGTTCGGCGTCACGACCGGCTGCGTCAACGCTGTGCAGGAGAAGCTCGAAGCGGACGGCGCCGAAGTGCAGGTGTTCCATGCCACCGGCACTGGCGGCCGCAGCTTCGAGGCGCTGATCCGCGCCGGGGCCTTCGACGCCGTCGCCGACCTCACCACCACCGAGCTCGCCGACGAGCTGCTCGGCGGCGTCTGCTCGGCGGGACCTGATCGGCTCACGGCAGCCGCGCTCGTCGGCATCCCGCAGATCGTGAGCCCCGGCGCCATGGACATGGCAAACTTCGGCGCGCGCGGCACAGTGCCGGCGTGGTTCGCTGATCGCCTGCTGCTCGAGCACAATCCATCCGTGACGCTGATGCGCACGAGCGCGGAGGAGAACGCCGTCCTCGGCAGGACCATGGCGGAGCGCCTGAACGCCGCCGCGGGGCCGGTCGAGGTGCACATCCCCGCCCTGGGCTTCTCGCAGATCGCCGTCGAGGGGGCGCCGTTTCATGACCCCGTGGCGGACGCTGCTTTCATCGACGGCCTGCGGGGCGCTCTCTCGCCCACCATCCCCGTGGTCATCCACGACCTCGACATCAACGCCCCGGCCTTCGCCGCAGCGGTGCATTCGGCACTGCAGGGCATCCGCACACCCCACAAGAAAGGCTGACGCCATGCCCGCACGTACACAGATCCTCGCCTCGATGCGCCAGAAGATCCAGGAGGGCCGCCCGATCATCGGCGGCGGGGCCGGAACAGGGCTCTCTGCGAAGTGCTCGCAGGAGGCGGGACTCGACTTCATCGTCGTCTACAACTCGGGCCGCTACCGGATGGCCGGGCGCAGCTCGATGGCGGGGCTGATGCCCTACGGCGACGCCAACGCGATCGTCATGGAAATGGGCGCCGAAGTCCTCCCCGTCGCGACTGAGATCCCCGTCGTCGCGGGCGTTTGCGGCACGGACCCGTTCCGCCTGATGCCGCAGTTCCTCGACCAGGTGAAGGCCGCCGGATTCTCCGGTGTTCAGAACTATCCGACGGTCTGCCTGTTCGACGGCATCATCCGTGCCAATCTCGAGGAGACCGGTCTCGGGTTCTACAAGGAGGTCGAGCTGATCCGCCTCGCGCACGAGCGTGAGCTCTTCACGGCCAGCTACGTGGCCAATCCCGAGGAGGCCGCGGCGATGGCGGCGGCCGGAGCGGACGTCGTCGTCCCCCACATGGGCCTGACGACGGCCGGAATGATCGGCGCGCAGACGGCGCTGACGATGGACGAGTGCAAGGAGAAGATCGCGATCCTGCGCGACGCCGCCAGGGCCGAGAACCCCGACGTCATCGTGGTCGCGCACGGCGGCCCGATCTACGGCCCGGACGAGGCCGCCGAGATCATCCGGACCGTTCCCGGCGTCCAGGGCTTCCTGGGGGCGTCCAGCATGGAGCGCATGCCCACCGAGGTCGCCATGGTCGATCACATGCGTTCGTACACCCGCATCCCGCTGTCGGCCTGACAAGCGGCCGAAAGGAGTCAGCACATGTACCGCATGACCATCGTCTACAGCCGCCCCGACGACGTCGCGGAGTTCCGTCGCTACTACGACGAGGTGCATATCCCCCTGGCGCGGAGGATGCAGGGACTCGCCGGCTGGAACCTGGTCTGGATCGACGATCCGGCCAGCGACGCCTGCCTGATCGCCGAGCTGTACACCGGGGACAAGGCCACCATGGACGCCATGCTCGCCTCGCCGGAGGGGCAGGCCGCGAACCAGGACCTGGAGAACTTCGTGACCGCCCCGGTCGCGTTCCTCACCGGATACGAAGAGCAGGTGGAGCTGTCATGACGACGCAGCTCACAGTCGCCGTGGTCGGTCTCGGGTTCGGTTCCGACTTCGTCCCGATCTATCTCAGCCACCCCGGAGTCGGCCGAGTCGTGCTGGTGGACTCGGCCGCGGACCGCCGCCGTTCCCTGGCGGCCGCCTACGGACTCGACGAGGGATACGACTCGCTCGACGAGGCGCTCCTCGATCCCGACGTGGACGCCGTGCATATCCTCACGCCGGTGTTCCTGCACACCGACATGGTCGTGGCCGCTCTGGGTGCCGGCAAGCATGTGGGCTGCGCCGTGCCGATGGCGACGAGCCTGGACGACCTGGAGCGCATCATCGCGGCGAAGGAGCGCTCTGGCCGCACCTACATGATGATGGAGACCACGGTCTTCGCCCGCGAGTACTTCGCCGTGCAAGGCATGATCGGGCGCGGCGAGTTCGGTGCGCTCACGCTCTATCGCGGATTCCACATCCAGAACCTCGACGGCTTCCCCTCCTACTGGCAGGGTTACCCGCCGATGCTCTACCTCACGCATGCGCTGGCGCCGATCCTCGCCCTCGAGCAGACCTCGGTCGCCTCGGTCTCCGCCCGCGGCGCCGGTACGCTCGCGGAGCATCGGCGCACCGGCGGGTTCGACAACCCGTTTCCCGCAGAGGTCGGCCTGTTCACGCTGCGCGACAGCGACGTCCTCGTGGACATCACGATGGCGTTCTTCCAGACGGCGCGCAGTTATGTCGAGGGGTTCAGCCTGTACGGCGAGCATCGCGGTGTGGAATGGCCCATCGACAACGAGGGCCCCCTGACGGTGTTCGACATGACGAGCCCTGACGAAGGCGGACGCGGCAATCGCGTCGCGGCGAGCGAGGTCGAGGCTCCCGAGGAGACGGAGCGGCTGCCCGTGCCGCTGCGCGGCTTCGTGCGGCCGAGTACGGTGCAGTTCGAGGGGATGCCCGAACCGGTCGCGGTGGGTGCGCATCACGGCGGCTCTCATCCCCATCTCGTGCACGAGTTCGTGACCAGCATCCTGGAGCAACGACCGCCGACCGTCGATGTGTACCGCGCCGCGGCATGGACCGCCCCCGGCATCTGCGCGCATGAGTCGGCTATGAACAGAGGGAAGCCGATCGACGTCCCCGATTACGAGTCGCGGCGAGGACGGTGACGGTCGTCACCAGACCGTGTACCCGCCGTCCGCGATCACGTCGGAACCCGTCATGAGGCTGGAGGCGTCGGAGGCGAGGAACAGGATCACCGACGCCACCTCGTCCGGCGTGCCCAGCCGCCCCATCGGCGTCCGCTCGCGCCAGATGACGCCGAGCTCGGGCTCGCGCTCGAGCAGCGCGGCGGTGAGATCCGTGGCGATGTATCCCGGCGACACGGAGTTCACGCGCACGCCGCGGTCGGCCCATTCCCCGGCGAGTGTCTTCGTCAGGTGCACGACACCGGCCTTGGCCGCGTTGTAGCTCACCTGCTTCTGCGGGAAGTTGCTCACGGTGCCGCTCATCGAGGCGATGTTCACGATGGCGCCGCGGCCGGCCTCCAGCATCCGCCGGCCGAAGGCCTGGCAGACGAAGAAGGTGCCTGACAGGTCGATGTCCACGACCTGCCGCCAGTCGGCGGCGGACATGTCCTCGGCGCTCGCCGAGCGCACGATCCCCGCCGCGTTGAGCACGACGTCGGGGGTGCCGAATCGGGCGACGACATCGGATGCCGCGGACTCCACGGCCCCGGCATCCGTCACATCGACCCGGAGGAAGACGGCGTCGAGGTCGGTATCCGTCATCTCCAGGTCGAGCACGACGACACGGCAACCCTGCTCGAGGAAGCGGCGGGCCGTCGCCAGGCCGATTCCGCGTCCTCCGCCCGTGATGACGACGAGTTTGCCGGCAAGGTCGCGATAGTTGGCGGACGTCATGCGGGTCTCCTCACTCCTGCGGCGCACGCGGCGGCGTCGCGCCGATGTCCGGAACCGGGGCGGTCCCCAGGTGCACCTCCAGGTCGTCGGCGCTCGGCGTCTTCGGTCGCCGGGCTGTCGGCCGGTCGAGATAGAACATGGCCGTGGAGGCGATGTCGTCGCGCAGCGGCAGGTAGCGCCATCCGCTGCGCCACCCGAGTGCCTGGATGTCCACCTTGGGGATGCCGGTGGAGAAGTGGATCGGATCCAGCAGGTGCCAGCGGTACATCCCGAAGCGCTGCTGGGACACGTACAACCCGTCAGGGCGGATCACCTGCGGCATCCCGAGGTACGGCGTCGAGTACGCGGTGTATCCCTGTCCGGGGATGTCGAAGTTCCAGGCGCCGCCGAAGTAGTCCTCGGTGCCCGTGCCGCAGATGGTGGGGTAGTCGGTGTCGTCGTCCAGATAGAACTTGATCTCGCCCTCGCCCCACCAGCCGTTCGCGTTCACGCCCCACGCGAGGTAGGTGCCGACGTACTGCCCCTGCCCCTCGATGCCCTCGAGGATGACGTGGGGTGTGCGATCCTCCAACGGGTTCGATCGCCGCCACTGCGCGTGGAAGTACGCCTGGTCCGAGTAGTCCCCGCCGATCTCGTACGTCACCTGGTAGTACACCCGCACGTCGACCACCGAGGTGTTCTCGAGCGTGAGGCGCGCCCCCTCGCGGAACGGCATCGGCCAGTACGAGTTGAACCCGCCGTGCGGGTTCGCCGCGATCGCCTGCGAGTCGACCTGGGCGAACACGCCCCAGCCGTTGCAGAAGAAGTCTCCGTAGGGCACTTCGACGGCCGGTTCCTCGGCGCCGTCCCAGTACGCCCGAAGCAGGAGCGTCCGCCAGTTGTCGGTGTGCGTGGTGATCCAGATGTGCGTGATCTTCCCGGCGCCCGGGATGTTCGCAAGCTCGAAGGTCTCGCCGGCCTTGACGTCCACGCTGGGCGAGATCTTCCACCCCGGTCCGAGATCGCGCGCGCAGGACGCTCCTGTCCCCTCGGTCGCGCGTCCGCCGCCCCCCGGCGAGCCGTCGAAGTTCTCGGGGGAGATGGATCGCGTCTGCACGGTGCGCAGAGCTGAAACCGAGGAGAGGTCGTTGGCGTTGGCCATGGCTGATTCACGTCCTTGTGTGTCATGTCGAGGCGTTCCGATCAATGTAATCGATTTCAGAAACTCTCGCCACCGTGCCGGCATCGCGATAGTGTGGCCCTGCCGGTTCGGGGGAAGGTGCAGATGGCCACGATCTACGATGTCGCGCAGCTCGCGGGGGTGTCCCCCGCGACGGTGTCGCGCGTCTTCAACGGCACGAGCGTGTCCGCTCCCAAGGCCGACGCCGTGCGCAAGGCGGCGAGGCAGCTGAAGTTCACGCCGAATCGCACGGCGCGGACCCTGCGGCGGCAGAGCAGCGAGGTCATCGGCCTGATCATCCCCGACATCGAGAACCCGTACTTCACCGAGATGGCGAGGGGCGTCGAGGACGTCGCCTCGGAGGCCGGGTACTCGGTGGTCCTGTGCAACTCGGATGCGCAGCTCGACAAGGAATCCACCTATCTGCAGATCGCGATCGCCGAGCACATGTCCGGTGTCATCATCGCGACGGCTTCCGAGCAGAGCAGCCTCGACGAGATCCTCGGGACAGGGCGACCCGTCGTCGCGGTCGACCGCAGCACCTCCTATGACATCGACGGCGTCGTGATGGCCAACCGCGCGGCCGGTGCCTCGGCGACCGAGGCGCTGCTCTCGGCCGGATATCGTCGCATCGCCTACATCGGCGGCCCCGAGCACATCGACACGGCCGCGGAACGGGCGGCGGGATGGCGCGACGCTCTGTCGACGGCGCAGCCGGACGCTCCGATCGACGAGCTCCTGCGCTTCGCCACCTTCCGCGTCGACGGCGGGCGCGCGGCGATGGAGGAGCTCCTGGCGCTCCCCGAGCCCCCGGATGCGGTCGTGGCCGGCAACAACCTCATCGGCGTGGGCGCCATCCAGGTGCTCACCGAGCATGGTCTGACCCCGCCGAAGCTCGGCGTCGCGGTGATCGGCTCCCTTCCCTTCACGACCCTGTCCCCCACAGCGGTCACGGTCGTGCGGCTCCCGGCCAGGCACATGGGCGTGACCGCCGCCAAGATGCTGCTGGAGCGCATCCATGGCGACGAGCAGCCGGCGCGCACCGTGGTGCTGCGCAACGAGCTCCAGGCCGCCAGCGCCGTCCGCTGAGCGGTCACGGCGCACCCCTCAGCCGCATCGCTTGCGGCTTGAAATCGATTTCGCGTACAGTGGCGGGGTACCCGGGATCGAGGAGGAGTGGGCATGGCCAGACGGGCACGCGGCATCCCGCACACGTCCGAGAGCACGGCCTTCCCGCTGGGCGGGATCGGCACGGGCAACGTCTCGCTCGGCGCCCGTGGCGAACTCCGGGACTGGGAGTTCGAGAACCTCCCCGACAAGGGGCGCCACAACCCGTACTCCTTCTTCGCGATCCATGCGCGCCCCGAGGGCGGGACATCGGTCACCCGGGTGCTGGAGGCGCGCGCGACGGGCCGGCACGACGCGGATGCCGGATATCCCTTCGACCGCCTCGCCGGTCTTCCCCGGCTGGCCTCTGCGACGCTGCACGGGGAGTACCCGATCGTCGACATCGACTTCGCCGACGACGATCTGCCGGTCGACGTCTCGCTGCGGGCGTTCACCCCGCTCGTGCCGCTGGACCCCGACTCCTCCGGCATCCCCGCCGCGGTCCTGCGCTACCGCGTCACCAACACCCAGGACGTCCCCGTCGCCGTCACGGTGGTCGGGAGCGTCTCGCACACCGCCGGCCGCGGCGACGGCCCCTGGGGCATGCGCGCCATGCAGACCGTGCGAGAGCGCGAGGAGGGCGAGATCCGGGGCCTCGACTTCGGGATCGACCTGCCCGAAGACGACCCGGGCTACGGCACGCTGAGTCTCACGACCACGGATGCCTCGGTCACCGTCAAGCCGCAGTGGGTGACGAGCTACTGGCCGGACGGCGCGCGTCTGTTCTGGAACGATCTCGTGGACGACGGGCTGCTGAGCCCGGAACCGCGGCTGACCCTCGAGGACCGCCCGCGCGGGCTGTTCGCCGAACTCGATGGGGAGGGGCAGGGGACGCTGACCGAGGAGCAGATGCTCGAGAAGCTCCCGCGGGTGCGCACCGGCTCGCTCGGCATCGTGCACGCGCTCGAGCCCGGCGAGAGCCGCGACTTCGCCTTCGTGCTGTCCTGGAGCTTCCCGAACCGGGTGCGCGGCTGGAAGGGGCACATCGTCTTCCAGGATCCGCACGCCGACGAAGTCGTGAAGAACCACTACGCGACCCTCTGGCCGGATGCCTGGACGGCCGCCGCATACCTGCACCGCGAGCTGCCGCGTCTCGAAGCCGCGACGGATGCCTTCGTCGAGGCCCTCTACGGCGGCACCCTCGACCCGGTGCTCGCGGACGCGGTCGGAGCGAACATCGCCGCCGCCCGGTCGACGACGTGCTTCATCGCGGAGTCGCCGACGCCGGAACTCGGCGAGGGCCCCGTGTTCGCGGCCTGGGAGGGCTCCTTCGATCACGCGGGGTCGTGCGAGGGGACCTGCACCCACGTGTGGTCGTACGCGCAGACCGTCGCCTGGCTCTTCCCGTCACTTGAACGCAGCGCCCGGCGCGCGGAGTTCCTGCTCGAGACCGGTGAGGACGGGGCGCAGAAGTTCCGCGGGAACCGGATCTTCGGCGGCCCCGCCTGGTTCATGGGTCCCGCCGTCGACGGCCAGCTCGGAACCTTCCTGCGGCTGCATCGGGAATGGCGTTTCAGCGGGGACGACGCGTTCCTGCGCGAGCTGTGGCCGGCTGCGGCCCGATCGCTGGACTACGCCGCGCGGGTCTGGGATCGTGACGGCGACGGTCTCCTGGACGGTGAACTGCACAACACCTACGACATCGAGTTCCACGGCACCGAGCCCCTCGCCAACGGCATGCTCCTGGCCGCGCTGCGCGCGGGCGTGCGAATGGCCGAGCATCTCGGGGACCCCGATCGTGCGACGGCATGGTCCGCGCGAGCCGACCGCGTCGCCGCGGCCATGGATGCGAAGCTCTGGAACGGCGAGTACTACCGCCAGGTCATCGCCGACCCGGACGAGCATCGCTATCAGTACGGCGACGGCGTGCTCTCCGACCAGCTGCTCGGTCAGTTCCACGCCTTCGTCAACGGGCTGGGGCATCTGCTCCCGCCCGAGCGCGTCGGATCGGCGCTCGCCGCGATCGTCGCGCACAACCATCGCGCCGACCTCACCCGGCACGAGAGCACGCAGCGCGTCTACGCGCTGAACGACGAGGGCGGTCTGCTGCTCGCCTCCTGGCCGCACGGCGGGCGCCCCGCCATCCCCTTCGTCTATTCGGACGAGGTGTGGACGGGCGTCGAGCATCAGGTCGCGGCATCCCTGCTCTTCGCCGGACGCGAAGCCGACGCGCTGACGATCGAACGATCCCTGCGCGCGCGGTACGACGGTGCGCACCGGAGTCCCTGGAACGAGATCGAATGCGGCAATCACTATGCGCGATCACTGGCGTCCTGGGCGCTCCTGCTCGGCGCCTCGGGCGCGCAGTGGGATGCACCGTCGAAGGCCCTGGGCTTCGCTCCGGTCGGACCCGGCCCTTTCCGATCCCTGTTCACGACGGGCACCGGATGGGGAACGGTCGAGGTCGACGACCGCGAGATCACCCTGCGCGTGCTCGGCGGCGGACTCGACCTCGATCGCCTCGAGCTCCGCGGAGAGCCCGTCACCCGCGGCATCCGCCTGGCGGCCGGCGATCCGCGCACCGCTTCACTGACCATCACCCACAACGGAGAACCATCATGAGCTACACCCTTCCGGCCCCGGCGACCCGCCCGGCATCCGCCCCGCAGACCGCCTACCTCATCACCTCGGGCGATCTGCGCGAGTCCGCGAACGTCGCCGGCTGGCCCGTGCAGGAGGCGACCGAGGCCGCCGTGACCCGCGCCTTCGAGGACCTGGGCTGGACCGTCATCCGCCCGTTCGGAGTCGACCCCGCCACCGGCCACGGCTACATCTCGAGCCAGCGGATGGGCATGGAGGTCTTCAAGAACATCCCCGTCGACGCACCGCTCGTCGTCGCCACCGCCAACTGGCAGTACTCGCACCACGTGCTCGCGGGCCTGCGCACGCACCAGGGCCCCATCCTCACGACGGCGAACTTCGCGCCGGACTGGCCGGGCCTCGTGGGGCTCCTCGGCCTCAACGCGGGCCTGACGAAGATGGGCAAGCCCTACTCGACGATCTGGTCGGTCGACTTCACCGATGACTGGTTCACGCAGGGCCTGCGCGAATGGACCGAGACCGGCACCATCACACATGACGCCTCCCACGTGCGCGCGTTGCCCGCGCTGCCCGACTCCCCGGAGAAGGAGCTCGGCGAGGCGCTGGCCGCCGAGCTCCTGGCCGACAAGGCGATCATCGGCGTGTTCGACGAAGGCTGCATGGGCATGTACAACGCGATCTTCGATGACGAGCTGCTCAACCGTACCGGCATCTACAAGGAGCGCCTGTCGCAGTCGGCGCTCTACGCCGAGATGCTGAACGTCACGGATGCCGAGGCCGACGCCGCCTACGACTGGCTCATCGACCGCGGCATGACCTTCCGATACGGGACGGACGCCGCGACCGAGCTCACCCGCGACCAGGTGCAATGGCAGCTGAAGATGTACATCGCGGCGCTGCGCATCGCGGACGACTTCGGCCTGGACGCCGTGGGCATCCAGTACCAGCAGGGGTTGAAGGACCTCGTCCCGGCATCCGACCTCGCCGAAGGCATCCTGAACTCGACCGAGCGTCCTCCGGTGACCTCGCGCGACGGCTCCCGCGTGCTGCACGACGGGCGCGCGTTTCCGCACTTCAACGAGGCGGACGAGGGCGTCGCGGTCGACGCACTGGTCACCGACCGGGTGTGGCGCGCCATGGGCCTCGTGCCGGACAACACGCTGCACGACGTGCGGTGGGGCGAGGAGTACGACGGGCGGTTCGTCTGGGTCTACGAGATCTCCGGCTCGGTGCCGGCCTCGCATCTCGGCGGATGGGACAAGGCCGAGGGATGGCGTCAGGGGCACGTGTTCTTCCCCGCCGGCGGAGCCACGATCAACGGGGTGTCGAAGCCGGGTGAGGTCGTGCTGTCGCGCGTCTTCATCGCCGACGGCGTGCTGCAGGCCGACGTGTTCCGCGGCTCGGTGATCGAGCTGCCGGAGGAGGAGACGCAGCGCCGCAAGGACGCCACGAACCCGGAGTGGCCCATCGCGCACGTCGTGCTGCACGGTCAGAGCCGCGATCAGTTCATGGCCCGCCACAAGGCCAACCACGCGCAGCTCGTCTACGCTCCGGATGCCGCCACCGCCGACAAGGCGCTCATCGCGAAGGCGGCGATGTTCGCCGGCATGGGGATCCGGGTCAACCTCGTGGGAGACGTCGCGATCTGACATCCGACGCGACCGGCAGCAGGCCGTCCACCAGGGCGTCGACGATGTCGTCCGTCGAGGTGCCCGGATCGATCGACGAGGTGAGGCGGTCGAGCAGCAGCCCGTCGATCGCGTAATGGAACAGGGCGATCTCGCGTGCACCGCCGGGAAGGCCGGCCGCCTCGTTGAACGCGACGTCGGCGGCGAAGCCCGTGCGCAGCCACGCCGACATGGTGTCGGCGAGCTCGGGGCGGCGCGCCGACTCCAGACGCAGTTCGAACAGAGCCAGCGTGACCTCGCGCTGCGTCGACAGGCGCCGCACGATGTCGCGGAGGTACTCGCCGAACAGCTCGCGGCCGGGCTCCTGCGCGGCCGCGAGCTCGAGGTCCTCCGGCGTCGGCGCGAGGCGGGAGCCGATGCGCTCGAACAGCCCGGCGATCAGCGCCTCGCGGCTTCGGAAGTAGTTGGACGCCGTCCCGATCGGCACACCCGCCCGCTCGTCGATCGCGCGATGCGTGAGCCCGCGCGATCCCTCGCTCGCCAGGACGGCGATGCCGGCATCCGCCAGCGCCGCGCGCCGTGCCTCGTTCTTCGCCATGACAGCACACTAGCGCAACCACTGCACCTGTTGTAGTCTCTAACCACTGCACCTGTTGTGATTGGAGATCTTATGCGCGAACTGACCTACTACGTGGCGGTGACCCTCGACGGCTTCATCGCCGGACCCGCCGGCGAGTTCGACTTCCTCCTCGCCGAAGGAGATCATCGGGACCTCATCAACGATCGGTTCCACCAGACGATCCCGACGTCGTTCAGCGAGGCCCTCGGCATCCCCACCGACGGCGACCTGTTCGACACCGTCCTGATGGGATGGAACACCTACGCCGTCGGCCTCCCGCAGATGCCGAGCCCGTACCGGCATCTGCGCCAGGTGGTCTTCACGAGCCGCGGACCGGAGCCCGTGGACGGCGTCGAGTTCACCGACCGCGACCCCGTCGAGACGGTGCGCGAGCTCAAGGCCGAGGAGGGCGCCGGGATCTGGCTCTGCGGAGGCGGTGCGCTCGCCGCGACGCTGGCCGACGAGATCGACCGGCTCGTGCTGAAGATCAACCCGGTGCTGGTGGGCGACGGCATCCCCCTGTTCGGGAAGCGCGCCTACGCTCCGGCTGCGCTCGAGCGCACCGCGACGACCGCCTTCGAATCCGGAGTGGTGCTGGCCGAGTACGCGAGGCCCCGGACCGCGCGCTGAGCAGGCGCTCCGACGGACGCGAAGCGGGGCGGGAAGGCCGAAACCTCCCCGCCCCGCTTCTCGCGTCGACGGCCTACTCGCGGGCGAGCGCCGCCTGGGCCTCCAGCTCGAGGTCGAGGTACTGCTCTTCGCTCACGTCGATGCCGACGCCGAGCAGCTTCCCTCCCGTGAACGGGAAGCCGTCGGAGTACTGTCCACTGACCGCGTCGCCGCTGTCATACCCGATGCACAGGCCGTCACCGGCCAGCGTGAACTTGCCGACCTGAGCGCGCATCGGCCCCTCCGCGACCACCTGATCGTCCACATAGAGCTTCGCGGTGCCCAGGGACTCGCCGTGCTCGCCGGCGCCGTCGCGGATGAACTCCACCCCGAGCGCGTGCTTGCCCGGTGTCAGCTCGCCCGAGGTGAACGTCTGCTCCGGCGGGATGCCGAGGAAGTTGTACACATAGGTCAGCCGGTTGTCCTTGATGAACAGCGAATGGCCGCCGAACCGCGATCCGTGCGCGAAGAGCACGCCTTCGGCGCCGTCCTCGATGTCGACGTCGGCGATGATCTTGTACGAGCGGCCGCGGACGTTGACGGCGATGCTCTCGGCGACAGCCGTCGTGTCCGGGTAATAGATGTACCTCGTGCGCGGAGCCTCGTCCTGCGGGCGATCGATCGTGAGCTGGTCCCGCGCCGAACGGTCGTCCAGGGGCAGAACGTGATTCTTCTCCGCCTCCTCGAACCAGGCGTCGATGAGCTCCTGCAGCTTCTCCGGATGCTCGGCCGCGAGATCCTTCGACTCCGAACGGTCGGTCTCGACGTGGTACAGCTCCCAGCGGTCCTCGTCGAAACGTCCATGTCCGGTCAACGGCGCGTGGATGGCGGCGGCCTTCCAGCCGTCCTTCCAGATGCCGCGGGTGCCGAGCATGGCGTAGTACTGCACGGTCTTGTGGGTGGGGCCGTCCGGCGCCGCGTCGAAGGAGTACTTCATCGACACGCCGTCGAGCGGTCGCTGCTCGACCCCGCGGAACGTCGACGGCATCTCGATGCCGATGACGTCGAGGATCGTCGCGACGATGTCCGTCGAGTGATGGTACTGGTGACGCACCTCGCCCTTGGCCGAGATCCCGGCCGGCCAATGGACGATCATCGGATCGCACGTACCGCCGGAGAACTGCGAGTAGCGCTTGAACATCTGGAACGGGGTCGAGAACGCCGCCGCCCATCCGGTGGGGTAGTGGTTGTACGTCTCCGGTCCGCCGAGGACCCCGATCTTGTCCAGGTTCTCCTTCAGATCGTCCGGGAAGCCGTTGAAGAACTTGTTCTCGTTGACGGACCCGTCCGGAGACCCTTCGCCGGAAGCGCCGTTGTCCGCGCAGTAGAAGATGAGCGTGTTCTCGAGCTGCCCGGTCTCCTCGAGGTAGTCGATGATCCGGCCGATCTGCGCGTCGGTGTACTCGCTGAACCCGGCGAACACCTCGGCCATCCGGCTGAACAGGCGCTTCTCGTCATCCGACAGCGAGTCCCATGGCTTGACGTAGTCGGCGTCATTGGCCTGGTCCTCGGGCATCGGATTGAACGGCGTGAGCGCCGTCCCTTCCGGGACGATGCCGCGCTCGATCATGCGCTCCAGCACCCAGGTGCGGTAGGCGTCGTAGCCGTCGTCGAACGCGCCCTTGTACTTGTCGATGTACTCCTTCGGCGCATGGTGCGGAGCGTGATTCGCCCCGGGGCAGAACCACGTGTACCAGGGCTTCGACGGGTTCGAGGCGTTCTGATCGCGCAGCATCCGGATGGTCTGGTCGGCGAGGTCCTTCGAGAGGTGGTAGCCGTCCTCCGGTGAGTACGGGGGCTCGATGAAGTGATTGTCCTCGACGAGGTCGGGGTACCAGTTGTTCGTCTCGCCGCCGAGGAAGCCGTAGAAGCGGTCGAAGCCCTGCGAGAGAGGCCAGTACTGCTTGCTGCCGCCTGTGGAGATGTCCTGCTCGGGCACGTTGTGGTTCTTGCCGATCCAGAACGTCGAGTACCCGTTCTTCTGGAGGATCTGGCCGATCGTGGCGCATTCCTCGGGGATCTGACCGGAGAAGCCGGGGAACCCGTTGGTGCCCTCCATGATGTTCCCCATCCCGTTCGCGTGATGGTTACGGCCCGTGAGGAACGTCGAGCGCGTGGGCGAGCACAGGGCTGTCGTGTGCCATTGGGTGTAGGTGAGCCCGTTCTCGGCGAGCCGGTCGAGAGTCGGCATGTTGATGCGACCGCCGTAGGGCGACCACGATGCCATGCCCGTGTCGTCGTAGAGGATCACCAGGATGTTGGGCGCGCCCTCCGGCGCGTGCGGCGTCTCGTACGGCGCCCAGTCCGCGACCGAGTCGCGAACATCGAGTGCGATCCTTCCAGCGAATTCCTTGGCCATCAGCTGCCCTCCGATCTCCGGCGCGCAGAACCGCGCACGTGCGTCTCACGCTAACTGCGAGGCCTTCGAGGGCACCAGGGGTTCACCCGGATCGGGTTAGGGAGAAATCACTGCAGGGCCCCGGACCTGCGGCGAGGCTACGGTGGGACCGTGACGACACACGACCAGGTCCTGATCGACGGCGGCACGTTCCTCATGGGATCGGACGAGTTCTACCCGGACGAGCGCCCCGTGCACGAGCGTGAGGTCGCGCCGTTCCTCATCGATCGGTACGAGGTGACCAACGCGCAGTACGCCGCGTTCGTCGACGCCACCGGCTACGTCACGGTCGCCGAGCGCGAGCTCGACCCGGCGGCCTTCCCGGGGGCCGATGCCGCCGACCTCGTTCCCGGGTCGATGGTCTTCACTCCGACGTCCGGCCCCGTCGATCTGCGCAATTGGCGCAACTGGTGGCGCTGGCAGCCCGGAGCATCCTGGCGTCGGCCGTTCGGGCCGGACTCGTCCATCGACGATCGCCTGCAGCATCCCGTCGTGCACATCGCCTTCGAAGACGCCGTGGCCTACGCCGAGTGGGCGGGACTGCGCCTGCCCACCGAGGCCGAGCACGAGTTCGCGGCCCGCGGCGGGCTGGAGGGGGCGAGGTTCGCCTGGGGCGACGAGCCCTATCCGAACGGCGTCGCCCAGGCCAACTCCTGGCTGGGGCGCTTCCCCTACGACAACCAGGGCGTGGGGGATGCCGCGCCCGTCGGTTCCTATCCGGCCAACGGATACGGACTGTACGACATGATCGGCAACGTCTGGGAGTGGACGAGCGACTACTACACGCCGCGGCACCTGCGTCTGTCTGACAAGCCCGTGGACGCCGGCAAGCGCGCGAACCTTCTCGCGGCGGCCAGTGCCCAGGAGGGGTTCCCGGCGATTCCTCGGCGCGTGCTCAAGGGCGGATCGCAGCTGTGCTCGCCGGACTACTGCCTGCGTTTCCGGCCTGCGGCGCGCTCGCCGCAGGCGGAGGACACCGGGATGAGCCACATCGGCTTCCGCTGCGCGCGCGACGCTCCCGTTCGTTGAGCGAGGACGGCGCAGCTGACCCCCCTCGTTCGTTGAGCGAGGACGGCGCAGCCGGCCGAGTCGAAACGGGTGACGTACCGATGCCCTTCGGCGAGACCGCGTTTCGACTCGCTTCGCTCGCTCAACGAGCGGAGGGA
>NZ_JAHZUT010000039.1:0-559 GCF_022788845.1 Microbacterium sp. CIAB417 | reverse complement strand
AAGCTAATCCAGTGGTGCTAAGAGTCCTAGCCAGGAATGTGTGGATCCCTTCGGGGTGATGCCGTCTTGGTGAACGCTCGACCCCATGCTGGTGCGGTTAGCGTATTAACAGGTGTGACGCAGGAAGGTAGCCCAACCCGGGCGATGGTTGTCCCGGGGCAAGTGCGTAGGCTGAGTCGTAGGCAAATCCGCGACTCGTTCGGCTGAGACACGATGCGGATAAAAAGTGGGTGATCCTATGCTGCCGAGAAAAGCATCGACGCGAGGTTCTAGCTGCCCGTACCCCAAACCGACTCAGGTGGTCAGGTAGAGAATACCAAGGAGATCGAGAGAATCGTGGTTAAGGAACTCGGCAAAATGCCCCCGTAACTTCGGGAGAAGGGGGGCCATCCGCTTATACCAGCTTGCCTGGAAAAGGGTGTGGTGGCCGCAGAGACTAGTGGGTAGCGACTGTTTACTAAAAACACAGGTCCGTGCCAAGTCGCAAGACGATGTATACGGACTGACGCCTGCCCGGTGCTGGAAGGTTAAGAGGAGCGGTTAGCGTAAGCGAAGCTGC
>NZ_JAHZUT010000038.1:0-630 GCF_022788845.1 Microbacterium sp. CIAB417 | reverse complement strand
CGTGCGGTATCGGATCGGGGATGTGACGGAGGATCCGGATCGTGAGGTGGATGGTCAGATTGTTCTGACGGTTCAGGGGAAGCCGGATGCTCCGGGTCGTCCGACGGTGTCGAGTGTGCAGGATCGGACGGTGGTGTTGTCGTGGTCGCCGCCGGCGAACAATGGGGCGGAGATCTCCGGGTATACGGTGCGGTCGGTGCAGGGTGCGGCGTATGAGAAGCAGTGCACGTCGACGACGTGCACGTTGGATGGTCTGACGAACAATGTGAAGTATCTGTTCCAGGTGACGGCGACGAATCGGGTGGGGGAGTCGGATCCGTCGGCGTCGTCGGCGGAGGCGCGTCCGGATGCGCGTCCGGATACTCCGGCGGCTCCGACGTTGACGTTCGGGGACAAGGAGTTGAAGATCGCGTGGACGACTCCGACGACTCCGGGGTCGCCGGTGGAGTATTACACGTTGGAGCTGGTGGGTGGTGTGGGGTCGGGTCAGAAGACCAACATCACGGGG
Source organism: Microbacterium sp. CIAB417 (assembly GCF_022788845.1). Classification (NCBI taxonomy): domain Bacteria; kingdom Bacillati; phylum Actinomycetota; class Actinomycetes; order Micrococcales; family Microbacteriaceae; genus Microbacterium; species Microbacterium sp. CIAB417. The sequence continues at coordinate 122 of NZ_JAHZUT010000038.1, read as the reverse complement.
AACAGTTATACGTGGACGGGGTTGGAGAACGGGTCGTCGTACACGGTGCGGATCCAGGCTCATAACCTGGCTCCGGAGCCGTCGAGCTGGAGTCAGCCGTCGCTGCCCGAGGTCCCGGCCGG
>NZ_JAHZUT010000037.1:0-652 GCF_022788845.1 Microbacterium sp. CIAB417 | reverse complement strand
TTGCTCGACGGTGGTCTGCGGACGACGGGTGAGAACTTCGACATCCTGCAGGACGAGGCGACTGTCGTCGTCGTCAACCGTGACGAGTCGACCGCGACGACGGTGGACCCCGCCCGTGTCTCTCTCGGCGACAGCACCGCGATCCCGGGCTCCGGCAAGGTGGCGCTGGGAGAGAAGACCACCGCAATCCTGGATCCCGAGTCCGGCGATCTGTGGGTCGTGCCCGTCTCGGGACTCTCGGGTTTCGAGCTCGCCGGCACCGATCCCACCCTCGAGCTCGGCGCGAACGCCGACGTCGCGGTCGGCGCCGACGGGACCGTGTTCGCGGTCTCCCCGAAGGATGCGGCGGTCTACACGATCCCGGTCGACGCGCAAGGCGACCCGCTGGAGCCGACGTCCGGCACGGTCGACGGGCTGAAGAAGGACAGCGAGCCGACGATCACCGCGGTCGGCGATGTGCCTGTCGTGCTGGACCCGGTTCAGGGCTTGGTCGCGACCCCGGGCGGCTTCCGGACCGAGATCGACGACGCGGACACGGCAGTGCTGCAGCAGGCGTCCGGCGCAGCGGACGCCGTGACCGTCGCGACCTCCTCGCACCTGCTGCGCGTGCCGCTGAACGGTGGAGACGTCGAGACGACGAGCTCGGACGCGC
>NZ_JAHZUT010000036.1:0-652 GCF_022788845.1 Microbacterium sp. CIAB417 | reverse complement strand
CCGACCCGGCCTCGGACACGGCGATCTCGCCGCCGTCGAGCGGAACGCGCAAGAGCTGGCCGGCCGTGGCCACCGTGACGGAGTCGGCCGAGCCCGAAGCCTGCTGCAGAATGGCCGAGTCGGCTTCCGGGATCTCGGTGCGGAAGCCGCCCGGCGTCGTCACGACGCCCTGAGCGGGATCGAGCACCACCGGGACGTCCCCCACGGCTGTGACGGTCGGCTCGCTGTCCTTCTTCAGCCCGTCGATGGTTCCGGAGGTCGGTTCGAGGGGATCTCCCTGCGCGTCGACCGGGATCGTGTACACCCGGGCATCCTTCGGCGACACGGCGTAGACGGTCCCGTCGGCGCCGACGGTCACGTCCGCGTTCGCCCCGAGCTCGAGCAGCGGCTTCTCTCCGGCGACTTCGAATCCGGCCAGGCCCGTCACGGGCCTGATCCAGAGACCTCCCGACTCGGTGTCGAGGATCGCGGTGGTCTTCTCGCCCAGCGCCACCTTGCTCGCACCCGGAATCGCCCCGCTGTCGCCGAGCTTCACGTTCGCGGGATCGACGGTCGTCACTGTCGACTCGTCGCGGTTCACGACAACGACAGTCGCCTCGTCCTGCAGGATGTCGAAGTTCTCACCCGTCGTCCGCAGACCACCGTCGAGCAG
>NZ_JAHZUT010000035.1:0-766 GCF_022788845.1 Microbacterium sp. CIAB417 | reverse complement strand
ATCCAGCACACGGCCCCCGGACTCGACCTCGAGTTCGAGGGACTCGGTCGTGCCGTCGGGATCCTCGTCGTTCGCGAGCACCTCGACGTCGACCGTCAGCTCGTCCTTGACGTCCTCGGACTTCACACGATCGTCACGCGCGATCGGATAGAGCAACGGGACGTCCTCGTCCACCGTCACCTGCAGCACGGCCTTGGCCTCCGCGCCGCGGTCGTCCACGATCGTGTACTGCACGGACGTCTCCACCTCGGCATCCGGAGCCTGGACCAGCACGCGATCCCCGGACACCCGCGCGTCCAGACCGGACACGTCGGAGGGGAACGTCACCCCGTTCTCGACCAGGACGACCTTCGCTCCTTCGGGATCCGAATCGTTCGCGAGCACAGGGACGGCGACTTCGCGTCCGGGCCGGACGACGACCGTGTCCTTCACCGCATACGGGGCCTGGTTCACCTCTTCGCTCGGGGCGATGCCCACATGAACGGTCGCGGTGCCCTCCTTGCCGAGGTTGTCCCGCACCTTGTAGGTGAAGGTGTCCACACCGGTCGCGTCCTCGAACGCGTCATAGACCAGGTAGTCCTGCTCGACGGTGACCAGGCCCTTCTTCGGGTTCGAGTCCAGCCCCAGCAGCTCCACCGAATCGCCGTCCGCATCGATCCCGTCCAACGGGATCGCGATGTTCGCCGTCGAACCGCTCAGCGTGCGGGCCGTCACATCCCGCGGGCGCGGGGCGGCGTTCTTCTCCTCGTCCACCGCGAGGATCTGA
>NZ_JAHZUT010000034.1:0-766 GCF_022788845.1 Microbacterium sp. CIAB417 | reverse complement strand
GTCGAGGATCGTGCCGCCCTCTTCCACAGTCAGATCCAGCGACTCCGTCGTCCCATCCGGATCCTCGTCGTTCGCCAGCACCTCGACGTCGACCGTCAGCTCATCCTTGACGTCCTCGCTCTTGACGCGGTCGTCGCGCGCGATGGGGTAGAGCAGCGGGACGTCCTCATCGACGGTGACCTGCAGCACCGCGGTCGCCTCGGCGCCGCGGTCATCGACGATCGTGTACTGCAGCGATGTCTCCACCTCGGCATCCGGAGCCTGGACGAGAACCCGGTCGCCGGACACCCGCGCCTCGAAGCCCGGAACGTCTTCGGGAGGGGTGATGCCGTTCTTGACCAGGGCGACCTTCGCACCCTCCGGGTCGGAGTCGTTCGCGAGCACGGGGACCGCGACCTCACGACCGGGGCGCACCACCACCGCGTCCTTCACCGCGTATGGCGCCTGGTTGGTCTCCTCGCTCGGGGCGATCCCGACGGTGACCGTCGCGGTGCCCTCCTTGCCGAGATTGTCCCGCACCTTGTAGGTGAAGGTGTCGACTCCGGTCGCGTCGTCGAACGCGTCGTAGACCAGGTAGTCCTGCTCGACCGTGACGAGACCCTTCTTCGGGTTCGAGTCCAGCCCCAGCAGTTCCACCGAGTCGCCGTCCGCATCGATCCCGTCCAACGGGATCGCGATGTTCGCCGTCGTCCCGCTCAGCGTGCGGGCGGTGACATCGCGGGGGCGCGGGGCGGCGTTCTTCTCCTCGTCCACTGCGAGGATCTGG
>NZ_JAHZUT010000033.1:0-787 GCF_022788845.1 Microbacterium sp. CIAB417 | reverse complement strand
CCGTCGGTCGTGAAGTCGACTTCGTCGCCGGGAGCGGCGATCACTTCCTTGAGGTAGACGTCGTCGCCGTCCGGATCGGTCCAGTCCGGCAGAACGTTGTACGACACCGTCCCCCCGGCCTCCACCGCCAAAGCACTCTTGCGCTTCGGCTCCGGAGCACCATTCACACTCCAGTCATGCACCGCCACCGACACACTCGCGGTGTCCTTGCCCCCACGACCATCATCGATCTCATACTCGAACGTCGCCGACCCCGACGCATCCTCCGGCACCGCCACCTGCAACGCACTGCCATTGTTGATCGGCTGCACCTCACCGATCGACGGCTGCTTACTCGCCAACGCCGCCACCAGCACATCACCGTCAGCATCCGTGTCGTTGTCCAGCACCGGCAAGAACGTCGTCCCACCCGGACGAACACCGAACGAATCATCCTCCGCAACCGGCTTCGTGTTCTCCTTGCTCCGCTCCGGCAAAGACGTCTCCACCGTCTCCTCGGTGGTGTTCTCCTCCTCCTCCGTCTCCCCCTCCGGAGGAGTGATGTCATTCCAGTTGTCCACCTGCTGCAGACTGTCCGTCGCAATCCACGCCGCACCGCCCACCACATCATTCAGCACGATCACATCCCGATTCACCCGGAACGTCAGATCCGCCGACGGCTTGATCCCCGGAATCTCCTCCGACAGATCACTCCCCTCACCCGGACACTCCCGGACGAACACCCCAGAACCCGACCACGCACCATACGAACACCCCAACAACGACACCGGCGCCGCAGGAGAACCCT
>NZ_JAHZUT010000032.1:0-820 GCF_022788845.1 Microbacterium sp. CIAB417 | reverse complement strand
CCAGATCACGTACCGCGCCATCGCGAGTCCCCCTGGTCGGTACGAGGTCCAGGTCGTCGTGGCGGACGGCGAGGGAGAACTCGCGAACGGTGTGCTGCAGCTGGACGTCCGGCCGGTCGGATCGACCTTGCCGAAGACCAACGCGGATCACGTCGTGACTCAGGTCGGCCAGCAGGTGACGGTGGCGCCGCTCGCGAACGACACCAGCTCCAGCCGCGAACTGCTCCGGCTGAACCGGGTCGACCCGGTGGACGGCGCGACCATCGTCCCCGACTACCCGAACAAGACCTTCACGTTCTCGGCCCCGGCTCCCGGGGTGTACTACGTGCAGTACCTGGTGACCGCGGGCGTTCCGTCCGCATCGGGGCTGGTGCGCATCGACGTGCAGGAGCGGAGCGACGAACAGCTCGCGCCGATCGCCGTGCGCGATGTCGCGTTGTTGCCGACCGGTGGCGAGGTGCTCGTCGGGGTGCTGAACAACGACACGGATCCCGGTGGCGGCATCCTGGTGGTGCAGTCCGTGACGGTCGAGCCCGGCAGCGGCGTCTCGGTGTCGGTTCTCAACCATGAGACGCTGCGTATCGGCGATCAGGGCGGGCTGGAGAGCCAGGTGCGCATCACGTACCGCATCTCCAACGGTGCGAAGACGGCCGAAGGCGATGTCGTCGTGATCCCGATCCCCGCGCCGGACAAGCTGCTGCCCCCGGTGGCGAACGATGACACAGCGACGGTGCGTGCGGGGGATGTGGTGAGCATCCCGGTGCTGGACAATGACACGCATCCGAATGATGCGGCGATGCATGTCGAGCCGGAGCTGGTG
>NZ_JAHZUT010000031.1:0-820 GCF_022788845.1 Microbacterium sp. CIAB417 | reverse complement strand
AAGCAATTCCGGCTCGACATGCATCGCCGCGTCATTCGGGTGCGTGTCGTTGTCGAGCACGGGGATGCTGACGACGTCACCGGCCCTGACGGTGGCCGTGTCGTCATTGGCGACGGGAGGCAGCAGCTTGTCGGGCGCGGGGATCGGGATGACCACCACATCGCCTTCGGCGGTCTTGGTGCCGTTCGAGATGCGGTAGGTGATCCGCACCTGGTCTTCGAGACCCCCTTGGTCGCCGATGCGGAGCGTCTCATGGTTGAGCACGGACACCGACACACCGCTGCCGGGCTCGACAGTCACCGACTGCACCACCAGAACGCCGCCGCCCGGGTCGGTGTCGTTGTTCAGCACCCCGACGAGCACCTCACCTCCGGTCGGCAGCAGTGCCACATCGCGCACGGCGATCGGAGCAAGATCCTCCTGAGTCGCGCCCTCGACATCGATGCGGACCAGACCCGTCGCCGAGGGCACGCCCGCCGTGACGAGATACTGCACGTAGTACGTGCCCGGTTCGGCCGCTGTGAACGTGAAGCTCTTGTTCGGGTAGTCAGGGACGATGGTGGCGCCGTCCACCGGGTCGACCCGGTTCAGTCGCAGAGGCTCACGGCTGGAACTGGTGTCGTTGGCGAGTGGGGACACGGTCGCCTGCTGGCCCGCCTTGATCACGACGTGATCGGCGTTGGTCTTCGGCAGCGTGGACCCGACTGGGCGGACATCGAGCTGGATCGTGCCACCGGCATCCTCGCCAGACGCGTCGGCCACGATCACCTGGACCTCGTGGCGTCCGGGCGGGCTCGCGATCGCACGGTAGGTGATCTGA
>NZ_JAHZUT010000030.1:0-828 GCF_022788845.1 Microbacterium sp. CIAB417 | reverse complement strand
ACGGGCCCCGTGCTACTTGGGATACTCTCCACGCCAGAACACATGTTTCGACTACGGGGCTGGCACCCACTATGGCCCGCCTTTCAAGACGGTTCGTCTACACGCTTCTGTAACGCCACCAGCTCGGCAGAACTGGTAGGAAAGTCCCACAACCCCGAACATGCAACGCCTGCCGGCTATCACACACACTCGGTTTAGCCTCATCCGCTTTCGCTCGCCACTACTCACGGAATCACATGTTGTTTTCTCTTCCTGTGGGTACTGAGATGTTTCACTTCCCCACGTTCCCTCTACCCGCCCTATATATTCAGACGGGAGTCACTAGGTCGGCACGCCGCCCAGCGGGGTTTCCCCATTCGGACACCCTCGGATCAAAACTTGCTTATCAGTTCCCCGAGGCTTATCGCAGATTGCTACGTCCTTCTTCGGCTCCAGATGCCAAGGCATCCACCGTTTGCTCTTAAAGACTTGAAATCACATGAGTACAATCCAAAAAGAATTGTCTATCGTTACGAACCCCACACCCGAAGGCATGGGATCTTTAAGATGCTCGCGTCCACTGTGTAGTTCTCAAAGTACGGGCGGTACCCCTCCCACCCTCCCCACGGGGGAGACCAGAAAAGGCCCAGAGGATTCAGACAAAACGTCTGGTCCCTCAGGACCCAACAGCGTGCAGACACCCACCCCAAAACCCCCACCGTTCCCACCGCCGAAGCAGCGTACTAAGCAGAACCCTTGGTCCTGGTGTCATGTCAAATGTTCCACCCATGAGCTCCGGTCACACACATTCGGTGCGAATCCGGCTCTGACAGCCCCAAAGGACTGCAG